>JAIOIW010000091.1 GCA_019912385.1 Notoacmeibacter sp. | reverse complement strand
GGCAGAATCTCCCGGCAGTCACCGAGCAGAAGGCGGCAGTCCCCGATCGTCGTTTCGCGGAGAATCATTCGGCGGCCTCCTTCACCAAGAGGGGCGCGTCGTGAACGATGCGGCGGCGGGCCATGTCGACGTAATCGGGATTGAGTTCGATCAGGATCGCGCTGCGCTGGAGCCGATCGGCGACAAGCGCGGTCGTCCCTGCGCCACCGAAGGGATCGAGCACGACGCCGCCGAGGGGCGCGCCGGCCTTGATGCAAGGCTCGATCAGGCGCGGCGGGAAGGTGGCGAAATGCGCCTCCGGGAAGGGTTGCGTCGCCACCGTCCAGACGTTGCGGGCGTTGCGGCCGCTGCCGCGGCCGACCTGGTCGAGTCCGCTCTGGTCGCTGCTTTCATATTGCGCGTGGCGTGGCGGAAGTCCGCGCTTTCTGGCAACCGCCCGCCGGCCGGTCGTGCGGCCGTGCTGCACATTGGCGCCATGCTTGTTGACGCCGCCGAACACGCGGGAACCATCGTCCCAATCCGGCACCGATTCGGACTCGCGGATGGCGTCGGCGTCGTAATAGTAGTTTCGCGTCTTCGAGAGCAGGAAGACATGCTCGTGCGCCGACGTCGGCCTGTCGGTCACGCTCTCCGGCATCGGATTCGGCTTGTGCCAGATGATGTCGGATCGGAGATACCAGCCATCGGCGCGAAGGGCGAAGGCGGTCATCCATGGGATGCCGATCAAGTCCTTCTGTTTGCATCCGGTCGGCGGCTTCACCCATTTGCGGCCGATCACGCCGTTGTCGACCATATTGTCATGGAAGAACGCTCGCGAGCCGCGGTTCGTCGCCTGTTTCTGGTGAGGACTATCGGCTGGATTCCCGCCGCGGCCGCTGCCGGCATAGCTGTCGCCGAGATTGAGCCACAAGGTTCCGTCGTCGCGCAGCACACGCCAGACTTCGCGGAACACCTCGACCAGCCTGTCCACGTAGAGCGCGGGGGATGGCTCAAGGCCGATCTGTCCCGCGACGCCGTAGTCGCGTAGGCCGTAATAGGGCGGAGAGGTCACGACGCAATGCACGGACTGATCCGGCAGGGCCTTGAGGACTTCGCAGCAATCGCCTTGGAGGATCCGGATCGTCATTCCGCAGCCTCCCGAAACTCCGCCTCGGCAGGCTTTCGGGCCTTCGGCGCAGCGTCGGCCATGAGCGCGCCGACGCATGCCTTCATCTTCGCGACCGAAACCGCATTGCCGATCTGCTTGATCTGGTCGGTCTTCGTCCCGGCGAATTCGTAACTGGTTTCCTCGGTCGTGAAGCCCATCGCGGCCGCCAGCTCATGCGGCTCAAGCATCCGGAAAAGGATGTCGTAGCGAGGCGTCGGCTCCACGAGGCATCCCTGCCCGAGCGTGGGGCCGACCGGCAATGGCTGGTCGAGGCTATGCGTGCGCGGGGCCTGACCTTCCCGCTCGCCGAATTGCGCGGTGATGAAGGCAAGCTCGCCCCGATTGGCCCCGGTGATCGTCGGCAGGCCGTCGACGTCCACGTCGAGCGCCCGGTCCTCGCCGCCGCCATGCGTCACCGGAACGATGATGCCGAATCGGTCCTTTGTCGTCACCGTAGGCAAAGGGTCGGCATCGCTGGAGCATGTCGAGGCCCCGCCGTAATAGGCCGTGACAAGCGCATGCGCGCCGCCGGTCGGCGCGGTGGGGATAGGATCGCTGACCGTGCGGGGCGCGCCACCCGAAGCCTGCGAAAGCACGAAAGGCTCGACCAGGTATCCGCCGCCGTCGCAGTTCGCCGTGGGCGTCGGCTCCTCGACCGAATGGGCGCGCGTCTCGCCGTAGCCGTCACCGTGGCGATTGAGAATGAACGGCTCGACGATGCCGAACTTGCCGCCGCCCGCATGCAGGGTGCCCAGCGGCTCGTCGACGCTTTTGACCCTGCGGTCGTGGGGGTTGCGCTCGTCCGCAGCGACGCCATGGGCTGCGGAAACCACGAAAGGCTCGACGAGCATGGGCCGGGCGCAGCCGGGTCGGTCTTCGGTTGCCGCGCCGCCCGTCGTGATCGTCGGCAGCGGTTCGCCGGTCGTGCGGGCTGCGCCGCTGTTGTGCTGCGAAAGCACGATCGGCTCGGCAATGCCGATATGGGTGCCGTTGGCCGCAATGGTAGGCAGCGGGCGGCCGACGTCGGAGCCGGCGCCGTTACGGCGCAGCGTGATCAGCATGGGGTCGGCAGAGCGGCCGCCCTGCGCGAATCCCGCCGGCTCGATCCGGAAGTGGCGCAGCCGCGCAATGAGATCGCGCACCAATGCGCGGCGCTTCCTGCGCGCGGCAACCTTGGCCGGCGCGTTGCGAGCCGAGAAGGCCCAACGGATATGATAGAGCAGGGACCGCTCGATCTCCTGCGCGAGCAGATGGATGAAGACTTCCGGCCAGCCGAATTTCAGGGCGCCGGCGTAGATGCGGGCGAGGGTCTTGGGCGCGAGCGGCTTCTTGCGCCCGAAGATCGACTTGCCCCTGATGTTCCAGTCGATGATCTCGCGGGCGGCGCGCCACGGCTTCGATTCGGAAAACAGGTCGCCGTTCACCTCGTCGCGCTTGCGATGCGTCGGCATCGGCCAATGCACCTTGCGGCCATCGGAACGGGCCATGAGAATGAACCGCTGGCGGGTCGTGGCATCGCCATAGTCGGCCGCATTGAGCTTGCGCCATTCCGGGTCGAAGCCGAGGCGACGGATCGTCTCGATCCACGCATGGAAGTATTCGCCCTTTCGGGACTTCACCGGCTTTCCCGTGCGCCGGTCGACCGGACCCCACGAGAGGAATTCCCAGACGTTCTCGATGATAATCCGCTTGACCCTTAGCTCGGTCAGCCATGTGATGATGTGCCACGGATCGGAACGCTGTTGATCAGAGGTCGGCTTTCCGCCGCGCGCGACCGAATGATGCGTGCATGTCGGTGACGCCATCAGGAGATCGAGATAGCCCTCCGGCACGATCAGGTGCGGGCGAACCGTGGCGATGTCCTGCACGTAATGCCGGGCTTCGGGATGGTTCTTCTGATGCGTCTCGATGGCGGTCGGCCAGTGGTTGACGCAAACGAGTTCCATGCCGAGGCCAAGTTCGGCCAAGGCGCGCTGGCACCCCGTCGAGGATCCGCCAGCACCGCAGAGAAGGTCGGCGACCAGAATCTTCCGCGTCATGCCTCACCTCGCGCATCCGCCGTCTGGCTTGCGTGGCGGAAGATCGGCGCGAGCCGGATCAGGTCGGAAACCGCGCGTTGCGGCCTGCCCAGCGCCTTCGCGACGATGGCGAGCGTCAGGCCCATTTCCATCAGGAGGAGTATGCCCTCGCGCTGCATCGGCGCGGGCAGCGCCTCGATCGCGGCAGGGGTGACGCTGCCGGGGTGGCCGAAGGGAGCGATCATTCTTCCGGCTCCCAGACCTGCCGGCGATATGCCTGAATGGCGACGAGGCCGGTCAGGCCGAGGGCGCATCCGCTGCGGCCCCGGATCATCGACCCGCCGCGACCGTCCGCGACCAGGTCGAGCCGATTCCCGCCGACGACGCCACGCTCGGCCAGCGCCGCGGCGATCTCGTCCGCGCCGGCAAGGCTGCACTCGAAAGCGAAGGCGAACGCCTTCGGCTCCCCGTCGACGACGATCTGATATTGCGCCCAGAATACGCGCATCATGGCCGTGCCCTCCCATTTTCCGGGCCGGCGGCCACGGCTGTTTCAGTGCTATTCCCGTGAAACATTCCCGCCGGCGGCGTGTAGAAGTCGCGCACCTGCAGGCCCAGCCAGTCGCAGACAGCGATCACCTTCGGCGCGGAAACCGGCTGGCCGTTGGCGATGCGGGAAAGGTCCGGCGAGGTGACGCCGATCTCGGCGGCGCAGGCGCGCCAGCCGCGCCCGTCATCATGCAGGCGACGGCGCAGGATGCGCCCGAGGCCGACATAGTCGTATGCGGCGAGGTCACGCATTTGGCAGGGCCTCCTTCTTGAGAAAGATGGTCGGCTGCTCGCCGATCCAGTCGGCGAGGGCGAAGAACTCGAAGGCGCCGGGATTGCGCCCGCGCGCGGCGCGCTTCACGGCGTCGACCTCGACCATCGCCTCGCGGGCGACGCGGGCCACGGTCTTGCGGCGGTGGATGCGCCGGGCTTCGAGAAAGAGCGCGAAGACCTCGAAGTCGATCATCGCCGGATCGAAGGCATCTGCGCGGAGGGCGGGGGCGTCGTTCATTCCGCAGCCTCATTCATCGCTTGAGACCGATCGGGCCGATCGTCCGTCCTGATCGCGGAAGTGGCCGTAAATGCTCCGGCCTGCCCCCCCCCCGCTACTCCGGGCGTGCCGAATAGAGGGCCGGGATCCGGCTCGCCGCCTGCGCGGGCGGTCTTGACCTTGAGGGCGTGCGCGCGCCGCCGGGCGGCGCTGTCGAAGACCATGTCCATGCGCCGCGCGATGTCGGCCTGATATTCGGCCTCGCGCTCGATCAGGATCGAAAGGAAGCCTTCCATGACCGCCGCCTCGCCGGTCGTGCCGGTGCCGGCAAAGGGGTCGAGGATGGTGCCGCCGGGCGCGCAGAGCATCCGGCAAAGCCAGCGCATGAGGTTGATCGGCTTGACGGTGGGGTGGCCGGAGCCGAGGCGGTCCTCGGCCTTCGCCTTCGCCGTGTAGAAGAAGCGCGCAGCCGATCCGGAATCGCCGCGCGGATCGTGGTCGCTGTTCGTGGCGAACGCGCCATAGACCTCGGTGGTCTTGCGGCCGCCGCCGCTGTCGGGGCGAACCGGCGCGATCTGTCCGGGCGCTTCGGGGAAGGCCGCGGTGGCGGCGTCGCTGCCGTCATGGGTGATGTTGGCGGGCCAACGGCCGCCATCGTCACCGACGCGGCAGGCGTCGATGTTGATCGCGCCGGTGCCGGTGGCGAGAACCTGGCACGCCACGCTCTTTTCCGCGAGCGGCTTGCGGGCAAGGGCGATCGGCTCATAGGCAGGCTTGAGGGCGATGTTCCAGCCGTCCCAGTGTGCAGCCTCGTCGGTCGCGGGCACATAGGAGCCGGGCTGATAGGCGCGGCCGTTGTCCTTGATCCAACTCCCCGACGAATTCTGGTCGGCGCCGGGGATCATCCGCTTGACGGCCGCGCCGGTCGGCACGACCTCGCCCTGCGCGCCGAGGTGCTTGTCGATGGCCTTGGCCACGTCCAGCCCCTTCGGAAAGCCGGAGCCGAAGGTCCAGAGCAGGTCGCCCAGCGGATCGCCGGCGGCGATGATGGCGGCGAACGCATCGGCCTGCGCCGGCGACAGGCTTTCGAGGAAGGCGACCTCGCGGTCGGTCAGGTCGTAGAGATGGACGACCCGGTCGCGCATCTCGAAGCCGGCCCGCTCTATGGCGAAGACCATCTTGTGATAGCACTTCGGGGCCGAGAAGGCCGCGAGCATGCCGCCGGGCTTCAAGACGCGCAGCACGCGCGCCCATGTCGCGGGGTCGAAGGCGATGTCACCGCCGTCCCACGATTTCCCCATGAAGCCGGCCGAGGCGCGGCGGAAGATGCCGTCCGAGCCGAAGCCCGCCTCGGCGGAGCCTTCCTTGCCGAACCGCTGGACGATGGTGTCGAAGTGATAGGGCGGGTCCGTGACCACCGCGTCGACGGACGCTTCTGGCAGCGAGTCCAGCACGTCGAGGCAATCGCCCGCATGCAGCGTCACGCGCCCGTCGAGGAAGGTGGCCGGCGCGCTCATGCCGCGGCCTTGTCTTGCGCCTGCCGGCGCAGATGGTGCAGGCAGTAGCGCGTGCCGGGAATGTCGGCGCGCTCGCCGCCGCAGACGGGCATGTCCGGCCCGTTCGGCCCGAAAACCTCGCCCGCGAACCACAGGCACCGTTCCTCGTCGATCGCCTGCGAGAAGGGCATGGGATGCGGGGGCGGTTCGGGGATGGGGGCCGGTGGCAGCGGATCGGCGGGCACGAGGCTGGGC
>JAIOIW010000090.1 GCA_019912385.1 Notoacmeibacter sp. | reverse complement strand
AACGCGATCGAATCGCTCAAGAAGAACGGCCCCGACGCCGAGGTGGTCGACGAGGCCTGATCCGGTTTCGCCACCCTAGCTGGAAATCAGGAAGCGCACGCAGCGAACGTGCGCTCCAGAAGCTCGGCGTCGAGATCGCGGCCGATCAGGACCAGCCTGCTCTCATGCGCCTCGCCGTCCTTCCAGGGGCGCTGGTGATCGCCCTCGACGATCATGTGCACGCCCTGGACGACATAGCGCTCCGGGTCGCCGGCAAAGGCGATGATGCCCTTGAGGCGCAGGATGTTGGGTCCCTGCGTCTGGGTGATCTTCTCGATCCAGGGGAAGAAGCGCTGCGGATTCATTTCGCCGCCGCGCAGGCTGACCGATTTCACGGTGATGTCGTGAATGTCGGACGCGCCGTGATGGTGGTGGTGATGATGATCGTGGTCGTGGTCGTGGTCATGGTCGTGATCGCAGTCCGGACCGCAGACATGATCCGCGTCGTCATGGTCAAGGAAATGCGGATCGTTCTCCAGCGCACGGCTCAGGTCGAATGCGCCGCGGCCGAGCACCTGGCCGAGATCGATCTGCGAGCGTGTGGTGTGGTGGATCGGCGCGGTCGGATTGATGGCGCGGATCAGCCGCTCGACATCGGCCAGTTCGTCGGCGCTCACTAGGTCGGTCTTGTTGAGCAGGACGACATCGGCGAAGGCGATCTGGTCTTCCGCCTCTCTTGAATCCTTCAGGCGCAACGGCAGGTGCTTGGCGTCGACCAGGGCGACGACGGCGTCGAGCTCGGTCTTCGCGCGCACGTCCTCGTCCATGAAGAAGGTCTGGGCGACAGGCGCGGGATCGGCAAGGCCGGTGGTCTCGACGACGATGGCGTCGAAGCGGCCGGGCCGGCGCATCAGGCCCTCCACGACGCGGATCAGGTCGCCGCGCACCGTGCAGCACACGCAGCCATTGTTCATCTCGTAGATTTCCTCGTCGGACTCCACGATGAGATCATTGTCGATGCCGATCTCGCCGAATTCGTTGACGATGACGGCGTAACGCTTGCCGTGGTCTTCAGACAGGATGCGGTTCAAAAGCGTCGTCTTGCCGGAGCCGAGATAGCCGGTCAGAACGGTGACGGGGATGCGGGGCGCGGGTTCGCTCATGGTCGGTCCGTTTGCGGTGAAATGAAAGCAGAGCCCCATATAGGGCCGCGAAGCGCCGATTGCACGGGTGAATTCACTTCAACGTGTTCAAGTCGAAGCGGTACACGTCGTCCAGCAGTGCAATGAAGCCGGTCGCGGCGTTGTCGATCAGTCCGCGTCCCAGTTCGGCGGTCGCGGCGGCGGCGTTGCCGGTGACGCCGTCGGCATTGAGGTCGCGCATCTTCCAGCCGAAGGCGTGCGGCCCGTAGGCGCGCAGATGGGTGAAGCGGGCCGCGAAATCCGCCTGCGCGGAGGGGAAGTCGCGCGCCTTGGCCATGTCGACCAGATCCGGGCGCAATGCCAGCATGACCGATGTCTCGATCAATCCGCCGTGGATGCCGAGCGCCTTTTCCTCCGGCGCCACCAGACCGGGCGGCACGCCGAAGCGCGTCCAGCTCGTCGCCACGGCGAGCATGCCGAAACGCACGCGCAGTTCGGTCGCCACGACGGTCATAAGCGGGGAATTGCCGCCATGGGCGTTGAACAAGACGAACTTGGCGATGCCCTGTCCGTGGAGCATCGCGCCAATGCCGATCCAGCGGTTCACCGCCTCGTCGAAGGCGAGCGTCTTCGTGCCTTCCACGTCCATGTGCTCGGGCGAATAGCCGACCGGCTCGACGTCGAGGAAGGTGACCGGCAGGCTTGCCGGGGCAAGTTCGGCCGCGCGCGCGGCGATGCCTTGCGCGATGATCGCGTCGGTCTCGAAGGGCAAATGCGGGCCATGCTGCTCGGTGGCGCCGAGGGGCAGCACGGCTATCCAGCCGGCGCCGCGCGCGCGCGACAGTTCGCCGGCTGTCATTTCCCTGTAATGGCGGCGGGGCAGAGTCATCGTAAGCTCGCGGATCATGGTCGCGCGACGCTATGGCGTTCGCCCGGCAATGGCAACCGTTCGCCGTTTGCCAAAGTTCGCCGCGCGACTATGGTGGGCTGACGATTCCGGGAAGGAGGACTGTAATGGCGAAGGGGCGCAAGGGTTTGGTCACTGCACAGATCCAATCCACCGCAAGGCTGGCGCGCACCGAGCTGGCCGCGCGACTGCTGGCGCACGGGTTTTATGCCGGGCAGGACCAGATCATGATGGCGCTCGGCGAGGAGGACGGGCTGACGCCGGGCCAACTGGCGCTCAGGCTCGGCGTGCGTCCGCCGACGGTCACCAAGACCATCAACCGGCTCCAGGCCCAGGGTTTCGTGGAAAAGGGCGCTTCGCAGACCGATGCGCGGGTGGCGCATGTTTCGCTGACCGAGGCTGGGCGCGCCGCGATCGAGGAAATCGCAAGATCGGTGAAGAAAACGGAGAAGGCTGCGCTGCGCGGGCTCGACAAGAAGGAGCGCAAGACGCTGCACAAGCTGCTGCGCCGGGTCGAGGCCAATCTTGCGGGCGGGGCGCCGGCCGACGAGATCGACGACGGCGACGATCCGTCGGGCGAGGATGCATAGCAGACATGCGCTGAGCGCGAGGCTGGCCGATTGCACTTTGTGCCAAGTTGGGTGATTGAACCTTCATCGAACCTGACTGGGTGGCCGCGGTGACAGTTCAACATTCGATCGATGAGACCGCGACACCGGTTTCCGCCATCCTGCTGATCTTCGCCAGCGGCGTCATGTTCGCCTGCCTGGACGCCAGCGCCAAGTATCTCGTGTTGTCGGGCATGCAGGCGCCATTCGTCGCCTGGACACGGTTCGCCGTTCATGCCGCGCTCGCCCTGGTCATGCTGCAGGTCTGGAAATATCCGGCCGCGTTCAGGGTCAACAACTGGCTGGCCCAGCTGGTGCGAGGCGCCCTGTTGTTCGGCTCGACGATCTTCAACTTCTTCGCGCTGCAAACTCTGCAGCTCGCCGAGACGATGTCGATCTTCTTCTTCGCCCCGATGGTCATTACCGCAATCGCCGGGCCGCTGCTCGGCGAATGGGCGGGATGGCGCCGCTGGATCGCCGTGTTCATCGGTCTCGTCGGCGTGCTGGTGATCACTCGGCCGGGGTTCGGCGCGTTCAAGTTCGGGATGATCTATTCCTTTGCCGCGCTTGCCTCCTATGTCGGCTACGTGGTGATGACCCGGAAGCTGGGCGCGTCGGAGACTGCCGAAAGCATGATCTTCATCTCGGCCCTTGCGCCCGCCCTGCTGATGGTGCCGGCGGTACCGCTTTACGGCAGCGTGCCGCCCAGCGCCCTGCACTGGGCGGTGCTGCTGTTACTGGGCCTTTTCGGCGGTGTAGGCCACTGGTTCCTGATCCAGGCCTACCGGCGCGCGAGCGCATCCGCGCTTGCACCCTATCCCTACCTGCAACTGGTCTGGATGGTCGCCTTCGGCTACGTCGTTTTCGACCAGTTGCCCGATGGCTGGACGGTCGCGGGTGCCTTGATCATCGTCGCATCAGGCCTGTATATCGTCCAGCGCGAGCGCAAGTTGCGGCTCGCCCAGCGCAGCGCGCCGAATGTCGAAGCGGCGCCGCTTGCAAAAAAACTTTGATCTGCGCTTCCCGATTGGAATAAGGTCCTTTTAAACAATTTAAAAAGGACGTTCCAAGGCCGCGGAGGGAAAACCCTGGCACAGAAGATCAAACTGTCGACCATCGCGGACGCGCTCGGCGTCTCGACCGCGACGGTGTCGCTTGCATTGCGCGACAGCCCGCTCGTCGCCGACGGCACGCGGGAACGCATCAAGGCCCACGCGCGTGAAATCGGCTACATCTACAACCGCCGGGCAGCCAGCCTGCGGACGTCGCGATCGGGGATCGTCGGCGTCGTCGTGCATGACATCATGAACCCGTTCTTCGCGGAGATCCTGCGCTCGATCGAGACCGAGCTCGACCGCAGCCGGCAAACCTTCATCCTGTCCAACCACTACGACCAGGTCGAAAAGCAACGCAACTTCATCGACACGCTGCTGCAGCTCGGCGCCGACGGGGTCATCATGTCGCCGGCCATCGGAACGCCGGCCGCAGACATCCGGGTCGCCGAGGACAACGGCCTGCCGGTGGTGCTGATCGCGCGGTCCGTGGAAGGGGCTGACGTGCCGGTGTTTCGCGGCGACGATGCCTATGGCACCGCGCTCGCTACCGACCATCTGATTGCGCTCGGCCATCGCAGGATTGCGATGATCGGCGGCACGGACCAGACGTCGACGGGGCGCGACCGCTACCAGGGCTATGTCAACGCCATGAAGAAGGTCGGTCTGCCCGTGCGCGCCGACTGGAGGATTGTCGGGCCGCGGACCAAGCAGGCCGGGTTCGATGCCACCCGGCGCTTCCTGGACCTGTCGGACAGGCCGACGGCGGCGGTGTGCTGGAACGATCTCGTCGCCATCGGGCTGATGAACGGTCTCAACCGCGCCGGGCTGCTGCCGGGCCGTGACGTTTCGGTCACCGGCTACGACGACCTGGAGGAAGCGGCGATCGCGATGCCCGCCCTGACCACGGTGTGGAACGGACAGCGCGAGGTTGGCCGCCGCGCGGCCAACGCGCTGCTCGACCGGTTGAACGGGATCGAGATGCACGGCGGCCAGGAACTGATCCGCCCTGAACTGCATGTCCGCCAGTCGACGGGGCCGGCAAGGGAGCGTTGAACCGGCGGCGCCTGGGGCCGGCGTCGCGAGACGACCCCGATCTCGCAAATGCCGCCGGTTTGGTTAAACCCGGTTTAATGAACCGGGGTCATCATTCCGGATGATCGACAAGGCAGGGGCTGACAATGAAATCTCTGATAATCGCCGTCCTGGCGGTGGCCGGGATTGGCGCACTCGCATTCGCGCAGGAGAACCCGGTAGCGGATACGGAATCGTTGGTCACGCCGGCGGCGACGCCACCGGACCGGTTCGCCGTCTGGTCCGCCGGGCTTGAAACGGAATGCACGATCTCGCTTGGCGGTGATGGTGTGCAGCAGAGCATCGATGTCGCCAGCGGCTGCGGCGAGGTGTTTGCAGGACTGGACAGGGTTGCCGATGCGCGGTTCGGGTCCGACGGCGAGCTTCAGTTGTGCGATGCCGGGGGGCGGGTGATCGTCGAGTTCGCGCCCAGCGAGGGGTTCTTCATGGAATCGGTGCATCCGGCAAACGCGCTGCTCGCCTTGTCCGAAGCCGGCTGGTAACCGGCGCGCGCGGGTTGCAGACGGTCTATTCGGCGGCAATGGCCATCCTGCGCGCGCGATCGTAATCGCGCACGGCATCGCCGAATGCGCGGAAGATCGCAGCGGACGGCACATCCTTGTGCGCCCAGTATTCCGGGTGCCATTGCACACCAAGCGCGAAAGCTCTCGCGCCGCTCACCGAGACCGCCTCGACCGTGCCGTCTTCAGCCAATGCCTCGGCGGTGAGTCCCGGGGCAAGCCGGTCGATCGCCTGGCGGTGCAGCGAATTGACGGCCAGCGGCCCGGCGCCGGTGATCGCGGCGAGGCAGGTGCCCTTCTCGACGATGACGCGCTGGCGGATGACGAAGCGCTCGTCGTTGTGGTCGGATTCCGGGGCGCGGTGATCGTGCGCGCCCTCGCGCTCGTGGACTTCGGCAACAAGGGTTCCCCCGAGCGCGACATTGAGTTCCTGGATGCCGCGGCAGATGGCGAGCAACGGAATGCCGCGGTCAATCGCCGCACGTATCAGCGGTATGGCGGTTGCATCGCGTTCGCTGTCATAGGGCTCGCAGCGCTCGTCGGGTTCGTCGCCATAGGCCCGCGGGTGGACATTGGTTTTCGACCCCGTGACCAGCACGCCGCTGACGCTGTCCAGCAGCGATCCGAAGTCGATCCTGTCGCCGAAGTTCGGGACGATCAGCGGCAACACGCCGGCGCCGTCCAGGGCTGCCTTGAGATAGGTGACGGGCGTTGCATGCCAGACATACCTGTCAAAGGCGCGGACATCTGCGGTTACGGCGACGAGCGGCTGGCTCATGGTTCGGCCTTCATGATTGGTGCGTGTGCTCATTTAGGATTTTTCCCGCGTTTTTCCAACTGGTAAAGAACGGCAACCCGGCAGATGCCGAAGCGAAATCATCTCTCGGGGCAACTGGTAAATTTTCTTGCCCACGTAATTTTACGATGCTGGACACATGCACCGCGGTGTGCATTTATACCGCCCGAACAGTGGCGGGCGGGGAAACCGTCATGCGTCGTGTTCTCCATGCTATCTGAAATGGGAGGTAATCCATGGATCGTCGTTCATTTATCAAGAAGGCCGGCCTTGCCGGTGCCGGTGCGGCTGCCGCATCGACGCTGGCGGCGCCTGCGATCGCCCAGGGCGGTAAGGAACTCGTCATCGTGTCGACCTGGCCGCGTGACTTTCCGGGCCTCGGCACCAGTGCCCAGCGCCTGGCCGCCAGCATCACCGAATTGTCGGAAGGTCGGCTGAACACGCAGTACTTCGCCGCCGGCGAGCGCGTCGGCGCGTTCGACGTGTTCGATGAAGTCGCGTCGGGCAACAGCCAGGCCTATATCGGTGCCGACTACTACTGGGTCGGCAAGCATCCCAGCTTCGCCTACTTCACCTCCGTTCCCTTCGGCATGACCACGCCGGAATGGAATGCCTGGCTCAAGTTCGGCGGCGGCATGGACCTGTGGGACGAGCTGTCCGGCAGCTTCGGCCTGAAGGCTGTTCCGTGCGGTTCGACCGGTACGCAGGCCGGCGGCTGGTTCAACAAGGAGATCAATTCTCCGGACGACCTGAAGGGCCTGAAGATGCGTATCCCGGGCCTCGGCGGCACGGTGCTCTCCAAGCTCGGCGCGTCGACCGTTTCGCTTCCGGGCGGCCAGATCTACGAAAACCTGGTGTCGGGCGCTATCGAGGCGACCGAGTGGGTCGGCCCGTGGAACGACTATTTCATGAAGTTCTACGAAGCCGCCAAGTACTACTACACCGGCGGCATGCACGAGCCGGGCGGCGGTCTTGCCTTCGGCATGAACGCGTCCTGGTGGGGTAGCCTCACCGATTGGGAGAAAGCGGTCGTCACCGCCGCCTGCCACAAGGAACATGCCGATTCCCACGAAGAGGCGATGGCCAACAACGGTGCCTACCTCAAGAAGCTCGTCAACGAGCACGGCGTGCAGATCCGCGCCTTCTCCGACGACGTGTGGGATGCCTTCGGCGACGCGTCGGCAGAGGTGTTCGAGGAGACCCGCCAGCATTCGCCGCTCGCCGCCAAGATCGACGATGCCTTCCAGGCCTCGCTGCGTGATATCGGTGGATTCATGAGTAAGTTCGAGGTTACCTTCACCAACCAGCGCAACCGCGTGCTGGGCCTTTAGGTAACCCCATCAAGAAACGGACGCCGGGCGGGACGGAGATCCCGCCCGGCGTTGACTCGGCGTACGGGTTCGTGGAGGAATGACCGGGCGCCGGGTGAAGGCAATATCGGGGAAAGATAATGAACACACCGTCTGTCGCCGGTGCTGAATCCTTGTCCGGAACAGATCGGCCGGTCCGGATTTTTGGCTGGCTGATGCTGGCCGCGCTGGCCGCCTATCTCGTCAATACGGTTCTGACGCTGTCCTGGGGGTGGCCCGGCACTGCGGCCATCGTGAGCGGGGGCGGTGCGTTGTCCGCGGCCCAGCTCGGCATCTGGGTGCTGTTTGCCGCCCTTGCCGTCCTCTCGGTCATGAGACGCCCGAACGTGACATTGCGAGGCGATGCGGCGCTGATCACCGCATTCAACCTCTACCTGGTTCGCGCGGCTTTCTTCGGGGTCCTGTTCGTTGGCCTGAGCGACACCTTCCTGTCATTCCTGCGGGTGGAAAACCTGACCGAGGCGCTGTTCGGCGCCGATCTGACGCGCGAACTCAACCGCGCAGCATTCCGGGGCGTCTGGTTGCACTGGCCGTTGATCGGGCTCGGCTTCATCGTTGCCCTTCGGGCGCGAACGCTCGGATTTCCATGGCTTGCGCTGCTGATCGTCGTCGCGGAACTGTCGATCGTGATATCGCGCTTCGTGTTCTCCTACGAGCAGGCGTTCATGGGCGACCTGGTGCGTTTCTGGTATGCCGCGCTGTTCCTGTTTGCCAGCGCCTACACGCTGCTGGAGGAGGGGCACGTGCGCGTCGACGTGTTCTACTCGGCATTCTCCGACAAGACCAAGGGCCTGATGAACACGCTCGGCACGCTGCTCTTCGGGTTCGGGCTTTGCTGGGTCATCCTGGTGCTCGGCATGGGCAGCCGGCAATCGATCATCTATGCGCCGCTTGCCAATTTCGAGGTCACCCAGGCCGGGTTCGGCCTGTTCGTGAAGTATCTGATGGCCGGCTTCCTTGCCTTCTTCGCGATCACGATGCTGATCCAGTTCGTGAGTTACCTGATGGAATCGGTGGCAGACTGGCGCGACCGTCCGGGCAGGCGGGAAGTGACCGCACCGAGCGCTCACTGATGATTTTCACGATCGCCGACGCGATGACGCATGCGCGTATTTGAGGGGGCGGGCGACCGCTGGTATTGGAAATGGAACTACTGTTTCTCGCACTGCTGATCCTGTTGATGGCCTGGGCGCTTGGCTCGGGCTTTCCGGTGGCATTTGCCCTGCCGGGATCTGCGATCGTCACGATCGCGATAGCCGCGCTGGCCGGCTATCTGTTTGCCGGACACACCGATGCATTCTTCGCACAGGGCGGACCGGAGCAGTGGCTGAGAGCGGGCGTTACCAATCTGCGCGGAATCTACTGGGAGGTGGAGCGAGATACGCTGATCGCCATTCCGCTGTTCATCTTCATGGGCATCATGCTGCAGCGCTCGAAGATCGCGGAAGACCTGCTGGTCACGATGGCGCAGCTCTTCGGCCCGGTGCCCGGCGGCCTCGGCATTTCGGTGGTTTTCGTCGGCGCGCTGCTGGCCGCCACCACGGGCATCGTCGGAGCCACCGTGGTGGCGATGGGCCTGATCTCGCTGCCGGCGATGCTGCGCAACAACTATTCCAAGCCGCTGGCGACCGGCACGATCGCGGCATCCGGCACGCTCGGGCAGATCATTCCACCATCGATCGTGCTCATCATCCTGGCCGACCAGCTGGCGAGCGCCGTCGACCAGGCGAGTACGACGCGAAAGGCGCTGTACAAGTCGACGACCGGCGAATTGTCGATGCCCTCGTCGTTCGACGTCGTGTCGACCAGCGCCGGCGAAATGTTCCTCGGCGCGCTCGTTCCGGGCCTCGTGCTGGTCGGGCTGTACATGCTCTTCATCCTGATCTACGCGCTGATCCGGCCCTCGGTCGCCCCGGCCGTTCACAACGAAAGCGGCTTCAACCGCGACTTCTACAAGCGGTTGTTCCTGGCCCTGGTCCCGCCGCTGGCGCTGATCTTCCTCGTTCTCGGTTCGATCATCACCGGTATTGCGACCGTCAACCAGGCTGGCGCGATCGGTGCCGCCGGCGCACTGCTGATGGCGGGTTACCGGCTGACCGACGGGCAGAAGCACAGCTACACGCCGAGCATCATCGCGCTGGCTTCGGTCGCGGTCATCCTGTTAACCATCTCCAATTTCAACACCAACGTCCGTGCCATCGGCGCCGACGCCAATGTGCTGGCTATCGCCGTTGCCGCAGTCGCCTCGGCGGCGCTCGTCATCGCTCTGGTGTGGAGCGCGTGGCGCACATACGTGCTGGACGACACGCTGCGCGGCGTGATGGTCGAAACGGCCAAGACGACCTCGCTGGTGTTCATCATCCTGCTCGGCGCGGCGATGCTGACGGCCGCGTTCCGCGCATTCGGCGGCGAGGATCTCGTGCGCGAGTTCCTCAATTCCATGCCGGGCGGCTTCTGGATGAAATTCCTCATCGTCATGTTGGTGATCTTCATCCTCGGCTTCTTCCTCGACTTCATCGAGATCGCGGTGGTCGTGGTGCCGATCGTATCCCCGATTCTGCTCGCCGACCCGCAGGCCAATATCACGGCCGTCTGGCTCGGTGTCATGATAGGCCTCAATATCCAGACCTCGTTCCTGACGCCGCCTTTCGGCTTCGCGCTGTTCTACCTGCGCGGTGTCGCGCCAATGTCGGTGCGCACGCTGGATATCTACAAGGGCGTCGTGCCGTTCATTTCGCTGCAGCTCATCGCGCTGGTGATCGTCGGCGGTTTCCCGCCGCTGGTCAACTACCTGCCGACCCGCGTCTCGCTGCTTTCGGAGACGGCGCCGCCGCCACGCAATCCCAGGCTCCAGTATTGCGTCGAGGAGTATGTCTTCAACGCACTCGACGAAAGCGGGGCGAAGATCAAGGCATCGGTGGCCAAGCTGCGCGAACTGGACACGAGCTACATTCCGAAGGATATGGCCGGCAACCTTTCCAAGGCGCTGGACGGGGCGGACGAATCGTTCGCGCTGATCGAGGATGTCCGCACAACCGAAGCTGCCGTCAGAGAGGCGGCTGGTCTTTATGCGCCGCTGCACGACGAGGTCCGCGCGATCCAGCGGGATGCCGGGCGGATCGACGAGGATATCGAAGCGCTCAAGACAACGCTGCGCCGCCTGCATGGCGACGACGAAAAGACGGTGAGCCGGCGCGAGAAGCTCGAAGCCAGGATCGCTGGGCTGGAAAAGGAGCGCGACGACCTGCTCGCCACGGTGCCGGGTAGCTGGGAAGAAAGCCATACGGCGTTTGCGAAACTGACCAAGGCGGAGGAGAACGCGCGCAACATGTTCCGGCGCACCGTCGACGGCGCCTATGAACCGGTCCTCGAACTTGTCGCCGTCCTTGAGGCAACGGAAGCCTATGGCGAGCTTTCCGGGCAGTTGACCGGACTTCGAGCCGTCGTCGCGTCGGGCGACCCCGCGGCCGTGCAGGACGCGATCAAGCAGGTCGAGGGCGCATTTGGCGACGTGGAGGGCGCCGGCGATGTGCGCTCGGCGCTTTCCAAGGTGCGGCGCCTGTTCAGCAAGGGCGAACCGGACCGCACGGATGCGGCGGCGCAGCTTGAGGACGCGATCGGCGTATACGAGGAGGACCTGTCCTGGCGCAAGCGTGCAAGCGCCGAGTTGCTGCCGGCAATTGTCGCGTACGAGGCGGATATCCGCGGGACGATCGGCTTGAGGCAACTACAGAAGTTCCCCAGGGAGCAGGCGCTCTCGGTTGCGCGCTGTTCGTCTTCGCACCGCAACCTGTCTCTCAGCTTCTGACCGGCTCGCGGTGCGGCCGGCATGCGTAACCTGCAATAAAGTGTCCCAGAACGGCGCGCGCGCGTAATTTAATTGCGCCGCGCGTGTCCGTTTCGGCGCGGTCTTGTTCTTTTCATCGCGCCGGGAGATACCCATTGACGCGGCGCGGTGTCCGTAAA
Organism: Notoacmeibacter sp.; assembly: GCA_019912385.1. Classification (GTDB taxonomy): domain Bacteria; phylum Pseudomonadota; class Alphaproteobacteria; order Rhizobiales; family Rhizobiaceae; genus JAIOIW01. The sequence continues at coordinate 68,254 of JAIOIW010000090.1, read as the reverse complement.
AAATGGCTGGACGGGATATACGATGCGGCATATCGCTCTAGGTCTGTCCTGGAGGAGCACTGACAGATGACCCTGCATGACGTGGCATTGGACGACAAATACGATCTGACCAAGAACCGGATATTTGTCAGCGGCGCGCAGGCGATCGTGCGTATGCTCATGATGCAGCATGAACTGGACCGCAGGAGCGGCCTCAATACGGGCGGCTTCATCAGCGGTTATCGCGGTTCGCCGCTGGGCGCGCTTGACATGCAGTTCTGGCAGGCAAGGCGGCATCTCCAGGAACATTCCATCGTGTTCAAGCCGGGATTGAATGAGGAACTGGCCGCGACGGCGTGCTGGGGAAGCCAGCAGACCGAGCTTCTGGGCGAAGGCACCAGGGACGGCATATTCGCGCTTTGGTACGGCAAGGGGCCGGGGGTCGATCGCTCGGGCGACGTGTTCCGGCATGCCAACCTGGCCGGTACGTCGAAACACGGCGGCGCACTGGCGCTGATGGGCGACGACCACACTGCGGAATCCTCCACGAACGCGCATGCGACGGAATTCCTGTTCGTCGACACGATGGTTCCGATCTTCAATCCGGCAGGTGTCCAGGAACTGATCGACTACGGCATCTACGGTTATGCGCTGTCGCGTTTCGCGGGCACCTGGTCGGCGCTCAAATGCGTGAAGGACAATATCGAATCGACAGCGTCGGTCGACGTGTCGCTCGAACGGCTGGGCATCACCATGCCCGAATTCGACATGCCGCCCGGCGGGCTCAATATCCGGCACGAACTGGACCAGATGGGCCAGGAGGAGCGCCTGCACAACTACAAGCGGGCCGCCGCCGCCGCCTTCATCCGCGCAAACGGCCTCAACAAGATCATCTATTCGGGCGGCCGCAAGGCCAAGCTCGGGATCATTACCGTCGGCAAGAGCTATCTCGACGTGCGCGAGGCGCTTGACGAACTCGGGATCGACGAGAAGCGCGCAAACCATCTCGGCATCCGCCTGTTCAAGGTCGCCTGCCCGTGGCCGCTGGACCTGGAGCATATCAAGGAGTTTGCCCGCGGCCTCGACATGATCATCGTCGTGGAGGAAAAGCGCTCGCTGATCGAGGTGCAGGTGCGCGAGGACCTCTACGGCACGAAGATGCAGCCGGTGGTCGTCGGCAAGCATGACGAGCGGGGAGACTGGCTGTTCCCGGTCAAGGGCGCGCTCGATCCCAACGACATCGCGATCGCGATCGGCGAGCGGGTGCTCAAGGTGATCGGGCCGGCAGAGGACATTTCGGCGCGCGTCACGCAGATGCGGCAGTTCCAGGCGATGCTGTCCGATACCAAGGACGTCGCCCAGCGCGTACCCTATTTCTGCTCAGGATGTCCGCACAACACGTCGACGAAAGTGCCGGAAGGCTCGATCGCGGGCGCCGGTATCGGCTGCCATTTCATGGCGGTGTGGATGGGCCGGAGCACGATCGGCTTCACCGCGATGGGCGGCGAGGGCGCGCAATGGGTCGGCCAGGCGCCGTTCTCCAAGCGCAAGCACGTCTTCCAGAACCTGGGCGATGGAACCTACAACCACTCCGGTTCGCTGGCGATCCGTTTCGCGATCGCGTCGGGCGTCAATATCACCTACAAGATCCTCTACAATGACGCCGTGGCGATGACCGGCGGCCAGCCGCACGAAGGCACGCTCAGCGTCGACCACATCGCCAACCAGGTGAGCGCGGAAGGCGTGCAACGGATCGCGGTGGTCACCGACGAGCCGGAAAAATATGCCGGCGTCGCGCGGTTCCCCGAATTCACGACGATCCACCACCGCGACGACCTCGATGCCGTCCAGCGTGAACTGCGCGAGGTGCCCGGCGTCTCGGTGCTGATCTACGACCAGACCTGCGCGGCGGAAAAGCGGCGCCGGCGCAAGCGCGGTACCTATCCCGATCCCGACAAGCGGGTAATCATCAACGAGCTGGTCTGCGAGGGGTGCGGCGATTGCGGTGTCGCTTCGAATTGCGTGTCGGTGCAGCCGCTCGAAACCGAGTTCGGCCGCAAGCGGCGTATCGACCAGTCGAGCTGCAACAAGGATTTCTCCTGCGTGAACGGTTTCTGCCCGTCCTTCGTGACGGTGCACGGCGCTCAACTGCGCAGGTCCGAAGGCGCGGCCGGCGCGCACGATCCGCTCGAAGGCGTGCCAGAGCCGGCGACCTACTCGCTGGAAAAAGGCGGATGGTCCGCGATTGTCGACGGAATCGGCGGAACCGGTGTCGTCACCGTTGCGGCGGTCATGGGCATGGCGGCGCATCTGGAAGGCAAGGGCTTCGGCGCGATCGACATGGCCGGATTGGCGCAGAAGGGTGGCGCCGTGTTCTCCCACGTGCGGATCGCGGGGACGCCCGACGAGATTCATGCGATCCGGGTTTCGGCCGGCAAGGCCAACCTGATCCTGGGAGGCGACCTGGTCGTTTCCGGCTCGGGCAAGATCCTGTCGGCGGTGCGCGAAGGCGAGACGCTGTTCGTCGCCAACACGGCGGAAATCATGCCGGGCGACTTCACCCGCTCGCCGGATCTCACGATGCCGACGGAACGTATCAAGCGGGCGATCCGCAATGCCGCCGGCGATGATCATGCGCATTTCTTCGACGCTTCGCGGACCGCATCGGTGCTGTTTGGCAATTCCATCGGCGCCAACATGTTCATGCTCGGTTTTGCCTACCAGTATGGCGGCGTGCCGCTGTCGTCGGAGGCGATCGAGAAGGCGATCGCACTCAACGGCCAGGCGGTGGCGATGAACATCGCCGCGTTCCGCTGGGGCCGCAAGGCGGCTCATGACCCGGAAGCCGTGCGCAGCCTTGTCGACAAGGCGCGCGGGCGGTCCGCCCAAGGCGATCGGCCCGAATCGCTCGACGATTTGATCGCCCGCCGCGCGGCATTTTTAACCGGATACCAGAACGCGGCCTATGCGCGGCGCTACACCAACCAGGTGGAGCGCGTGCGCGCCGCCGAGGAAAAGGCTGTTCCCGGATCGACCGCCGTGGCCGAGGCGGTCGCCCGGAACCTGTTCAAGGCGATGGCCATCAAGGATGAATACGAGGTCGCTCGGCTCTACAGCGACGGTTCATTCAAACGCCAGCTCCAGCGGGAGTTCTCGGACTACGGCAAGCTGGAATTCCATCTCGCGCCGCCGATCCTCGGCCGGCGCGGACCGGACGGACGGCTTCGCAAGACGAGTTTCGGCCAGTGGATCGCCACGCCGATGCGTGTGCTGGCCATGCTGCGGGGACTCCGCGGAACGATGGCCGATCCGTTCTCCTACAGTGGCGAACGGCGCATGGAGCGGCGCCTGCTGGCGCAGTTCGAGGGCGATGTCGCAAAGATCGCGCGTGAACTCGACGCATCGCGCATCGAAGCGGCGGCGGCCCTTGCCTCAGTGCCCTCCATCGTCCGCGGTTATGGGCACATCAAGGAAGCCAACGCGAAAAAGGCCGCCGGCGAGCGGAAACGGCTGATCGAGCGGTTCGATGCTCCGGCCGCAGAGAAGGTGCTCGAAGCGGCGGAATGAGGCGACCCGGGCCTTTCGCGGCAGAACGGTGCAGACCGGCCGCGAGAGGCTCCGAATGCCGATGCGCAAGCCGAAAATGCCTGAATAAATAAGCATTTTTTAATTCGATTGTGCCAGTTTGCATTACGCTGAACGGGCTCATGCATGACATTCTCGAAAACCAAACACGAGCTTCCGCGGGAGATATATATTCCCTTTGTGATGTCGCTTTTCGAAGGCGGCGGCACGCTGATGTTCGGTGTCCTGGCTCAAGCCCTCGTTGCGGCGCTGTGCTACTACAATACGGGATATGTCGCCTATCTTGTGCTTGGCGTCGCGCTGATCGTCGTTGGCGCGGCGCGGTTTGCGAGCATCAGACACGTATCGGCGTTGCCTGTGCCGACCACCATGGCGGAGGCGTACAAGCGGGAGGTCGTTTACATCATCGGGGGAAGCGCCCACGGCTTCGTCCTTGGGCTGCTGAGCCTGTGTGCCATCTACCTCTATCATGACGAGTTCGCGGAAGTGGCGACCATAACCGTCTCATTGGGAACGGTGACCGCTATTCCAGGGCGCAATTACGGCTCGTCGAAGATGGTTGTCATCCTGATCGCTGCTGTCACGCTGCCGATCTGTCTCGGTTTCTTCCTCAGGGGCGAGATCCAGTATTTCCTGCTGGGCATACTGACCTTACCGTTTTTTCTCGTGGTGAGAACCTTTGCGGCGAACGTCCGGCATTTGCTCGCATCCGCACTCAAGGAGCAGCAGGCAGCACAGCGCTTCGATCGCGCGCTTAACACCATGACGCACGGCCTGCTGATGCTGGACGCACACGAAACAATCGTCGTTGCGAACGCGGAGGCGGTCAAGCTGTTTCAGGCGACATCGGCTGAAAAGCTTCAGGGCCGGACATTCAAGGCGCTGCTCCAGAGAGGCGTCGCGGCGGGATTCCTGGACAAGCGCGATGCGAAATACATCAGCCAGCAACTGACCCGGGCGCTGCACGAAGGGCGGAACCGCAAGGTTCTGATCAAGCTAATTGACGGACGCTATTTCGAGTTGTCGGCGCGCGAGGGCGACGACGACCTGAGCGTCATCACCTTCGAGGATGTCACCGCGCGTATCGCGTCCCAGGAAAAGATCCGGCACATGGCCCGGTTCGACAGTCTCACCGGGCTGGCCAATCGCGCGCATTTCCAGGAACTGGTGACCGATGCGCTGGCAACGGGCGATCCGCAACGCAATTGCGCCATGGTCGTCCTCGACCTCGATGACTTCAAGAGCATCAACGATACGCTCGGCCATCCCGTCGGCGACGGCCTGATATTCGCATTCGCCGAGCGGCTGGCGGAGAATGTCTCCGACGAGGTGCGCATATCCCGCTTCGGCGGTGACGAATTTCTGCTGTTCATCGACGACGTCGAAGACGCCGAAGCGCTGCGCACCATGATCAGTCAGATCTTCGCGAGTCTGCTGGAGCCTGTCGACGTGGCCGGAAACCTGATGCATATCCAGGTCAGCGCCGGCGCCGTGCTGATGCCGGTGCGCGAGACTTCGGTCGACAGCCTGATCGTCAAGGCCGATCTTGCCCTTTACAAGGCCAAGGAACGCGGCAAGGGGTGCTGGCAGCTTTTCGAGGACAGCCTGGACCGCGCCTTCCGCGAGCGCCAGAAGCTCAAATCGGAATTGCGTGGCGCCGTCAGCCGCGGCGAACTGCTGGTTCTCTATCAGCCGATCGTCGATGCGCGCACCCTGGGTATTGCAAGTTGCGAGGCGCTGTGCCGCTGGCATCATCCTCAACTGGGCCTGGTGCCGCCGGGCGTGTTCATACCGCTCGCCGAGGAAATCGGCATCATATCCGAGATATCCGCCTTCGTGATGAAGCGGGCGACGGCGGATTGCACGGAATTGCCACATGACGTGCGGGTTTCGGTGAACCTCTCGGCAAAGGATTTCCGCTCCCGCGAGGTGGTCGACGTTGTTCGGCGATCGCTGGAACTGTCCGGGCTGGCGCCCGAACGCCTGGAGGTGGAAGTCACCGAAACCGCCATCGTCGACGACAAGTCGAAGACCTGGACCTATCTGCAGGAAATCAAGGATATCGGCGTTCAGATCGCGCTCGATGATTTCGGGACGGGTTATTCGAATCTCGGCTACCTGAACGCGCTGCCGCTTGACAAGATCAAGGTCGATCGCAGCTTCCTGGCCGACCTGGAAACCAATCCGCGCTCCCTCGAATTGCTCAAGGGGGTCGTGGACCTGACGCGCCGGCTGGGACTGAAGGTTACGATCGAGGGCGTCGAAACCGAAAACCAGTTCCGCCTGCTCGTGGATACGGTCGATCCCGACTTTATCCAGGGTTTCCTGTTTGGCACGCCGCTGACAAAGGCCGGGATCGTCGCGATGATCGAGGCGATCCGGCCGCTTACGCGCGCCAACAAAAAAAGTGCAGTAAACCAGTAGCAACAATTCACATCGGATATCGGCAATCTGACGGATGTGCCGGCTAAGCGAAATTTCGCCTTTATTAACCTTAACGCTTGGTAAACGGCATTTCTAAAAAACAACGCTTTACACTCGGCTTGATTTCGCTACGCTTTACATGCGGTGAAACGAGGGTTCCGTTATGTTGGTCGAGTATTCGAGTAATGCGGTCAGTGCGCCGGTGACTTCGCATGCTGCAAAAAATAGTAAATCAGAAATAATTCCTTCTTCACTTACTTCAAAGTTGTTATCTGTCCTCGACAGGACCGAATACCGGCTGATCGACCGCGGCGAGGATCTCGAAGAGATCTATGCGTTGAGATACGATGCCTACCGCCGTTCCGGCATGGTGCATGATTCGCCGAGCCAGACTGTATCCGACGAGTTGGATGACCTGCCCAATTGCTACCGCTTCGGGATCTATATCGATGGCGAACTTGCCAGCACGATCCGCTTTCACTACCTGTCTAAAGAACATCCATACTCAACGGCGATGGCGTTCTACAGTGATATTCTCGCGCCGCGGCTCGAGAGGGGCGAGACATTCATCGATCCGGGCCGGTTTGCGGCGGACCAGGAATTGGGGCGGCTCTATCCTGTACTTCCCTATATCAGCCTGCGCATACCGGTCATGGCGACCTGGCACTTCAACGCCACCTATTGCCTGTCTCTGATCCAGGAACACCATGTTGCGTTCTACCAGCGCGTATTCGATTCCAGTCCGGTGACCGAGCCCCGGCAGGCTTCCGGTACCGTGGTCTGCATGGCCCAGCTCTTCCAGTCGAGCCGGGAGGAAAATTTCGGCCCGACGCTCGAGCGCTACCCCTTCTTCCGCTCGACCGTCACCGAACGGCGGATGCTGTTCGACCGCCCCTCGATTGGCGCCGACGCGCCGCTGACCGTTCTGCCGACCGCGCGGCTTCTCCAAAGCGCGGCATAGAGGCTGCTTCGGTCTGTCGCCTTGTCATCGTGGCACGGCGGGTTCATAAGCGGGGCGGAGCCGCATGTCGCCGGCTCAATATCCGGGACCGGATCGTCGGAAGCCCCAATGACTGTGAAAGCCGATTACGCGCGCAATTTCGTTTGGGCGGGAGAACTCACAAGCAGTGAGTTGGAGCGCGCAGCCGCGGGCATCGTGGAGCGCAACTACGCCAAGGGCTCCTATATCTGCCATCGCGACGACAAGTTCGACTATTGGACGGGCGTGGTCTCCGGCCTTATCAAGCTGAGCACGATCGGCTTGACGGGCAAGGCGACGACCTACGCCGGCGTCGGCCGCGGCGGCTGGTTCGGCGAGGGTTCGGTCCTCAAGGGCGAAGCACGGAAATATGATATCGTGGCGTTGCGCGACACCCGCCTGGCGATGATGAACCGGGCAACCTTCGTCTGGCTTCACGAGAACTCCATCGGCTTCAACCACTACCTGCTGCGCCAGCTCAACGAACGCCTCGGCCAGTTCATCGCCATGGTGGAACACGACCGCATCCTGGACGCCAAGGCCAGGGTGGCGCGCAATCTCTCCTGGCTGTTCAATCCGGTGCTCTATCCCGGCACGGCCCAGACGATCGAGATCACCCAGGACGAACTCGCGCTGCTTGCCGGCGTATCGCGCGCGGTGACCAACCGCAGCCTGCAGGAATTGCAGGCCGAGGGCCTGATCGTAGTCGAGCAGGGGGCCGTCAGCGTGCGTGATATCGCCACGCTCACGCGGTACGGCGACTGAGAGAATTCGGGACCTGGGGGGATTGCCGCGCGGCGTCAGCACTCGTGCGGCAGCACTAACTGACAGACAGGGGGTTTGTCTGTCAATGCCGAAGTTGCCAACCGTTCAAATTCGTGGAAGGTTTCGCGAACAATACAACCGGCGCTTGGGAGGCGCCGGTCACGGGAAGCGGTCCGCAACGACGGACGACACAGGGGAGGTCGCTACCTTGGCGCAAACTGACGCGTCTCTCGACACATTTCCCAAATACCTGCTGGCGAACGCCAAGCGTTTCGGCGGTCGTGCGGCGATGCGGAACAAGGATCTCGGCATCTGGCAGAAATGGACCTGGGCGGAGTTGCTGGAGGAAATCCGCGACTATTCGCTGGGGCTCGAAGCGCTCGGCGTGAAGAAGGACGACAAGATCGCGATCGTCGGGCAGAACCGGCCGCGTCTCTACTGGACCTTTTGTGCTGCCCAGGCGATCGGCGCCGTTCCGGTGCCGGTTTACGCCGACTCGGTTGCCGAGGAAATGTCCTACGTCCTCGATCATGCCGGAGTGGTGCTGGCGATCTGCCAGGACCAGGAGCAGGTCGACAAGGTCCAGTCGATGGCCGACAAGTTGCCGTCGCTCAAGAAGATCGTCTATGACGAACCGCGCGGCCTGCGCGACTACGATCACGAGAACCTGCATTCGATCGACGAGATCCAGCAGCGCGGCAAGGACATCCATGCCGCCGAGGGCGACGCGCGCTGGCTGAAGACGATCGGGCAGGGCAAGGGCGATGATCTCTCGGTCATCCTCTACACCTCGGGCACGACGGGGCGTCCGAAAGGGGTCATGCTGACCTTCGACAACTTGGTCTCGGCGGCCAAGAGCGGATGTGAATTCGACCATCTCGACGAGCACGAGGAAACGATCGCCTACCTGCCGCTGGCATGGGTCGGCGACCACACCTTTTCCTACGCCCAATCCTACGTCGCCGGTTTTTGCGTGAGCTGCCCCGAAAGCCCGGAAACGATTTCCGAAGACCGCCGCGAGATCGCTCCGACCTATTTCTTCGCCCCGCCGCGGGTATTCGAGACCCTGCTGACCCAGATCATGGTGCGCATGGAGGATGCGGGAAGAACCAAGAAGGCCATGTTCGGCCATTTCCTGGCGCATGCGCGCAAGGTGGGCGAACGGATTCTCAACGGCGAACCGGTCGGTGCGTGGGACCGGCTGAAGTACCGGATCGGCGACATCCTGGTTTACGGGCCGCTTAAGAACCGTCTTGGCATGACAAAACTGAGAGTGGGCTACACGGCCGGCGAGGCGATCGGGCCGGAGATCTTCCGCTTCTACCGTTCGCTCGGCCTGAACCTGAAGCAGCTTTACGGGCAGACCGAGGCCTCGGTCTATGTCACGGCGCAGCCGGACGGGGAAATCCGCGCCGATACGGTTGGCCGCCCGTCGCCGGGCGTGGAGATCAAGATCGCCGACAGCGGCGAGGTGCTCTACCGTTCGCCCGGCGTGTTCCTGGGTTACTACAAAGACGAGGAGGCGACACGCTCGACAAAGACGCCGGACGGATGGGTCCACACGGGCGATGCCGGCTTCCTCGACAAGGAAGGGCATCTGAAGATCATCGACCGGGCCAAGGATGTCGGCAAGCTCAATTCCGGTGCGCTGTTTGCGCCCAAATACATCGAGAATGCGCTCAAGTTCTTCCCCAACATCAAGGAATGCGTGGCATTCGGGGACGGGCGCGACTACGTTGCGGCATTTCTCAACATCGACCTGACATCGGTCGGCAACTGGGCCGAGCGCAACAACATCTCCTATGCTTCCTACCAGGAGCTGGCCAATCATCCCCAAGTCTACGAGATGATGGCGAGCCATGTCGACGAAGTGAACCGGCAGCTCGCCTCCGAAGAGATGATGGCCGGCGCGCAGGTTCACCGTTTCCTGGTGCTGCACAAGGAACTCGATCCCGATGACGGCGAACTGACCCGCACGCAGAAGGTGCGCCGCTCCTTCATCGCCGAACGCTACGCGGAACTGATCGAGGCGCTCTACGACGGCTCCACGGAGAAGTTCGTTTCCACCGAGGTGACCTTCGAGGACGGCCGCAAGGGCAAGATCAGCGCGACGGTGAAGATCGCCGACGCAAAGGTTCACGAGGTCACCGCGGCCGGCTTCAAGGAGGCGGCGGAATGAACGCACCTGTCGACAGCAAATCCCTGCGCGCCGCAGAGCAGTTCCAGCTTTCCGCACATCAGGACGATATCGCCAAGGGCGATGTCCTGCTCAAGGTCGAGAACGTGTCGCTTTCCTTTGGCGGCGTGAAGGCGATCTCCGACATTTCCTTCGATGTCCGCAAGGGCGAGATCCGCGCGATCATCGGTCCGAACGGTGCCGGCAAGACGTCGATGCTCAATGTCATCAACGGCTTCTATCACCCCCAGATCGGCACGATCACCTATCGCGGCCAGCCGCGCCATGCGATGCGTTCCACGGAAGCCGCGCGCCAGGGCATTTCGCGCACGTTCCAGAACATCGCCCTGTTCAAGGGCATGTCGACGCTCGACAACATCATGACCGGGCGCATCACGCTGCAGAAGCGCAACGTGTTCTGGCAGGCGCTGTGGCACGGGCCGGCAATGCGCGAGGACATCGAGCACCGCCGCGCTGTCGAGCACATCATCGATTTCCTGGAGATCCAGGCGATCCGCCACACGCCGGTCGGCCGGCTGCCTTACGGGTTGCAGAAGCGCGTCGAATTGGGTCGCGCGCTCGCTGCCGAGCCGGCGCTGCTGCTGCTCGACGAGCCGATGGCGGGCATGAACCTGGAGGAGAAGGAGGACATGAGCCGCTTCATCCTCGACGTCAACGACCAGTTCGGCACGACGATCGCGCTGATCGAACACGACATGGGCGTGGTGATGGACATTTCCGACCGCGTCGTGGTGCTCGACTACGGGCGCAAGATCGGCGACGGGACGCCCGACGAAGTGTCGAAGAACCAGGACGTAATCGATGCCTATCTCGGGGTGCCGCACGATGAATGAGTCGAGCCAAGGGGGAGCCCGCCGATGAGCCCGGTTGTCCTCAACCTGATCGAAACGATCCTCAACGGCCTTATGGCGGGCGTGATGTATTCGCTCGTCGCGCTGGGCTTTGTGCTGATCTTCAAGGCGTCGGGCATCTTCAACTTTGCCCAGGGCGTGATGGCGCTGTTCGCAGCGCTGACCCTTGTCGGGCTGCAGACCGGCCAGGTGCCGTTCGCGCATCTGATCAATGCGGTGCTTGGAACCAACCTTCACTCGTTCGGCTGGACATTGCCGGCATTTGCGGCCGTGATCGGCACGCTTCTGGTGATGGTGCTGTTTGCCTACCTGTTCGAGGCACTGGTGCTCAAGCATCTCGTCAACCAGGAACCGATCATCCTGTTCATGGCGACGATCGGGCTTGCCTATTTCCTCGAGGGCTTCGGCGACCTGATGTGGGGCTCCGACGTCAAGACGATGGATGTCGGCATCCCCTCGGGCGGTTCGTTCTGGTGGGAGGACGTGACGCTTGGCTGGGTGGCCGAAGGGTCCGACTATTACGGCATGTATATCGACCGGCTGGACGTCGTTGCCGCGGTCGTCGCCGTGGTACTGGTGATCGTGCTCACGATATTTTCGCAATATACCCGCATGGGGCGCGCGCTCAGGGCCGTGGCCGACGACCACCAGGCGGCGCTGTCGGTCGGCATCTCGCTGAGAACGATCTGGGTCGTGGTGTGGTCGATCGCCGGGTTCGTGGCGCTGGTCGCGGGCATCATGTGGGGATCGAAATCGGGTGTGCAGTTCTCGCTGTCGCTGATTGCGCTCAAGGCGCTGCCCGTACTCATCCTCGGCGGGTTCACCTCGATCCCCGGCGCTATCGTCGGCGGGCTGATCATCGGCGTCGGCGAGAAGCTGGCGGAAATCTATGTCGGTCCGATGGTCGGCGGCGCGGTGGAGAACTGGTTCGCCTATGTCGTGGCGCTCGCCTTCCTGCTGTTCAGGCCGCAGGGCCTGTTCGGCGAAAGAATCATCGAAAGGGTGTAGAAAACCATGCTCTACCGCGAGGCCGGTGATTTCAAGACAAGCTATGCTGCCGACCAGCAGACGTTCCCGATCAAATCGGAGCGCTACCTGTTCTGGGCATTCATGGCGTTTACCTTCCTTGTCGTGCCATTCATTGCCGACGATTACTGGGTGAATTCGATCCTGGTGCCCCTGCTCGTCTGGTCGATGGTGGCGCTGGGCCTGAACATCCTGACCGGTTATTGCGGCCAGGTGTCGCTGGGCACCGGCGGTTTCATGGCCGTGGGCGCGTTCGCCTGCTACAAGCTGATGACCGGCTTCCCGGAGCTGAACATCTTCATCGTGATCCTGCTTTCGGGAGCGGTCACGGCTGGTGTCGGCGTGCTGTTCGGACTGCCGTCGCTGAGGATCAAGGGCTTCTATCTCGCGGTCGCCACGCTCGCCGCGCAGTTCTTCCTGGTCTGGATGTTCAACAAGTTCGCCTGGTTCTACAACTATTCGGCGTCGGGCCAGATCACCGCGCCGACGCGTACCGTGTTCGGCATCGAGGTGACCGGCCCCAGTGCGCCTCCATGGGCGGCCTATCTCGCCTGTTTGGTGCTGGTGTTCGTGTTTGCCTGGGTGGCGCGCAACCTGACGCGCGGGCGCATCGGGCGTTCCTGGATGGCGATGCGCGACATGGACATCGCCGCCGAAATCATGGGCGTCTCGCCGCTCTACGCCAAGCTTTCGGCCTTCGCCATTTCCTCGTTCTATATCGGGATGGGCGGCGCGATGCTGTTTTCGCTGTATCTCGGCGCGGCGGAGGTGACCGAAGCGTTCGGCATCGAAAAGTCGTTCAGCGCGCTGTTCATGGTCATCATCGGCGGGCTGGGCTCCATTCTGGGCTCCTTCCTGGGAGCGGCCTTCATCGTGCTGTTTCCGGTGCTGCTGAAGAACATCATGGTCGGCTATTTCGGCTGGCCAACCGATCTGGCGGCGCATTTCCAGATCATGATCGTCGGCGGGCTGATCATCTTTTTCCTGATCGTCGAGCCGCACGGGCTGGCGCAGCTCTGGCGCCTGACTAAGGAAAAACTCAGGCTTTGGCCATTCCCGTACTGACGGGATAGACTGAACGCAACCGGCCAGACGCGGCCGGGGGCGAACCGAAACGTCTCAAATTGGGAGGAACAATCATGAGACTGAAGACAACACTGGCTACGGCGGCGATCGCCACGGTGATGGGGGTTGCTCCGGCAATGGCAGATCTGGTGTTCCCGGGGCTGTCGTACCGGACGGGTCCCTATGCGCCGAACGGCATTCCGTTTGCCGACGGCTACGCCGACTACATGACCCTGATCAACGAACGCGACGGCGGCCTGGAAGGCGTCAAGATCAAGTTGATCGAGTGTGAGACCGGCTACAACACCGAGAAGGGTGTCGAGTGCTACGAGTCGACCAAGGGCGAGGGTTCGCTCATTTACCAGCCGCTGTCGACCGGCATCACCTATCAGCTCATTCCCAAGGCTACCGCCGACAATATCCCGGTCCACTCGATGGGTTATGGACGCACGTCGGCGGCCGACGGCACGGTGTTCCCCTGGATATTCAACTATCCGGCCACCTATTGGGACGGCGCCTCGATCGCCATCAATCACATCCTCGACCTTGAGGGTGGCAACATCAACGGCAAGAAGATCTCGCTCGTCTATCATAACTCCGCCTACGGCAAGGAGCCGATCCGCACGCTTGAGGAACTGGGAAAGAAGCACGGCTATCAGCTGACGCTCTATCCGGTCGACCATCCCGGTCAGGAACAGAAAGCGACCTGGCTGCAGATCCGTCGCGACCGCCCCGACTACGTGCTGATGTGGGGCTGGGGTGTCATGAACTCGGTCGCCGTCCAGGAAGCGGCCAATATCCGTTTCCCGATGGATCACTTCATCGGCGTGTGGTGGTCGGGTTCGGAGAACGACGTGCTTCCGGCCGGTGACGGCGCCAACGGCTACAAGGCGTTGGCGCTGGCCAATCCGGGCAGCGACTATCCGATCTATGCCGACTTGAAGAAGTACGTTCATGACGCCGGCAAGGCGGCAGGCGACGGCAGCCATGCCGGCGAAGTGCTCTACAATCGTGGCATGTACGCCGCGCTGCTGGCCGTCGAGGCGGCCCGCAAGGCGATGGAAATCCACAATACCAAGGACCTCACGCCGGCGATGATCCGCGACGGCATGGAAGCGCTTGAGATCACCAACGAGACGATGACCAATCTCGGGCTGCCCGACTTTGGTCCGGAGTTCAAGGTGACCTGCGCGAACCATGGCGGCTCGGGCCTCGGCAAGGTGCAGCAGTGGGATGCCAGCGCGAAAGAATGGAAGGTCATCACCGACTGGATCGCGGCGGACCGCGAGGTCATCGACGCGCTGATCAAGGAAGATGCCGAGGCTTATGCCAAGGAAAACAACATAACGCCGCGCACCTGCGAATAACGGGACCGGCCTGAAATCCCCGGCGCGGAACGCCGCGCCGGGGCATTGCAAAGCGATTGAGGAGACACGCCCATGGCTGACGCGGCGTTGGCAACCGAGCCGGCAGAACCGCTGCTGCAGGTCAACAATATCGAGGTGATCTACAATCACGTGATCCTCGTGCTGAAGGGCGTTTCCCTTTCCGTACCCAAGGGCGGCATCGTTGCCATCCTGGGCGCCAACGGGGCGGGCAAGACGACGACGCTGAAGGCCATCTCCAACCTGCTGCACGCGGAACGCGGAGAGGTGACCAAGGGCAACATCATATTCAACGGCGAACGTGTCGAATCGCGGTCACCCAACGAACTCGTGCGCAGCGGCTGCATCCAGGTGATGGAAGGCCGCCACTGTTTCGGCCACCTGACGATCGAGGAAAACCTGCTGACCGGCGCGTTTACGCGCTCCGACGGCAGCGCCAACGTCAAGCGCGACCTGGATATGGTCTATGACTATTTCCCGCGCCTGCGCGAGCGCAGGGGCTCCCAGGCCGGTTATACGTCGGGCGGCGAGCAGCAGATGTGCGCGATTGGCCGCGCGCTGATGAGCCGGCCGTCGATGATCCTGCTCGACGAGCCCTCCATGGGGCTGGCGCCGCAGCTCGTGGAAGAAATCTTCGAGATCGTCAAGAAGCTCAACGAGAGCGAGGGCGTCTCGTTCCTGCTTGCGGAGCAAAACACCAACATCGCGTTGCGCTACGCCAAATACGGCTACATCCTCGAATCCGGGCGCATCGTGCTCGACGGCGAGGCGAAGGCGCTGCGCGAGAACGAGGACGTCAAGGAATTCTACCTCGGTATCGGCGGCGAGGGCCGGCGCTCGTTCAAGAACGTCAAGCACTACAAACGCCGCAAGCGCTGGCTGGCCTAGCGCATCGGCCGAAAACCGGGATTGGTTTTTGGAAGGTACGACGCGCAGAATCGATGTTACAAGGCGCCCGCCGGCCGCCCGGCAATGCGTCAGACGATATCCGCGATCAGGCCCGGCAGGTCGCCAAGATGCTCGATCTCGCGGAAGCGCGGCGCGTCGACCGGCGCCTCGGCGTGTTCCAGTTCCCAGGTCAGCTCGTGATGGACGTGGACGCCCCAGCTCCCGGCTTCGATCGCGGGCACGACATCCGATTTAAGCGAGTTGCCGACCATCAGGGCACGGTCAGGGCCGTGGCCGTGGCGCGCGAATATGCGGCGATAGGTCTCCGGCGTCTTGTCGCTGACGATCTCCACGGCGTCGAACATGTCGCCCATGCCGGAGGCCGCCAGCTTTCTTTCCTGGTCGAACAGGTCGCCCTTGGTGATGAGCACGATGCGATAGCCGCCTGCCAGGGCCTCGAGCGTGGCCTGCGCATGGGGCAGGGGCTCGACAGGGTGGTTGAGCATGTCGCGGCCGGCGGACAGGATTTCACCGATCACGGCGGGCGGTACCCGCCCGTCGGTGACCTCGATCGCGGTTTCGATCATGGACAGCGTGAATCCCTTGGCGCCGAACCCGTAGAAGGCGAGGTTGCGCTTCTCGGTCGCCAGCAGGCGCTGTTCCAGATGGTCGCGCGATGCGTGGCCGGACAGCAATTCGGCGAAGCGGTCCTGGGTGAAACGGAATATCCGTTCATTGTGCCAAAGCGTATCATCGGCATCGAAGCCGATCGTGGTGATCGTCATGGGTCTGCTCTCGTTGTGTCCATCGTGCTTCACAAGAGCGTGGAGGACAAGGGTGCGACCGACAATCCCACACGGAAACCATTGCCCTGAAGTCGGGTTTTCGCTATTGCCGTAAGGAGTGTTTGGAAGGGACTTTTGCAATGGCTAACAATTCGCCGACCGGTCCGGTCGAACTGGGTGCAGAGATGGATTATGCGGAACACGAAAAGACCTATGCGCTTTTCCTGACGCTGGCCAAATACGGTTCGCTGATCTGCGCGGCCCTGCTGATTGCGATGGCATTCGGCTTCTTCACGTCGGCCGGATTCATTTCGGCAACGATCCTGTTCTTCATCATTTGCGCCGTCGGCGGTTACCTGCTGAAGTAACGACGCGACCGATGGCCGTATGCGCGGCTCTTCATCCCTTGCGGGGTGAAGCCGGCGCGGACTATTTCGATCATCCGGGGAGGAGTTTCGGTGGCTCATACCGTCTTTGTGCCGAAGGAATCAGAGGCTAACGAAACGCGTGTGGCCGCTTCGCCGGAAACGGTGAAGCGCATGAAAGGCCTCGGCCTTGAGGTCGTGGTCGAAAAGGGCGCCGGCCTTGCCTCACGCATCGCTGACGCCGATTTCGCCAATGCCGGCGCCACGCTCGGCACGCCGTCGGCGGCGAAGACCGCCGACATCGTGCTGAAGGTGCGCCGGCCTTCCGACAAGGAAATCGCGGGCTACAAGAAGGGCGCGCTGGTCATCGCCTCGATGGACCCCTACGGCCACGAGAGCGTGGTCGCGGCGATGGGCGCAGCCGGTCTTTCGGCCTTTGCCATGGAGTTCATGCCGCGCATCACCCGCGCACAGGTCATGGATGTGCTGTCGAGCCAGGCGAACCTTGCCGGTTACCGCGCGGTCATCGACGCGGCGACGGAATATGACCGGGCCATGCCGATGATGATGACCGCCGCGGGTACGGTTCCTGCCGCCAGGGTCTTCGTCATGGGCGCAGGCGTTGCCGGCCTGCAGGCGATCGCGACCGCGCGCCGGCTCGGCGCCGCTGTGTCCGCGACCGATGTCCGCCCGGCGGCCAAGGAGCAGGTTGCTTCGCTCGGGGCCAAGTTCATTGCGGTCGAGGACGAGGAATTCAAGGCCGCCGAGACAGCGGGCGGCTATGCCAAGGAAATGTCGAAGGAATACCAGGCCAAGCAGGCGGCCCTGGTGGCCGAGCACATCGCCAAGCAGGACATTGTCATCACTACGGCGCTCATTCCCGGCCGCCCGGCGCCGCGCCTGATCTCGGCCGCGATGGTGAAATCGATGAAGCCCGGTTCGATCATCGTCGATCTGGCGGTGGAGCGCGGCGGCAATGTCGAGGGTGCCAGGGCCGGCGAGATCGTCGACATGGACGGCGTGCGGATCATCGGCCACCTCAATGTCGCCGGTCGCATTCCTGCGTCCGCCTCGCTGCTCTATGCCAAGAACCTCTACGCGTTCCTCGAGACGATGGTCGACAAGGAAAAGGGCGAGGCCGCGGTCAATGCCGAGGATGAACTGGTGAAGGCGACGCTGCTGACGCACGGCGGCCAGGTCGTGCATGCCAACTTCAAGGATGCCGCGCCGGCCGGGACCGCTGCCGCGCCCAAGGCGAAGCCTGCGGCCAGGAAACCCGCGGCACGCAAGAAACCGGCGAAAGCGGCCGCACCGGCCAAGACCGAGGGGAATTCCTGATGGAAAAGACCACACTCGAACAGATGCTCGACCAGATCGAACAGGCGGCCGCCGCCGTTCGCGCTTCGCTCGAAAATCCGGAAGCGACGGCCGATGCCGCGGGCGCGGCGGCCCACGCGGCGACGGGCGGCGCGGTCGATCCGTTCGTGTTCCGCTTCGCCATCTTCGTGCTGGCCATCTTCGTCGGCTACTACGTCGTCTGGTCGGTGACGCCGGCGCTGCACACGCCGCTGATGTCGGTGACCAACGCGATCTCGTCGGTGATTGTCGTCGGCGCGCTGCTGGCGGTGGGGATCTCGGCTTCGGGGCTTGCCACCGGCTTCGGCTTCGTCGCCCTGGTTCTCGCCAGCGTGAACATCTTCGGCGGCTTCCTCGTCACCCAGCGCATGCTGGCGATGTACAAGAAAAAAGAGAAGTGAGTCCGAACCGATGACCGTCAATCTGGCCGCATTTCTCTATCTCGTCTCCGGCGTCCTGTTCATCATGGCGCTGCGCGGGCTCTCGCATCCCACCACCAGCCGCAAGGGCAATCTTTACGGCATGGTCGGCATGGGCATTGCCATCGTGACGACGCTGGCGCTGGCCACGCCGTCGTTCGGCGGGCTCGGGCTGATCGTGATCGGGCTCGCCATAGGCGGCGGCACGGGCGCCTATATCGCACAGCGCATTCCGATGACGGCCATGCCGCAGCTTGTGGCTGCGTTCCACAGCCTCGTCGGTCTCGCTGCCGTCATGGTGGCCGCAGCCGCGCTTTACACGCCGGAAAGCTTCGGTATCGGCGCGATCGGCGAAATCCATGCCCAGGCGCTGGTGGAAATGTCGCTGGGCGTCGCCATCGGCGCGATCACCTTCACCGGTTCGCTGATCGCGTTTGCCAAGCTGGACGGGCGCATGTCGGGCAAGCCGATCATGCTGCCGATGCGCCATGCGCTGAACCTGGTGATCGCTGTCTCTCTGGTGGTGCTGGTCGCCATGCTGGTCATGACCGAAAGCCACGCCGTGTTCTGGCTGATCGTCGCGCTGTCGCTGGCGCTCGGCGTGCTGATCATCATCCCGATCGGCGGCGCCGACATGCCGGTTGTCGTTTCGATGCTCAACTCCTATTCGGGCTGGGCGGCGGCGGGCATCGGCTTCACGCTTGGCAACCTGGCGCTGATCATCACTGGCGCGCTGGTCGGCTCGTCGGGTGCGATCCTGTCCTATATCATGTGCAAGGGCATGAACCGCTCCTTCATCTCCGTCATCCTCGGCGGGTTCGGCGGCGAGACGGCGGCGGTGGCCGACGACGGTATCGAACGCACGGTCAAGCAGGGTTCGGCGGACGATGCCGCCTTCCTTATGGCCAACGCCTCGAAGGTGATCATCGTGCCGGGCTACGGCATGGCGGTCGCGCAGGCCCAGCACGCGCTGCGCGAACTGGCCGACAAGCTGAAGAAGGCCGGGGTCGAGGTGAAATACGCCATCCATCCGGTCGCCGGCCGCATGCCCGGTCACATGAACGTGCTGCTGGCGGAAGCCAATGTGCCCTATGACGAGGTGTTCGAGCTGGAGGACATCAACAGCGAGTTCGCCCAGGCCGACGTCGCCTATGTCATCGGCGCCAACGACGTCACCAATCCTGCGGCGCGTGACGACAAGACGTCGCCGATCTACGGCATGCCGATCCTGGAGGTCGACAAGGCCAAGACCTGCCTGTTCGTCAAGCGCTCGCTCGGCTCCGGCTATGCCGGCATCGACAACACGCTGTTCTACAAGGACGGCACGATGATGCTGCTGGGCGATGCCAAGAAGATGACCGAGGACATCGTCAAGGCCATGGATCACTGAC
Source organism: Notoacmeibacter sp. (assembly GCA_019912385.1). GTDB lineage: Bacteria > Pseudomonadota > Alphaproteobacteria > Rhizobiales > Rhizobiaceae > JAIOIW01. The sequence goes on along the minus strand of JAIOIW010000090.1, from coordinate 48,794 downwards.
GCCCCGATTGCATTGGCGCAACGATTTCAAAAAAACCCGGCCCGATGAGGGCCGGGTTTTTTCATGGATGCCGAAGGACAAAAGGCATTGGCGGGACGAGGCCCGGCGGTCAGCCGCCGCGCGTGCGCGTCAGGCCATCCTGGGCCGGGCGGTAATTCGGATCGAGCTGGACAGCGCGGGCATAGGACTGTCGCGCGCGCTTCTTGTCGCCGCGGCGCTCGTAGATCAGCGCCTGGTTGGCCCAGCTTTCAGCGATGGATGTGTTGAGCTTGATGGCCATGTTGAAATCGGCGAACGCGTTTTCCTCGTCGCCAAGCGCCAGATAGGAGATGCCGCGGCCATTATAGGGCTCTGGATCGTCATTGGACAGCGATATGGCGGACGAGAAGTCCTCGATGGCGAGGTTGTGCTTGCCCTGCGACTGGTAGATCAGGCCGCGATTGTGATAGGCGCGGGGGTCGGTCGTGTCGAGCTGGATGGCGCGCTCGAAATCGGCCAGCGCCTGGGCGGTCTTGCCTGCCTTGCGATAGAGGTTGCCGCGCCCGATATAGGCCGCATCGTAGGACGGATTGATCTGCAGGGCGCGGTTGTAATCGGCGATCGCCTTGTTCTGGTCGCCCATCAGGCGCCAGATCAAGGCCCGGTTTGCATAGGCCTGGAAGAAACGCGGGCTGAGCTGGATGGCCGTATTGAAGTCCTTCAACGCGTTCTGGTACTGGCCGGCGCGCCCATAGGCCGATCCGCGGACATTGTAGGCCTCGGGATCGCGCGGGCTGCGCTCGATCACGCCGGACAGCGACGCGATGTTCTCGTCGGAACCCTGCGCCTTGTCGATCCGGACCATCTCGCCGGGCTCGGGATTGGTCTGGCAACCGGCAAGCGAAAGGCCACTGGCCAGCACCAGAGCCATCGCTGTGAGATTCAACCGGCCGCGGCGGCCAAGGTTGTTCTTCACGTCGAGACGCAGACTATCCGGCAAGATTTCGATCCCCTCGTTGGGCGCAAGCAAATTTGCCGGATTCACATCCGGTCAAACAAAAAGGCGGAGGCGATTTGCGCATCGCCGCCACCTGCCGATAACTCCCGAAAAAGACCAAAAAGCGGCGGGATCAGTGTCCCGGACGGCCGCCGATCAAACCTTCGCGCTGGGCGCGCTTGCGCGCCAGCTTGCGGGCGCGGCGTACGGCCTCGGCTTTTTCCCTCGCGCGCTTCTCCGAAGGCTTCTCGTAGTGGCCGCGCATCTTCATCTCGCGGAAAATGCCTTCGCGCTGCATCTTCTTCTTGAGCGCGCGGAGCGCCTGGTCAACATTGTTGTCGCGTACGAGTACCTGCACGTAAGTTTCCTGTCTTTCGGTTGAGTGGCCCCGATTCGGGCCCTGTAGTGCGCCAAAACCCAATCGGTCGCGGAGGTCGTGCCCCCACGAATTTCGCCGCCTCTAACAAAAAACGCGCTCGATGTCGAGGGCTGGCGGGCAAAAATAGTCGACATCGGCAGGTTCGACCGGATCGCATCGCGGCGCCGGCATTGCGCGTTGTCCGGAGCGTTCCGCTTCGCGCCATCGCCCGTCGCATTTGGGCAATGGCGTTGCGCTGGCGTTGGCTAGTGATAGGCTCGATACGACCGTCATTGTGCAGGAAGAAAAGCCGATGCGAAAATATTCCGCCTTCGCCATCGCCCGCGAAGCCTTGCGTGGACACAAGGGGTGGGAGAAACAGTGGGAATCGCCCGAACCGCGCGCATCCTATGACGTGGTGATCATCGGCGCGGGCGGCCACGGGCTCGGCACGGCCTATTACCTTGCCAAGGAGCACGGCATCACCAACATCGCGGTGGTGGAAAAGGGCTGGCTTGGCGGCGGCAATACCGGGCGCAACACCACGATCATCCGGTCGAACTACCTCTACGACGAATCGGCGGGTATTTACGATCATGCGGTCAAGCTGTGGGACGGGCTTTCCCAGGACCTCAACTACAACGTCATGTACTCGCCGCGCGGCGTGATGATGCTGGCGCACAACATCCACGACGTGCAGGTGTTCAAGCGCCACATTCATGCCAACCGGCTGAACGGCGTCGACAATGAATGGCTGACCCCGGAAGAGGCGAAGGCCTATTGCCCGCCGCTCAATATCTCCAAGACCGCGCGCTACCCGGTGGTCGGCGCGGCGCTGCAGCGGCGCGGCGGCACGGCGCGCCACGACGCGGTTGCCTGGGGCTATGCGCGCGGAGCCAGCGCGCGCGGCGTCCATATCCTGCAGAACACCGAGGTGACGGGAATCAGGCGCGGCGCGGATGGCGCGGTCGAAGGCGTGGAGACGACCCGCGGCTTCATCGGCGCGAAGAAGATCGGCGTCGTTGCCGCCGGCAATACCACGCCGATCATGGCGATGGCAGGGCTGAGAATGCCGCTGGAGAGTTTTCCGCTGCAGGCGCTGGTGTCGGAACCGGTCAAGCCGGTCTTTCCCTGCGTCGTCATGTCGAACACGGTGCACGCCTATATCTCGCAGTCCGACAAGGGCGAACTGGTGATCGGGGCCGGCACCGACCAGTACACGTCCTATTCGCAGACCGGCGGGCTGCACATCCTGGAGCATACGCTGGAAGCGATCTGCGAGATGTTCCCCATGTTCACGCGCATGAAGATGCTGCGGTCGTGGGGCGGCGTCGTCGACGTCACGCCGGACCGCTCGCCGATCCTGGCCAGGACACCGGTTTCGGGCCTCTACGTCAATTGCGGCTGGGGCACCGGCGGCTTCAAGGCGACACCGGGCTCGGCGCATGTGTTTGCCCACACCATCGCGCGCGACGAACCGCACAGGATCAATGCGCCGTTCACGCTGGAGCGCTTCCGCACCGGCCGGCTGATCGACGAGGCGGCGGCCGCCGCCGTCGCGCACTGAACAAGGACCAGACCATGCTTCTCATCCATTGCCCCTATTGCGAGGAAGAGCGCCCCGAAACCGAATTCCGCGGCGCCGGCGAGGCGCATATCGCGCGGCCGGCCAACATGGCGGAGATCTCCGACGAAGAGTTCGAGGCCTATTTCTTCATCCGGACCAACCCCAGGGGCCTGCATTACGAGCGCTGGCGGCACATGCACGGCTGCGGCCGGTTCTTCAACGCGGCGCGCGACACGGTGACCGACAAGTTCGTCGTCACCTACAAGGCCGGTGAGCCGAAGCCCGACCTGGAGGCCGGCAAATGACCCAGCCGTTCCGTATTTCCGGGGCGGGGCGCCTTTCGCCCGCCCGCACCGCGCGCTTCACCTTCGATGGTGCGAGCTACCAGGGGCTGGAGGGCGATACGCTGGCGTCGGCGCTGCTGGCCAACGGCGTGCACCTGACCGGGCGTTCCTACAAGTATCACCGCCCGCGCGGCATCCTGTCGGCGGGCAGCGAGGAACCGAACGCGCTGGTCTCCATCGAGCGCGACGCGACGCGGCGCGCGCCCAATGTGCGCGCCACGGTGCAGGAGCTCTATGACGGGCTCGTCGCGGGGTCGCAGAACCGCTGGCCGTCGCTCAAATGGGACATTGGCGAGGTCAACAATCTGGGTTCGCCGTTCTTCTCGGCCGGCTTCTACTACAAGACCTTCATGTGGCCGAAGGCGGCGTGGACGAAACTCTACGAGCCGTTCATCCGCAATGCGGCGGGCCTGGGCGTGGCGCCCGACCAGCCCGATCCGGACCACTACGCGTCGCGCCATGCCCATTGCGACGTGCTGGTGATCGGCGCGGGCGCCGCGGGACTGGTCGCCGCGCTTTCCGCGGCGAAGGCCGGCGCGAGCGTCGTCATTTGCGACGAGCAGGCCGAAGCCGGTGGCGCGCTGCGTCACGAAAGCGGCGCGCGGATCGGCGGCAGGGACGGCTGGGCCTGGGCGCAGGACACCGCGGCGGAACTGGCGGCCATGGACAATGTGCGCGTACTGACCCGCACCACCGCGTTCGGCTACCATGCGCAGAACTTCGTCGCGCTGGCCGAGCGGGTGACCGATCACCTGGCCGCGCCCGGTCACACCATGCCGCGCGAACGGCTGTGGCAGGTGCGCGCCAGGCGCGTGGTGATCGCCGCCGGGGCGATCGAGCGGCACATGGTGTTTGCCGACAACGACCGGCCGGGCATCATGCTGGCTTCCGCCGCGCGCATCTATCTCAACCATTACGGCGTGGCAGTCGGCCGCAAGATCGGCGTCTATACGGCGAGCGACTCGGCCTACGGCGCGGCGATCGACCTGCACAAGGCGGGCGTGGCAATCGCCGCGATCGTCGACACGCGCGACGATCCGTCCGGGCCGCTGGTCGAGGAGGCGAAGGCGCTCGGCATCAAGGTGCTCGCGGGCCATGGCGTGACCAGGGTCGGCGGCCGGCTCAGGGTCTCGTCGATGTCGGTGCGGCCGAATGGCGGCGGCACGCCGCGCCATGTCGCCATCGATGCCTTGATCACATCGGCCGGCTGGACGCCCTCGGTGCACATGTTCTCGCAGTCGCGCGGCAAGGTGCGGTGGGACGAGGCAACGAAGCGCTTCCTGCCGGGCACTTATGCGCAGGATTGCGCCTGCGTCGGCGCCTGCAACGGCACGGACGACCTCGCCGACGCGGTGAGCGAAGCAATCGCGGCGGGCGCGAAGGCGGCGAAGGAAGCGGGAGCCAAGGGGCGCGGTGCGGCGAAGATATCCGTTGACGCCTCGGAAAGCTGGACCGGCGGCATGCTGGGTTCGGCGGAAGGCGCGGGGCCCGGCAGCACGGTCAAGGCGTTCATCGATTTCCAGAACGACGTTACCGCCAAGGACATCCGCCAGGCGGTGCACGAGGGCATGCACTCCATCGAGCACGTCAAGCGTTTCACCACCAACGGCATGGCAACCGACCAGGGCAAGCTGTCGAACCTGCACGGCCTGGCGATCGCGGCGGAAGTGCTCGACCGGCCGATCCCGCAGGTGGGGCTGACGACCTTCCGCCAGCCGTTCACGCCGGTCACCTTCGGCACCATCGTCAATCACGGGCGCGGCGGCCTGTTCGACGTCACCCGGCGCACGCCGATTCATGACTGGGCGGCGGAGAACGGCGCGGAGTTCGAGGATGTCGGCAACTGGAAACGCGCCTGGTATTTCCCGCGCGCCGGCGAGGACATGCACGCCGCCGTCAACCGCGAGTGCCGCACGGTGCGCGACGTCGCCGGCATCTTCGACGCCTCGACGCTCGGCAAGATCGAGGTGGTCGGGCCGGATGCCGCCGCGTTCCTCAACCTGATCTATACCAACCCGTTCCTCAAGCTCGGCGTCGGGCGGCTGCGCTACGGCGTGATGTGCCGGGAGGACGGTTTCATCTACGACGACGGCGTTGTCGGGCGAATCGCCGAGGACCGGTTCCACGTGACGACGACAACGGGCGGCGCGCCGCGCGTGCTCAACCACATGGAAGACTATTTGCAGACCGAGTTCCCGCACATGAAGGTGTGGCTGACCTCGACCTCGGAGCAATGGGCGGTGATCGCGGTGCAGGGCCCAAAGGCGCGCGAGATCATCGCGCCGCTGGTCGAGGGCGTCGACCTCGACAATGAGAGCTTCCCGCACATGAGCGTTCGCGAGTGCACCGTGTGCGGCGGTATTCCGGCGCGGCTGTTCCGCATGTCTTTTACCGGCGAGGCCGGCTACGAGATCAACGTTCCGGCCGACTACGGCCGCGCGGTGTGGGAAGCGGTCTGGGCGCTCGGCGAGCCGATGGGCATGTGCGCCTACGGCACCGAGACCATGCACGTGCTGCGCGCCGAAAAGGGCTACATCATCGTCGGCCAGGACACCGACGGAACGGTGACGCCGCATGATGCCGGGCTCTCCTGGGCGGTCGGCAAGAACAAGACCGATTTCGTCGGCATGCGCGGGTTGATGCGCCCCGACCTGGTGGCCGAGGGCCGCAAGCAACTGGTCGGGCTCAAGACAAGGGACGGCAGGACCGTGCTGGAGGAGGGCGCGCAGATCGTCGCCGATCCCAAGGCGCGGGTGCCGATGCCGATGATCGGCCACGTCACCTCGTCCTACTGGTCCGATAATTGCGGCGGGCCGATCGCCCTTGCCCTGGTCAAGGACGGACAGAAGCGCATGGGCGAGACGCTGTACGTTCCGATGCCCGATGGCGTGATCGAGGTGGAGGTCACCGGCATGGTGTTCTTCGATGACAAGGGAGAGCGGATCAATGGCTGATACGATGAAACGCGCCCACCCGCTGGAAGGCCGGGGCCTTGGTAATGCCGCGGTCACGCTGAAGCCGGCCGCGCCGGCCAGTCGGATCAGCCTGCGCGCGGGCACAGACGCCGTTGCCGCGTTGTCGAAGGCGCTTGGCGTCGATCTGCCGTCAAGACCGAAGACGACGGCGAGCAAGGGGGCACGCACGGCGATCTGGCTCGGCCCCGACGAATGGCTGGTGATCGACGCCGGCGGTGGCGATCTTGCGGGCGCTTGCGCCAAGGCGAAGGTGCTGTATTCGGCGGTCGACATCTCGCACCGCAACACGGCGATCGAGGTCTCGGGACCGGGCGCGGCAGCCACGCTGAACGCCGGGTGCCCGCTCGACCTGTCGGACGCGGTCTTCCCGGCGGGCGCCGGCGCGCGCACGCTGCTCGGCAAGGCGGAAATCGTCCTGTGGCGGGCCGGTGCCGATATCTGGCATGTCGAATGCTGGCGTTCGTTTTCGCCTTACGTGTTCGCCCTGCTGGAGGCGGGTGCCCGGGACGCGGCGGCGTAGAAATATCGCTCTGCCTTAAAAAAGGCACGGATTGTTAACCATGATTGTCTTCTCTTGAGGCCATGAGGAGGCATGCCATGAGACACACGGCATCGGGCTATCGTCTTCCCGACCCGCGCTGGCCGGTTCCGCAGGCGCTTCTCGACAGCCTTTGGCTCGACAGCGACAAGGGCTCGAAGGGCGATCCCTCGGACAAAAAGACGAAGAAGGAGCTGGACGAGGAACTGGAAGAAGGGCTGGAAGAAACCTTCCCGGCCTCCGACCCCGTCTCGGTTTCCCAGACGACGCGCACCGGCGCGCCCGGCGAGCATCGCACCACACACGGTAGAGGCAAAAACTGACCGCCCGGCCGCCGGCCGCGCCTGCCTTCCGGTTTCAGATCGCCGTTATCCCGCCATCCACGGCGAAGGCCTGGCCGGTCATGAACGAGTTCTTCGGATCGGCGGCAAACAGCATCACCTCGACGATCTCGTCGACCTCGGCCAGCCGCTTCATCGGCACGCCGCGCGTCATGTCGGCTTCGGCCGCGGCCTGGTCCACCGGCGCGGCGCGGATGAAATCCATCGCCATGTCGGTGCGCGCAAAGGACGGGCAGACGGCGTTCACGCGGATGCCCCTGGTGGCGTATTCGGCCGCCGCCGAGCGGGTCAGCCCGACAACGCCGTGCTTGGCGGCGGAATAGACGGACAGTTTCGGCGCGCCGGCAAGACCCGCCACCGAGGCGGTATTGACGATGACGCCGCCCTTTCCGTTCTCGTGGAACTGGCGTTCCATCGCCGGAATCTGATGCTTCATGGCGAAGAAGACCGCCAGCAGGTCGATTTCCAGTACGCGCCGGGCGATGTCCGAGCCGATCTGCGGCAGGCGGACGTTGTCATGGGCGATGCCGGCATTGTTGTAGGCGATATCGAGGTGTCCGAATCGCTTGAGCGCCAACGCGACCAGCGCTTCGCTCGTTCTTTCGTCGCTGACGTCGCCTTGATGATAGGCGAACCGGGCAGGGTCGATCGCCGCGAAGGCGTCGCCCGTATCCTCGCGGATATCCGACAGCACCAGGTTGGCGCCTTCGGCGGCCAGCCGTTCGGCGGCACGCCGGCCAAACCCGCCCGTGGCGCCCGTCACGATCGCCGTCAGCCCTTCAAAACGCTTCATAAATCCCGTCCTCCCCCGATCGTCTCGGCTGCCAGCCCCGCGACCAGCGGCAGCGCGGCACCATAGAGCTTCGCCTTTTGCGGATTTGACGCGTTGCCGTCGAGCGAGCGCTTGTAGACGCCCTGCAGGATGGCGCCGATGCGGAAGAAGGAGAATGCGATGTAGAAATTCCAGTTCGCAATCCCGTCGATGCCGCGGCGCTCGCAATAGCGCGCCACGTATTCCTCCTCGGTCGGCAGGCCGACGGCCTTGCGGTCGACGCCGCCCAGGCCGCGAAAGCCGGACTGATGCGGCAGGCGCCATTGCATGCACTGATAGGCGAGATCGGCATAGGGATGGCCGAGCGTCGACAGTTCCCAGTCGAGGACGGCGATCACCTCGGGCCGCGTGCGCGCGAAGATCATGTTGTCGAGGCGGTAGTCGCCATGGACCAGCGACACAGTGCCGTCGTCGGGCACCATGTTCTTCTCCAGCCACTCGATCAGGCGGTCCATGTCCTCGACCTTGTCTGTCTCGGATGCACGGTACTGCTTGGTCCAGCGCGACAGCTGCCGCTCGAAATAGGAGCCGGGACGGCCGAAATCCTCCAGGCCGACGGCTGCGACATCGACGTCATGCAGGGCGGCGAGCGTCCTGTTCATGGAATCGTAGATCGCGCCGCGCTCTTCATTGGTTTCGATGTCGGCCAGCGCCGGGTCCCAGAAGATCCGCCCGTCGAGGAACTCCATGACGTAGAACATGCGGCCGATCGGGCTGCCGGCACCATCGCCCGACAGGTGGAACACGCGCGGAACCGGCACGCCGGTGCCGGCAAGGGCTGCGATGACGCGGTATTCGCGGTCGACCTGGTGGGCCGATTTCAGCAGGTCGCCGGGCGGCTTGGCGCGCAGCACATAGGTGCCGCTTCCAGCATCGATGCGATAGGTTGGATTGGACTGGCCGGAAGAAAACTTCTCGACCTTCTCCAGGCCGTGAAAGCCTTCGACATGCGCTTCCAGGTAAGGCGCCAGGGCATCGGCGTCGATGGCATTGGGGTCGGGCATGGTCAGGCGCCTTCCGGTTCCAGCACGGCGATGGTTTTCCATTGTGCGGTCAGGGCCGGTTTCGCCATGTCCTCGATCTCCACGGTCACGCCGTAGCTCATCTCGGTGTAGCCGCTGGGCCGGACCCGCACCTTGTCGAGGACGAAGCGGCCGCGGATCCTGCGGCCCGACGGCACCGGGGCGGAGAAACGCACGCGATCGAACCCCAGGTTGATGCCCATCGTGCGGTCTTTGAGCGGCGGCAGCGCCTCGTAGGCGAAGATGGAGAGCATGGACAGCGTCAGGAAGCCGTGGGCGATGGTTCCGCCGAACGGCGTATCGGCGGCTCGTTCGGGATCGACATGTATGAAGTTGTGATCCTCGGTGACGTCGGCGAAGCGGTCGATCACGTCCTGGCTCATCGCGTGCCAGCGCGATATGCCGACCTCCTGGCCGACCATCTGCTGCAGGTCGTCGACGGTGACTTGCGGCTTGCCGCTTTGATCCAGTGCATCCATCTTTTCCTGGTATCCTTCTTCAATCCTTGAACAGGCTCATTCCGTGCTGGACAGACTGGCCGCCGTCAAGGGGCAGGATCGCGCCAGTGACATAGGCGCCGGCCTTCGAGCAGAGATACAGCGTGGCCCCGGCAATGTCGCAGGGTGCGCCGATGCGCCCCAGCGGCACGCGCGCGCCAACCTTCCTCGCCTGCTCTTCCTCGGCCGTCGCAAATGCCGTCATGCGGCTCTGGAAAGGGCCGGGCGCAAACGCATTGACCGTGATGCGGCGCGCGGCGAACTCTCCCGCGAGCGTCCTAGTCAGGTGATGAACGGCGGCCTTCGAAGCCGTGTAGGAATAGGCGCCGTCGGCGATCGGCTGGGTTCCCATGACCGAGCCGAGATTGATGATGCGTGCCGGGTCGGCGTCGGTGGCGGCCTTTTCCAGCAGCGGCGTCAGTTGGCGGGTCAGGTGAAACAGGCCCGTGACATTGACGTCGAGCACCTTGGACCAGGCCTTGTAGGGGAATTTGGCGTAGTCCTCGCCCCAGGTCGCGCCGGCATTGTTGACGAGGATGTGGAGACGGTCCGTTCGTCTCGCCACGTCGCCGGCCAGCGCATCGACACCTTCCTCCGTGGAGACATCGCCGGCAAAGCCCTCGGCGCTGCCCGCGCCGCCTAGCCCGTTCAACTCGTCGGCCACGGCCCGGCAGGCATCGCCCTTGCGCGAGGCGATCATCACCCTGGCGCCGGCCATGACCAGCGCGGTTGCCGCCATGCGGCCGATGCCGGTCGCAGCACCCGTGACCAGCGCGGTCTTTCCCGCAACGGAAAACAGGTCTTCCAGATATGTCATGAACTCCCTCCCGGATATGCCGCGGCATTCGAAAAGCCAAACCGCGTTGACAACATACTCGGTAGTATGTTCATATTTTGGCCGGTCGTAAAGAGCGGGATAACCGCGGCCGGTGGCAAACGACCACAAGGGAGGAAATTGGCGGGCATGGCTGCGAACGCCGGGGAAATGACGATCGACACCTCGCACATGGATATCCTGTCCGTGGCGGCCGACTGCTTCGAAAAGAGCGGCTTTGCGGCAACATCGATCGACGATGTGGCCCGAAAGCTCGGCGCGACCAAGGGGCGGATTTACCACCATTTCCCGTCCAAGACCGATCTCTTCGTTGCGGTCGTGCGCCGGGGCATGGCGATGTGTTACGAGGTGATCGAGCCGGTGCGCCAGCTCGACCTGCCGCCATTGCAGAAACTGTCCCGCATGGCGGCCGCCCATGCGAAGCTGATGATCGAGACGAAGCATTTCCAGCGGTCGGTCTGGGAAGGCGTCGAAATGCACCGCCGCGCCGCCATGACGCCGGATCAGCGCGAGGCGCTGGAGGAGCTGTTGAAGACGCGGGAAGGCTATTCGGCCCTTTTCCGCCGAGAGCTGACCGCCGCGCGCGACAATGGCGACCTGGACTTCGAGAACCTGTCGGTTACCAACCAACTCATGTTCATGGCGCTGAATTCGCCCATTTTCTGGTACTCGCCGCGGCCGGGCGAAACGGAAACCGACATCAACCGGCTGGTCGGACAGATCGTACAATTCGCGCTGAGGGGACTTGGCGCCAGCAAGGAGTTTACCGGATGAGCGACATGAACCTGGGAATGACCGAGCGCCTGAAGCCGCTGCACGAGAAGGTGCGCAGGATGGTGCAGGAAGAAGTCCTGCCGCTGGAAGACGAATATCTGGTCGAAGTAGGCAAGGGCGACCGCTGGACTTATACGGCGCGGCAGACGGAAATCCTGGAAGGCCTGAAAGCCAAGGCGAAATCCCAGGGCCTGTGGAATTTCTGGCTGACCGATTCGGAGCGCGGCTTCGGCCTGACGACGGTGGAATACGCCTATCTCGCCGAGGAGATGGGCAAGGCGCATCTGGGCGCAGAGGTCTTCAATTGCTCGGCGCCCGACACCGGCAACATGGAAGTGCTGGAGCGCTACGGCACCGTGGAGCAGAAGGCCAGGTGGCTGGCACCGCTGCTGGAAGGCGAAATCCGCTCCGCCTTCCTGATGACCGAGCCGGACGTCGCCTCGTCGGATGCGACCAATATCTCCATGTCATGCGTGCGCGACGGCGACGAATACGTGCTCAACGGCGAGAAATGGTGGTCGTCGGGGGCTGGAGACCCGCGCTGCAAGATCTATATCACGATGGTCAGGACAGGCGGCGAGGAGGAGTCGAAGCATCGCCGCCATTCCATGGTTCTCGTCCCGGCGGGAACGCCCGGCGTCACAATCCTGCGGGCGATGGAAGTCTATGGCGACGATGACGCGCCGCACGGACACATGCATATCCGTTTCGAGAACGTGCGCGTTCCCGTCTCCAACATGCTCAAGGAGGAGGGTGCGGGCTTCGAGATCGCACAGGGGCGCCTTGGACCCGGCCGCATCCACCATTGCATGCGCGCCATCGGCCAGGCGGAGCGGTCACTCGAGCTGATGTGCGTGCGGGGGCTTCGCCGCGAGGCCTTCGGCAAGCCGATCATTCATCTCGGCGCCAATTACGACATCATCGCCGACGCGCGCATGGAGATCGAAATGGCGCGGCTGTTGTGCCTGAAGGCGGCCTGGATGATGGACAAGGGCGACGCGCGCGCGGCCGCGCCATGGATTTCGCAGATCAAGGTGGTCGCGCCGCAGGTCGCGCTCAAGGTGACGGATGCCGCGGTCCAGATGTTCGGCGCGCAGGGGATCAGCCAGGACGTACCACTGGCGCGCACGTGGACGCATCTGCGCACGCTCCGCTTCGCCGACGGACCCGATGCGGTGCACCGGCGCCAGGTGGCCCGCACCGAACTGAAGAAATACACCCAACAGAAGGTCTGAGGCGCGTGAAGGCAATTATCGCACGGGCCCTCGCGCCCATCGACCAGCTCGAATATGGCGACTGGCCGGAACCCGAGGCGAAGGGCCGCAACGTCGTGGTCGAGGCCGAGGCGATCGGGGTCAACTATCCCGACGGATTGCAGGTTCAGGGCCTCTACCAGATCAAGCCGCCGCTGCCTTTCGTGCCGGGCTCCGAGGTCGCCGGCAGGGTGATCGCCGCCGGCGACAAGGTGACCGGGTTGAAGGTCGGCGACCGTGTCGCGGCGCTGTGCGGCATCGGCGGCTATGCCGAGCGGGTCGCGGTCGACGAGGCCCTTTGCCTGAAGCTTCCCGAGGGCATGGATGCGGCAAGCGCCTGTGCATTGCTGGTCGGCTACTCGACGTCTCATCACGCGCTCAAGCAGCGCGCCCATCTCGAGGCCGGCGAAACGCTGTGCGTGCTGGGTGCGGCCGGGCTCACCGGGCTTGCGGCGATCCAGATCGGCAAGCTGATGGGCGCCAGGGTGATCGCGGTCGCCTCGTCGCCGGAAAAACAGGCGATCTGCACCGCCAATGGCGCCGACGCGGTGATCGGCTACGACAATCTGAAGGACCGGCTCAAGGAACTGACCGGCGGAAAGGGCGTCGATGTCGCCTTCGATCCGGTGGGCGGCGAGGCGTTCGACGCGCTGTCGCGGTCGATGGCATGGGGCGGACGGCTGCTGGTCATCGGCTTTGCGTCGGGGACCATTCCCAAGCTGCCGGTCAACCTGACCCTGGTGAAAGGCTATTCGGCGGTCGGCGTGTTCTGGGGCGCATTCACCCGGCACGAACCCGAAGCCTTCGCCGAAAACATGCAGGAACTGATGGGCTGGTTTCTGGAAGGCAAGGTCAAGCCTCTGATCGAGGGCGAATACCCGCTGGCCGACGCCGCCAAAGTCCTGAACCGTGTGCTCAATCGCGGCGCGATGGGCAAGATTGTCCTCAAGCCATGAGTGGTTCCTTGCAAGATTCGATGAAAGCACTGGTGCAGAAGCACGACGGCTATACGAGTGAAGCCTCGGCTTTCTCGCTCGAGGCGATGACACCTTATGTCGAACTCGCCGATATCGCCGTCCCGCAGCCGCAGGAGGGGCAGGTGCTGGTGCGCGTCGCGCTCGCCTCGGTCAATCCGTCCGACGTGATGTTCATCAAGGGCATGTACGGCCAGCCCCGCCGCAAGGGGTGGCCGGCCGGGTTCGAGGGTGTGGGAGAAGTCGTTGTGTCGGGCGGCGGGGGGACGGGCGACAATCTCGTCGGCAGGCGGGTCTCGTTCACGGCGGTCGGCCAGAACGGCGGGACCTGGGCGCAATATGCCGTCGCCGATGCCGCCGGCTGTATCCCGCTGATCGATGCCGTGCGCGACGAGGACGGCGCGGGGATGATCGTCAATCCGCTCACGGCGCTGGCGATGTTTTCCATCGTGCGCGACGAAGGCGAAAAGGCCTTCGTGCTGACGGCCGGTGCCAGCCAGTTGTGCAAGCTGATGATCGGCGCCGCCAGGGCGGAAGGATTCCGGCCGATCGCGATCGTCAGGCGGGCCGAACAGGTGCCGCTTCTGCTGGAGGCGGGCGCCGCCCATGTTCTCAACGAAAAGGATGCGGATTTCGACAAGCGGCTTGGCGAAGTCCTGCGGGAGGAGAAGCCCCGGGTCCTGCTCGACGCGGTGGCCGGCCCGGTCTCCGCGCGCATTTTCGAGTTGATGCCGCGCAAGGCGCGCTGGATCGTCTATGGCCGCCTGGACGAAAGAGCCCCCACGATCAACGAGCCCGGGCAGCTCATCTTCATGGGCAAGCGGATCGAGGGATTCTGGCTGACGCAGTGGTTGCGGTCGGCCGATCCGAAGCAGCGCGTGGCGGTGGTGATGCAGGCGCAGAAGAATTTCGCCGAGGGTCTCTGGGCGACCGATGTCACCGCGCGGCTGACGCTCAAGGACGCGATGGAACGCCTGCCGGAGGAATTGGCAAAGCCGAACGGAAAGGTGTTCATCAAGCCCGGCCATTGATCGCGGGCGCGACCCGGTTTCGCCTTTGCCAAGGGCGAGCCGAGTCGATAGGGTCGAGGAAACAGCGCGGTGGGGAGACCGCGCGAGAAATGGGAGGAACGCGTCTTGGACGTATTGCAGCTCGTTGTGAGCGGCCTGGCGAATGGCTGTATCTACGGCCTGATCGCACTCGGTTTCGTGTTGATCTACAAGGCAACGGAAGCCGTCAATTTCGCGCAGGGCGACATGATGATGTTCGGCGCCTTCGTCACGCTGGGGCTCACCAATTCCAACTATGTCGGCCTCAGTTTCTGGATCGCCGTACCGATCGCCATCGCCATCATGGGTGTGCTGGGTTATCTGCTCGACCTGGTCGTGATCCGGCGCATGTTCGGCCAGAGCCAGGTGGCGGTGGTGATCCTGACAATCGCGCTCGGCTTCATCTTCCGCTTTGCCGCGGGCACGATCTGGGGGCACGAGCCGCAATCGCTCGAAACACCCTATGCCGGCATGGATGTGCGGTTCGAAGGGCTCGTCCTCGGCCTGGATGAAGTGGCGGTGATCGCCGCGACGATCGTGCTGACGCTCGGCTTCTATTTCTACTTCAACAACACACGGCTCGGCGTCGCCATGCAGGCGGCATCGCAGAACCAGCTTGCCGCCTATTACATGGGCATTCCCGTCAAGCGGGTGCAGTCGCTGGTCTGGGCGCTGGCGGGAATGATGGCGACGGTCGCCGGTATCCTCTACGCGTCGAAGGGGTCGATCGATCCGACAGCGGGCCTGCTCGGCATCAAGGCGTTCGCGGCGGCGGTGATCGGCGGCATGGGAAGCCTGCCCGGCGCCCTGCTCGGCGGCATCGTGGTCGGCATCATGGAGCCGTTCGCCGCGCGCTACATCGCCGCCGGCTACAGCCAGATCGCGCCCTACCTGCTGCTGTTCCTGGTTCTGGTTTTCCGGCCGCACGGTATCCTTGCCCAAGTCCATCGCAAGAAGGTTTAAGGCGGCATGCGGATCCTCTTCAAAACCTCCTACGACTATGACATCCGGATGTTCAAGCACTGGTACCAGGCGCGCTGGTACATCCTGCTGCTCGTTCTAGCGGTCGCCGCGCCGTGGCTGCTCGGCACCTTCATGGTGGGCGAAGTCACCAATGTGCTGATCTGGGCGCTGGCGGGCATGGGGCTGATGATCCTGGTCGGCCAGACCGGCCAGGCCTCGCTCGGCCACGCAGCCTTTCTCGCCGTCGGCTGCTACTCGAACGTGATCCTGCAGGAGCGCCTCGGCCTGCCGTTCATCCTGACGTTTCCGCTATCGGGCCTGATCGCCGGGCTTGCCGGCGTGGCGCTGGCGATCCCGACAACGCGGCTGCACGGCATCTACCTGGCGATCGCGACATTGGCGGTCTCGATCATGGTGGAAGACCTGATCGTGCTCGCCGAACCGCTGACCGGCGGCGTCAGCGGCCTGTTTGCGCCGGACATCGAGATTTTCGGCCTGACCATCAACCGCTACGTGGACCCGGAGCTGTTCTATTGGCTCACCCTCGCCATCGTGGTGATCGTCCTCTACCTTTACCGCAACCTGCTGCGCTCGCCGCTGGGGCGGGCGTTCGCAGCGGTGCGCGATTCGGAGATCTCGGCACAGGCGATGGGCGTCAACGTCGCTCGGACCAAGGCCAAGGCCTTCGGCCTGTCGACCGCGATCACGGGGCTCGCCGGTGCGCTGATGGGGCATTTCGCCGGGATATTCACCCACGAGACGTTCAACATCCTGATCTCCATCCAGATGCTGCTGATGATCGTCGTCGGCGGGCTCGGCTTCATTCACGGCGCTTTCTTCGGCGCGGTGATCATCGCCTTCCTGCCCCAGGCACTGGCGATCGCGCGCGACTGGGTCGGGACGGCCCTGGGAACGGGATCGGTCATCGTGCCGGGCCTGGAGAACGCCGTCTTCGGCGTCATCCTGGTCCTGTTCATCCTGTTCGAGCCGATGGGCATCTATGGCCGCTGGCTGAAGGTCCGCACCTATTTCGAACTGTTCCCGTTCTACCGCCGTGACATGTTTCGGCGGCAGAAGAGCTATCTGAAAACGGAGCGCATGCGATGAGCCTCCTTGATGTGCGCAACGTGACGCTGAAATTCGGCGGGGTCATCGCCGTCAACAACGTGTCGTTCTCGGTGGAGGAGGGCGAGGTGTTCGCGCTGGTCGGGCCGAACGGCGCGGGCAAGTCGACGCTGTTCAACCTGATTTCGCGCTTCTACGACCCGGTCGAGGGCGAGATCCTGTTCAATGGCGAGAGCCTGCTGAAACATCCCTCCCACGACATCGCCAAGCTCGGCATCGCGCGGACATTCCAGAACATCGAGCTGTTCGAGCAGGCAACCGTGCTGCAGAACCTGCTGGTGGGGCGGCATCGGTTCCGCAAGTCCAACATGCTGACCGAGTTGCTGTTCACGCCGTTCGTGCGCAACCAGGAGCGCGAGAACCGCGCGGCCGTGGAGCATGTGATCGATTTCCTCGATCTGCATGCCTACCGCGACAAGTTCATCGCCGGCCTGCCCTACGGCGTGCGCAAGGTGGTCGAGATGGGGCGCGCGCTGGCGCTGGAACCCAAGCTCCTGCTGCTCGACGAGCCGGCGTCCGGCCTTTCGGTGGAGGAGACGCGTGACGTCGCCTTCTGGATCGAGGACATCAAGAACCAGATGGGGGTCACGGTGCTGATGGTCGAGCACGACATGCACCTGGTTTCGGCGGTCTCCGACCGGGTCCTGGCGCTGGCGGACGGCAAGGTCCTGACGGTGGGCACGCCGCAGGAGGTGCAAAGCCATCCCGCCGTGATCGAGGCCTATATCGGCGTGGACGACGAGGTGGCGGCATGAACGTCATGGCAAAGGACAAGGATGTGAAGGCCGGCGAGGCGGTCCTGAGAATCGTCAATCTGGAAAGCTACTACGGGCCGATCATGGCGCTGCGCGGCGTTTCGCTTTCGGTACGCGAGGGCCAGATCGTCACCGTGCTCGGCGCCAATGGCGCGGGCAAGACGACGCTGATGAAGACCATTTCCGGCGTGATGGATCCGGAGAAGGGACAGATTTTACATGGCGGGCGCGATATCGCCGGCTCCGAGCCAAGCGACGTCGTCAATGCCGGGATCGTGCACGTGCCGGAAGGCCGCGAGGTCTTTCCTCTGCTGACCGTGGAGGAGAATCTCGACATGGGCGCCTACACGCGCCACGATCCGGCGGGCGAGGCGTCCGACAAGGAGATGGTGTTCTCCTATTTCCCGATCCTCAAGGAGCGCCGGGCACAGGCGGCCGGCACGCTATCGGGCGGCCAGCAGCAGATGCTGGCGATCGGCCGCGGATTGATGGCGCGGCCGAAAGTGATGCTGCTCGACGAGCCGAGCCTGGGTCTTTCACCGTTGCTGGTGAAGGATATCTTCGCCATCATCAAACGGTTGAATCGCGAGCAGAACGTGACCATGCTGCTTGTCGAACAGAACGCCAAGGTGGCGCTCGACGTCGCGGACTACGGCTATGTCATGGAGCTTGGACGCATCGTGATGGAAGGCGAGGCGGAGAAGCTGAAGGCGTCGAAGGACATCCAGGAGTTCTACCTAGGCGTCCAGGAGGAGACGCAGCGCGGCCAGAAGCGCTGGAAGCAGAAAAAGACATGGCGCTAGGACACTTGGGAGGAGGCCGCATGACCTTGCAGAAGAAAATCCCCCCGCAGACCGTGGTCAACGGCGTGTCGGTCAACGCCGATCTGACGGCGGGGCCGTATTTCATCGACGGTTGCGACACGCTGGTGAAGCTGTTTCGCGAGCGCTGCCGGGAACTCGGCGAGCGCACCGCGCATCGCGAGAAGGACTACGGCATCTGGCTTTCCTATTCGTGGAACGACTACTGGGAGCATGCCAGGCTGATCGGTCTGGGGCTGAAGGCGCTGGGCCTGAAGCGCGGTGAAGTCGTCTCGATCCTGTCGGAAGACAGCAAGGAATGGGTCTATACCGATCTGGGCGTGCAATGCGTCGGCGGCGTAGGCTCTGGCGTCTACACCACGGATTCCGCGGCGCAGCTGAAATATCTGGTCAACGATTCCGACAGCCGCTTCCTGTTCGTCGAAAACGACGAGCAACTCGACAAGTTCCTTGAGGTCAAAGAAGAGATGCCGGGCCTCACCAAGGCCATCGTCTACGACCGCGAGGGCCTGCACGGCTTTTCGCATGACAAGGTGATCTTTATCGATGATCTCTACCGCATCGGCCGCGACTACGAGAAGGAACACCCGGGCGTTTTCGAGGAAGAGATCGCCCGCTCGGACCCGTCCGACACGGCCATTCTCGTCTATACGTCGGGCACGACCGGCCCACCCAAGGGCGCGATGATCAGCCATTCCAACATCATGTTCTCGCTGTCGTCGGGCGCCCATGGCGTGCCGACTCTGGCGACCGACGAACAGGTCTGCTTCCTGCCGCTTTGCCACATCCTGGAGCGGCTGTTCTCCTGTTTCGCACAGATCTCCGGGCGCGCGACTGTCAATTTCGCCGAAAGCCCGGAAACCGTGTTCGACAACGTGCAGGAGGTCAGCCCGCACACTTTCGTGGCCGTGCCGCGGGTATGGGAAAAGATCTACTCGCGGGTGATGATTTTGGTCGGCGACGCGACCGGGCTGCAGAAATGGGCCTTCTCGCGGGCCGTCAAGGCAGGCATGAAGAAGGCGGAATGCGAGTTCGCCGGCAAGCCTGTCCCGCCGGGAACGGCGCTTGCCTTCCGGTTCTGGGACTTCCTGGTCCTGCGCAACATGCGCCGCATGCTGGGCATGGACAGGCTCAGGCGCGGCGGCACGGGCGCTGCTCCGATCTCGCCGGACCTGCTGAAATGGTACCGGGCAATCGGGGTTACGCTGCTGGAAGGCTACGGCATGACCGAAAGCTCGGGCGTCATCTCCATCAATACCCATGAGGAAAACAAGAACGGCACGGTCGGCAAGGCGATCCCCGGCGCCGAGGCCCGCATTGCGCCCGATGGCGAGATCCAGTACCGGGCCGGCAACGTCTTCCAGGGGTACTGGAACAAGCCGGACAAGACCGCGGAAACCATCACGCCCGACGGCTGGCTGAAAACAGGCGATGTCGGGCGTCTCGACAATGAGGGCTATCTCACGATCACCGGCCGCATCAAGGACATCATCATCACCGCGGGCGGCAAGAACATAACACCGGCGGAGATCGAGAACCGGCTCAAGTTCTCGCCCTATGTCTCGGACGCGGTCGTGATCGGTGACAAGCGCAAATATCTCACCTGCCTGATCATGATCGACCAGGAGAATGTCGAGAAGTTCGCGCAGTCGAAGCGCGTGC
Organism: Notoacmeibacter sp.; assembly: GCA_019912385.1. Taxonomy (GTDB): domain Bacteria; phylum Pseudomonadota; class Alphaproteobacteria; order Rhizobiales; family Rhizobiaceae; genus JAIOIW01. The sequence continues at coordinate 29,133 of JAIOIW010000090.1, read as the reverse complement.
CGTTCTCCGACTTCAAGTCGTTGTGCGCGGCGCCGGAGGTCAAGCAACTGATCGGGCAGGTGGTCGAGGAGACCAACAGGGAATTCGCCCGAGTCGAGCAGATCAAGGATTTCCGCCTGATCGACATATTGCTGACAGCCGAGGACGATGAACTGACGGCGACGATGAAATTGAAACGCAGCTTCGTGGAAAAGAAACACAAGGCGCTGATCGATTCCATGTATGCCTGAGGACGAGGGAAGAGGCCAGGGTCCGGATTGTCCCGACCCTAAGCAAGTTCAACCGTAACGGAGGAAAAACGGATGAAACACAAACTGACCAAGGCGGCTTTTGCCGCAAGCCTTGCCGCCGGAATTGCTTCGGCGGCCCATGCCGGAGGCGTTACCGACACCGAAGTTCTGATCGGGTCCAATGGCGACCAGTCCGGCATTTTCGCGCCGTTCAACGTGCAGGCGATCAAGGCGGCGCAGATGGAACTCGACACGATCAACGCCGCGGGCGGTGTCCATGGTCGCCAGATCAGGCTGATCGTCGAGGATCACGGCTACCAGATGCCCAAGGCGATGGCCAACTTCAACAAGTTGATCAATTCCGACGGCGTTTTCGCGATGATTCTCAACCTCGGTACGCCGATGAACATCGCCGGCTTCAAATTGATGGAGCCGAACAAGATCGCCAACATCTCGCCGCTGACTTCCGCGCGCCAGATGATCGAGGGTGACATCACCTACAAATATGCGGGCGCGTCGTCCTACTATGAGGGCATTCGCGCGGGCATCAACTACCTGGTCAACGACAAGGGAGCGGAAAACATCTGCGCGATGTACATCCCGTCCGATTTCGGCAAGGAAATCCAGGAGGGTGCGAAGGACGAGACCGACGCGCTGGGCAAGACCTGGAAGGCGGAAACGACGCACAAGCCGGACGAAGCCGATTTTGTGGGCGCGCTGACCAAGCTGAAGGACGAGGGCTGCAATATCATCGCCACCGCGCTCGGTGTGCGCCAGACGATCATCGCGGTCGCCACGGCCAAGAAGCTCGGCTGGGCAGATGTGTCCTTCCTCGGCTCGTCGGCCGCCTTCCACGAGGCGATTGCCTCGCAGCCGGGCGGCATCACCGACGGCTACTATGCGGCGGCCGGCTGGTCCGACTACAAGCCGCGCATGGACAACCCGACCGTCAAGGCCTGGCACGACGCCTACACCGCCAAATATGGCGGCGAAGAGCCCGGCATGGCGGCCATTCTCGGATACGGAGCGGCCAACACGCTGGTCAAGGCGCTTGAAGCCGCCGGCAAGGACCTGACGCCGGAGAGCTTCCAGGCGGGCATGGAATCGCTTCAGTTCCGTGACGAAATCGCCGACGTCGACGTCAAATATGGCCCCGGCGACCACCAGGGCGCGGACGCGATCATCATCTCCGTCGTCAAGGATGGTGTCTTCCAGGAGGTGGCGCGCCAGTAAGGCAGGCTGACCGGAACAAAAAGGCCGCGCGGAGCGATCCGCGCGGCTTTTTTCATTCCCGGAGACGGCGTTACACGGCCACGGAGTGACGCGCCTTGCCCGCGCCGAAATAGGCGTCGAAATGCGAGGCGACGACGCGCACGAACGGCTTGCCGATGTCGGTGACCCGGTAGGTATCGCCGTCACGCGCAAAGAAGCCCTCGGCGTCTGCGCCGGCAAGATAATCCGCTTCCTCGATGATGGCGGACGCGCCGTCGCCGAACTTGCCGCGAACCCAATCCCGCGAGAACTTGAACTCGCACATCAGCTTTTCGATCACGGCGCTGCGCATGACGTCGTCTTGCGACAATTCGTATCCGCGCACGGCAGCCAGCCCGCATTCGGCGATCCGGCGCTGGTAATCGCCGGAGGCGGGCGAGTTCTGGACATAGCCCTGCGGCAATTGCCCGATCGCGGACGTGCCGAGGCCGATCAGCACGGGAGCGCGGTCGTCGGTATAGCCCTGGAAATTGCGCCGCAACCGTCCTTCGCGAAGGGCGACGGCAAGCGAGTCGCCCGGCTTGGCGAAGTGATCCATGCCGATCGGCTGATAGCCGGCCGCAACCAGGATCTTTGCAGCGTGGTCCTGCTGGACGAACCGCTCCCATGCGCCCGGCAGCGCGGTCTCGTCGATCATCGTCTGGTGCTTTTTCATCCACGGCACATGGGCATAGCCGAACAGCGCTATGCGATCGGGATCGAGCGAGATGCACTGGTGCACGGTCTTGTCGACGCTTTCGACGGTCTGGTGCGGCAAGCCGTAGAGGATGTCGAGATTGACCGAGCGAACGCCGCGGGCGCGCACGCCGTCCACGACGCCCTTCGTCTGTTCGAAGGTCTGCTCGCGATTGATGGCGGCCTGCACGGCTTCGTCGAAATCCTGGACGCCGAGGCTCGCCCGGGTCATGCCGATCGCCGCAAAGGCGTCGAAACGGTCCTCCGTCATGTCGTTGGGGTCCATTTCCACGCTGATTTCGGCGTCCGGCTCGAATGCGAAGCCTAGTCGCAGAGCCTCGTTCAGCCGCGCGATATCCGCCGGTTCCAGCATGGTCGGCGAGCCGCCGCCGAAATGGAGGGCGCTGACCGTGACACCGTCCGCCAGCCTGGCACCGACGGTGGCGATTTCGCCATGCAGCGAAGCGAGATAGGTCGCTACCGGATCATAGCGCTGCACCTGCTTCGTATTGCAGCCGCAAAACCAGCAAAGGCGGTCGCAGAACGGGATATGGACATAGAGCGAGACATGTGTCCCTGCGGCCACGCCCCCCAGCCATTCGCCGTATTTCGCGGAATCGATCCGTGGCGAGAAATGCGGCGCCGTCGGGTAGCTCGTATAGCGCGGCACAGCCGTGGCATACCGTTCCACGAGTTCCTTGTTCATGGTTTCATTTATCCTCATTTTTTCGAATTCTATAAACGGGCTGAGCCTTTTCCTTGATCGTGGTCAAATCAAGGGTAGTTAATGGATCGGGTATTATCGTATGAGGGGCAGATTGACGCGGCCCGGTTTTTTACGCTGCCATATTCATGGTATAGCGCGAAATACCCTGATATGGACGGCACATGGACGAGACGCTCCGAAAGGATATTCACAATTCCGGCGTTCCGGCGCTGTGCCGTGCTTGCGAGGCGCGGCATCGCGGTGTGTGCGGCGCGCTCAACGTGGAGCAATTGGTCCTGCTCAACAAGCACTCGGTGCGAAAGAAGGTCGAGCCCGGCGACGAGCTGGTCGCCGAAGAGCAGGACATCTCTAACTACGCCAATGTCATTTCAGGCGTTGTCAAGCTGACCAAGATGCTGCCGGACGGCCGCCAGCAGATCGTCGGGTTGCAATTCGCGCCCGATTTCCTCGGCCGGCCCTTCTCCAAGGCGAGCAAGCACAGCGCGGAGGCGGCGACCGAGGTTGAATTGTGCGCCTTTTCCAAGAGCCTGATCGACCGCATGATCGCGGATTCGCCGGACCTGGAGCACAAGCTTCTGGAGCAGACGCTCAACGAACTCGACGAGGCGCGGGACTGGATGCTGACGCTCGGGCGCAAGACCGCAGCGGAAAAGGTTGCGAGCTTCCTCCACCTGATCGCGGTTCACATCGATCCCGAAGCCCAGGACGCCGACGGGCCGATCAGCTTCGATCTGCCGCTGACGCGCGCCGACATTGCCGATTATCTCGGTCTCACGATCGAGACCGTGAGCCGGCAGTTGACCAAGTTGCGCAAGGACGGCGTCATCCAGATCGAGAGCAACCGTCACGTCACGGTTCCCGATGTCCTCCGCCTGGAAGAGCGCGCGAGCCTTTAGAACAATCTCTCAGTGCCGGGTTCCCGCAGCCTGCGGAAATTGCCCCGACTTGCGCGCGATCAACAGGATATGCTCGCGCTCGAATGCGATATGACGTCGCAGGGATTCGAAGAATCCGCGCAGCATGTAGCCCGTCGTCTCGGGATTGAGCGTCTTGTCTCCCGCGCCGAGGCGCAGCAGCGTGTCGGTCAGTTCCTCGGCATAGCACTCGTCGACGGTATGCTCCTGGCGGAGCCTGTTGAAGGTGTTGGAGATGTTCTCGACACTCGTCAGACGCTTCTCCAGAAGCGGGAAGAGAATGCTCTCCTCGAAGCTGTGGCTGCCCCGGATCAGCGGAAAAAGCACCCTGGCCGCGTGGATGCATTTCTGTCGTTCGACGTTGTCGGGAAGTGAATCGGCGATCTCTTCAAGCTGCTCGCACAAGGCCAGCTGATCGGCATGCGCGCGATCAATCGCGGCGAGCGGATCACCGTCGAAACGCCCGGTCCCGGTTGCCGGGGACATCATGTCGCTCTCGATTTCGCTATTCGCCATCAATGCATTTCCGGTATATTGAGGTATTGCGGCTTTATGCCAAGCGGCGAAGAGGATAGCCTTGATCGAGATCAATGCGGCTTGGTTCCTCGACACGCAAAGGTCCGCATCGAAGACTGCAGGGGCGTGCCTTGCGGTCGGTCAACCGGGAGCACGTTCGGGCTATTTCGATCGGGACGGTCGCGCAAGGGGACGCGCATCGGTCCAGCAGAAATGGCGATCGCAATAGCCCGGGCGTGCTCTGATAGACTCGTGAGGGGGTCAACCATCATGACTTTCGCGGCAGAAATCGTCGCGTTGGGCATTGCCACGTTCCTGGCGTTGCTCGGCGCGGCCTTTGCCCACGATAGCCTGTTCCAGGTTCATATGTGGGTCCTGTTTTTCGTTCTTGCGCTCGGCACGATCCTGCTCATGCGCCGAACCTCGTTTGCCGGCGCGCAGAAGGATACGTCCGGATATATGGACGGGCCGACGCGCTACGGCGCAATTGCGACCGTGTTCTGGGGCGTGGTCGGCTTCCTGGTCGGCGTCATCATTGCCTTGCAACTCGCCTATCCCGACCTGAATCTCGAACCGTACCTGAACTTCGGCCGGTTGCGCCCGCTGCACACCTCGGCGGTCATCTTCGCCTTCGGCGGCAATGCTCTTCTCGCAACGAGCTTCTACGTCGTGCAGCGCACGACCAGGGCCCGCCTGTTCGGCGGCGATCTCGCCTGGTTCGTCTTCTGGGGCTACCAGTTGTTCATCATCATGGCGGCGACGGGCTACCTGCTCGGCATCACCGAGGGACGCGAATACGCGGAACCGGAATGGTATGTCGATATCTGGATCACCATTGTCTGGGTCGCCTACCTGCTGGTGTTCATGGGCACGCTGTTCAAGCGCAAGGAACCGCATATCTACGTCGCGAACTGGTTCTACTTGGCATTCATCGTGACGATCGCGATGCTGCACGTTGTCAACAACCTGTCGCTGCCCGTGTCGCTGCTTGGCGCGAAGAGCTACTCGGCTTTCTCGGGCGTGCAGGACGCGCTGACCCAGTGGTGGTATGGCCATAACGCGGTCGGCTTCTTCCTGACAGCCGGCTTCCTGGGCATGATGTATTATTTCGTGCCGAAGCAGGCCGGGCGTCCGGTCTATTCCTACCGGCTGTCGATCATCCATTTCTGGGCGCTGATCTTCCTCTACATCTGGGCCGGTCCGCACCACCTGCACTACACGGCGCTTCCCGACTGGGCGCAGACGCTCGGCATGGTGTTCTCGATCATGCTGTGGATGCCGTCCTGGGGCGGCATGATCAACGGCCTGATGACGCTTTCGGGCGCGTGGGACAAGATCCGCACAGATCCGATCATCCGCATGATGGTCATCGCGGTCGCCTTCTACGGCATGAGCACGTTCGAAGGTCCGATGATGTCGATCAAGGCGGTCAACTCGCTGTCGCACTACACGGACTGGACCATCGGTCACGTGCATTCCGGTGCGCTCGGCTGGGTCGGCATGATCTCGTTCGGCGCGATCTACTACATGGTTCCCAAGCTCTGGAACCGTGAACGTCTCTACAGCCTTCGGATGGTCACCTGGCACTTCTGGCTGGCAACGCTCGGCATCGTCGTCTACGCGGCGGTGATGTGGGTCGCCGGTATCCAGCAGGGCCTGATGTGGCGCGAATACGACGATCAGGGCTTCCTGGTCTACTCGTTCGCCGAATCGGTTGCGGCCATGAAGCCCTACTTCATCCTGCGTGCGTTGGGCGGCCTGATGTTCCTGCTCGGTTCATTGATCATGGCCTACAACATCACGATGACCATTCTCGGCCACGAGCGTGAGGAGCAGGGACTTCCCTCTGCCGCCCCCACCGTGGCTCCGGCCGAATAGGGAGTACCTGAACAATGGCTACTCAAGCTAATGCAAACGCGCCGAAGGGCCACGAGAGGGTTGAGCGGAGCGCCACGCTTCTGCTGGTGCTCAGCCTGCTGGTCGTGACCATCGGCGGCATCGTCGAGATCGCACCGCTGTTCTATCTCCAGAACACGATCGAGAAGGTGACGGGGATGCGTCCCTATTCACCGCTCGAACTGGCGGGGCGCAACATCTATATCCGCGAAGGCTGCTACGTGTGCCACAGCCAGATGATCCGTCCGTTCCGTGACGAGGTCGAACGCTACGGTCATTACAGCCTCGCGGCGGAATCGATGTACGACCATCCGTTCCAGTGGGGATCGAAGCGCACGGGCCCCGATCTTGCCCGTGTCGGCGACCGCTACTCCAACGCCTGGCATGTCCAGCATCTCAACGAGCCGCGCTCGGTGGTGCCGGAATCGATCATGCCGTCCTATTCGTTCCTGGCAACCACGGACCTCGTGGTGGCCGACGTCGCCGGCCATCTCAAGGCCAACCGGGTCGTCGGCGTGCCGTATAGCGACGAAATGATCGAGAATGCGGCGGCGGACCTTGCCGCACAGGCCGACCCCAATGCCGACACGTCCGGCGTGGAAGCGCGCTATCCGAAAGCCAAGATTGGCGATTTCGATGGCGACCCGACACGGCTGACGGAGATGGACGCCCTTGTCGCCTATCTCCAGATGCTCGGCACCCTGGTCGACTTCGAAACCTACGACGCTGAAGCGAACTACCGCTAGGGAGGGTGTAATGGACTATCAGACCATGCGCACTTTCGCCGACAGTTGGGGGCTGCTTGCCATGTTCCTGCTGTTCGTCGGCATCCTGTTCGCTGTCGTCCTGCGGCCGGGTGCGCGTCAAGCGGCCCGGGATGCAGCGCAAATCCCGCTCAAAGAGGACTAGATCATGAGCGACAAGCATATTGATGAAATCAGCGGTGTCGCCACCACCGGTCACGAGTGGGACGGTATCCGCGAACTGAACAATCCGCTCCCGCGCTGGTGGGTGTGGACGTTTTACGCGACCATCATCTGGGCGATCGGCTACATGATCGCCTATCCGGCAATCCCGCTGATCACGAGCAACACCAAGGGCGTGCTCGGCTATTCGAGCCGCGGTGCGGTGCAGGCGGAACTGGATGCCGCGAAAGCGGCGAATGCGGGGATCATCGAGAAGATCGCCAATACCGACGTTGCCGGCATTCTCGCGGATGCCGACATGCGCAAGTTCGCCAATGCGGCGGGCGCGGCGGCCTTCAAGGTCAACTGCATCCAGTGCCATGGTTCCGGCGCACAGGGCAGCGCCGGATATCCGAACCTCAATGACGACGACTGGCTGTGGGGTGGCGACATCGACGCCATCTACCAGACCATCGCCCACGGGGTCCGGTTCGACGCCGATGACGATACCCGCGTTTCGGAAATGTCGGCCTTTGGCGACATCCTCGAAAGCGACGAGATCGCCCAGGTGGCGGCCTATGTCGTAAGCCTGACCGGCACGCCATCCGATCCGGCACTGGCGGAAGCCGGCAAGACCGTGTTTGCCGACAATTGCGCGGCCTGCCACGGCGAGACAGGCAAGGGGATGACCGAGTTCGGTGCGCCCAATCTTGCCGATGCATTGTGGCTGTACGGCTCCAGTGAAGAGGAAATCGCCGCGCAGGTGCGTTCGCCGAAGCACGGTGTCATGCCGGCCTGGGTCGGCCGTCTCGGCGACGTGACGGTGAAGGAACTGGCTGTCTACATTTACGATCTTGGCGGCGGCCAGTAGGCTGTCATCGCGTCGTCCGGATGTCTTTCCGGCGCGCCATGAAAACACAAACCGGTCCGGAGCATTGCTTCGGGCCGGTTTTCGTTACCTGCAAATAGGTCTGGAACCGCCGGGAAAGCGGATGGCATAGGGCGTCTTTCAACCGGGTGGCAGGTGCTGTCAGATTGACCCAAATCAACGCATGAAGAACTGTGCAGGGGTAAACGCGATCGTAATTCCGGCGTGCGACCGCTTGCCGCCTTGTTTGAACTGACGGCGCAGGGTTTGGAAGGTATGATCAGATGCGGACAGCGCGCGAACAGCACGCGATAACTGTGGAGCGGTAACGACATGGACGCGTCCAACGCGACTGACGAGAAACCCGACGTCGAACGGATCGAGGCCGAGCCGGTCAACGCTCCGAAGATACGGCAACCGCTCTATGCGGCGCGCAAGAAGGTTTTCCCCAAGCGCGCATCAGGCCAGTTTCGCCGTTTCAAATGGCTCATCATGGCGATCACGCTGGGTATCTACTACTTCACGCCATGGCTGCGCTGGGACCGCGGGCCGTACGCGCCGGACCAGGCGATCCTGATCGATATCGCCAACCGCCGCTTCTACTTCTTCTTCATCGAGATCTGGCCGCAGGAGTTCTTCTTCGTCGCCGGCCTGCTGGTGATGGCCGGGATAGGGCTGTTCCTGATCACCTCGGCGGTCGGTCGCGCCTGGTGCGGATATACTTGTCCGCAGACCGTCTGGGTCGACCTCTTCCTGGTCGTGGAGCGCGCGGTCGAGGGCGACCGCAATGCGCGCATGAAGCTGGACGAAGGGCCGTGGACCGCCAGCAAGGTCGTCAAGCGGTTGGTCAAACATGCCGCCTGGCTGGCGATCGCGGTCGCCACCGGCGGCGCGTGGATTTTCTATTTTGCCGATGCGCCGGGCCTGCTGAAGAGTTTCGTGACCGGGCAGGCGGAACCGATCGCCTACATCACGGTGGCTCTCCTCACCGCGACGACCTACACGTTCGGCGGCATCATGCGGGAGCAGGTCTGCACCTACATGTGCCCATGGCCGCGCATCCAGGCGGCGATGCTCGACGAGCATTCGCTGACCGTGACCTACAACGACTGGCGCGGGGAGCCGCGCTCGCGCCATCGCAAGAAAATGCTGGCGGCCGGCGAGAGTGTCGGCGACTGCGTCGACTGCAATGCCTGCGTGGCGGTTTGCCCGATGGGCATCGACATCCGCGACGGGTTGCAGCTGGAGTGCATCACCTGCGCCCTGTGCATCGACGCCTGCGACCAGGTGATGGACAAGCTCGGCATCGAGCGCGGGCTGATCTCGTATACGACACTCAACACCTATGCCCACAATATGGACCTGGCGACCGAGGGCGGAAGGCACCCGGCCGATCCCAAGCGGGTCTACGGGCCGGACGGCAAGCTGGTGCCGGAGGTCCGCCACTTCCGCTGGCGCGTGCTGGCAAGGCCCAGGACGCTGATCTATCTCGGCGCGTGGTCGGCGGTCGGCATTGGGCTGCTGGTGGCGCTCGGAACGCGCGACCGGCTCGCGGTCAATGTCCTGCATGACCGCAACCCGCAATTCGTCACGCTGTCCGACGGTTCGATCCGCAACGGCTACAATGTCAAGCTGCTCAACATGATCCCCGAGCCGCGCACGGTCATGTTGAAGATCGAGGGGTTGCCCGGCGCCGTCATGACCATACCGGAACTGGAAAACCAGATCGGCGGCGACAGCTATGCGGTGCCCGTCGAGCCTGATAAGCTGCGCAGCCTGAAGGTCTTCGTGTCGGTTCCGCCGCAATACCTGCGCCGGCATGAGGCGAAATTCCGGTTCATCGCGGAAGACAAGCAGTCCAACGAACGCGACGTCTACGATGCCCAATTCTTCTCACCGGACAAAGACTGATGGAAAATTCGACGTCTGAACGACGGTTCACCGGCTGGCACATGCTGGGCATGCTCGGTCTCTTCTTCGGGACCATCATCGCGGTGAACCTGACGCTAGCCTATTTCGCAGTACACACGTGGTCGGGGCTGGTGGTGGAGAACTCCTACGTGGCCAGCCAGCACTTCAACGAGGAGCAGGAGAAAGCCCGCGCCCATGCCGAGCTTGGATGGGACGCCGGCGTTGCCTACGAGGACGGCAGGATTGCCTTCTTTCTGGCCGACGCCAATGGCAAGGGCATCCTGTCCGACAACGTGACCGCGAAAGTCATGCGGCCGGCCAATGAAGGCCACGACGTCACCGTCCAGCTTGTTCCCGCGGGCGGGGGGCGCTATGTCGCCGACCAGGTGCTGGGCGCCGGACAGTGGGTGGTCGAGGTGTTCGCCGACGCCGGGCTCGACACACCCTATCGCTACGCAAAACGCATCTATGTCGGGCCGGAGGCCGCCACGAAATGAGCTGCTGTGCGCCGGGAACCGAAGGGGCTGCCGGTCTGGAGGAGACCGCCGGTCCGTCGGCCGAGGAAATCAGGCTTTCGGCGCGGGACCTCGGCGATGGCATCTGCCAGACAGATCTGTCCGTTCCCGACATGTATTGCGGCGCCTGCATGGTGACGATCGAGAAGGGGCTCGGCAAACTCGATTTTGTCGAGGAAGCCCGCGTCAACCTCTCGACCCGGCGCGTCATGATCAAATGGCGCGACGGAGCGGGTGATCCAGCGGCGCTGGTCGAGACGCTCGGCAAGCTCGGTTACAAGTCCAACCTCTTCGAGACCAGTGCGCTGGGCGAAACCGACGCCAGGCTGTCGGAACTGGTCCGTTCGCTCGCGGTCGCTGGATTTGCTGCCAGCAACATCATGCTGCTGTCGGTCTCGGTGTGGTCGGGCGCGGAAGATGCCACGCGCGACCTGTTCCACTGGGTTTCGGCGCTGATCGCCGCGCCGGCCCTGGCCTATTCCGGCAGGGTCTTCTTCCGCTCCGCCTTCGCAGCGCTGAAGGGCGGGCATCTCAACATGGACGTGCCGATCTCGCTCGCCGTGCTGCTGGCCTTCGCCATGAGCTTCTGGGAAACCATCAACCACGGCGAAAATGTCTGGTTCGACGCTTCTATCACGCTACTGTTCTTCCTGCTGGTCGGGCGCACGCTCGACCACGTCATGCGCGAGCGCGCGCGCAAATCGGTAACCGGCCTGGCGCGCCTGGCGCCGCGCGGTGCGATGGTGATCGGCGCCGATGGCGGCCACGAGTACCGCCCGGCCGAAGAGATCAGACCCGGCGAGCAGGTGCTGCTTGCCACAGGCGAGCGCGTGCCCGTCGACGCTTTGGTCCTTTCGGGACAAAGCGATCTCGATTGCTCGCTGGTCAATGGCGAGAGCGTGCCGCAACCGGTTCGCGAAGGCAGCGAGGTGAAGGCGGGAACGTTGAACCTTACGGGGCCGCTGACCTTAAAGGCGACGGCGGCGGCGCGCGACAGCTTTCTTTCGGAAATGATCTCCCTGATGGAAGCCGCCGAAGGCGGCAAGGCACGCTACCGGCGGATCGCTGATCGGGCGGCGGCGATCTACGCGCCGGCCGTCCATCTCGTCGCGCTGGTGACCTTCCTGGGCTGGCTGCTGCTGGGCGCCGGGTTCCATGCGTCGATCTACACCGCGATCGCGGTGCTCATCATCACCTGCCCCTGCGCGCTCGGCATCGCGGTGCCGATCGTCCAGGTGGTCGCGGCCGGCCGGCTGTTCGAACGCGGCATCATGGTCAAGGACGGCGGCGGCCTGGAACGGCTGGCGGAGGTGGATACCGTCGTATTCGACAAGACCGGGACGCTGACGCAGGGAAGGCCACGCGTGGTCGAGGCGCGGGGCGACGATCGCTCGGTCGCCGCGGCGGTCGCGCTGGCCCGCCATTCGCGCCATCCGCTTTCGCGCGCCATCGCCGAGAGCGCGGTTGCCGCCAGCGCGCCTGCCTTCGACAGCGTTGAGGACATGCCGGGATCGGGCATGGTGGCGCGGAGCGGGGATACCGTCTGGAAACTCGGCCGCGCCGAATGGGCGCTGGGCGCGGAAGGCGCGCCGGCAAGCGATGAGCAGACCGTCGTCGTCCTGTCGCGCGACGGCGAGCCGGCCGCGCATTTTGTTTTCGAAGACCGGTTGCGGCTTGGCGCGGAGTCGGCACTCGCCGAACTCAAGGAGCGCGGCCTGGAACTGCACATGGTGTCGGGCGACCGGCAGGCGGTCGTCGACCGGCTTGCCGCGCGGCTGGGCATAGACCACGCGAAAGGCGGGGTGCTGCCGGGCGCCAAGGCCGACTATGTCGCGGCGCTCGCGTCGAGCGGCCGCAAGGTGCTGATGGTCGGCGACGGCATCAACGACGCGCCGGCGCTTGCCGCCGCGCATACCTCCATGGCCCCATCGGGGGCCGCCGATATCGGGCGGGCGGCCTCAGATTTCGTGTTCCTGCGCGATTCCCTTGAGGCGGTTCCGTTCGCCCATGATACCGCCGTCAGGTCCGGGCGGCTGATCCGCGAAAACTTCGGTATTGCGATTGCCTACAATCTGGTGGCCGTGCCGCTGGCGATTGCGGGGCTGGCCACGCCGCTGCTCGCCGCGCTGGCGATGTCGTCATCCTCGATCGTGGTGGTGGCAAACGCGCTGCGGCTGAAGCTGAACCTCAGGGGTGGGCAACGCGCGCCGGCAACGACAGGTACATTGCAGCCGGCGGAATGAGGTCTGGACAGGGCAACCGATGAACGTACTGATCATCCTTATCCCGATCGCCCTCTTCCTGGGCCTGCTGGGGCTCCTGGCGTTCCTCTGGTCGCTCAGGAGCGGCCAGTACGAGGACCTCGACGGCGCGGCTGAACGCATCCTCCTGGATGACGAGGAGGACTGAGGTTTCGCGGATCTGATCGATCCTGTCCGCCTTGAGTGCTGATTGCCGGTGGAGGGCCGGTCATTGCACGTCCAGGCGGAATTTCAGGAACCGCGCGCCTTCGTACTCGACCTCTTCGACAAAACGGGCGCCGAGCCGGGCAAGGCCGCGCTAATGCCGGCGCGACGGCGGCAGGAGGAAAGTCACGAAGGGGATCCGCTCGTCGGCCCTGGCGAAGACGAGCGCGTCGCGGACGATGCGAGCACCGAGCCCGTAACATTCCGGCTTCAGCACCAGTCCGAAATCCCATTCGTCGCCTTCTTTCTGGACCCGCTCCAGCCGGCATAGGCGCCATCGTGCAGGATCGCCCAGTGACCGCGCCCATCGCGGCGCCAGCATTCCTCCTCGGCCGAGACGAATTCCGCGTGTCTTTTCCGGTCCCACTTGCCGGTCAGGAGAGGCACGTGTTTCGCGACGCGGGGATCGGACATGTGCGCGATGACCTCGTCCGCGGGATGTCGGGCAATCGCGCAAAGTTGAGGCTGGACCCGGGTGCGTGCGTCATTTCCGTACCGATACCGGTGTGGATCGAAGACCGGCATTCGCCCAGCCATGACTTCGGCAGTCAAGCCGATGCGCGCGCGCCTGTTCAAGAATTCGTGTCGGAACGGGCAAGCCCGGGTTCATCAAGATTTCGCAGCAATCCGCAGATTGCTCTTGATTTAATCAATCGATTGATTTAATAAATTCCTGACTGGAGGCGCCGGATGGCCAGCAAACCCCAAACGAGAAGTGGCATGTCGCAGCAGACACGCGAGGCGCTTGTGGCCGCCGGACTCAAGCTGTTCGGCAGCAAGGGTTTCGAGGCGACGTCAACCCGCGACATTGCCGCAGAGGCCAATGCCAATATCGCGTCGATCGCCTATCATTTCGGCGGCAAGGACGGGCTTCGCGTCGCCTGTGCGGAGTCGATCGTGGCGCGGCTGAAGCAGGTGACGGGCAGCGCTTCGCTTGTGGGCGAAATCCGCTTCGACGAAGAGGCGGCGCTCGGCACGCTGGAAAACCTGTTGTCGATGATCGTCGGTTTCATGGTCGTGCGGCCGGAGGCCCGCGACATCGCGGCGTTCATGGTTCGTGAGATCACCGGCGCCGGGCCGGCGGTCGACATCATCTACGACGAGTTCGTCGCGCCAATCCACAAGGCGCTGTGCCGGCTTTGGGCGGCGGCGACCGGCGGCGAGGCGGAGAGCGGGGAGACGCGCATCGCGGTTTTCGCCCTTATCGGTCAGGTCATCTATTTCAGGATCGGACAGCCGCTCGTGCTCAGGCGGCTGGAATGGAAAAGCGTCGGTCCGAGCGAAGCGGAAGAGATCATCCGCGTCCTTAAGGCGAACATGCGCGCACTGATCGCAGCGAAAAAGGCAGCAAATCGATGATGGGCTTCATTTGTGCAATTCCTGTCTTGAGCGGCCTGCTTGCGCCCTGTACGCCGCAGGTGCCGCTGGCGGCCGGATATATCGAGGGCGAATACGTGCTGATCGCACCGATCGAGACGGCGCGCCTTGCCGAAGTCAGGGTCAGACGCGGTGATCACATTGCCGCCGGCCAGCCGCTCGCCATCATGGAAAAAAGGGACAGTGAGATCGCGGTCGCGCAGGCCAGGGCGGCAATCGCACAGGCCGAGAGCCAGTTGGCGAACATATCCGAGGGCCGGCGACCCGAGGAAATCGCCGTCATCGAGGCGTCACTGAATTCGGCGCGCGCGCAGGCCGAGGAGGCCGAACGCGACGTGCAGCGCCAGGCCGATCTGCTCAAGCGCGGCATCGCGGCCCAGGCGAGCTACGACAATGCGACGACGGCGCTGAAGATAGCGAATGCGAAGGTCGCCGAACTGGAGGCCAATCTCGCGGTTGCCCGCCTGCCGGCGCGCGCCGACGAAATCCGCGCAGCCGAAGCGGCCGTGGCGCAGGCGCAGGCAGCCCTGGAGAGTGCCGAATGGCGGTTGAGCAACCGGACGCTTTCCTCGCCCAGGCCCGCCACCGTTTTCGACATCATCCGCAATCCTGGCGAGGTCGCGGGGCCGCAGGCGCCGGTGTTGACCGTCTTGCCCGAAGGCGCGGTCAAGCTCAGGCTGTATGTTCCGCAATCCGTGTTGTCCGCGGTGCATGTCGGCACGAAGCTGTCGGTCAATTGCGACGGGTGTGCGCGCGGCCTGACCGCGACCGTCAGCTATGTCGCCACGGATCCGGAATTCACGCCGCCGGTGATCTATTCGCTGGAAAACAGGCAGAAGCTGGTTTTCCTGGTCGAGGCCCGGCCCGACAACGGGATTTCCGATCTCAAGCCCGGCCAGATCGTCGATGTTGTCCTGCCTGGGGCGGCGCGATGAACGCCATCGAGGTGCATGGCCTCGTCAAGCGCTTCGGTGGCAAGACCGTCGTCGACCATGTGTCGATGGACGTTGCGCAAGGCGAGATCGCGGGGTTCCTGGGACCGAACGGCTCCGGAAAGACGACGACGATCCGGGTCATGTGCGGCCTGCTGACGCCCGACGAAGGCGAGGGCACCGTGCTCGGGTACAATATCCGTACCGAAAGCATGAAGATCAAGCTTCAGGTCGGCTACATGACGCAGCGCTTCTCCTTCTACGAGGATCTTTCGATCGAGGAGAACCTGACCTTCGTCGCCCGCCTCTACCAGTTGAATCCGGTGGACGCGGTCGTCCGCGACACGCTGGAGGATCTGGGCCTCCATTCGCGGCGCAGGCAATTGGCCGGCACCTTGTCGGGGGGCTGGAAGCAGCGCCTGGCGCTCGCCGCCTGCATCATGCACAAGCCGAAGCTTCTTCTGCTCGACGAGCCGACCGCCGGCGTCGATCCCAAGGCACGGCGCGACTTCTGGGACGAGATCCACCATTTGGCGGCAAACGGGCTGACCGTGCTGGTCTCGACCCACTACATGGACGAGGCGGAGCGTTGCCACCGCATCAACTACATTTCCTACGGCAAGCTGCTGGCCAGCGGCACGGTTCCGGAAGTCGTGCGCGGGGCGGGGCTGACGACGTTCATTCTGGAAGGCCCCGAAACGGTCAGTGCCAGCAAGGCGCTGGCATCCATGCCGGGGGTGGACCAGGTGGCGCCTTTCGGAACGTCCCTTCACGTTGTGGGGCTGGACCGCACCGCGCTGATGACATCGGTCCAGGAAGTGGCGCGGGATTTCAAGGTGACCGTCCATGAAGGCGAAACCAGCCTGGAAGACGTTTTCATCCAGTTCATGGGCCGTTCGACGGACAATATGGGATGAGCAGGTATTTTTCATTCGGCCGGCTCAGGGCAATGCTGGCGAAGGAGTTCATCCAGATGCGGCGCGATCGCATCACCTTCGCCATGATGCTGGGCGTGCCGCTGATCCAGCTCGTGCTGTTCGGCTTCGCGATCAACAATGATCCCAAGGGATTGCCGGCGGTGCTCGTGACGGTCAGCCAGGACCGCTATACGCGCGCGATGGTGACGGCGCTGGAGAATACCGGCTACTACCGGTTCCAGGACGTGACGGCCAGCCCGTCGGAAGCCGAGGCGATGCTGGCGGACGGCACGGTGTCCTTCGTGGTGACGATCCCGTCGGATTTCGCGCGCCGGGTGGAACGCGACAACCACCCGCAAATCCTGATCGAGGCCGATGCCACCGATCCGGCCGTCGCGTCGGGCGCGATCTCCACGCTCGGCACCGTCGCTTCGCAGGCGCTGCTGCGTGAGCAGGGCACCGAGGCGCTGGCCGCGCAGCAAAAGGCCGACGCGCTGGAGGTGGTGGTCCACAAGCGCTACAATCCCGAGGGCATCACGCAGTACAACATCGTCCCCGGCCTGCTGGGCGTCATCCTGCAGATGATCCTGGTGATGATGACCTCGATGGCGCTGACGCGCGAAACGGAGCGCGGCACCATGGAGAACCTGCTGGCGATGCCGTCGAGCGCGCTGGAGGTCATGCTCGGCAAGGTGCTGCCCTACATGGTGGTCGGCGCGGTGCAGGTCGCGGTCGTGCTGGCTGCGGCGAAACTATTGTTCTCGGTGCCGTTCATCGGCTCGATGTCGCTGCTGCTGACCGGCATCTTCATCTTCGTCCTGGCGCTGGTGCTGCTCGGCTACACGATCTCGACGGCGGCGCGCACGCAGATGCAGGCGATGCAGCTCACCTTCTTCTTCTTCCTGCCGTCGCTGCTGTTGTCGGGCTTCATGTTTCCCTACCGCGGCATGCCGGGCTGGGCGCAGGTGCTCGGCGAAATCTTCCCGCTGACCCATTTCCTGCGCCTTACCCGCGCGGTGATGCTGAAAGGCGGCGACTATGCGTCGGTTTCGGTGGAGATGGCCGTGCTGGTGCTTTTCGTCTTCATCTATGCGGGACTGGCATTGCTGCGGTTCCGGCGCACGCTGGACTGAGCCGATCGCACCCGGACAAGGGTCTGCGGCCGGGCCGCGATCTGCCGGCGCGGAAATCGGGAAAGCATTCAGAAGGCTGGATGGTGGGCGTGACAGGGATTGAACCTGTGACCCCTACGATGTCAACGTAGTGCTCTCCCGCTGAGCTACACGCCCATCCGTGTGGCGGGCATACACCATATTCCCACGGTGCCCGTCAATAGGTTTTGTCGGGTCTTCCAGGTAAACTCCGCAAGCCCGCCTCAGGCGGCGTCCATCAGCTTGTCGACCTCGTTGACGAGGTCGCGCAGGTGAAACGGCTTGGAAAGCACCTTGGCGTCCTTGGGTGCCTTGGAATCCGGATTGAGGGCGACCGCGGCAAAGCCCGTGATGAACATCACGCGCAGGTCGGGATCGATCTCGGTAGCGCGGCGCGCCAACTCGATGCCGTCCATTTCCGGCATGACGATGTCGGTCAGGAGCAGGTTGAAGGGCTCCTCGCGCAAGCGTTCGTAGGCGCTAGCGCCATTGTCGAAGTCGCAAACGTCGTATCCGGCCTTCTGCAGCGCCTTGACGAGGAAGCGGCGCATGTCGTTGTCGTCTTCAGCCAGCAGAATTCGCCTCATGTCATCCGTCCGTCTTGTTGGCCCCGCGCGGCGCTGAGGCCACCCTTTCAAGCATGCGATTCATATGCAGGGGCGAGGGTAAATATCAAGTGAATGTTGAGTAAAATAAGGCGCGGCGCAGCGCCGTGGTGCAGGCCCGATAACCGACAATACGGCGCTCTGGACAGGCGCGCCCCGTCCTGCCAGATTTGTCGCATGGGCGATCCGCCGACAGAAAGAGAAGCGAAGGCATGAGCGCGGAGCACGATTTTTCCGACGTTGCGCCGTTCACCGTGCATGCGCCGGCCGAGCAGCGCGTGCCCTACCTGTTCAACTCACCGCACAGCGGGCGCTACTATCCCGAACGGTTCCTGGCGATGACCCGGCTCGGGCGCCATGCCATCCGCCGGTCCGAAGACAGCTATGTCGACGTGCTGATGGCGGGTGTGACGGCGCTGGGCGCGCCCCTGCTCGCCGCCAATTTTCCGCGTGCCTATCTCGACGTGAACCGCGAGCCATGGGAACTCGACCAGCGGATGTTCGCCGATCCCCTGCCGCCACAGGCAAACATGCGCTCGGTGCGGGTGGCCGGTGGGCTGGGCACCGTGCCGCGGCTGGTCGGTGAGGGCCAGTATATCTATGCGGGCCGCATTCCGGTGTCCGAAGCGCTGACGCGCGTCGAGTTCCTGTACAAGCCCTATCATCGCCGCCTGCGCCAACTCATGCTGACTACGCACGACCGATTCGGTGTTGCGGTCGTGGTCGACTGCCATTCGATGCCGGCGAGCATCCGCACCGGCGAAACAGGAAAATCCCCCGATTTCATCATCGGCGACCGCTTCGGCACTTCGGCATCGGCCGCCCTGTCAGACCACGCGATGAGCCTGCTGAAGGGGTTGGGCTACACAGTTGCCTACAACAAGCCCTATGCGGGCGGGTTCATCACCGAACATTACGGACGTCCGGCGCGTCGCCTCCATGCACTGCAACTCGAGATCAACCGCGGCCTCTACGTGGACGAAGGTACGCTCGAGCCGACGGCCGGGTTCGATGTCCTGAAGGCCAATCTGATGCGATTTGCCGCCGATCTCATGGCGTTGCCGGAAGAATGGCTCCTGCCATCGCCCCTGGCAGCCGAATGAACAAAAAAAGACCGCATCGCCGATGCGACGCGGTCGAAGTCTAGGGAGGAAACGCCCAAAGAGGGCATGGACAGAACAAGCTGTCCGGATTCAAATTATGTTGCGCTGCACAAATGTCAAGGGTTCCACGGTGGCCACCGGCTGGAATAGAGTTTTCGAACCTGATATTGCATGCCTGTGCCGACGGACCTCCGGAGAGGGGGCGTGCGGTGGCCACTCGCCCAAGAGCTGAATTTCCCGGATAATCCATGACCGATTACGCTTCCTTTTTCCGCTCAGTCGCAGCCGTTGCCGCTGAAGAGACCTTACCGCGGTTTCGTGCCGCGACGCCGGTCGACAACAAGCTTGCCGCGGGCTTCGATCCGGTGACCGAGGCCGATCGCGAGGCCGAGCGCGCCATTCGGGAACTGATTGGCCGGCACTATCCCGGTCACGGCATCATCGGCGAGGAGCACGGCGCGCTGAATGACGGCCATGACGATGTCTGGGTCATCGATCCGATCGACGGCACGCGCGCCTTCATTTCCGGACTGCCGGTGTGGGGAACGCTGTGCGGCC
Organism: Notoacmeibacter sp.; assembly: GCA_019912385.1. GTDB lineage: Bacteria > Pseudomonadota > Alphaproteobacteria > Rhizobiales > Rhizobiaceae > JAIOIW01. The sequence continues at coordinate 9,596 of JAIOIW010000090.1, read as the reverse complement.
TGACCCACAAGGGCGATGCGGTGGCGGGCATGATGTCGCAGCCGTTCACCGGAGAACTCTATTATGCCGACGAGAGCGGCGCCTGGTACGAAGGGCCGGGCGGCAACCGCCGTATCGAAACCCGCAAGACCAAGGTGCTCGAGAGGGCGGTCCTGTTCACGACGACACCGCATCTCTATGAGGGCGGCAAGCGGCAGCGCTTCGATGCGCTGGAAAGCAAGGTGCGCCTGTCGCGCTATGGCTGCGACTGTTATGCCTTTGCCATGGTCGCATCCGGTCATGTCGATCTGGCGTGCGAGCCGGGTCTGCAATCCTACGACATCGTTGGCCTCATTCCGATCATCGAGCAGGCCGGCGGCATCGTTACGCGGTGGGACGGCGGGCCGGCGGAGACGGGTGGCGACATCCTGGCGTCGGCGACGCGCGAATTGCACGAGGCGGCCCTTGCCGTTCTGAACGGATAGGGCGGTTCTTTTCAGGCGATGTCGGCGCCTTCGCCGGGAATAAATGCGTCGAAGGCCGCCAGAAGCTGTTCCCGGTAGATATCGGCTTCCTGCAGGATCTCGTGGCGTGCGCCGTCGATGGTCAGCATGGATCCGCAGCGCATTCGCCGGGCGTAATCCTCGATCGCCGGGTTAGAGACGACCATGTCGGCACCGGCCTGGACGAGCAAGGCCGGAATGCGGATCGACGCAATGAAATCGGGATCGCTGACCGTGGCGATGGCACGGCAAGCCGCGTCGATCCACGCGATCGTCGGCCCGCCGAGGGCGAGGCCGGGTCTTGCTTCGTAGATCGCGATATTGCGCGTGTAGCGGCGGTGATCGGTGGTCAGTACGTTGGCGGCAAAGGGGGTGGGTTCGCGGGAACGGGAGCCGCCCGTCATATACAGGGAACCCAGGCCGAGGAAACTGAGCGCGCGGGCGATGAAGCCGATCGAGCCCATCGGCAGGCCCTTTTTCTCCAGCGCCAGCAAGGGTGAAACCAGCACCATGCGGCGCACGCGGTTGACCAAGTTGGGGCTCGCGAGCAACGCCACCAGCGATCCGGTGGAGTGGGCCAGGATATAGTAGGGCCCGCGGCAATCGGGGAGCACGATATCTTCAAAGAACTGCTCAAGATCGCCGACATAGGAATGGAAGTTGTCGACATAGCCTTTCGAAGGGTCGTGAAGCATGCGGTCCGAACCGCCCTGGCCGCGCCAGTCGAACGTCGCGACGCCAAAACCGCGCCCTGCCAGGTCGCCGATGGTTTCGAAGTATTTTTCGATGCACTCATTGCGGCCGTGCAACAGGATCACGGTCCCGTTGTGCGGGCGATTTTGCGCGGGAAAACGGGCATAGCGGATGTGGCGGCTGTCGGAGGCTTCAAACATACCGCTCACGGCACCGGGCGGGACCGGATTTTCCGGTATTTCGAGCAGCAGATCAGTCTTGATATCCATCGACCCGTCCTGAATCAGATTCGCTGTTTCCCGGGCACGATGCGACGCCCGATCCGTACTGCGACCGTCTCGGCAATAGCGGCTGGCTCCGCAAAATCAAAGCATTTCTCGCTGAAGGTCTTTGCAATTGCCGTTCGCTGCCGGGGTGCGGTTGCGGATTGGCCGAAACCGACCCCGGCAGGCCGGGCGGAATGGAAGGGACGTTGACATCCCGAACCGGCGTCGCCGATGGCCATTTGGACCCGAACAACGGCGATAGGGGCATACTCGCACAGCCATGATGAACCGGTGCCGAAAGCACCATTCATCAAGTGTTCAGAAATGCCGGGAACGTGCGGCTCGGCACCATTTGCGAAAGCCTTGAAAAGCTTCGTCGATGAACCCAAATAGATTTCGTGGCCGCCACAAAGGGGCCGCTGACCTGCACCGGAAATGCCAATCGAGGATTTCAGAATGCAGGCCACACGCAAACCAGTTGCTCAACAGGAGAACGACCATGCGTCATTTCGATTTTTCCCCCCTTTATCGTTCGACCGTCGGTTTCGACCGTCTTTTCACCATGCTCGATTCGCTTGGCCAGCCCGAGAACGGCCAGTCCTATCCGCCCTATAACATCGAGCGAACGGGCGAGAATGCCTACCGTATCACCATGGCTGTTGCCGGATTTTCGGAAGACGAACTTTCGATCGAAGCCCGCCGCAACGCATTGACGATTTCCGGCCAGAAAGCCGAGGAGGAGAACGGCGAGGGTCGCGAATTCCTGCATCGCGGGATCGCAGCGCGCGCCTTCGAACGCCGATTCCAGCTTGCCGACCACGTCGAGGTGGCCGGCGCGGAACTGGTCAACGGCCTGCTTCACATCGACTTGAAGCGCGAAATTCCCGAGGACATGAAGCCGCGCAGGATCGACATCACGCCGGCGCCGAAGGGCAAGGCTCGCCAGATCGAGGCCAAGGCGGCGAAATAAGCCGACCCGACACCTCCAGTCATTACAGCGGCGCCGCGAGGCGCCGCTTTTTTGGTTACGACGAGCGGCGCTCGACCGGCGCGGTTCCAGATGCCGAAAAGGCCGCAGCCGTTTGGGCGTAGCGCTCCAGCAGGCGGTCCAATGACACAGGGCCTGCGCCCTTGACGACGAGATAGACCAGCGGGACGGCCCACAACAGGCGCTGGTCGAGGACCACCGCGTCGGGGAAGCGGTCGAACATGGCGCCCACTGCTTCGGCGCCGATCTCGTGGAAAACGATGTCGACATAGGTCTGTACCGCGATGAAGCCGATCATGCCGAGCGCGGCAAGGCGCGTGAACAATCCAAACACGATCAGCAGCGGCAATACGAACTCGGCATAGGTGCCGAGGTGAGCGATGATCTTCCACGGGAAAATGGCGATATTGGAGGCATCGAAGCCGGCAGCTTCGATTACCGGCGGCAGGATCTGGTAGTAGGCGTTGTCGGCTAGAGAGAAGAAGCCGAGAAGGCCGTCGCCGACCTTGGTCCTGGCGGAACTGAGGTAGTAGAGCCAGAGTACGGAGGCAAAGGCGAAGCGGGCGAACAGGCCGAAAAACCAGCCATCGAGTGCCCGCTCGATCATGGAGAAAACGGTGGAATGGAGCGCTTCGAGGCGGGCGATCAGCGGTTTCATGAGAGTTTTCCTCATCTGCTCAATCGGTTGGCAGGGCCAACCGGATCGCGGAGAAAGCGCCGCTCGACAGCAGCACGGTCATGGCCGCTGCAAGATCGAAGTCTTCCGCCTCGTCGAAGGCGGCAGCGGCCGCTTCGCCCAGCGAACCGCCCGAAGCCAGGGATTTGAGCAGGGCGAACTGGCCCGACCGCAGCTTCGTTACCAGCACATCGAGCGCCGGACGCGTCACCAGCAGGTCATGGGCGCCATGCGGGTCGGCGGTTTGCGGCCGGCCGGAGCGTCCCGCATGAAACAGGTCGAGGACGGCGAAGGGCGAGCGGACGAGGGCGAATGCCGGATGCGGGTCAAGGCGGAGGTTCTCCAGTTGCTCGGGCGGCACGGCGGCGATCTCTTCGCCCGAAAGCGGTTCGCGGTCGGCGGCGTGATAGGCGTCCAGCCAGGCACGCTCCAGGCGCGCGACATCCGCGAGCCACGGCATCTGCTGGCGAGCGGGCGGAAAGCGATCGAGGAATCCGGCGAAACCGTGGCCGTATTCGAACAGGATCGGCGAGGTCGGCGGCTCCTCGGCGATATGAAGGCGGGCGGCCTCGGCGAAGCGCTCAGCGCCGCACAGGGCGCGGACGGCCGGAAAATTGGCGGCCAGTGCCTCGCCGAGGCTGTATGCGACATTGTTGCGATAGACATTGAAGCGCTTGGCGGTCGCCTTGCCGCCGGCAGCGGTCACGTTCGCCGGCTGTCCGCGCGAAGGGTCGCGCAGCGCGGCGGCGAAGTCATCGCAGGGCCAGACCGTGTCAGCTAATCGCCGCATGACGCTTCCCGATCATGAAATTGTGCGCGTGGTGGTCGAGGATTGCCTGGGCGGCGGCTGCTTCGGCCTTGAGCACCGGCCAGTCGGGGATATCGGCATCCCATTCGACCAGGGTCGGGATCGGGCCGCATTGCCGGATCACCATGTCGTAGAGCGCCCAGACCGGATCGGCGACGGGACGGTCGTGGCTGTCGATCAGCAGCGGCGACCCTTCATCGTCTTCCTGCCGGTCATGGCCAGCGAGATGGATCTCGCGAACATGCTCGAGGGGGTAGGCGCCAAGGTAGTCGGTCGCGGAAAATCCGTGATTGGTGGCGGATACAAACACGTTGTTGACGTCGAGCAGCAGGGCGCAACCGGTGCGGCGCACGATCTCGGCGATGAAATCGGTCTCGGCATATTCCGACTCCTCGAACAGCACATAGGTCGAGGGGTTTTCCAGCATTATGGGGCGACTGATAGCCTCCTGCACCTGGTCGATATGCTCGCAGACGCGGGCCAGCGTGGCAGCTGTATAGGGCAGAGGGAGCAGGTCGTTGTAATAGATGTCGCCGTGGGTCGACCACGCCAGGTGCTCCGACACGAGCGCCGGCTGGTAACGCGCCACGAGAAAGGCGAAACGGTCCAGGTGATCGCGATCGATGGGGTTCTGACCGCCGATCGACATGCACACGCCGTGCAGCGACAGAGCATGGTCCCGGCGAATGCGGGTCAGCGCCGCGTGCGGCGGACCGCCGGCGCCCATGTAGTTTTCCGCGTGGACCTCGAAGAAAACGCCGGGAGAGGGGTCATCAAGGATTGCCGCAAGGTGTTGCGGCTTGAAACTGGCGCCAGCGAGGCCGGCGACAGGGTGTTCCGGGAACAGGGCGCCGTCGTGCGGCCGCGACTTCAAATCGCTTGTCATGCCAGGCGCGCCCTGTTTCCGGGATACATTTTGCTCTTCGCTCAGGAAGGGATGTCGCGCATGAGTTCGGTCAGCGAGCCCATGCGACCGTCGGGCAACTCGACCGCATTGCCGTCCTTGGCGAGAACCGGCATCGCGGACTCGCAGGTGCCTTCCTTGACGAGGGTCCAGGCATTGCCCTGGTAATCGACTTTCGAGGTGCCCGCGCAGGTCGTGCCTGCGCCGGCCTTGCAGTCGTTCTGGCCGGCCATGGCGACGCCGAAGCACTTGACGTCGGCGGCATTTGCCGCCGTGGTCGTGCCCATGAGAGCGGCGCCGGAGATGGCGGTTGCGACGGCACCGGCAAAGAATGCGGCGCCAAGATTTTTCCTGGAAGTCATGTTCTCTCCTCACGAAATCGGTTTGCTCCGGGCTTTTCCCGGTACGAAAACCTTCGCCGACGCCGCGCTCACTTGGAAATCAAGCGGCCGTTATCGGGGGTCACTTCGGCGTTATTGATCTGTGAACGCGCTGTTCACCGAATCCGTGTCGGGTCTGTGACCGGCGATTGGCCGGGCGGAAAACGGTCGTGGTTTTCCCGCCGTTTCATGTTTCTATACAAATGGTCGGGTTCATATGCCGGGGGGAACGATGGGCAAGCTCAGGATAGCCGGTCTGGCGGCCGTCGCATTGACGTGCGCGGTCAGCACATCGACTGCCGCGCCGGATGGCGTCAGGGAGACCTATTATCTCGTCTATGGTTCGACGGTCGAGGAGATGAACAAGGTCATCCGAGCCAATGCCCCGCGCGGGGGGAGATCACGAGGCATGGGCTTTGTCGATTTCGACCGGAGCTACAAGGTCGCGCAAAAGGACGGTGTATGCCGCGTCGATGCGGTAAAGGTCGAGACCAGGATCACGCTGATCCTGCCGAAATGGCAACCCGGTTCGAAGCCTGCGGGAGGGGTGGCGCGGAAATGGCGCGCGCTGGAGCGCCTCATCCGGGACCACGAGTACAAGCATGTCCGGATTGCCCGAGGCTATGGCCGCATCATGGAGGCGCGGTTGTCGAAGCTTAAGTCGCAAGACGGGTGCTGGAGCCTGAATGCCGAGGCCGAAAAAGTGATCCAGGCGACGATCAGGCAGCACATCGCGGCGCAGCGTGAATTCGACCGGCGCGAGTTGAAGCGGTTCCGGCGTTTCCACTAGCCCATCGGCCCGAAAACCGGAATCGGCTTTCGGAAAGCACGATGCGCCGATTCAATGATTTCCAGAGTCCTTTGCGCGTCCCAAAGGACGTGCGGTACTGCAGGCCAACACGCATCGGCCCCTAGCCGATGAGTTCGCCGAAACGGTCCACATCGGTTTCGGTCGTGGCGAAGGAGGTAACGAAGCGGGTGAGGACTTCATCGGTGCCAAGATCGGCATGGTGGCCGTGCGACGGGTCCCAGGGGTGGAAGACGGCGCCCTTGGCTGCAAGATCGTCGGCGTCGTGCCTGCTCATGATCGCAAACACTTCGTTGGCCTCGGGCCGCCAAGCCAGCCGCAGCCGTTGCGACGCGGCCATGTGGGCGGCCAGCCGTGCGGCCATGGCATTGGAATGGCGGGCGATATCGAGCCAAAGGCCATCCTTGAAATAGGCGTCGAACTGGGCGGCGATGAAACGCGACTTGGAGAACAGCTGCGCGGCGCGCTTGCGGATGAACGGCATTTCACGTGCCCGCTCGGGATCGAGAAACACGACGGCCTCGGCGCACCAGCAGCCGTTCTTGGTAGCGCCGAAAGAAACCACATCGACGCCGGCCTCGGCCGTCATCTCCGCCGGGCTGGCGTCAAGGGCGACCAGCGCATTGGCAAAGCGCGCTCCATCGAGGTGCAGCGGCAAACCGTGGCGGCGGCAGACACGGGCGATAGCGCGGATATCGTCGAGCGCGTAGACCGTGCCCGCTTCGGTCGCCTGGGTGATGGTCACAGCCATCGGCTGGCCGGTATGGACGAAAGACGACGGGAAGCGCCCGATTTCGCGTTCCAACGCCTGGGGATCGATGCGTCCCAACTCCCCGTCGACCGGACAGAGACGTCCGCCGCCCGTGAAAAATTCCGGCGCGCCGCCTTCGTCGGCAATGACATGGGCACCGCGATGACAGAAGGTCACGCCGCCGGGGCGATTGAGCGCGGTCAGCGCGAGCGCATTGGCGGCGGTACCGGTGCCGACGAAGAATACCGCGACCTCGCGTCCGAATATTTCATTGAAACGCCGCTCGACCTTGCGGTCGAGGTCGCTTGCTCCATAGGAGGGGGCGAAACCCCGCGCATTTTCAGCCAGCGCGGCGGCGATGGCAGGATGGGCGCCGGCACAATTGTCGGAAGCGAAGTTCATTTCAGGTCCCTGACGGTTCGATCGCCGCGGACTTTGGCGCGAAGGGCATGCGGAGGGCAAGGGAGTCGCCGTCCTTTTCACGGATGTTTCGGTCGTTTCGCGACGGCCGATGCGAACCGCGGCGGCACGAAGCGCGGCCATCGCCCGATCGTGCCGCGCAACTTTATTTCGCAGAAGCCATTCACGGGTTGCGAAAATTACGCGCAGGGGGTTGAAAAATTGTGTTTTGGTCTTGTGCCGGCCGGTTCTTTGTGGCATATGATAATAGGACAGTAATGCTGTCTTACTTCTCTGTCGTGCACGGTAGCGCAAAAGATCGTTATGCGCTGCGCGATGCGGTAAGATACCCGCCGCGGATGAAGCGGTCGCCGGAAACAGGAGCGTTGTCCGGCGTTTTCGGGTGCCGGACAGGGACGCGCAAGGGGTGTTTGGCGCGTGCAGAAGAAGCACCCGGACGGCTTTTCGCAAGATATGCCGGATGGACAAAAAGGGATGCACCTTTTATCGGGTGCTTCCACAAAAGGGGTGACCGCCTGGGCGGGCATTTATGGAGGCAAGACGATGACGGACATGACGCCATCAGTATCGAGTGGTTTGGACGCGGCAGCAACGAAGGCGCGCGCCACGAAAACCACCGCTCCATTTTCCGGCCTGCCGTCCGCACGCGGTCTCTATGATCCGCGCTACGAGCACGATGCCTGCGGCGTCGGCTTCGTCGCGCAGATGAAGGGTGTCAAGTCGCATCAGATCATTGCCGACGGCATCTTCATGCTGGAGAACCTCACTCACCGTGGTGCCGTGGGCGCCGATCCGCTGGTGGGCGACGGGGCCGGCATGCTGACCCAGATTCCGGACCGGTTGTTCCGCGAGGAGATGGCAAGGCAGGGGGTCGAACTGCCGAAGACCGGTGACTACGGCGTGGCGCAGCTCTTCCTGCCACAGGACGCGGAACTGCGCGCCCACTGCGAGGACATCATCAGCGAAGTCGCGCAGGCCGAAGGCGTGGCCCTGCTCGGTTTCCGCGACGTGCCGGTCGACAATTCCTCGCTGTCGAGCGCGCCGAATATCGTCGCTTGCGAGCCGTTCCACCGCCAGGCCTTTCTTGGCCGGCCGGAAAACCTTGCCGACGACGAGGCGTTCGAGCGCAAGCTCTACATCGTGCGCAAGGTGATTTCGGGCCGCATCTATGCGGAGACCGACGGCGGCGACAACGGCTTCTACGTCGTGTCGATGTCGGCGCGCACGGTCGTCTACAAGGGCATGTTCCTGGCCTATCAGCTCGGCCGCTATTACAAGGACCTGACCGATCCGCGCTACGTCAGCGCGCTGGCGCTCGTCCACCAGCGGTTCTCGACCAATACCTTCCCGTCGTGGAAGCTGGCCCATCCCTACCGGATGGTTGCCCACAATGGCGAGATCAACACGCTGCGCGGCAATGTCAACTGGATGGCGGCGCGCCAGGCTTCGGTCGATTCCGATCTCTACGGCAACGATATCTCCAAGCTTTGGCCGATCTCCTACGAGGGACAGTCGGACACCGCGTGTTTCGACAACGCGCTCGAGTTCCTGTACGAGGGCGGATACTCGCTTGCGCACGCCATGATGACGCTGATCCCCGAAGCCTGGACCGGCAACAAGCTCATGGACGAAGACCGCAAGGCCTTCTACGAATACCATGCCGCGCTGATGGAGCCATGGGACGGTCCGGCCGCAGTGGCGTTCACCGACGGACGCCAGATCGGCGCGACGCTGGACCGCAACGGCCTGCGGCCCGCGCGCTACATCGTCACCTCCGACGACCGCGTGATCATGGCTTCGGAAGCCGGCGTCCTGCCGGTCGCCGAGAAGGACATCATCACCAAGTGGCGCCTGCAGCCCGGCCGCATGCTGCTGATCGACCTGGAAAAGGGCAGCATCATCTCCGACGAGCAGGTGAAGGCCGAGATGTCGGCAGCCCATCCCTATCGCCAGTGGCTCCAAAACACCCAGCTCATCCTGGAAGACCTGGCGCCGGTAGAGCCGCGGGCACTGCGCAAGGACGTGTCGCTGCTCGACCGCCAGCAGGCGTTCGGCTACACCCAGGAAGACACCAAGGTGCTGCTGTCGCCAATGGCAACGACGGGGCAGGAGGCGATCGGCTCGATGGGGACCGATACGCCGATTTCGGCGATGTCGGACCGTTCCAAGCTGCTCTACACCTATTTCAAGCAGAACTTCGCGCAGGTGACCAACCCGCCGATCGATCCGATCCGCGAAGAGCTGGTCATGAGCCTCGTGTCGTTCATCGGGCCGCGGCCGAACATCCTCGATCATGCCGGCGCGTCGCGGCACAAGCGCCTCGAGGTGCGCCAGCCGATCCTGACCAATGGCGACCTGGAGAAGATCCGCTCCATCGGCCACACCGAGGACCGTTTCGACACCAAGACGCTCGACGTCAC
>JAIOIW010000089.1 GCA_019912385.1 Notoacmeibacter sp. | reverse complement strand
GCCTCCACCGCCGCGGAAAACCGGCCGCGCACCAGCGGTTCGTTGGTGAAGGCCTGCATGGTGCGTACCGAACCGATCTGTTCCGAAGCGAAAGCCGTTGCACTGGCCAGCGTATCCTGCGCGGCGCGCGACTTGCGCCTGACGGAGCGGCCGAAGGCAACCAGCGGCAGCACGATCACCGGAATGGCCGCGATCACCAGGCCGGACAGCTTGGGGCTGGTATAGACCATCATGCCGAGCGCGCCGATGCCAAGCATCGTATTGCGCAAGGCCAGGGAGGCCGTTGCGCCCACCGCCGACTTGATCTGCGTGGTATCGGCGGTCAGCCTTGATACGATCTCGCCGGACTGCGCGGTATCGAAAAAGGCGGGCGACAGTTCCGTGACATGATCGAACACGTCGCGCCTGATGTCGGCCACCACGCGTTCGCCAAGCGTGATGACGAAGAAGTAGCGCCCGGCCGAGGCCAGCGCGAGCACGCTGGCGATCACGATCAGCATCGAGAAATAATTGGCGATGAAGATGGAGTCGCCGCCGGAAAACCCGTGGTCGATCATCCGCCGCACCGCGAGCGGCAGCGTCAGTGTCGTTGACGCAGCCATGACAAGGAAAAAGAGCGCGGCCGCCACCATGCCCTTGTACCGCGCCAGGTAGGGCGCCAGTCGGCGGAGTGGTTTCAGCGACCTGCGCCGTTTTTCCGTTGCTGCTTCGGTCAGGTCGGCCATCGGCTCTCTTTCTGTTTCTGCAAGTCCCGATCGCTGGAAGCCCGAATTGGCCAGCGCGGTCTTGTGCTCGTCGCGGCCCTGATGTATAGGCTCGCCGACCGTTTTTGAAGCCGTAGCCTTCACTGGCCACGGCTTCAAGTTTTCAAGACGGGTGACTTTGCCGCGGCCAGGCGGCCGCGTTCACCCGGCAAGCTGATCAGGACAAGAACGATGAAAGCCGACATCCATCCCGATTACCACACCATCAAGGTCGTCATGACCGACGGCACCGAATATTTCACCAAGTCGACCTGGGGTTCCGAGGGCGACACCATGAACCTCGACATCGATCCCACCACCCATCCGGCCTGGACCGGCGGCCAGCAGAACCTGGTCGACCGTGGCGGCCGCGTGTCGCGCTTCAAGAACAAATACGCCAATCTCGGCATCTGATTTTTTCGCCTTCCGACGGAAACGATAACCCGGCTCGCAGGAGCCGGGTTTTTGTTATCCCGCAGCGTCAGGCGATCAGCACCGGCGCGAACCCGCCGCCGGGCGTACGGAAATTCGTCGTCTGACCCTGATAGATCCGTGCTGCAAACAGCAAGGGTTGCGTTCTCCACGCATAAAGGCGGACGTCAAACTTGCGTGGCTCCGCCTGTCCGCTGACCGCGACCGTCCTGGCCGGCGGCGGCACGGCGCGCTGCGCCACATAATCACCCGCAACGATGCTGTCCCACGTTCGGGCGGTCAGCTTGGCGCCGCGATAGACGGCCTTGCCGGCATGGCCGGCCACCGGCTTGAAATAGAGCTCATTCCTGCCAGCCCACAGGTTAGTTGCATTGTCGGTCCGCACTGCAACCGTCTTGGGCACATGGCGCGCGAGCGTGGCGATGTCCCGCGCGGGCGCGCCGATCGACCGGAGATGGTCCGGGTCGCTAAACAGCGCCAGTTTGCGCTTGTCGGCAAGACGGGCATGGATGTCCGGGGACGGTGACAGGATGACCCTGCCTTGAACCCAGGCATCGCGCAATGACGCGTGCGCCGGATCGGACAGGCTGAAATCGGTCAGCCGGTTGTAGATGAAACGGACCGGCTTTGCGCCAAGCACAAGCGCGCCGCCACGCAGGCTGAGATCGCCCGGCGCAGCAATTTCAGCCTCGATCCCGGCCTGCCGCAACAGGTGCGCCGCAAGCTGGAACTCCGGGTAGAGATATTGCCGTTCGGGGGCCTCGTCGAGAATGACGACGCGTGCAAGCCTGCCGCCACCGGCCTGCCGGCAGGCCTCGCGGAACATGGCAAGGATGCGTTGCGCGGCGGCGCGCGGGATCGCGTTCTTTTGCGTCTCCATCCCCTCGCAACAGGGCGACAAGGCGCCGGCCATGGCCAGATTGACAAAGGCCCCGCCCGCATTGGTATTGATTTCGATGAGTTGCGGCCCGTCAGGCGACAGGTGGAAGTCATAGCCCATGAAAATTCCGTCCTGAAAAGGCCGGTGGGCTTCAGCCTGCCAACCGGGCAGGCGGCTGATCTTCTCCACAGCATGCACGGTGCGCAACATGGCCAGCAGGTCGCGTTTGGACACATAGACCGGCGCGGCGCTCACCAGATGCGGATGGCTCGCAGGCAAGCCGTTCCGCAGAGCCTCGTCCAGCCGGCCGCTCCACGCCTGATCCAGGAGAACGGGATCAATCGCCTGGCATGCACAGGTTTCATTGAGAAGGCGGGCGAGGTTCGGTTCGTTCCCCATCGGATCTTTCTTTCATCGTAATATTACGATGATACAGGGAGCCACTCATCTGTTCAACGACGAAAGCGCGCCTGCCCGCCATCGCCTTGAACAGGCCTACTGTTCCCGATTTCAGCCGTCCTTACGATCGCTATGCCCCAGATCGCGTTCCGGCCAGACAAGGTCGCGCACCCGCTGCTTGATCTCCTTGGGCTGCGGAAAGCCGCCGTCGCGCTTGCGCTCCCAGATCACGTCGCCGTTGCAGGTGATTTCGAAAATGCCGCCCGTGCCCGGCACCAGCGCCACTTCGCCGATATCCTGGCCGAAGGTCGTGAGCAGCTCCTGCGCGACCCAGGCGGCGCGCAGCATCCAGTTGCACTGGGTACAGTAGGTGATGACGATGCGCGGGCCGGTCATGCGCCCGCGCCCCTACGCCGCGCTCAGCTTCGCAAGCGTCTCTTCGTCGACCTCGAAATTGGCGTAGACGTTCTGCACGTCCTCGTCGTCTTCCAGCCGGTCGATCAGGCGCAGCACCGACTGAGCCTTTTCCTCGTCGACCGGCGCGCTGGTCTGCGGCTTCCACAGCGGCTTCACCGACTCCGCCTCGCCAAGTGCGGTTTCCAGCGCCGACGACACGTCGCCGATACTCTCGAAGGCGCAGATGATCGTGTGGCCGTTCTCGTCGGACTGGATGTCGTCCGCGCCGGCCTCGATCGCCGCTTCCATCACCTTGTCGGCGTCACCGGCCTCCGGCTTGTAGACGATCTCGCCAACGCGCTCGAACATGAAGGAAACCGAACCGGTTTCGCCGAGCGACCCGCCGGCCTTGGTGAAGGCGGCGCGAACGTTGGAGGCGGTTCGGTTGCGGTTGTCGGTCAGCGCTTCCACGATGACCGCGACGCCGCCCGGCCCGTAGCCCTCGTAGCGCACTTCCTCGTAGTTCTCGGTGTCGCCGCCCGCCGCCTTGTTGATGGCCCGCTGGATATTGTCCTTGGGCATCGATTCCGCCTTGGCGTTCTGGATCGCCAGGCGCAGGCGCGGGTTCATGTCCGGATCGGGCATGCCCATCTTGGCCGCGACCGTGATCTCGCGCGCAAGCTTGGAAAAGACCTTGGAACGCGCCGCATCCTGCCGCCCCTTGCGGTGCATGATGTTCTTGAACTGTGAATGACCGGCCATGACACCCCTGTCGGTTCTTGAAAATGTCTGGTGTGGTGGATCTGAAGTTCGTAATGTCCCGGTTCGTGGGCGTATCTACGAACTTCACATCCAAAACCACGCTGGAAGCGTAGGATTGCCGGTGTCCTTTCGAATTTGAAATTCGTGCTTCGCCCTCCGGACACGGTGACGAATTTCGCATTCGGGACACTGGATTGGCCGCGCTTATAGTCAATACGCCCCGCAAGGTCCAGAAGGCCAAGTACATGCGACAAGTGATACTTCCCGATTTTCCCATCGAGGGCGGATGCCAGTGCGGCAAGTTGCGCTACCGGCTCAACGCCGCACCGGTGATGTTCTATCTGTGCCATTGCAGCGAGTGCCAGCGCCACACATCGTCGGCCTTTGGCGAAAGCCTGCGCGTGCTGGCCGCCGACCTTGAAGTCACGGGCAAATACGCGACCACCGGCCGCTTGTCGGATTCGGGAAAATGGCGCCAAGGCCATTTCTGCCCCTCCTGCGGCGTGCGTATCGTTCACGGCGATCTGAAAACCGACGAGCTTCTCAACGTCAAGGCCGGCACGCTGGACGACCCCACCTGGCTCGCTCCCGCCGGTCATATCTGGACGCTGTCGAAGCAATCCTTCATCGCCATCGGCGGCGACGAGCTCGACTACCCCCGCCAGCCTGACGACGGCTATGCTGCGATCCGGGCGCGATGGGACGAGATGACAGGCGGCGGACACTGACCGCCGAACGGGCAACAGGCAAGGAATAAATGTCGATGAATAACGCAGCAAAAAGCCGTTCTGACCTGGCCGGGTTCCGTGATCTCGAGCCGCAAGGCCGGTTGCGCATGGCGGCTGGATCAGCCGGGCTCGACGACGATGCCGCACGGCCGCTCGCCGGCGGCGCGCTGCCGCTGGCGACCGCCAACGGCATGATCGAGAACGTGATCGGCACATTCGAACTACCGCTCGGCGTCGCCACCAATTTCACCGTCAACGGCAAGGACTACCTTATCCCCATGGCCGTCGAGGAGCCGTCCGTCGTCGCCGCGGCATCCTACATGGCCAAGATCGTGCGCGCGTGCGGCGGCTTTGCCGCCTCGACCACCGATCCCGTCATGCGCGCCCAGGTCCAGGTGCTCGGCATTTCCGATCCGGCGGGCGCGCGCGCGCGCCTGCTGGCGGCCGCGGACGAACTGATCGGGCTCGCCAATTCGCGCGATCCGGTGCTGGTCTCGCTCGGCGGCGGTTGCCGGGAGATCGAGGTTCATGTCTTCGAGGATACTCTGGCCGGCCCTATGGTCGTGCTTCACCTGCTGGTTGACGTGCGCGACGCCATGGGCGCCAACGCGGTCAACACCATGGCCGAATTCGTCGCGCCCACGGTGGAGCGTATTGCCGGTGGCCATGTGCGCCTGCGCATCCTGTCCAACCTCGCCGACCGGCGGCTTGCCCGCGCCAGCCTGTCGGTCACACCCGCCGCCCTTTCCACCGGTGCGCTCGACGGCGCCGACGTCGCACGCGGCATTGTCGAAGCCTGCGCGCTTGCCATGGTCGACCCCTACCGTGCGGCCACCCACAACAAGGGCATCATGAACGGCATCGACCCGGTGGTTGTCGCGACCGGCAACGACTGGCGCGCCATCGAGGCCGGCGCCCATGCATTTGCCGCGCGGTCCGGGCGCTACACATCTCTGACCCGCTGGGAAATCACCGCGAACGGCAATCTCGAAGGCTCGATCGAATTGCCCATGGCGCTCGGCCTGGTCGGCGGCGCGACGAAGACCCATCCCGCCGCGAGGGCCGCGCTGAAATTGCTCGGCGTTTCCAATGCGCAGGAGCTGGCCGGAATCGCCGCTGCCGTCGGCCTGGCGCAGAACATGGCGGCGCTGCGCGCACTTGCAACCGAGGGGATCCAGAAAGGTCACATGGCGCTGCACGCCCGCAACATCGCAATTGTCGCAGGCGCGACGGGCGCCGAAATCGAACGCGTCGCCGCGGCGATCGTCGTCGCCGGCGACGTCACCGTGGCCCGTGCCAGGGCCGAGATAGAGGGGTAGGCCGGCGCGTTTCAGCGCCGGTACCGTTTCGGATCAGCGGTTGCGGCCGATATTGCCGAGCATCCGGTTGAGCCCGGCATCGGCGCCGCCTTGCGCCCGCTTGCCACCTTCGCGCGCATTGGTGTTGGCGGCAGGACGAAAGCCCTCCACCTTGCCGCCGCCACCGCCGTTGCGGCGGCGCGAACGGTTGCGCTTCGGCTTCTGGCTGCCGCCGGCGGACTTCTCCTGCGGCTTTCCCCCGGCGCGTGCCGGGGCTGCCGGTGCCGGCATTGCCAGGCCGACATCGGAATTCGCCACCACCAGCTTCATGCCGGTCAGCTTCTCGATGTCGCGCAGCAGCGGCCGTTCCTCTGCATCGCAGAACGATACGGCAAAGCCGCTCTTGCCCGCCCGCGCGGTTCGTCCGATGCGGTGGACATAGACTTCCGGCACATGCGGCAGGTCGTAATTGTAGACATGCGACACGTCGTCGATGTCGATGCCGCGTGCCGCGATGTCGGTGGCAACCAGAATGCTGAGCTTGCCGGCACGAAACGACGCCATGGTCTTCTCGCGGTTGCCCTGGCTCTTGTTGCCGTGGATCGCCGCGGCGCCGAGACCCGACTTCTCGAGCTGGCGGCAAACCTTGTCGGCGCCGTGCTTGGTGCGGGTGAAGACGACGGCGCGCTCCACGGTTTCATCGCGCAGCAGGGTTTCCAGCAGCCGCGTCTTGCCGGCCTTGTCGACATGCACGACCTTCTGGTCGATCCGGTCGATCGGCCGCGAAACCGGCGAAACCGCGATTTCGTCCGGATTGTCGAGGAAATCGTCGGCGAGCGCGCGGATCTGCTTCGGCATCGTCGCGGAGAACAGCAGGGTCTGCCGCTTGTCGGGCAGATTGGCCATGATCTTTCTGATCGCCGGCATGAAGCCGAGGTCGAGCATCTGGTCGGCCTCGTCGAGCACGACCGTTCTTGTTTCCCTCAGCGAGATCGCGCCCTCCGACATGTGGTCGAGCAGGCGGCCTGGCGTGGCGACGAGAAAGTCGACGCCCGGCGCCACCGCGCGCACCTGCGGGCGGGCGCTCGTTCCGCCGATGACAACGGCCACGGTCGGCTTGAGTGCCCGGCCATAGACCCTGATGGCCTCGGCGATCTGTGCGGCCAGTTCGCGTGTCGGTGTGAGGATCAGCACGCCGCAGCTTTTCGGCCGCGGGCGGGGATGGTTGTCAGCGAGCCGGTTCAGCAGCGGCAGCACGAAAGCCGCCGTCTTGCCGGTTCCGGTCTGGGCGATCCCGACCATGTCACGCCCGCTTCCCACGACGGGAATGGCCTTGGCCTGGATAGGCGTCGGATTTTCATAACCCTCTTTGGTCAGGGCATCGAGAATGGGCTCGGCGAGCCCAAGGTCCTTGAATTGTGTCAATTGATAACTTTCCTGCCGGCCCGGACCATCTGGCCGCGGACGCCCGGCAAACATGATTTGGGAGGAAGCTAGCGCAGATCAGCAGCCTTGTCGGAGTGCCTCGCGGCACGGCTTGCAGGCAATGATCTTGGGGAAAATTGCGTGGTCCTGAAACGCCGCTGACGGTGTTATGGTCATCTACGCGCGGCGAAAGACGACCTCATGTGGCATTTCAGGCGGCCAATTACAAGATAAATCGGCGCAGCCGTGTGCAGGGTTCGTTCCCACGCGCACTTGTGCCGCATCGGGATCGCCTATATATCGGCACTATCGTCTTTTTGGACGGCTCGGCAAATTTGCCGTTTCGCGGCTTTCGGCAAGCAAGCCAAATTCCGGATTTTCGATCCATGTCCGCCCGGCCTTCCTGACCGGGCCGCCATTCATTCATGGAGGTGTTTGCCAATGCACATCGGGTTCGTGAAATCGTATGACGGTCGAAAAGGTTATGGCTTCATCGAGCCCAGCGACGGCAGCAAGGAGATCTATGTCCACATCAGCGCGCTCGACCGCGCCAACCTCGGCGGCCTCGTCGAGGGGCAGAAACTCCGGTTCGATATCGAGAAAGACGACACCACAGGTCGCATGGCAGCCGCCAATCTGCGCCTGATCTGAACGCGCTGACGTGCGGCTTCCGCCGCCGGTCGTCGCCGACCACAATCCCGGATATGCGCGACTCGCGTGATCCGGAACAAGGAGAAAAAATGTTCGTACTCGTTCGTGACAATAATATTGACCAGGCCCTCAGGGTCCTGAAGAAGAAGCTGCAGCGCGAAGGCGTCTTCCGTGAGATGAAGGCCCGTCGCTCCTACGAGAAGCCGTCTGAAAAGCGTGCGCGCGAAAAGTCCGAGGCCGTTCGCCGCAACCGCAAGCAGGCGCGCAAGCTGGCGCAACGCGAAGGCCTGCTGCCCGGCCCCAAGCGCAAGCCGCGCCCCGATGCAAGGCCCGCTTCCCGGGCCTGATTCGAAAGGCGCAAGGACGCGGTATCGTGTTGCGGCTGCCTGCCTTTCCCATCGACAGCCACTGCCGCGCCCGCGCCGAAGGACTGGACCGGGCATGTATCGATGCGCCATATTGGCATTGATCGCGGGAGATCGCATCCATGACCGGAAATGACCTGACAAAGCCCCTCGCGGTGCGCGCAGCCGATGTCGCCCCGCGCACCAGGCCGTCCAACTATCCCGAACCTTTTTCCAGCCGCATGGCCGGCCGTGAGAAAAGGCAGCTCGGCGACGAGTTCGGGTTGAAGAACTTCGGCGTCAATCTGACCGTGCTGAAGCCCGGCGGCGAATCCGCCCTGCTTCACCGCCATTCGAAACAGGATGAGTTCGTCTACATCCTTCAGGGCGACCCGGTGCTGGTTACCGACGAAGGCGAGGCGCAGCTCTCTCCCGGAATGTGCGCGGGCTTTCCCGCACGCGGCGCTGCCCACCAGCTTGTCAACCGGACATCGTCGGACGTCGTCTATCTCGAGGTCGGCGACCGCACGCCCGGCGACGACGGCGAGTATCCGGCAGACGACATCAAGGCCGCGCTCGGTGCTGACGGCAAGTGGGTTTTCACCCGCAAGGACGGCACGCCTTACTGACGATCAAGCGGCGTTGCCCCTTGCCTCGCTGCCGCTTTCGCCTACCCTTTGCGGTAACGTGACGATCGTGGAGGGGACGCCGTGCGCCGACTTGCCGCAATTTTCATCATACTGCTGACCGGCTGCGTGCCGGTCCTTGCACAGGCAGCGCCTGCTCCTTCGCGCTGCCTGGCGATCGCCGAAAATCTGGAGCGCATGGCATTGCCGGTGGTCCATGCGTCGCTCGTTGTTCCCGCGCAAACGGAAACCGGCGAGGTCAGGATCACCTATGCGGGCCATTCCACCTATGTGATCGAGACGCCGGCCGGTGTCCGTATAGCCACCGACTTTTCCGGTGCCCATGGCACCAATCCGCTGCCGCGCGTGGTCACCATGAACCGCGCCCATGTCACGCACTACACGATGAGCCCCGATCCGGGCATCGAGTTCGTACTGCCGGGCTGGAACCCGGACGGCGACGGCCCGGCGGAGCATCGCATCGTGGTCGACGACGTCTATATCCGCAATGTGCCGACCGACATCCGTTTCGGCGACCACATGCTCAAGGATGGCAACTCGATCTTCGTCTTCGAGGTCGCAAACCTCTGCATCGGCCACCTCGGACACTTGCACCACCATCTGACGGACGCGCATTATGCCGCGATCGGCCGGCTCGATGTCGTCATGGTGCCCATCGACGGCGGCCTGACATTGAGCCACGAGGGCATGAGCGAGATCGTCAGGCGGCTGCAATCGTCCATTGTCCTGCCGATGCATCGCCGCTTCACGCCCATCGACCGGTTTCTCGGCCGCGTCGCCGGGGATTTCGCCATCGATTTCCGAAACGAGGACTGGCTTGTCGTCTCGACGCGCAACCTGCCCCGCCGGCCAACCATCGTCATCCTGAACGGCGTCTAGGCAGGTTTCGCAAAAGTGTTCCGCGGTTTTGCGATAAAAACCTGCGCCACAACAAAATGCCAAGCAGGCGAAGCATTGGCGAAGTCACGCAAGTCCGCCTGGCCAGCGCGCGGAGCAATCTTCGCCTGCGTGCCCGTTCCGCCCGCCGGCGCAGGGGCTGCCCTTCCCGCCTTCGCCTGCGCATGCTACAGGCCCGCCCATGAGCCTGTTTGTGATCCTGCTTGGCGGCGAGCTCGTCGCGACCCCGCGCCTGATGGCGCAAATTGCCGGCGCGCGCGCCATCGCCGCCGATTCCGGCATCGTTCACGCCGCCGAACTCGGTATGATGCCCGAACTCTGGCTCGGCGATTTCGACAGCGCCGATGAGGCCCTGTTTTCCCGCTACGAAAACGTGCCGCGCAGGGCCTACCCTGAAGACAAGGCCATGACCGATGGCGAACTGGCGATCGCTGCCGCGCTGGAATCGGGCGCCGGCGCGTTCATCTTCGCCGGCGCTTTCGGCGGCCCGCGCACCGACCACGGTTTCCTGAACATGTCGGCGGCCATCTCGGTGGCCGAGACCGGACTGCCGGTCATGCTTACCAGCGGCCGGCAGGAAGGTGTTCCGCTCGTGCACGGTACCAACAGTTTCGACTACCCGGCCGGCACCTTGTTTTCCATCCTGCCGTTCACCGACCTGCAGGGCTTGACGATCCGCGGGGCGAAATGGCCGCTCGTCGAGGAGAACGTCCCCTTCGGCTCGTCGCTGACCATGTCGAATGTCGTCACCGGCGCGCTTGAAATCCATCTCGATGCCGGCCGGGCGCTTCTCCTCGCCCATCCCGATCCCGCATCGCAGTTCTAGAGTACAGTTCCAGCCGTGGCCCCGCCTCTCATCCATCTCGACAGCATCAAACTCACCTTCGGCGGCACGCCGCTGTTTGACGGCGTCGAACTCTCGGTCGGCGCCGGCGACCGCATCGCGCTGGTGGGGCGCAACGGCTCGGGCAAATCGACCCTGCTGAAGATCGTCGCCGGTCTCGCCGAAGCGCAGGATGGCACCGTGTTCCGCCAGCCCGGCGCCACCATCCGCTACCTGCCGCAAGCGCCGGATTTCGGCGATTTCTCGACGACCGGCGAATACGTGGCCGCGGGCCTCGGCCCCGCCGACGATCCGCACCGCGCCACCTGGCTGCTCGAACATCTGGGTCTGACGGGCGCGGAAAACCCGGCGACGCTATCCGGCGGCGAGGCACGTCGTGCCGCGCTTGCCCGCGTGCTCGCGCCGAAGCCCGATATCCTTCTGCTCGACGAGCCGACCAACCATCTCGACCTCGCCGCCATCGAGTGGCTGGAAGAGGAATTGGTGCGCTCGGCTTCCGCGATAGTCATCATTTCCCACGACCGGCGTTTTCTCCAGAAGGTCAGCCGCGCCTGCGTCTGGCTCGACCGCGGCGTCACCCGCCGTCTCGATAAGGGCTTCGCCCATTTCGAGGACTGGCGCGACAGCGTGTACGAGGAAGAGGAGCGCGACGCCCACAAGCTCGGCCGCAGAATTGTCCGCGAGCAGCACTGGATCGTCCACGGCGTCTCCGGCCGCCGCAAGCGCAACATGCGGCGATTGCATGAATTGCAGGCGATGCGCGAGATCTGGAAGTCGAGGACAGCGCCGCAGGGCGCCGCGAGGCTGGAGGCCGCGGAAGCCGAGGCATCCGGCAAGCTGGTGATCGAGGCCCGCGCCATTTCCAAGCGCTATGGCGAACGCGATATCGTCAGTGACTTCTCCATCCGCGTCAGCCGCGGCGACCGCATCGGCCTGGTCGGCCCCAACGGGGCCGGCAAGACGACATTGCTGAACATGCTGACCGGCGAACTGTCGCCCGACGAGGGCACGGTGCGCCTCGGCGCCAATCTCGAACTCGCGCGTCTGGAGCAGGACCGCAACGCGCTCGATCCCGCCGACACGCCCTCGGGCTATCTCACCGGCGGGCGCGGCGACCAGGTCATGGTGGACGGCAAACCGCGCCATGTCGTCTCCTACCTCAAGGATTTCCTGTTCTCGCCCGAGCAGGCGCTGACGCCGCTGCGCGAATTGTCGGGCGGCGAGAAGGCGCGGCTGATGCTGGCAAAGGTGCTGGCCCGACCGGCCAACCTGCTGGTGCTCGACGAGCCGACCAACGATCTCGACATGGAGACCCTCGACCTGTTGCAGGAATTGGTCGCCGGTTTTGCCGGAACGGTGATTCTCGTCAGCCACGATCGCGATTTTCTCGACCGCACGGTCACCGCGACGCTGGCGCCCGGCAACGACGGCAAATGGCTCGCCTATGCCGGCGGTTACACCGACATGCTGGCCCAGCGCGGCGAAAAGGCTTTCGGGCAGCGCGCCTCCAAACCCGCCGCGAAGCAGCCAACACCGCAACCGGCCCCCGCCCGGACGGCAAGAAACGCGGCGGCCAAGCTCAGCTACAAGCAGAAATACGCGCTTGAGACCCTGCCGGGCGAAATCGAAAAGCTTTCGGCAGAAATCGGAAAGCTGGAAGCCCGGCTCGCCGATCCCGCCCTTTATACCGCAGATCCCGCCGCATTCTCCCGGATCGCCGGCGATCTCGACAAGGCGCGCGCGCGCCGCTCAAGCGCCGAGGAGCAATGGCTCGAGCTCGAGATGCTGCGCGAAGAAATCGAGAGCTGAGCGGGCAATACCCGCGCTTTCCGTCACTGCGGTCTACCGGTTACGCGTTATGGTAACGGCGGATAATAACGGTACAATTCAGCGTTTAGCTATGAGAATATATATACGAGTCGTTATCTGCGGCCGATCGGCTGCAGATATCGGCTTGTCAGGCGGTTGGGGAGAGGAGACCAGGCAGACTGCCCGGCGCCCGGCTGCCGGAACAGGAGGACGTAATGCCTGTATCAAGTTTCGAACGTACGCTGCTGTTTCTTTTACGGCTTTCGCTGGGATGGATATTTCTTTTTGCGGCGTCCCATCAGGTCTTCGTTCCCGGGTGGAGCGTGGCGGGATTTCTCGAGCACACCAAGACCTTCCACGGCCTGTTTTCGATGTTCACCGGGCCGGTCATCGCACCAATCATTTCGTTCCTCGTTTCGTGGGGCCATCTGTTGATCGGACTGTCATTGATTACCGGCCTGGCTGTGCGCGTCTCGGCTACATTCGGTATCCTGCTGATGCTCCTGTACTGGATGGCGCACATGGACTTCCCCTACATCAGCGACAAGAACAACTTCATCATCGACTTTCACATCGTCGATGCACTGGTCCTTGCCCTCCTGATCGTCAGGCAGGCCGGCCAGATCTGGGGGCTCGATTCCTGGGCGAAGAACCAGGACTTCATCTCGGGCAACAGCTTCCTGCGCTGGGCGACGAGCTAGGACTTGCCGCTAGCGGGAGCGGGGGGCGGCGTGACAATGCCGCCCTTGCCCTTGCCCGGTTCTCTCCTTAAGTTCCGGCGCGAAATCACGCCCGGAGAGATACATGCGCTTTGAGGGAACCGACGCCTACGTCGCCGACAAGGATCTGATGATCGCGGTCAACGCCGCGATCGCATTGGAGAGACCTCTGCTGGTCAAGGGCGAGCCCGGCACTGGCAAGACGGAACTGGCGCGCCAGGTGGCGGCCGCACTCGACCTCGAACTGATCGAGTGGCACGTCAAGTCGACCACCAAGGCGCAGCAGGGCCTTTACGAATACGACGCCGTCACCCGCCTGCGCGACAGCCAGCTCGGAGACGAACGTTTCAACGACATCGCCAATTACATCAAGCGCGGCAAGCTGTGGGATGCGTTCACCTCGTCCAAGCGTTGCGTCCTTCTGATCGACGAGATCGACAAGGCCGACATCGAGTTTCCAAACGACCTGTTGCAGGAACTCGATCGCATGGAATTCTTCGTCTACGAGACCGGCGAGACCGTGCGCGCCATCCATCGCCCGATCGTCATCATCACCTCAAACAACGAGAAGGAACTGCCCGACGCCTTCCTGCGCCGCTGCTTCTTCCACTATATCCGCTTCCCCGACGCCGAGACGCTGACCCGCATCGTCGACGTCCACTATCCGGGCATCAAGCAACGCCTGGTCTCCGCTGCGCTAACCCAGTTCTACGAGATCCGCGACGTGCCGGGATTGAAGAAGAAGCCGTCGACCTCCGAGGCGCTCGACTGGATCCGCCTGCTCGTCTCCGACGACGTGTCGCCGGAGGACCTGCGCGGCGATCCGAAGAACGCCCTGCCCAAGCTGCACGGCGCGCTGCTCAAGAACGAGCAGGACGTGCACCTGTTCGAGCGCATGGCGTTCCTGGCGCGCCAAAGGGGCGCGTAGCGCCCCTCGGCGGTTTAAAGGTTCGCCTCACCAGCCCCGGTTCATGCGGCGGAACTCGACGCTGACGTTGCACTGCCGACGGTCACGACGACACTCCCTGTCTTGTGCCGGCTTTCCACGCGGCGGTAGGCGTCGGCGATCCGCTCCAGCGGGTACGTGCTGTCGATCACCGGCCTGATTTCTCCGCGCTCGAGCAAATCCCCGACGATGGCGAGGTCTTCCCTCGTGTCGTTGCTGATTCCCACGACGACGCGCTTTCCGCGCCGGCAGGACGTGAACAACGCCTGCATGATCTCCCGCGGCCCGAATTCGATCGGCAGGAAAACGCCCTTTGCGTTCAGGGCTCGTTTCGCATGCCGGAAGGTGGAAATGCCCGCCGTGTCGAGGATGAGGTCGTAGGGCCCCTCGTCGGCCAGGTAGTCTTCCTTCTTGTAGTCGACGACCCTCTCGGCGCCGAGCGAGCGCACGAGGTCCACATTGTCGGTACTGGTCACGCCGGTGACCGAGGCGCCGAAATGTCGCGCAAGCTGGACGGCATAGGCCCCGACCCCGCCCGATGCGCCAAGCACCAGCACCTTCTGGCCGGGTCGGACCTTCGCGATATCCCGCAGGAACACCAGCGCGGACAACGCGCCGAACGGCACGGCCGCCGCTTCGTCATGTCCAAGAGAAGCCGGCTTGGCGGCAATGGCTCCGTCCGCGGCCATCGCCAGGTACTCCGCATGGGCTCCGGAACTGGCAAAGCCGAACACCGCTTCGCCCATCCTGAATCGCGTGACTTTCTCCCCCACCGATACGACGCGGCCCGCGAACTCCATGCCCAGGACCCGGTTTCGCGGCCGCAGCAGCCCGAACATCAGCCGCCCCGGCAGCCACATGGCGCCGGGGAACGCGGATGCACGGATTCTCCAGTCGGCCGTGGTCACCGACGTCGCGAACGTCTGGACGAGGACTTGCCTGTCGCCGATCTCCGGTCGCGCGACATCCCTGATTTCGACGACCTCGGCCGGTCCGTATTTATCGTAAACTGCAGCTTTCATGACTCATCTCCCTCCAGGAGTTTTTCGATTGTTGAACGCTGCGTGACATATATCCATGCATTATTACTGGAAAAATTGACTAATTCCGTTCGTTTGATATGCGTATTCGTATGGATTGGCGTTCGATGAAATTCGACTGGAACCGGGCGCGGGCTTTCCTCGTCACCGCGGAGGAAGGCTCGCTGTCCGCGGCCGCGCGCGCGCTCGCCATGACACAACCGACGCTCGGCCGGCAGGTCGACGCCCTGGAGGAGGAACTGGGAGTCGTGCTGTTCGAGCGCGCCGGACGGGGCCTTGTACTGACCCCGAGCGGCCTGGAACTGCTCGACCATGTCCGCGCCATGGGAGAGGCGGCCGGCCGCTTCTCGCTCGCGGCATCCGGCCAGTCGCAGTCGATAGAAGGCTCCATCTGCATCACTGCCAGCGAGATCGAGGCGGCTTACTTGCTGCCGCCGATCGTGGAAAGGCTCCGTCGCGAGGCGCCGGGCATCGAGGTCGAGATCGTCGCCTCGAACGCGACGATCGATCTGAAACGCCGCGAAGCCGATATCGCGATCCGCAGTTTCCGCCCGACCCAGCCCGACCTGATCGCGAAGAAAATCCGCGACGATGCAGCCCCGCTCTATGCGACGCCCGCCTATCTCGAGCGGATCGGCAATCCGAGGACACCGGCCGATTTGAGCGAGGCCGAATTCATCGGTTTCGATCCCGTGGAAACCTATCTCAATGGCCTCAGCGCTCTCGGTTTGAACCTGACGCGGCAGAACATTCCCGTCATCACCGCCAGCCATTTCGTGCACTGGGAACTGGTTCGGCAGGGCGTGGCAATCGGCATCGCGCCTGACTTTGTCGGCGACCGAGAGCCGCGCGTGCGCCGGGTCCTGCCCGACCTTAAACCGATGACGTTTCCGATGTGGCTGACGGCCCATCGCGAATTGAATACGTCGAGGCGGGTCCGATTCGTATTCGATTTCCTGGTCGAGGAACTGACCCTGGTATGACGCAGGGCCGTCGCCGGCACTACCGGACGAGGCGCGGGAAGCTCGCCAGACGCGTCTCGCGCCCGCCGAGAATGGCTTCGCAACTGTTCACCATAGCGGTATTGCCGGTCATCGTGATCGTATCGGCGATGATCCGCAGGCACGAACTGCCGGCGGCGCTGTTACCCTGGAAAATGACGTTACCGGATGGGAAATAGACATAACCGTCGACGTCGATCGTGCCATTGCCGGTAAATTTCTGGACATTTGTATTCGCACGCGATCCGAAGAAGGAGATCCCGGCATAGTAACCGCTCGTTGGCGGCGTGATCACCAGGTTCGCGTTGCCGGTAAGACTGACCGCGCCATCAGCCATGAAGATCGTGACGTTGTTGCCGGTTATCGATCCCTGGATCGAAAGATCGCCTTCCACATAGTAGAAACCGGGTTCGAGCGTCTTGGTGCCCTTGAGCGCCAGGTTGCTGTAGCGCCCCGGCGATACCGTGGTGTCTGTATTTGACGGGTTGGGCATGAGGACACCCGGCAGAGGCTTCTCCAACGCGCCAAGCGGATCGGGCGTGCGCCATGCGTTCTCGCGGTTTGTCGCGCAGGAGGTTGTCAGTCCTCCACTCTCGTCGATACCGCCCGAGGAAACGGC
The DNA here is from genome assembly GCA_019912385.1 of Notoacmeibacter sp. Classification (GTDB taxonomy): domain Bacteria; phylum Pseudomonadota; class Alphaproteobacteria; order Rhizobiales; family Rhizobiaceae; genus JAIOIW01. Next base: position 26,566 of record JAIOIW010000089.1, on the reverse strand, counting down.
GCATTCGGCTTCAAGCGAACCGCTGCCGCCAACATAGAGGGCGTCGGCGGCGTCGGAATTCGACCCGATGATACAGTGTTCCATGTCCACCGACGAGGAGCCTGTCACCTCCACCGCGCGTGCGGCATGCCTGTTGAGCGCGAATATGCAGGCGGGCTCCCCTGGCTGAACGATTGCACCGGCGACAACTGTCAACATGTAACCGCCATCTGCCTGCTGCGCGAAGGGAACCGGAAAAATCCGCTTGTAGCCGAAATTGGCCGTGACACTCGTGACAACGTTTCCATCCTCATCGGGGCTTGAGCCGAGATAGGTGAAACTCGGCGCGGACATGCCGAAGACAGCGGCGGAGTCCTGGAAGTTTTCCACGAATGCGCCCGTCGCCAATTGCGAGGTGGTCGCGAAATCATCTCCCTCGATGTTGGAGATCGCTGCAACGAAGACAGCCGAATCGGCAGCGTTCTGAAGGGCGTTGTTGACGCGACTGATGTTGACGGTATCGAGACCGAAGCCGACGGCGATCGCAAGCGGGACCGCGAGAAGGCCGGCGGCAACCGCGATGTTGCCGCCATTGTTTGAGCTGAACCGGCCGATCAGGGAAATGATCAAGAGCTTACCTCCAGTTGCGCAGGCTCGCCGTTCGCGCGGCAGGCACCGCCGACGCCGTACCTTGCCGTTCTGACCGCGAACTATTGTGGAGGGCTGTCAATCGAAATGCGCCTCGCCGCCTGACGCGCCGAACCGCAACGCAGGTTGCGATTGCCCCACACCCGCAACCGGCACCAACAATGCGTGCAACGACTTAAAATATCCGAATCAGGAAAGCTAAAATCCAAACGATCGGGTTGAAACGGCGCAGGCCGCCACAACCATTCCGGCGCCCTGGTGGCCGCGTCGCTTACTGATACACGAAGCGGCAAAACCCGGTCGAGACCCCCGCGCCGGCGCCGATCAGAAGCGTATCTGTTCCCGGCGCAAGCCGGCCGGCCTCGGCTGCCAGCGCCATCCCCAGCGGGATACTGGCCGATACCGTGTTCCCGTGGCTTGCATGGATATCGAAATGGCGATCCCAGTCCAGCCCCATCAACGGAATGGCCTGCCGGCTCGCCCGTTCGCTCACGGAATGGATCAGGGTCAGGTCGGGGAGCGGACCATTTCCGTAGCCGGTCTCGCCGTAGAGCCGCTCCAGACCCTTCAACGCCGTATTCACCAGCGGCAGCGACATGGCATAGAAGCGATCGGCGATCGCGTTTTCGGGCAGTTGGTCGGGCATGAAGGCCCGGGCGTTGCTCAGCGGGATCATGCAGTAGCCGAACCCTTCGGGCCATGTCCTGAAATGGAAGTCGAAATCCTCCCCGCCGGGCAGGAGCACGGCCGCGGTCGCCGCTTCCCCGACCGTCAGTGCGGAGAAGTAGAGATCGAGATTGTCCCGCCGCAATTCGTCGATGGCGCCGAAACGGCGCATTCCCATTTCGCAATTGACCAGCAGGACATTGCCGTAGCGGCCCGCCTTGAACAGCGCCTGGGCAATCTCGAGCCCACGCACCCAGCTGACACAGGCCTCGAGGATGTCGAAGGAGGTCGCGTTCACTGCGCCGAGGCGCATCTGCACCGCCGCCGCGGATGCCGGCTCAAGACATCCCCGGCCAACCCCTACATAAATGATCGCGCTCACGTCCTGCGGCCGCAGGCCGGCTTCGGCCAATGCATCGCGTGCTGCCTCGATCGCGTGGTCCAGGACCGGCTCCCCGTCGTCCAGCCAGTAGCGGTACCTTGAACCGGCATAGGCAAATCCGGCCTCGATCAGCCTGACAAGATCATTGACTTCGCCGGCCGGCCGGCCGCCCAGTCGCTCGCGCACAAAGGCCACGACGTCTTCATTGCTCCGCCGCGTGGGCGGCAATCTGTATTTGAGGGCAGCGATTTTCACGAGCATCCGCTCCGTTTGCATTCCGGTTCGAGGGCAGCTTACCGGGAGCAGGTGCAGATCAGGATGTCATATGTCAATTCGTAACCGCTCGTTCCGCCCCTGGGCGCGATATTGCGCCGCTCTTGTCTTGCTGAAGTGCGGCGACCAATATCGCATTCCAAACCGGGAGACATGTCGTGACGGAAAACCCGCAGGCCCAGGCGGTCCCTCCAGCCAGCCATCCCATGCGTTTCGCCCTCAACGAGGAAATGCATGCCCGCCCGCCGGAATCTCTGCCGCGACGCGCTTCGATCAGCTACCTGGTGATTTTCGGGGAAAGGTCGCCCGCTCCGGTCGCTAGATTATGCGACAGTTTCGGCCACGAGAAGCCGCGCGAAGGCGCGAACCATTTTTCCGCCGATCTCGGCCCTTTCCGCCTTACCTGGGAAAAGCATACCGAGTTCACCCGCTTTACCTTCATCGTCGAGCGGGACGCCGACAGCCCGCTGTTCGCCGCGCCGGCGCTCGAAGCGGTTCCGCCGGACTGGCTGCGCTCGCTGCCCGGCGCACTGCTGGTCGCCAACCATCTTGAAATCGCGCCGATGCCCGCGTCGCCTCCGCCGGAAGAGGCGATTGCCCGGCAATTTTTCGACGGGCACACGCTGATCAGCGCGGAGGTTGCCGGCGGCGCGGCCAGGGCCTATTCCCACTTTCTCATCGCCGATGACGGGTTCGGCCGTTTTCTGGTCTTCGACAACTCCATGACCCCGCGCCAGAGGGGCCGCACCGCGCAGCGCCTTCTGGAAATCGACACCTACATCATGATCGCGCTGCTGACCCTTCCCGTCGCCCGCGACCTGATGGGCGAACTCGGCGGGTTCGAGGGGGAACTCGAATCGATTACCGCCGCAATGCGCGAAGCCGGCGGCAAGCAGGAGCAGGACCTGCTGGACCGGCTCACGCTGCTGCATGCCGAGATCGTGCGCCGCCACACCGCCACCCAGTTCCGCTTTTCCGCCGCACGGGCCTATTCGGAGCTGGTCGCGCTGCGCATCTCGGATCTGCGCGAAGTCCGGGTGACCGGGCTGCAGACCTTCTCCGATTTCGTCGAGCGGCGGCTGGGGCCGGCCATGCGCACCTGCCAGTCGGTCGAGAAAAGGATGAATGCGGTGTCCGCGCGGATCGCCCAGGCCACCCAGCTCCTGTCGACCCGCGTCGACATCACCCGCGAGAACCAGAACCAGGCACTGCTGGAAAGCATGGATCGCAGGGCGCATTTGCAATTGCGCCTGCAGGAGACCGTCGAAGGCCTGTCGGTTGCCGCCATCACCTATTACATCGTCGGCCTCGTCGGCTATGCGGCCGAGGGCCTGAAAACGCTCGGATGGCTGCCGCTGGAGAAATCGACGGTCATGCTGGCAAGCATTCCGGTTGTCGTGGCGCTCGTGGCGCTCGGCGTCAGGCGCATCCGAAAGTCGTTGGGACACTGAGGCCCGTCTACGTCCGCTCGCTATCCCTTCGCCAGTTTCGCCGCCATGCCCTCGAGCCGTTCGGCGATGCCGGCGATCGTGGCGGACAGGCCCGCATCGGTCTTGTCGGCCTTGGCCAGCGCGTCATCTCGCGTCTTGCGCAAGGTCTGGACCTCGCTTTCCATGCCTTTCACGCGCTTCTGCAGTTCCACGAACTCGTCCATCACCATGATCGCCGCCATGACGGTCAGGCGCTGGTCGCCGATTTCGCCGAACGACCCCTTCAGATGCGTCACATAGCGGTCAAAGCGACGCGCGAGGTCGGCGAGGTGCTCTTCCTGACCCTCGTCGCAAGCCATACGATAGGTCTTGCCGTCAATCATCACCGATACCTGCGGCATCGCCTTTCCTCCCTATCGGTCGAGGACGGCACGGATGGTTTCCATCGCCGTGACCAGACGGCGCGAAACTTCCTTGTTGGCGTCCTCGAGCCGCTCGGCGCGCGACTCAGAATTGTCGAGCTCCTGGGCGAGACGGGCGCGATCGGCGTTCATCCTCTGCACTTCGGCTTCGGTTTCGGCAAAATCCTGCTCCCGCTCGAGCCGTGCTCCCGTCGCCGACTCCAGCATGTCGACCGCCCGACGGAGCTGGGCGAGCGCTTCCTTCAACGTCATGTCACCGGTCATGCAAGTATCCTGAGCCCGCCCGAGCCGCGAATCGTCACGCATGGTGAGTGCGTTAGCAGCAAAAGATTAGAGGGTGCATAAAGGCGAGGTCAACCGGACATTGCGGCAGTCCCCTGCCAAATGCGTGGAAGGCCGTCGCCGGCAGCCCACCGCGCACCGTGGATTGGTTGACTCATCACCGCCACCTGATATGTACCGCCTGCTTTTCAAAGGGTGTCGGGCTGCCCGGAACCGCTGGTGGTTCGGCCGGTCGACCCCGGCAGCAGACAGCGGGCAATCATGACAGTACGCGAAAAACACGACCGGATGGCCAATGCGATCCGCTTCCTTTCGATCGATGCGGTCGAAAAGGCCAATTCGGGCCATCCCGGCCTTCCGATGGGCGCGGCAGACATCGCGACCGTTCTGTTCACCCGCTTTCTCGACCATGATCCGAAGAATCCGAACTGGCCGGATCGCGACCGTTTCGTGCTCTCTGCCGGCCATGGGTCGATGCTGTTGTACTCGCTGCTCTACCTTACCGGCTACGAGGACATCACCCTCGACGAGATCAAAAATTTCCGCCAGCTCGGCTCACGCACGCCGGGTCACCCTGAATACGGCCATGCCGCGGGCATCGAAACGACCACCGGACCGCTCGGCCAGGGCATTGCCAACGCGGTCGGCATGGCGCTGGCGGAACGCCTGCTCAATGCGCGTTACGGCGACGGTCTTGTCGATCACTACACCTATGCGCTCGCCGGCGACGGCTGCCTGATGGAAGGCATCAGCCAGGAGGCGATCACGCTTGCCGGCCATTTGCGGCTCAACAAGCTGATCATCATCTGGGACGACAACGGCATCTCCATCGACGGCCCGGTCTCGCTGGCCGATTCAACCGACCAGCGCGCGCGCTTCGAAGCGTCGGGCTGGAATACGCTCGCCGTCGACGGCCACGATCCCGACGCGATCGCCGCCGCGCTGGAGGCGGCGAAGGCCTCCGACAAGCCGACGATGATCGCGGCGAAGACGATCATCGGGTTCGGTTCTCCGTCAAAGGCGGGCACGTCGAAGGTGCATGGCTCGCCGCTGGGCGCCGGGGAAGTCGCGGCGACCCGCAAGGCGCTCGGCTGGAAAGAGGAGCCGTTCCACGTGCCCAGCGACGTTCTCGACGCATGGCGGCTCTGCGGCCTGCGCTCGACGAAGGCCCGCACGGCCTGGGAACAGCGCCTGGCGGCAGCCGAGGCCGACCTGCGCGGCGAGTTCGAGCGCGTCATGCGCGGCGACCTGCCGGGCAGCTTCGAGAGCGCCATTGCCGACTACAAGAAGAGGCTGGCGGAGGAAAAGCCCAAGGCGGCCACACGCAGATCGTCGGAACTGGCGCTCGAAGTCATCAACGCCGTCGTCACCGAGACGATTGGCGGTTCGGCCGACCTGACCGGCTCCAACAATACCAAGACGTCGCAGACCGCGGACGTAAAGCCCGGCGATTTCGCGGGCCGCTACATCCATTACGGAATTCGCGAGCACGCCATGGCGGCGGCAATGAACGGTATCGCCCTGCATGGCGGCCTCATTCCCTATTCGGGAACCTTCCTGGTGTTTTCCGACTACGCCCGCCCGGCCATGCGCCTGTCTTCGCTGATGGGCCTGCGCGTCATCTATGTCATGACCCATGATTCCATCGGCCTTGGAGAGGACGGCCCGACCCATCAGCCGGTCGAGCATCTGGCCGCGTTGCGTGCGATCCCGAACCATAACGTGTTCCGGCCGGCCGACGCGATGGAAACCGTAGAGTGCTGGCAACTGGCTTTGGAATCGCGGACCACGCCGTCAACCCTGGCCCTGACCCGGCAGAACCTGCCGGCTGCGCGCACGGTGTATGACGAGGAAAACATGTGCGCCTATGGCGCCTATGAACTGGCGACGGCGAGCGACGAGGCCAAGGTGACGATTTTCGCTTCCGGTTCGGAAGTCGAGATCGCGCTGACCGCGCGCAAGACGCTTGAGGAGATGGGACGTCCCACCCGGGTCGTGTCGGTCCCCTGCTTCGAACTGTTCGCCCGCCAGTCGCCGGAATACCGCGCGGCAGTCATAGGCTCCGCGCCGGTCCGCATCGCCATCGAGGCCGGAATCGGCCAGGGCTGGGAGCGCTTCATCGGCGGCGACGGCGTGTTCATCGGCATGGACAGCTTCGGCGCTTCCGGACCTTACCAGGAGATCTACGCCCATTTCGGCATCACCGCGCAAGCCGCGGTCGAAGCTGCGATTGCGCGTTTGCCGGTCGCCGAAGGCTGAAACGGCGGCGCTGCGGGCCGCGCAGACAGGAAATTGTGACACGCCTGCGACAAAGTTGCAGGATGCAGTGTTTTTGTGGCTGCAAATGTGCCCGCGCGTCTTTTTCCCCCGCTGCCGGCGGCCTCGCCCATCTGGATTCTTTGCCGTTCCGCGTTTATGAAGCGGCAGCCGAACGTGCTCTGACCGGTCCGCCCGGACCGGTTTTGCGCTCCACCCGGCGCCAGACAGTTTCTGCGAGCGCTCGCGCGCGCCCTAAAACCTGCGGGAGAACCATTCATGACCATCAAGATTGCCATCAACGGATTTGGCCGGATCGGCCGCAACGTCGTGCGCGCGATTTACGAATCGGGCCGCACGGACATCGACGTCGTCGCCATCAACGACCTTGGCCCGGTGGAAACAAACGCCCATCTGATGCGCTACGATTCGGTCCACGGCCGCTTTCCCCACGAGGTGAGGGTCGAAGGTGACACCATCAACATCGGCACCGATTCCTTCAAGGTACTGGCGGAACGCGATCCCGCCAAGCTTCCCTGGAAGGAGCTCGGCATCGACATCGCGATGGAGTGCACCGGCATTTTCACCGCGCGCGAGAAAGCCGCCCTGCATCTCGAGGCCGGCGCCAGGCGCGTCCTCGTTTCCGCGCCGGCCACCGGCGCCGACAAGACGATCGTCTTTGGCGTCAACCACGACACGCTGACCAGTGACGATGTCATCGTTTCCAACGCATCGTGCACCACCAACTGCCTGTCGCCGGTCGCCAAGGTGCTCAACGATACGATCGGTATCGAGAAGGGCATGATGACGACAATCCATTCCTACACCGGCGACCAGCCCACGCTCGACACCATGCACAAGGATCTCTACCGCGGCCGCGCCGCGGCAATGTCGATGATCCCGACCTCGACGGGCGCGGCAAAGGCGGTCGGCCTCGTGCTGCCCGAACTGAACGGCAAGCTTGACGGCTTCGCCATGCGCGTGCCGACCCCCAACGTCTCGGTCGTCGATCTGAAGTTCATCGCCAAGAGGGCCACAAGCGTCGAGGAAATCAACGCCGCGATCAAGGCGGCGGCCGATGGTCCGCTCAAGGGCATTCTTGGCTACACCGAGGAGAAAAACGTCTCCATCGACTTCAATCACGATCCGCATTCCTCGATCTTCCACATGGACCAGACCAAGGTCATGGACGGCACGCTGGTTTCGGTCCTGTCGTGGTACGACAACGAATGGGGTTTTTCCAACCGCATGTCCGATACGGCCGTGGCGATGGGCAAGCTGATCTGACCTCGACGCCGGGGCGTTCGCGCGCCCCGGCCATCCGCTTCGCGCCGGTGCCGACCGCGAACCGGCACCTTGGGCCGAATTCCCATCGAGACAGGGAACACCGACATGACCCGCTTCAAGACCATCGACGACCTCGGAGACATAGCCGGCAAGCGCGCGCTGGTGCGCGTCGACATCAACGTGCCCGTGAAAGACGGTCTGGTGACCGACAAGACACGTATCGAGCGCGTCGCGCCGACCATAACCGAGCTGTCGTCCCGTTGCGCCAAGGTCATCCTGCTCGCCCATTTCGGCCGCCCAAAGGGCGAGGTCGTGCCCGACATGTCGCTCAAGCCGATCGTCCCGGCAATCGAGGAAGTCCTCGATCACCACGTCCTGTTTGCCGGCGATTGCATCGGTGACGTTGCGGCCGCCGCGATCGCCGACATGAGTGATGGCGACATCCTGCTCCTGGAGAACACCCGTTTCCACAAGGGGGAGGAGAAGAACGAGCCCGTCTTCGCCAAGGCGCTCGCCGCCAATGGCGATCTCTACGTCAACGATGCCTTTTCCGCAGCGCACCGCGCGCATGCTTCCACCGAAGCCCTGGCCCATCTGCTGCCGTCATGCGCCGGGCGCACCATGCAGGCCGAACTGGAGGCGCTGGAAAAAGGCCTCGGCAATCCCGCCCACCCGTTGGTCGCCATCGTCGGCGGCGCCAAGGTGTCGACCAAGATCGACCTGCTGCAGAATCTGGTCAAAAGGGTCGATGCGCTGGTGATCGGCGGCGGCATGGCCAACACCTTCCTTGCAGCCCAGGGCAAGGATGTCGCCAGATCGCTGTGCGAGCACGACCTCGCCGACACGGCCAGGACGATCATGGCGGAAGCCGCGAAGGCCGGTTGCACCGTTGTCTTGCCGGTCGATGCGGTCGTCGCGCGCGAGTTCAAGGCAAATGCCGAAAACGAGGTTGTCGACGTAGACAACGTTCCTTCCGACGCGATGATTCTCGATGCCGGCCCGGCGTCGGTCGAAGCCATCAACCAGTGGATCGCAAAGGCAGCGACCTTGGTCTGGAACGGCCCGCTCGGCGCCTTCGAACTGGAGCCTTTCGATGCGGCGACGGTGGCAGCGGCAAAAGCGGCGGCCAAGCGCACCGAGGAGGGCGCGCTCATATCGGTTGCCGGCGGTGGCGACACGGTCGCCGCTCTCAACCACGCCGGCGTTGCCGACGATTTCACCTATGTTTCGACGGCCGGGGGTGCCTTCCTGGAATGGATGGAGGGCAAGCCTCTTCCAGGCGTCGAAGCCCTCAAGGCCTGAGCCGGCGGGTTGGCACCATGAAACGGCGCTATCCGTCATGGGCAGCCGCGGCAACGTGGCTGGCATGGCCGGTTTACGCCTGGCAGGGTGTTGGCGTGCGGTTGCGCACCGAGCGCCTGGTGCCGGCCGCCGGTCCCGTGTCGGGCGAGATCGCCGGCGAAGGCGATCCGTTCCGGTTGCTGGTAATTGGCGATTCCTCGGTCGCAGGCGTGGGTGTCGATCACACAAGCCAGGGGCTTGCCTGGCGCCTCGCCGAAGCCCTCGCCACGGCGACGGGCCGGCCGGTGAGGTGGCGGGCCGCCGGATCGAACTCGGCAACCTCGGCGCAGGTGCGCGACCATGTGGTGCCCCATGTCGCTGAGCGTGACTGGACCCATGTCGTCCTCTCCATCGGCACCAACGACATGAAGAATTTCCACTCGCTTTCCCGTTTCAAACGCGAGTTCGGAACGCTGATCTATGCGCTGCGCGCCCGGTTTCCGGCTGCCCGCATCATCTGGTCGCCGATGCTGCCGATGACCGCGGTGCCCGCCATGCCGCGGGCGCTGGGGCGCATTCTCGACATCCGCGCCGATGCGATCAATGCCAGGGCCGTGCGCCTGCTCACCGAGCGCGGAGCGGAAGCCGCTTCGCCCATGCCCGAAGTCGCGCCGCAGGGCTTCTCGCGTGACGGTTTCCACGCCTCGGCATCAGGTTATGCCTACTGGGCGGAACACATGGCCGGCCATATCGGCAAAGGCTGACGTCAGCCGCCCGGACGGATTGCCACGGTCAGCACGACAGCCGCAACCGCCGCCAATCCGATCTTCCAGAAATCGGCGCGCCGTTTCAGCCCGGGCAAGCCGAGCGGCCGGATGATGTGCACCACCATCAGCGCGGCGATCACGAAGGCGAGGAGCTTTGTCATGGCCCTGCCGGGTATCCGTCGTCCATCGCGCTGTCAACCGGCGCCGGCCACGCCTGCCCGCGACCATCGATAGGCGGGCACTCGATGCGGTTCGTTCCGACCATGGTCTGATCGATTGGCCACATCGGTCCGTACAACCGAAGTTAATGGTCCCGGCCGGATTCTACGTGCCACGGATTGGGGGCAAAGTCCGATTCGCGACGAACGGAAACGCTTGGCAAGGCGCGGACGCAGATGAACGTCCATCAGCATCCAGAAGGCCATATCGGTCAAAGGCATCCCCCGCAGAGACCGGCGCGCCGGTTCTCCTTCGTCGTGTCGGCCCGGCCGCGGCCGACTTCGGAACTGCCGGCGCCAGCCCCACGGCGACCGGCGGCGCCTGGGGCGGCGTGTATTCGAATAGCGCTCATCCAGGCAACTCGCGGCCGGCACTGCCCAGTGCCGGCCGCACACCGGACAATCCAGAAAGGAGCAAGACGATGAGTATCGGGAACCCGAAATCGACGGCCAGTGCAGTCGCCCTCGCTTGCGCTGTCGCAGCGGTGCCGGCCACATTGTCGTTCGATGACGGCGACTCCGGAAGCGACGACAGCAACTCGTCAGAGGGAAAAGCGGACACGGAAGACGACTCCTCGTCCAATTGCAACGGACAGCAATTGTCGCAAAAGCGATATGACATCGAATATGGCCGGCATCGGCTGGCCGCACTTGCGCCCGATCTCGATTAAGCGGGTCCGAAGTCGGCGCGGGCGGTATCATAGGTATTTGTGCGTCGGGGCGTGTTGCCCTTCAATGTCCCCGACAGCGGTTTGATCGGCATTCATGCATGTCGCCATTTGGTTTCATATCGTTGCGTATCGCGTGGCTGGCCGCCTCGATCGAGCAGCTGCGACCCTTGAATCCGCGTTCGCTTCTCATCGTCCTGCTTCTCGCCAAGTTGCTTCTGATCGCCCCGATGGCCTCTGACGCCGGGCCGGGAGTACTCCGCCAAATCATCGGTCCCGGCCAGGCCTGGGCCGACGAGAGCGGGGAAAGCGAGGGTGACGATGGCGCCGAGGGCGACGAATACGGTGGCGCGGAGACTGGAAACGACGGTGATTCGACCGGCGGGTTCGGGTTTGGCCTTTCGGTCAGCGCGTTTCTCTCGGCGCTGCAGAGTCACGGTAAAGTCGCTGCATCGCACAAGTTGAACGGAACGTTGTCCGTCACCTACTCCGACGGATGGACCGAGCAGGTCGTCGGCAGGACCTATCGGTTGCTCGACCGGCGAAGCCGCATGGTCGTTGCCCGGCCGGCGCGCGCGAGTGACCGCGCACGGCTGAACGCGGCTATCCAACGATAGGCCGCATCATTGCGACTTCCAGTTTTCCCGCGCGATGATGGCGGCTTCGGTGCGGTTCCGCACCTGGAGCTTCTGCAAGATATTGGTCATGTAGTGCTTGACGGTCTTTTCCTGCAGGTCCAGTGCGCGGCCGACTTCCTTGTTGCTTTTTCCTTCCGCCACCAGCCGCAGGATCTGCTCTTCCCGTTCGCTCAGGCTCGTCAGCGGACTCGTCTCTTCCGCCTTGTTCTCCCGCGCGCGCATGTTGAGCAACAGCCGCGCGGCAAGCGATGGCGACACATAGGATCCCCCCTCGGCAACGGTGCGGACGACGGAAATCAGGTCGTGGGCCCCGACGCCCTTCAGGACATAGCCGCGCGCACCTGCCGCCAGCGCCTCGAGGATGTCCTCCTCCTCCTCCGAGGCCGTCAACATCACGCAATGGCTACCGGGAAAGCGCTCGGTGATCTGCCTGGCCGCCTCGATCCCGTTTCCCGGCATGGAGATATCGAGAAGCATGATTTGCGGCTTCACCCGCTCGGCCAGATCCAGGGCCTCGCGGGTGGAACCACCCTCACCGAGAACCAGAAGACCCTCGGCTTCCGACAGGGTGCGCACGACCCCCGAACGATAAAGGGGATGGTCGTCGATAACGATGATCGTCGTGGCATCAGGCATGACCGGCATCTCCCGTCAGATCCAGTTCGGCAAAAAGCAGCGCGCCCCGGGCGCCGTCGGGCGTGAACCGGAATGTTCCGCCCAGGCTCTCGATCCGTTCCTTCAGTCCGACCAGACCCATGCCCCCGCCGTCCACGTTGCGCGGCGGTTCCCGCGCCGCGCCGTTCTCGACTTCCACCTGCAACGTGCCGGCATCCCAGCGGGCGCGAACCGCGACCGTGGCGCCGGGCGCATGGCGATAGGCGTTGTTCAGTCCTTCCTGCAGAAAGCGGAACAAACAGGCCTTGACGGCCATCGACGCACTGCGTTGCCCTTCACTCATATCGAGCGCGATTGTCTCGCCGGTTCGCGTTTCATGCGCCACAACTGCCCGTCTGACCACCTTGTCCAGCGGCAGGTCGGCGAGTTCGGGCAGCGACAGCCCCCTGCCGATCACCCTGATTTCCCTTATTGCGTCGCCGAGTACCCGGCGCAAGGCCGTTATCTCCGCTTTCCTTTGCTGCTCGTCGCCGATGGAGACCAGCGCATCAAGACGCAGGGACGCCAGCCCGATGAGTTGCGCCGGCCCGTCGTGCAAGTCCGCGCTGACCCGGCGCAGATAGGCTTCCGTGATTTCGCTGACGCGGCTTGACGCCCGCTCGACCCGGCCGCGCAGCCGCAGGTTTTCCTCCGACATCCGCTGCGAATCGGTAAAGCGCTGTTCGAGGGCCCGGCGCTGGCGGTCGATCTCCCGGCTTCCGCTGTCGACGATCCCGTAGAGTGCGAGTCCGATGACGGCGGTCGCGATGATCGTCGCCATCCAGCTTTGCAGTCGCGCCCGCCTGAGCGTCGCCATGAGTTCGGTTGCGTCTTCATAGAACTCGGCCACGGCGATGACGTTACCGGTCCAGTTCTCGCGAATCGGGCTGTAGATCTCCACAAGCGGAACACCGATGCTTCTCTCGAATGCGCTGTCCGGGGAGTCCGCCGCATCAAATCCGCTAACGACAACGCCCTTCATTGCCTGCTCCAGATTGTCCGACGTCGGAAGCCGGTCCCGATAATGTCCAGGTCGCTGGCGAAAGCGATGAGGCCGTCGGGCTTCCAGATCTTGATCGAGACGACACGCCTGGACAGGCTTGGACCGCTCAGCATTTCCTCAAGCGCGCGGATCGGGCCGATCGAGAGCGTATCGCTTTCGCCCAGCTCCTGAACCAGCGGCGAGATGATACTGTCCATGAAGAGTGCCGTCGCGGCGGCATTGCTCCTGATGGCGTTGGTCGTGATTTTTATTGTCACCCACTGGCCGATCGCCAGCATCATCAGCACCATCACCATGCCGCCGGTCACGGCGAAGCGTCTGGAAAGGCTCCACCCCGAAAGCCGTTCCCCGATGATGTCCGAGCTCACAAACCGTCCGAAACGACCAGCCATATGTCACTTTAGGCCGCTTCGCGCGCTGGTACAATTAGATCATGTTCCGTCGAATGCGTTCGAGAACCCATGGCGCCGCTACGCACCCGACTTGGGCGTTGACCTCGGCCCGGGCATCCGTCACTGTCCGCCGGCAAGCATACGGGCTTGTCAGTGATGCGGAGGATTTTCATGGCGCTTGATGGAAAAACCGCCATCGTGACAGGTGGCGCTGCAGGCATCGGTCGGGCCATCGTGCGGCGGTTTGCCGCCGAAGGCGCCCGGGTGGTGATCGCCGATATCAGCCAGGACAAGGCGGAGGAGGCGATCGCTTCGCTGCCCGGCGGTTCCGAGGTCCGGTTCGTCAAGACCGATGTCGCGCGCAAGCTCGACGTCCACAATCTCATTGCCGGCACCATCGACGTGTTCGGCGACATCGACGTGTTGGTCAACAATGCCGGCATTGTTCATGGCGCTGACTTCCTGGATCTTGCGGAAGATGATTTCGACCGTGTCCTGGCCGTCAACCTCAAGGGCGCCTTCCTCGCCGGCCAGGCGGTCGCCCGCTACATGGTCGACAAGGTGAAGGACGGCGGCGCGCCCGGCACGATCGTCAACATGTCGTCTGTCAATGCCGTTTTCGCGATTGCCAACCAGGTGCCCTATTCGGTGTCCAAAGGCGGCGTCAACCAGTTGACCAAGGTGATGGCGCTGGCGCTGGCGCCATACGGCATCCGTGTCAACGCCATCGGCCCCGGCTCGATCATGACCGACATGCTGGCCGCTGTGGCCTCCGACGCGGTGGCGCGAAACAAGGTGCTGTCGCGCACGCCGCTCGGACGCATCGGCGATCCTTCCGAGATCGCATCCATTGCCGCCTTCCTGGCGTCGGACGATGCCAGCTACATCACCGGCCAGACCATCTATGCCGATGGCGGCCGCCTGCCCCTCAACTACACCGTTCCGGTCAGGCCGGAATAAGGCCCGCCGTGTCCGGAAGGATACTGACAGAAGGTTGTCAGGAGGGGTATGCGACAGTGCACGCGGTTCGAAAGACAAGGAGGAACCGCAATGAACGAAACATCCCCCAATACCTGCGTCTGGTTCGAAATCCCGGTCACCGACCTGGCACGCGCGAAAGCATTCTATGGTGCCGTCGTCCAGGGTGAACTGACGGACAACAATGATGGTCCGAACCCGATGTCGATGTTCCCGATGTCCTCGCAATCGGCCGTATCCGGTCACCTCTATCCCGGAAAGCCCGCGCCTTCGGGATCCGGCAATACGGTCCATATCGCCGTCCCCGGCAGGGTGGAGGATGCGATGCAGCGGGTAACCGCCGCCGGTGGGCAGGTCCTTTCCCCAGTGATCGAGATTCCGGCCGGGCGCTTTGCCTATTGCCTTGATCCCGACGGCAACTCGATCGGCGTGTTCGGGGCATAGGGCATATGCGCCGCGCAGACCGTCTGTTCCAGATCGTACAGCACCTGCGCGGCGGACGGCTCGTCACGGCCGCCATGCTTGGCGAATGGCTGGAGGTGTCGGAGCGCACGATCTATCGCGACATCGCCGATCTCCAGGCATCAGGCGTTCCCGTGGAAGGCGAGGCCGGTGTCGGCTACCTGATGCGCGAGGGCTTCGCCCTGCCGCCGCTGATGTTCACCCGCGACGAGATTGTCGCCCTGGTGGCAGGCGCGCGCATGGTGCGCGCCTGGGGCGGCGCGACGATGGCGCGGGCTGCCGAGGAAGCGCTGGTCAAGATCGGCGCCGTGCTGCCCGAGGCCGAGCAGGCGCGTGTCCGCGACACCCAGATCCACGCCCCGCCGATGCACTTGGCCGACATTGAACGCGCCCGGATCGACCTGATCGATCGCGCCATCGAGTCCCGCGACACGCTTTCGATCGCCTATGCCGACGGCGACGGCACGCGCTCCAAAAGGGACATCCGCCCGCTTGGCCTGTGGTTCTGGGGCAAGGTGTGGACGCTGGTCGCCTGGTGCGAGTTGCGCCGGGACTTTCGCATGTTCCGCATCGACCGCATGGAGACGATCGAGCCGGCCGGCCGGAAGTTCAGGCCCGAGCGCGGCCGCGCGCTTGCCGATTTCTATCGCCAGATGGAAGCGCACGGCGAAGCCGGCGGGCGGTAACGCACAGCCTCGCAGGTTGCCGCCCCGCGCCGTGCGTCCATTGGGACGCAATGAGGACCCTGTAAGTCGTCGGATCTGCGCCACGACAAGGACTAGGCGGATAAAGCGTTGGCGAAGTCGCGCAAGTCTGCTTAGTCCTCGTCGTCCTCGTCGCTGCCGCGCTTGTTCATCGAGGTGAGCTTTGCGAACACCGCGTCGGCGTCGATCTCGTCGTCAGGAGGCGCCACGCCCATGTCTGTCGGCTCCAGGAGGTTTTCCGTCTGGCTTGCCGGCAGCAGCGTGTCGCCCGCCGGCTCGACCGGCGGCAGGCCCTTCGCTGCCCTCTGGACCTCCAGGTCGAGATCTATCTGCGAGCACAGGCCGAGCGTGACCGGGTCCATGGGCTGCAGGTTGGTCGAGTTCCAGTGGGTGCGGTTGCGTATCTGCTCGATCGTCGACTTGGTCGTTCCGACCAGCCGCGAAATCTGCGCGTCCTTCAGCTCGGGATGGCTGCGCACCAGCCACAGGATTGCATTCGGGCGATCCTGGCGCTTCGACAGCGGCGTATAGCGCGGGCCCTTGCGCTTGGCCTCGGGCACGCGCACCCTGGATTCCTGAAGCTTCAGCTTGTAGTTCGAATCGGCCTCGCCCCTGGCGATCTCCTCGCGGCTCAACTGCCCCGTGCTGACCGGATCGAGACCCTTGATGCCCTGGGCGGAATCGCCATCGGCGATCGCCTTGACCTCCAGCGGGTGGAGCCTGCAGAACTGCGCGATCTGGTCGAAGGAAAGCGCCGTGTTGTCGACCAGCCACACCGCGGTCGCCTTGGGCATCAGAAGCTGTTGAGCCATGAAACAATATCCTCTCGCTCGCCCGGGTCCCTTCCGCGGGCGGTGGGCAATGCCACCAATTTAGGGAAATCATGTCTGCCCTATAACCGGATTTGGCCAACCATGCAACGAAAAGGCATGTCATGCGGGCGACGGGCCGTAGAGCGAAAACGCGGCTCGCCGCTTGACAGTGCCGCCTGCCTTCGGTTATCAGCCTGCCAACCTTTTCGCGCGCCTTCGTGGCGCGCAAATCATGTCAGGCCCGCAAGGTGGGGCCATTAGCCGACGGGCCGGAACAATGAAGATCAGAAACTCGCTCAAAGCGCTGAAAACCCGCCACCGCGAAAACCGCATGGTTCGTCGCAAGGGCCGGATCTACATCATCAACAAGCAGAATCCGCGCTTCAAGGCCCGCCAGGGCTGATCGGCGAGGGACGGTGCGAAACCGTCGCCACGCCATCACGCGAAATTCAGTTTGACCTTCCGCGGCACGGGATTACCATTCCGTGCATGCGCTGTCTTATTGCATTGCTGGCCCTTTTCCTGCTGTCCGTCGCTCCCGCGCGGGCGGATGGCGGCCTGTCCGTTTCCGTTGAGGACACGAGGCAAAGTCGGCTCGACCGGCTTTTTGCCGATTTGAGGCGCGAGCACAACGAGATCGCGGCAGACCGCATCGCGCAGTCGATCTGGCGCGAATGGAGCACATCGGGAAGCGCGACGGCCGATCTGCTGATGATGCACGCGACGCGGGCCATGAAGAACAAGAAACCTGACGTGGCGCTCGACCTGCTGGACCAGGTGACGGTGCTGGAACCCGGTTTTGCGGAGGGCTGGAACAAGCGTGCGACGCTGCATTTCATGATGAAGGACTACGCCAAGTCGATGGCCGACATCGCCCGCACGCTTTCGCTCGAACCCCGCCATTTCGGCGCACTTTCAGGCATGGCGAACATCCTGCGCGCCAGGGGCGACGATGAACTCGCATTGAAGGCTTTCCAGCAGGCGCTCGCCGTCTATCCAATGATGCGCGAGGCGCAGAAGGCGGTCGCCGAGATCGCCGACAAGATTGCCGGCGAAGGGATCTGACGTTTCGCCGACGGGACCGGTCCAGCTGCAGACATGACAATGACCATCGCATCGATCGTGCCGGCATCCCTCGTCATCGCCCTTCTGGTGCTGTTTGCGATCACCCGGACCGCGGCCGCGATGATCGAGCGCCGCCACCCGCCTGCGGGCAGATTCGCCTTGGCAAACGAAACAACAATGCACCATGTGCACCTGAAGGGGCCGCACGACGGCGCCCTGCCGCCGGTCGTCGTCATCCACGGCGCCAGCGGTAACCTTCGCGACCCGATGGTACCGCTTCGCCCGTTGCTCGAAGGCAAGGCGGAGGTGCTTTTTCTCGACCGTCCCGGTCATGGCTGGTCTACCCGCGGTCCGGCCGAAAACGGCACGCCGTTCGGCCAGGCAAAGACGATCGCCGCGCTGATGGACGAACTGGGGATCGGCAAGGCAATCATTGTCGGCCACTCCCTTGGCGGCGCGATTGCCGCCGCGCTGGCACTCGACCATCCCGAACGCGTCGCCGGCCTCGTCCTGGCATCCGCCGCCACGCACCCCTGGCCCGGCGGCGGCACCTCCTGGTATTACCGCCTGACCGCCATACCGGTGATCGGCCGCCTGTTTGCCGAAACCATCGCCTGCCCGGCCGGCCTGATGCGTCTTGATGCATCCACCCATTGCGTTTTCGCGCCTAACCGGCGCCCCGATACATACAACGCCGATGCCGCAATTCCACTGGTGCTGAGACCCGCCAATTTCCGCCACAACGCGATCGACGTCGAAGGGCTCTACGACCACGTCGTCGCCGCGGCGCCGCGCTATGGCGAGATCAAGGCACCCACGGTGGTGATCTCGGGAAACCGCGACTCGGTCGTCTATGAGGAGATCCATTCGCTGGGGCTGGCCCGCGACATCCCCGGCGCCGAACTGGTCTGGATCGACAATCTGGGCCACAAGCCGGATTATGCGGCAAGCGACCTGATCGTCGCCGCGATCGGCCGCGTGGCCGGCGCCCCGCCGGAACTGACCGGCGACCTTGGCGAAATCGCCCGCGAAACCGCCGCCCGTATCGCCGGCGACGCCTACGGTCCGATCGAGAAATGCCATGCGGAAAAACCGCCATTAGCGGTAGAAGAACGGGTGTAGGCAGCGTTCGGGCCGGAACACGCGCTTCGCGCAAATCATGACCGATCTGGCGAGCGGCCATCATGAACCGTTCCCGATGTCTCTTGGACCAGCCCGATGCGTTTCGGACATATGCCGAGCCGGGTCCCGAAGTCCCCTATCCGGCGGAAGGGCAAGTCCGCTACCGTTTGGCAGCTACAGCCTATTCAGGTTTCTTGATCGCGGACCGTGGCAACCCGTGGTTCTTCGAAGGTCCGGTGTGTTCGACATCAAGTGGCCCCGCCAATGTTCCTATCGCGACAAGAATTCGCCTGAGAAGGCCGCTTTCCTCACCGGGCATTCCCTCTTCGAGCGCCACGGCCTCTTGCGCGGCCTGAGACTCCCAGCGACGCAGTATCTCGATTTTCTGGTCTGTCGACAGACCGGTATGCGCAAGAATGTCCTCCGGGGCCTCAAATGCGCCCGCGGGATTCCCCAGGGCCTTGTCGTATTCTCCGGTTTTCATGGCGCCTGTCCGGATTTCAATCCTGGCTGATCAGCGTAAGATACATCAAGACGAGATAGACTGCGGGAATCACCACGAGCACCGCGATTTCGATCTGAGGCTGCGCGCAATCATTGGTCATCATCCGATATCCGACGAAGAGAACCGACGCCAGAATGATCGCGAGCCCGACATACCAGGGCGTCAGGCGGTTTCGTTTTGCCGGGGCTGGTGACATGTCATTTCTCCCGTAACCGGATATGGCAGGCAGGGAGCGCGTTTTTCACGATGGTCGCAAACCCCATTCCCGCCAGTTGATCGTACTTGACCGCGCAACCCTCCGCCGGCCTCTGTCGCCCTATTCTTCTCCCGACAAGGAGACATATTTGGCGACGAAGGCTTTTTCGCCCATGCGCTCCAGCAGGCCGAGTTGTGTTTCCAGCCAGGCCATGTGCCCTTCTTCATCAAGCACGATCTTCTCGAAGAGCGTCCGCGTGCCAATGTCGCCGGCGTCCTGAGCGATCTTCGCCGCATCGGTATAGAACCTGATCGCCTCCTGCTCGTCGGCGAGATCGGCCTCGAACATGCCCCTCAGGGTCTGGGCCCGCTGCGGCGCCTTTGCCATCTTCATTTCGGGAGCCTGACGAAGAAACATCAGCCGGGCCATGTACTCATCGGAATGGCCGAGTTCCTCGTGCATTTCCTCACGCATCTTCGCCGCCAGCAGGTCGAGCCCCCAATCGCAAAGCACATGGGCATGCAATTGGTACTGGTGCGCTGCGGTCAGTTCCATGCCCAGTGCCTTCTGGAGGTTCTCTACGTTCTTTTCCTTGTTTGCCATTTCCAACTCCCGACGGTCGATTTCAGGTTCCAGGTTCATTGTTCAAAACGGGAACGAGATATCGCTCCGAAATACGTTTTGCCCCGCCGGTCGTGGAGCGGGAGGCGACATCGATAATGATATTGGCGGCACGACACCCTTGCGTTGATACTCGTCAATTACTCGCGGAAACGGTGTGGCAGGTTCGAGGTTTGAAATGGGGCGGACGACCGGTATACCCCGGATCGACTCGCGGGGAGGGGCTAGTCATGGCGTTGAGCATCGTGGCGCAGGGATTTATAGCCAGCCTGGCCGCCGGTTCGCTGACGGCGATCGGCGCGCTGCCGGTCCTGTTCGGACACACGATCTCGTCGCGCCTGAGCGATGTGTTGCTCGGCTTTGCGGCCGGCGTGATGCTGGCGGCCTCCTTCCTGTCGCTCATCATTCCCGGCGTGGAAGCCGCGCAGATTCAGTCCGGCAGCCGGATGACAGCGGCAGCGGTCGCGGTCGTCGGGGTCGCGCTCGGCATCGCCTTCGTTGCCCTGCTCAACGAAGTCATCCCGCATGAACATTTCGTCCGGGGCCGACAGGGACCGGAATCCGAATTGCTCTCCAAGATCTGGCTGTTCGTCCTGGCGATCACCATCCACAATCTTCCCGAGGGTCTCGCCGTCGGGGTGGGGTTCGGCGGCGGCGATATCCGGCAGGGGACGACGCTGGCCATCGGCATCGGCCTGCAGAACGCGCCGGAAGGCCTCGCGGTGGCCGTTGCGTTGCGGTCGATCGGATACGACCGTTTACGCGCGGTGGCCGTCGCTGCGCTGACAGGAATGGTCGAGCCGGTGTCCGGCCTGCTGGGGGCCTACGCGGTCAGCCTCTCGCAGGCCATCCTGCCGTGGGGACTGACATTCGCCGCCGGGGCGATGCTCTACGTGATCAGCCACGAGATCATCCCCGAAACCCATCACCACGGGCACGAGAACGAGGCGACCGCCGGCCTGTCGATCGGCCTCATGATCATGATGTTCCTGGATGTCGCCTTCGGTTGAGCGCAAACGCTTTCACTGTTTCATTGCTGCCACAACATGGAGTTCAATGATTGCCCGCCAACGCCGCGAATTTGGACAACGCGGCCCTTTGTCCGATTTGTATCGCCCTGAAAGCTCATGGAACCCGCGTCTGATCGGGACCTGGAATGTCCGCAAAGCCGACATCGCACAGGCAAATGTCCGCCCCGCTGCCCTAGAGCCCGCCTTTGCCTCCCGCACCGATATAGGCGATGCGCAGCATGTTGGTCGCACCGGGCGTGCCGAAGGGAACGCCTGCGGTGATGATGACCCGGTCGCCGGCCTTGCCGAAACCCTCGCGATAGGCGATCGAGCAGGCGCGGTGGACCATGTCGTCCTCGTCGATCGCATCGCCGGTGACGACGCAGTGCAGGCCCCACGCTATCGCCAGGCGCCTTGCGGTCTCGACCACGGGCGAAAGCGTGATGATCGGCACGTTCGGCCGCTCGCGCGCGGCGCGCAGCCCCGTCGTGCCCGACGAGGTGTAGGTGATGATAGCCGACAGGTGCAGCGTCTCGGCGATCTGGCGTGCCGCCGCCGATATCACGTCGGCGCCGGTTGCCTCCGGGTCGGAGCGCTGGGCGGTCATGATCGACGGGAAGGTCGGATCGCACTCCACCTGCGCGGCGATTTTGTCCATCGTCTTCACCGCCTCTTCCGGATATTCGCCCGCCGCCGATTCCGCCGACAGCATCACCGCGTCGGCCCCCTCGAACACCGCGGTCGCCACGTCGGAGACTTCCGCGCGGGTCGGCACCGGGGCCGCGATCATCGATTCCAGCATCTGCGTGGCGATAACGACCGGCTTGCCGGCCCGCCGCGCGGCGCGCGTGATCTGTTTTTGGATTCCGGGCACCATCTCGAGCGGCATTTCCACGCCGAGATCGCCGCGCGCGACCATCAGCGCGTCGGAAAGCTCGATGATCTCCGCCAGCCGGGCGACCGCCTGCGGCTTTTCGATCTTCGACAGGATGCCGACGCCGCCGCGCGCGATCTTGCGCACCTCCGCCAGATCCTCCGGGCGCTGGACGAAGGACAGCGCGATCCAGTCGACCTTGGCATCCAGCGCCGCGACCAGGTCCATGCGGTCCTTTTCGGTCAACGCGCCGACCGGCAGATCGGTGTCGGGCAGCGAAACGCCCTTCTTGTCCGAAATCCTCGTGCCGGAAACGACCGTGCAGGTGATTGACCTGCCGTCGCTCTTTTGCGCCTTCAGCTGGAGCTTCCCGTCATCGATCAGCAGCCGGTGGCCGGGCTGAACCGATTGCAGGATTTCGGGATGCGGCAGGTGAACGCGGGTCGCATCTCCCGGCTCCGGATTATCGTCGAGCACGAATTCCTGCCCTGGCTTCAAGGTGGCCGACTTGTCGGCGAACGTACCGACGCGCAGCTTAGGCCCCTGCAGATCGGCGAGAATGCCGATCGGGCGGCCCAGTTCGGCCTCGACATTGCGGATGCGCGCCACCAGCGTGCGCATCAATTCGTGGCTCGCATGGCTCATATTGATCCGGAATACGTCGGCGCCCGCCAGATAGAGCTTGCGGATCATCTCCTCCTCGGAGGAGACCGGCCCCAGCGTGGCCAGGATCTTGACCTTTCGGCTGCGTCTCATGGGTTTTGGAATCCAGTTCTAAATCGGTTTAAGGCAAGATTACAGTGGCGCGGCAGTGCCGGCTAGCCTACATCATGGCATTTCTACTGCTTTGGATTTACGCCGGTGATCGGGGTTCCGGGAACGGGTTCGTCGGTCAGTTGGACCATCCAGTTGGCCTGCGCCCCGGTATCGTATTCCTGGAAGCCGGCGCGCTGGAAGCCGCGCGCATAGCAGTCGTTGATCCCGACGATCTTGAACTCGCGGTCGGCGACGCACATGTTGATCGGCCCGTCCCAGCGGCCGCCGCGTTCAGCGTCCTCGGCATAGAGATAGTAGTAGCGCGAGGCGAGTCCGCCTTCCAGCAGCGTCTTGCAGGTCGAACCCTCGATGTGCCACCAGCCTTCGGTGATCCAGCCGGTTGCCGCGCGATACCCGATCGCCACGCCGACAAGATTCTGGGTGGCGTTGCAGACCCTGAAATCGGCCCGGGCAGGTTCGCTTGTCAGGAAAAAGCCGCCCAGGGCGGCCAGCGCTGCGGCAATGGTCACGGTCGAGCGCTGCGCACCGCATTTCGCTCTGAAACCCATCTGCCGGCCTTTCCCGCCCAATTGAAGCACTCGGTCCTGTCCCGAAGGGAGCCAAGCTTGCTCCCCGTTCCTTTTCGGAAAACTGCGCGCCCATGTCAACGCGCAGTGCAAATCGTTTCAAAGATTGGCTACATGATGGCGAGGCGGAATGAATCGACCAACCGCGAAAGGAAGATCGTGAGCGGCGGAGACTTTCAGGCGATCATCGAAATCGAGGGTGACATGTCCCGCGGCATCGTGCTGGTTGCCGACCATGCACGGCGCGACCTGCCGTCCGAATATGGCGATCTTGGTGTTCCCAGGAAGGATTTCGACCGCCACATCGCCTATGACATCGGCGTCGAGGGTGTAACCACGCGCCTTGCCGGCGAACTGGGCGTTCCCGCCGTCATGGCCGGGTTCTCGCGGCTGCTGATCGATCCCAATCGCGGCGCGGACGACCCCACGCTGATCCGCCAGCTCTATGACGGCACGGTGATCCCCGGCAACTATCCGCTTGCCGAGGAAGAGCGCCGGCGCCGTATCGAGCGCTACTACAAGCCCTATCACGCCGCGGTCTGGCACCTGATCGGCGAGGTCGAGCGCATATCGGCCCGCGCGCCGCTGATCGTCTCGATCCATTCGTTCACGCCGACGTTGCAGGGCCGGCCGCGCCCCTGGCAGGTCGGCATCCTGTGGGATTCCGACCCGCGCGCCGCCGTGCCGCTGATGGAGATGCTGAGGGAAAGGCACGATATCGTCGTCGGCGACAACGAGCCCTATGACGGCGCACTCAGGGGCGACACCATGTACACGCACGCGATCCGTCCCGGCTTTCCCCACGCCCTGATCGAGATCCGCCAGGACCTGATCGCCGACGAGGCGGGACAGGCGGAATGGGCGAACCGGCTGGTGCCGATGCTTGACGCGATCAACGCGCACCCCGATATCCATGTCAGGCGCCAGTATGGCTCGCGCACAGGACCTGTCGAATAGGAGAAGGCAATGACGGAATTGACCGAAGAGCAGAAGCGTGACCTGGAGGCCGCCGCCTTCAGGCGGCTGGTGGCGCATTTGCGCGAGCGCACCGACGTGCAGAACATCGACATGATGAATCTCGCTGGCTTCTGCCGCAACTGCCTGTCCAACTGGTACCGCGACGCGGCTGAGGCCGCTGGCATTCCGCTTTCCAGGGACGACAGCCGCGAGGTCGTCTACGGCATGCCCTACGACGACTGGAAGGCGAAGTACCAGAAGGAGGCGAGCGCCACCGATCTGGCGGCCTTCGAGGTCAACCGCCCGAAGGAGTGAGCGCGGCGCGGACCGCGTCGAGCCGGAGCGCAATGTTGCGTCCGGCCCTTGACCGCGCCTGCCGCCTGCGGCATCGAAGCCGGCAACCGATACGCTGCGATTCCGCGGCATGAACATACGGAGACGAGACCGTGGACGACATCACCAGCGAACAACCCTCCCAGACCGTCGCCGCCGGCCAGCTGCGCGCCATCGTCGAGCGCATCGAGCGGTTGGAGGAGGAGAAGAAGACGATCGCCGACGACATCAAGGAAGTCTATGCCGAGGCCAAGGGCACCGGTTTCGACACCAAGGCGCTGCGCAAGATCGTGTCGCTGCGCAAGAAGGACGCAAACGAGCGTCAGGAGGAAGAGGCCATGCTCGACCTCTACAAGGCCGCGCTCGGCATGGAGTGAAGCGGCTGTCTGCGGACAGTTGCGTCGGCCGCTCGATAGGCTGAAGCCATGACCGGGCAAGCCCATGAAGGCAAGGCGGAACACGGCTTTTTCGCGACGCGATGGCGCGGCGAAACCGCCATAGACCGTCTGGTCTTGTTCGACATGCTGCTCGCCGCCACTGGGATCAACATTGTGGCGGCCTTTGCCGCGGTCATGATGCTCGGCTTCAAGCTGCCGGAGTGGATCGCGATTGTGACGTATGTCGCGCCGATGCCCTACAACATCTTTCTCGTCCTGGCTGTTTGGCGGACGACCGGGAATATACCGCCGCGAGCAGCGCGAAACTATCGCCTGGCCGCGCTGGTATGGTTGGCTGCCGCAGTCCTGATATGACCTATTCCGCCAGCGCGAAGTTCAGCGCAACGCCATTGATGCAATAGCGCAGGCCGCTTGGCGGCGGCCCATCGGGAAAGACGTGCCCCAGATGGCTGCCACAACCCGCGCAATGGACTTCGGTGCGGATCATACCGTGGCTGCGATCCGTCGCGGTTTCCACCGAGCCGGGAACCGGGTCGTTGAAGCTCGGCCATCCGGTGCCGCTCTCGAATTTCAGCGTCGACTCGAACAGCGTCTGGCCGCAACCGGCGCATGAAAATGTGCCTGCGCGCTTCTCGTGCAGCAGGGCGCAGCTTCCCGGCCGCTCGGTGCCGTGCTCACGCATGACATAATACTGCTCGGGCGTGAGGATCTTGCGCCATTCCTCTTCGCTGCGGGTAATGCGGTAGACATGGTCCTGCATGTTTGGCTCTCCGTCGGGCTTCGCCGTCAATTTGGGCAAGCAGGGCCGCCACGCCAAGGCGTTGGCGATCACAAAGGCGTCAATGCTTGCGCGAAAGCTCCTTCGTCGCCAGTTCCAGGCCCTTGAGCGTCAGCGGATACATGCGGTCTGAAAAAATATCGCGGATCATGCCGATGGAGTGGGTATAGCTCCAGTGCTTCTCGCGCACCGGATTGATCCACACCGCGTTCGGCCACTGGTTGAGCGCGCGCTGCAGCCACAGGGCGCCTGCTTCCGGGTTCCAGTGCTCCACCGACCCGCCCTGGTAGGCGATCTCGTAGGGTGACATCGACGCGTCGCCGACAAAGATCACCTTGTAGTCTTGGCCGTATTTGTGCAGCACATCCCAGGTGGCCAACACCTCCGAGTGGCGGCGGCGATTGTCCTTCCACAGGCCCTCGTAGAGGCAGTTGTGGAAGTAGAAATATTCCATGTGCTTGAACTCCGCGCGGGCGGCGGAAAACAGTTCCTCGACGACCTTTATATGGTCGTCCATGGAACCGCCGACGTCGAAGAACATCAGCAACTTCAGCGCGTTGCGGCGTTCGGGACGGGTCTGCGGATCGAGGTAGCCGTGCTCGGCGGTGGCGCGGATCGTGCCGGGCAGGTCGAACTCCTCGTTGGCCCCCTGGCGCACCCAGCGGCGCAGCCGTTTCAGCGCCACCTTGATATTGCGCGTGCCGATCTCGACCGAATCGTCGAAGTTCCTGAACTCGCGCTTGTCCCAGACCTTGACCGCGCGGCGGTTGCGGCTTTCGTGCTGGCCGATGCGCACCCCTTCGGGATTGTAGCCATAGGCGCCGAAGGGCGAGGTGCCGGCTGTGCCGATCCATTTCGACCCACCCTGGTGGCGGCCCTTCTGCTCTTCCAGCCGCTGCCTCAGCGTCTCCATCAGCTTCTCGAAGCCGCCCAGCGCCTCCACCAGCTTTTTTTCCTCATCCGTCAGGTGCTTTTCGGCAAGGCGCCGCAGCCACTCCTCCGGCAGGTTCATGACGTCGGCGGCGCCCTCGCCCGAAACCGCCTCCACGCCCTTGAAGACATGGCTGAACACCTGGTCGAAGCGGTCGATGAAACGCTCGTCCTTCACCAGCGCGGTGCGCGCCAGATAGTAGAAGCCCTCCACGTCATAGGTGACGAGCCC
>JAIOIW010000088.1 GCA_019912385.1 Notoacmeibacter sp. | reverse complement strand
GATCGCCGCACATGACGCGGCAGCACCGCAGCGATCGCCTCTGCCGGCAACGGACATCACGGTGCTGGCCACCGACCTTCAGTCTGTCTGGTCGGCACCCACGACGGATGCCAGGCTCAAGAAGCGCATTGTGCGCACCGTCATTCAGGAGGTGGTCGCCGATATCGACGATGAAGCCTCCGAGATCGTCCTGCTGATCCACTGGATTGGCGGCGCCCATACCGAACTTCGCCTGCCGAAGCGGCGGCGCGGGCAGCGCAACAGCACCTCCGCCGACATCATCGCGGCCATCCGGCAACTCGTGCTGATAGCCAGCGACGATCTGATTGCCAGCATTCTCAACCGCAACGGCCTGGCGACCGGGCATGGCAATCGCTGGACACGGGAGCGGGTCACGGCGCACAGGTCACATCACAAGATCCCGGTCTTCCGGCCGGCGCTGGATGGAATTGAGCCATGGCTCAACCTGAACAAGGCGGCGAGCCTGCTCGGTGTTGCACCGAAAACGCTGAGACGCGCCGCCGAAACCAGCGAGATTGAGGGCGTTCATCCCCTGCCGGATGGTCCGTGGATCTTCAGTCGATCAGAACTGGGAAAGCCACATGCCCAGCAGATCGTTCATCGCGCGCGACAGAACCCAAATTACCCTGCGGGATCGAAACTCGATCAACATAATCTATTCACTTCAACGACATAGACAGATGGGTGTTATGAAACAGGATTGTAATAGTCGATCCATCAGAACCGATGCCCCTGCGGGCTTCGCTTCCTGTCTCGAAGGCGTTGAGGAAGACGCACTCGTATTTGAGGCTGCGCCAGAGCCGCTCGATGAAGACATTGTCCATCCAGCGGCCGCGCCCGTCCATGGAGATGCGGATACCAGCATCCTTCAATGTGGTCGTGAAGGCGAAGCTGGTGAACTGGCTGCCCTGGTCGGTGTTGAAGATGTCGGGCTTGCCGTGACCTTCGATCGCTTCTTCAAGAGCGGCGACGCAGAAGTCGGCATCCATCGTGTTCGACAGCCGCCAGGCCAGCACCTTGCGGCTGAACCAGTCCATGATGGCGACGAGATAGAGGAAGCCGCGCCAGTTCCTTGGCCGTATCCTCGTGCGGACCGGCCAGCAGATCAGCTTCCCGGTATTGCCGCTTCCAGCGCGTCAGGCTGGATAATCCGATCCCCAAATCGTCCGCAACCTGCATAACCGTGCGCCCGCTCGTTTCCGTCAGCCGAACGGCTTCCTTCTTGACATCTTCCGTGAAAATGCGTCGTTCTCGTTTGCCCATCGGGTCCTCCTGTCGCGTCAAACGCTATCAGAAAGTCCCTCCACTTTTCCCGGGCAAGCCCAGGTTCACATGCTTAAATCTCAATAGATATTATGCACCCACCCGGCTCAGTTCTGGGCGAAAATCAACACGGCAGCAGGCCAGAATGGACAACCTGGTGAAAGCTCACATCTACGGCCGCATATCTGGAGCGCTCGTGCCGAGAGCCGGCCTGGGCGACACATCGAAGGTCGCCTTGCCGGTAATGCGGATCTTCTGAAGCTGGCTTTCGGGAACGGAAAAGACCGGATCAGGTCCACCGGCGCCCGTCCTGCGCCGCGCGTAGTGCGTTGTCGCGGTACGGTCGGTAGCGTGGCCAGCCGCGTAGGCCACCTCGACCGCGCTCATCTGGTACTTCGCCCGCGCCATGCCCTTGTGGCGAAAAGCGTAGAGGCTGAGTCGCGGGATCCTGAGTTGCCTGCATACGCGCGCAAGACGGGCAGCCAGCCGGTCGCGGAAGCGCTCGAATGAACCCGCCGCCCATACGCGGCGGGCGACCTCGTCGACGAACCGTGCGAGCGGTTCGCGATCATGCAATTCCCTGGCGAGCGCAAGGTATCTGTGATCGCCATGTGCTCGACCATTGGAATGCTTTCCGTTGACAAAACGAATGCACCACATTGGTGGACGATCAAACCAGAACAGCGCGACTTTTGCTGTCGGCCACTCAGACGGGCGGGGGAAGAACTGCAGCGTGAACACGATCCAATCGTGGAGGAAGAGATCGTCCGGCGCCGTCGAGGCCGCAAGGTGGCCCAGCAGTTTCTCGATCCACTCGTCCCGGACGGCCTTCCGTTTCTTGGCCGCCCCGCGCTTGGGAGCGTTTCTTGGCCTGGGCGCCGGCCCGCCTTCCAGAACCTGAGACAGTCCAACGTACTGGATCTTGTTCAGCGTGCCGTCGCGGAATGCGCTGTCCAGATAGAGCCGAAGCCCCAGCCGGCGGCCGCGAATCGTCGAACCGGCATGCTCATGGTCACGGCTTGCGAAATCATGGATGAGCTCACCCGGTGTGGGGGGGCGTCCAAGCGCCCTGTAGCATGCATTATATGCGTTCATTGCATGCTTGAGATACTGTTTTTCGGTCGCTTCGGTCCTGGTTTCCGGCTTCGGAAAATTCCACTCCGATTGCTCCATCCTGCTCGCTGCTCCCCACGTTAGTCGGTGACAAAAACCTGAGACCCCGCATTGAAAATGTCAATGGCGGCACCGCGGGGTACTCGGTCCGTCCCGCATTCAACAATTCAAAAAACAAGGGTCCCCATTTTTAGGGGATTTTTCAATGACGGAAAAATGCGCCACAAAGTAGCAATCGCGCATCCGTTCAGGAACATCGTACGGTGAGGCATTACGGATTCTCATCCCCGGATTGTCGCACCACACCGGGCCCGCATCTCGCAACGTGATGATTTTTTCGGGTACCGAAATGCTCCCTCGGAGCCCCCTGGATTAGGACTGTGGGTCTCGGAAAACTCCAGCCCGGTTCCTCAAACCGGTTCGTCTTTCCCACATTTGCTGACGTGCAGATGGGTCAAGTCCGGCGGAATTGTCCGAGGCCGGCCGATGCTGCGCGCACATCGATTTCTTTGCCGGCGCGGGAGAAATGGTACCGCCCGGTGACGGGCCCGTTGGCGGGTCCGGTCCGGTGGGGGAGGGTCGAGGTGCCTTAGTCCGTCGATCCGAACCCGAAAACGGACGTGTCCGTTCCTTCAAAATCCGGTACCGGTTCTGCGGATGGGACAGATGTGTGATCCGTCGCTGCCATTGTAACTGCTCGGCCCGGCACGCCGGACGCCGGTCCGGTGAAGCCGTTGGGCCAATCGTCATGTGCTCCGGCAAGTTGCGGAGCCGTCACGGGTCAAGACGGAATTGCTACCGACCGGCTTCTGGGCGCAAAATGAATTCTTGCCTGCTCGCGTAGGCGGTGCCAGATACGCGACGAATTGTGCCGCAGCAATACTGTGGCACCGACCCACGCACACACCTGCCCACGGGAAGCCAACGCATGACACGACCGATGACGCATCTGCAGCGCCTTGAGGCCGAAGCGATTCATATCATGCGCGAGGTCGCGGCGACCTTCTCGCGGCCGGTCATGCTCTATTCGATCGGCAAGGATTCGTCGGTCATGCTGCACCTGGCGATGAAAGCCTTCTATCCGGCCAAGCCGCCGTTTCCCTTCCTGCACATCGATTCAAACTGGAAATTCCGCGAAATGATCGCGTTTCGCGACCGCATGGCGGCCGAACTCGGCTTCGACCTGATCGTTCACAAGAACGAGGACGGCGTGCGTGACGGCGTAGGGCCGTTCACCCACGGGTCCAATACACATACGCATGTCATGAAGACCGTTGCGTTGCGCCAGGCACTCGACAAGCATGGCTTCGATGCCGCCTTTGGCGGAGCACGGCGCGACGAGGAGAAATCACGCGCCAAGGAACGCGTCTTCTCGTTCCGCACCGCTGGCCACGCCTGGGACCCGAAGAACCAGCGTCCCGAAATGTGGAAGATCTACAATACCCGGATCGCGCCAGGCGAATCGATCCGCGTCTTCCCGCTGTCGAATTGGACCGAGCTCGATATCTGGCAATATATTCTGCAGGAAAACATCCCCATCGTGCCATTATACTTCGCCCGGAAGCGTCCCGTCGTCGAGCGCGACGGCATGCTGATCTTGAAGGATGACGAGCGTATGGAACTTCGCGCCGGCGAAGATGCCCGCGAACGGATGGTCCGGTTTCGCACGCTGGGCTGCTATCCACTGACCGCGGCGACCGAATCGGACGCCGACTCGCTTGAAGCCATCGTCGCCGAGATGCTGGTCGCCCGCACCTCCGAGCGCCAGGGGCGGATGATCGATCACGACGAATCGGGCTCGATGGAGAAGAAGAAGCGCGAGGGTTACTTTTGATGGACGGCGTGGTTCGACAGTACGAGGTGACGATGGAACTGGATGTCGCGGATGAAATCCGGGAATTCCTGGCCGGTCAGGAAAACAAGTCGCTGCTGCGCTTCCTCACATGTGGCTCGGTCGACGATGGCAAGTCGACGCTGATCGGCCGCCTGCTCTACGACACCAAGCTGATCTTCGAGGATCAGCTGGCGACACTGGAGCGCGATTCCCGCCGCCACGGCACGACCGGCGAGGACATGGACCTGGCGCTGCTGGTCGACGGTCTCGAGGCGGAACGCGAGCAGGGCATAACCATCGATGTCGCCTATCGCTTCTTCGCGACGCCGAAGCGCAAGTTCATCGTTGCCGACACGCCGGGCCACGAGCAATACACTCGCAACATGGCGACCGGCGCTTCGACCGCCGATCTTGCCATCGTTCTGGTGGACGCGCGCAAGGGGGTATTGCGGCAAACGCGGCGCCACACTTATATCGCGTCGCTGCTCGGCATCCGTCATGTCGTGCTTGCGGTGAACAAGTTCGATCTGGCGGGATACGACCGCGCGGTCTTCGACCGGATCGCGGAAGAGTACAATTCAATCGCTGGCGCTCTCGGCTTCGATACGGTCGTCGCAATCCCGATATCCGCGCGCCATGGCGACAACGTCATTATGCCCTCGTCCAATACGCCCTGGTATGACGGGCCCACCATCCTGGGTCACCTCGAAACCGTTCCGGTCGGCGACCGGCTGGCAGAGGCGCCGCTGCGTTTCCCTGTTCAGTATGTCAACCGGCCCAACCTTGATTTCAGGGGCTATTGCGGCACGGTGGCTTCGGGCACGCTTGCCGTCGGTGACAAGATCGTCGTCGCCAAATCGGGCAAGGGTTCGAAGCTGGTCCGTATCGTCACAAGCGATGGCGATCTCGATCGCGCGTCCGCCGGCCAGTCGGTGACGGTGCTGCTTGAAGACGAGCTCGACATTTCGCGCGGCGACATGCTCGTTGCCCCTGATAGCCGCCCCAATGTGGCTGACCAGTTCGAGGCGAACCTCGTCTGGTTCGACGAGCATGCACTGCTGCCAGGACGTTCCTACATCCTGCGGACCGAAACCGACCAGACGCCGGCGACGGTGACGGCGCTCAAATACAAGGTCGACGTCAACACCTTCGCCAAGGAGGCCGCGAAGCATCTCGAACTCAACGAGACCGGTGTCGCCAACCTCTCCACTCAGGCACCGATTGCCTTCGACGCCTATGCCGACAACCGCGTCACCGGCGCTTTCGTCCTGATCGACCGCCTGACCAACGCGACGGTTGGCGCGGGCATGATCACCCACCCGCTTTGGCGGGCATCCAATGTCCACTGGCAGGCGCTCGACGTTGAAAAGACGGCGCGTGCAGGCCAGAAGCACCAAAGGCCTGCGGTGCTTTGGTTCACCGGGCTCTCGGGTTCCGGCAAGTCGACAATCGCAAATCTGCTGGAAAAGAGCCTCTATGCCGAGGGTCTGCACACCTACATTCTCGATGGCGACAACGTCCGCCACGGGCTCAACCGCGATCTGGGCTTCACCGAGGACGACCGTGTGGAAAACATCCGGCGTGTCGGCGAGGTCGCACGCCTGATGGTCGATGCCGGCCTGATCGTGCTGGTCTCCTTCATCTCACCCTTCAGGGCGGAGCGCCGTATGGCGCGCGAGATGGTCGACGACGGCGAATTTGTCGAAATCTTCGTGGACACACCGTTCGAGGAGTGCGCGAGGCGCGATCCGAAGGGGTTGTACGCCAAGGCGCTACGTGGCGAGATACGCAACTTCACCGGCGTCGATTCGCCCTATGAAGCGCCGGAACGGGCTGATATCCACCTGCAGACACCCGGACGGACACCCGAAGAGATAGCTGACGAAATCCTGAACTGGCTGAAGGAACGCGACTATTGCTAGCGCCTGACGATCGCGGCGAGCCGGCGGGGAACGCCGCGATGCTGGAATTTTTTGCCTCGCTCGCCGTCGAAGCCGGCCACGAAATCCTTGATGTGCGCACCCGCGGCATCGAGACGGACTGGAAGACCGATCGGTCTCCCGTTACCGAAGCCGACCGCAGGGCCGAGGCGGTGATCCTACAGGGCTTGCGGACGCGCTATCCCGATATCCCGGTGGTGGCGGAGGAAGAGATCTCTGCGGGCAGGTCTCCCGAGGCGCTGGACGGCCGCTTCATCCTGGTCGATCCGCTGGATGGCACGCGCGAATTCATCAACGACCGGCCGGATTTCACGGTCAACATCGCCCTGATCGAGAATGGCGAGCCTGT
>JAIOIW010000087.1 GCA_019912385.1 Notoacmeibacter sp. | reverse complement strand
ACGCGAGGACATCGCTGAGGGAAGGCGGATAAAGGCGCATTTCGAGCAACGCCTTTCCAAAGCGGTCCGTGACGGCGCCGATCCGGTCTGGGTGGTTCCCCATCCCGACGATGTCGTCATTACGGATGAGGGCTGGATTATCAACGGGCCGATAGACGAGGAAGGTCTGAAACCAATCAGGGAACAGATCGCCCTCCGCGACCTCCTCCTGCTGCAGTCCGTGTTGGATGAGCGGCTGGCGCTCCGCAAAGGCAATGACCGGAGGGAAACGCCCTACGCTGAAGAACCGGGCAGTACCTCCATAGTCCTAGCCCATTTCCTCAACGGTATCTTGCCGACGCGGTTCCGCCTGTCTGAGACCGAGGTGATCCTCGCGACCATGCGCCACGAACGCCTGACCAGGCGCGAACTGCTCAAGGCCACGCGCCAGGCCTGGCGTTCGGTTGGCCGGCCGATGGGCCGTGGATGGACCCTGCCGCCCTGGTCCGAATTTGGTGCGCGCTTGGATCGCCTGATGCGTACACTTCGTGATGTGTTCGATCAGATGAAGAGTGGAGCAATCAAGGGCGAAAGACAGATTGCGGAGAGGTTAGAGGAGAGGTTGCGGAGATAAGTGGACCGAGGCGTATACGAATTTGGTGCGTTCATTATTCTCCGCTTCTTTTCCAGCAAGGACAATAGACGCGAAGACACTACCTCACATCGGGGCATATGGCGGAAGCACATCAGGTTGAATAGATGGGATGGTTGCCTCCCTCTACAGTCGGCATCGCGATATGCCCGGTTCAATTGTGCTGACGGCGCCAACGGCAAGCGATAGCCGGCTACCCAAACGGACAGGTGAGGGCGGATTCTGGGTCCGAAGTTCCTACCCGAATGAATCCTCCCCCTATTCCTTTGCCTTGTATCCGGCAGGACCGGTTTTGCGTCAATGTGGGCAAGTTCACCGCTCCTGGAGCCAACGCCATGTTCGACGACACCCTTCACTTCGGTGCCTTTGCGTCGATGGACGATCGCTTTTCGTTTGTGCCGACTGGCTATCCGTCATCCGCTCATTCCGGCCCGTTCCATTCGGCTAGGGCGCTCGTAGAGGGGTTAGATGCGACGTGTAGTGGCAGGGAGAATTCGCGGTGTACGGCATGGCGGTGACGGTGGGGAGCGACGGCAGGGTCATTCGCCCCGCCATTCTGATCCGCATTGCCCGGGGGCCTGCCTTCTGGTGGCTGGTTGTGCCCGCGGTTGTGTTTTTCATCATCTTTTTTCTGGTGCCAACCGCATCGTTGTTTGCACTGGCGTTCAACAAGCCCGCAACCGGCGTGATCGACCTTTCCGCCGCGCTTTCAATCGACAACTTCATACGCATCTTCACGCGATCGATCTACTATGAGGCGATCTTCCGCTCGATCGGCATCGCGTCTCTTGTTTGCATTGTCGGTCTGCTGCTGGGTTATCCGCTTGCCTACGTCATCGCCAAGACGAGCAACCCCGGTCGCAACGCACTGCTGATGGTCCTAGTGTTGTCCTCCATGCAACTCGACATGGTAATCAGGCTTTATGGGCTGATGGTGCTGCTCGGCGACAATGGGCTGATCAACTCGACGCTCCTCGATCTCGGCCTGATCAAGGCGCCGTTGCCACTCATGTACAACATCTTCGGCGTGGTCGTTGGGTTGGTGCAAATCACCTTGCCGTTCATGATCCTTTCGCTGATAGGCAGCATCACATCGATCCACCCTTCGCTTGAAGAGGCCGCCCGTTCGCTTGGTGCCTCCCGGGCCAGGGCCTTCTTCAGTGTCGTGTTTCCGATGTCGATGCCCGGCATCCTGGCGGGGACATTGATCGTCTTCTCGCTCGCTATGTCCTCTTACGTCGTGCCGGCGCTGATGGGGGGCTGGAAGGTGTTGGTCATGCCCATCCATATCTATCAGCAGGTGGCCGAGACCGGACGCTGGCAGTTCGGCGCGGCGATCGCGGTGGTGCTCTTCGTCAGCGGCCTTTTGGCGATCACGCTCTATCACCTCGCTGCCATGCGAGCGGCCGGAGGGCGAAGCTGATGCGCGGCGAATCCGCCATCCCGTTCGCGTTCAGGGTGATCTCCTGGCTGACCTTGGCGATCCTGCTGATCCCGGTCGTCATCGTCATATTAGCCGGGCTGAACTCAGGTGACTACCTGACCTTCCCGCCGCAAGGGCTTTCGCTTCGCTGGGTGGTTGCGTTCCTGACCTCGGAGACCTTCCTGCCGGCCTTCGGCACGTCGCTTCTGATCGCGTTGATTACAACGCTGATCTCGACAATCATCGGAACGATGGCGGCGTTGGTTCTGTCGCGCGCGAGAGGGCGGATCGTAAACGCGCTGAGAGTCTTATTCATTCTGCCTATTGTGCTGCCCGGTATCGTGGTCGGCCTCGCCCTTTACGTCTTCTACATCTCGACCGACGTTGGGTTGGCGCGGACGATGGCCGGCCTGATCATCGGACACGTGATCGTCACCTGTCCCTTCGTGATCGCCACTGTGACGGCGGTTCTGGTCGGCTTTGACCGGAGCCTGGAGGAGGCGGCCCGGTCGCTAGGAGCTTCGCCCTTCACCGCATTCCGTTTGGTGACGCTTAAAGTCATCTCTTCTTCGATCAGCGCAGGGGCTATCTTCGCTTTCATCATTTCCTTTGGTCAGTTCGAGGTAACGTTATTCCTCTCGGGGCCGAACCTGCAGACGCTGCCGATCACCATGTACACCGCACTTCGCTATTCGTTCGAGCCGACCGCTGCGGCGGCGGGCATCTTCGCAATCTTCCTGGTCGTCGCGGCGACCGTGACGACCTCCCGGATCACAGATCTGAAGCGCATCTTCGGCCGTTGAGAGCGGCCGTGGAAAAAGGGTTTGTAGTCCGGCAATCAAACAAGCAAGGGGAAAGCAACCATGACTGAGACTATCAAGACGACACGACGCCAACTGTTGAAAATGGGGGCCGGCGCCGCTGTCCTGCCGCTATTCAACATCAATCACACCTTCGCCGACGAAGTGATCTATGACGGCGGGGCTTTCGACGCAGGCGGTGCGGTCCTGCGCATGGGTGAATGGGGAGGCGCATGGGGCGAGCTCGTGCGCAAGTTCCTGCTCGACGACTTCGAAAAGAAGTATAATTGTCGGATCGAATATGACTCCACTTGGCCGTGGTTCCCCAAATACATCGCCGGCGGCGTCAAGAATCCTCCGCT
Organism: Notoacmeibacter sp.; assembly: GCA_019912385.1. Lineage (GTDB taxonomy): Bacteria > Pseudomonadota > Alphaproteobacteria > Rhizobiales > Rhizobiaceae > JAIOIW01. The sequence continues at coordinate 27,325 of JAIOIW010000087.1, read as the reverse complement.
TGACATCGGCAACTGGAACATGCCCGAAATGTTCAAGACAGCGGCGGTCGGCGACTTCTTCCTTGGCATTGATGAAATCGTGCCCAACGTGCCGAACGCCAAGAACCTGTGGCCATTCGCAACTGCCAACGGGGTCGGCATCACCTGGGCCTTCAACCAGTACGGCTATGCCTATCGCAGCGATCTAGTCGACACCCCGCCGGTGGCGTTCATCGATGCGTGGAAAGCCGCCTTCGCCGGCAAGCGCGGCACCTATGTCACGCCCAGCACGCTGCAGATGGTGTTTTTCCTGGTGGCCTGCAGAGTCTTCGGCAAGGATCAGTATGATCTCGAAGCCGGGTACAAGGCGATGAAGGAATTCATGCCCGCCAAGATCTCCGACTTCACCGGCAACATGAAGACGCTTCTTGATCGCGGCGAGGTCATTCTCGGCGTGCTTGAGGATGCCGAGCCGCTACAGGCCCGCGACGCCGGGGCGCCGTTCGGCTTTGCCTATTGGCAGGAACTCCAGCCGATCCTGACCCAGACCTATACGGTCAGCCGCTATTCGGAGCCGATGCAGAAGAAGCTCGCCTTCGCCCTGCTCAACGAAACCCTTGAGCCTGAATTCATGAAGAACATGGGTTCGGTGTTCTACTTGCGGCCGTGCGTCTCCAACGCCATCCTGCCGGACAATCTGGTCAAGGCCGGCATCGAGAACGGTGCCGACACGATGAGCAAGTTCTGGATCCCGGACTGGAAGGCCTACCTGGAGCAGGAAGCTGACATCGTCGAGACCGTCAACACGATCTTCGCCGGCTAGAGCCTTGAGCGGGCAGCACTTCGGCGCTGTCCGCGCGCATTTGAGGAGACTGAAAGATGTCGGATATCCAGCTCGTCAACCTCGTCAAATCCTACGGCGAAATGCAGGCTGTAAAAAAGATCAGCCTCCACATCAAGGAAGGCGAGTTCTTCTCGCTCCTGGGTCCGTCCGGCTGCGGAAAATCGACCACCTTGCGCATGATCGCAGGGTTCGTGATGCCGAGCGCCGGGCGCATTCTCATCGGTTCGGACGAGGTGACGCATCTGCCGCCCGAAAAGCGCGATATCGGCATCGTCTTTCAGAACTATGCGATCTTCCCGCATATGAGCGTGGCTGAAAACATCGCCTTCGGCCTGAAACTGAGAAAAAAGAGCCAGGCCGAAATCGAAATAACTGTCACCTCGGCGCTCAGGCAGGTCGGGCTGGTCGGCTATGAAGACCGCTATCAGCGCCAGCTTTCAGGTGGTGAACAGCAGCGTGTGGCGCTGGCGCGGGTGCTGGTGACAAAGCCACGCATCCTGCTGCTCGACGAGCCGCTTTCGGCGCTCGACAAGGCACTGCGCGAGGAGATGAAATATTGGATCAAGGAGTTGCAGAGGACACTCGGCATCACCACCGTCTACGTCACCCACGATCAGGACGAGGCGCTGACAATGTCAGACCGGATCGGGGTCATGCAAAAAGGAAGATTGGAACAGGTCGGCTCGCCGGAAGACATTTACGAGCGGCCCGAGACCTTGTTCGTGACCACCTTTATCGGTCATTCCAATGTGATCAACGTAACGGTAAAGGGTCGTGACAACGGCAAGACCGTGGTTAGCTTTGGCGCTAATACCATCCTTGCGCGTGCACTCGAGGGCGAGGTTGCGCCCGGCAGTGCGGCCAAACTGGTCGTAAGACCCGAGAACGTCGTCATCGGAAGGACCGGTGAGGGTCTGCCGGCAACCGTTTTGACGGAGAACTATCAGGGCGCGCTGGTGCGCTACCGGTTGTCGCTGGGAGAGCAGGAGATCGTTGTCGAACGGCAGAACCAGTCAAACGTGTCGCGTTTCGCGCCGGGTGAGGAAGTTGGGGTAAGCTGGGATCCGGAGAGGTCCGAGGTGCTGGTCGCCTGACACGGCGAATTACTTGCTGCCTGGCACGGCTGCGTGTCAGGACAGCAGCGCAGGCGGCGTCGGCCCAGGCTCACTCCTCCTCTGCCAGCACGCCCTTTGCCCGCGCAACCTGTACGGCCATAAGCCTGTTGCCGACGCCGAGTTTGGTGAAGATGTTGCGCAGGTGATATTTCACCGTTGCCTCCGAGATATCGAGCACTCTGGCGATCATCTTGTTCGAGTGTCCCGCGCCGAGCAGGCTCAGGACTTCGTTTTCCTTCTTGCTCAAAATACCGATCTGAACGGTGGTCCGCTCCGGGGTGTCGAGGGCGGCGATCAGGCTGCCAATGAAGGAAATGACGTCAGGTTCGAGTTCCTTGAGCGGGATTCTGCCGATCAGCTCTTTCAGATAGTATTTCATCGCGGCGCCCTCGAGAACGAACGGCGACTTGAACAGCCGGAACTTCGGATTTGCTGCGAGTTTCAGGAACAGTTGATCCGCTTTCTGCTGCATGTCGATTGATGATAGCGCCATGACCTTCATGACCGCCGCCCTGAGGAAAAAGCCCAGATGACCGCTCTGCTGCTGCCTGGCCATGATGGTGTCGAGAATCTTGGTGGCTTGCCGGCCACGGCTCTGCTGCAGGAGAAGCCGCGCCATGCCCAGTGACGAGCGGTAATAGTTCTGGAAATGCCGTTGCTCCGGATCGGCGGCATGCTTCATGGACGGGATCAGGTCCGAATCCTGCAAGAGCGTCTTGGCGTGCTCCATGTCGCCGCTCAACGCCGCGATTTCCATTCTCTGCACATCGATTATATCGAGGAGCCTCGGGAGATCCCTGGACCTGGCGATCGTTTCGCATCTATCGAGAATGCTGTTGGCTTCAGGCACCGCGTTTCTGACCAGGGCCAGATAGCTTGCGGTCACATAGCCTCGCCCCAGGACTTCCACCCAGGCCTCATGCTTGTCGAGTTCGCTCAGCGACTGGCTGAGATGTTCCTCCGCTGTGGGGAAGTCTCCATATTCAAAATACACTTCCGCGAGCAGCACATCGGCCAGCGCCTGCAGGCCGGCATCCGGTGAGGACTGGCTCATGCACAGCGCTTTCGCGGCGGTGTAGCACGTCTCGGAATCGAACAACCGGCCCTTGATGTGGTTAATCATGCCCAAATGGATGTGCATGAATATCTGTGAGTAATCGGAGCCCGCGGCGCGATACAATTCGAGCGCGAGGGTGCCCGATCTCTCAGCCTTCCCCATGTCGCCTCTCGCATAATAGATCATGCAGGCGAGGTTGTTGTACCAGCCTTGGGCCCAGTAGCTTTCCGTGCCGGGATTTTCGCGCCGGTCGTATTTCTGCTCGATTTCCGTTAGGCTTATGTCCTTGTCCTCATAAATCGCCATCAGCATGGTGGGGATGGAGGCGTAGTGCTGGAAGGGCGAGGTCGGCTCGACCTGCGAAATCTGATAGTCGGCCGTGCGCAGGAAGTGACGGCCGAGGTCAAGATTGCCATCCTTCATGTGCAACACGGCGTTCGAAAGCGCTATTTGCGGCTCCCTTTCCGCGATGGCGGGCGGAATTCGGGAGATGATCTCCTGAAGTTTCTCCATGCCGTGACGGAACCCGAGTTCGATGCCGCCGGCCCTGTTGAAGATGTCGACCGCAATCTGGGTATCCTTCAGCTTCAAGGCGCAGGAGATAGCCCGCAATGCATCGCCGTTATTCTCGAACCATTGGGCCGCCCTCTGGTGTACGCGTTCCACGTGTTCGGCGCTCGACCAGTCGAGCTCCCGTCCCAGGAAACGGCGGAATATCGGGTTGAACTCGAAGCGCCTCGGATCGCCTGCCGATTGGCGAAGGAATGGAAATGGCGCCTCCCTGTGCAGAAGCCCGCCCACGGCCCCCATTTCACAGATGAATTCCGCCTGGTTCGCCGAAAAGCTTTCGAACGCGCTCATGTCGATGAGAACGGTCTTGAGCGCCTTGCTCATGGGCAGGAAGATGTTTTCCTGGATGAACTCGTTGACATCGTCCAGTTGCGGCAAGGCGTCAATATCTAAGGGATTGCCGCGCAGAGCCGATTTGAAGCGCGGGTTCAACCGCATGTATTGCAATGCAACAGGCCAACCATCCGTGATGGCCTCCACAAAGGATACCGCCTCTTCGGACAGGTCGTCGCCCAGAAACTCCCTTATTTCCGAGGGCGAACATTTCAAGGTCTCGGCGGTGATTTGTTCGAGCTGGTTCTGCGCACGCAGCGTCGACAGCGGGACGTGATGGGGAATGTTGGTGGAGATCACGAAGCGAAGCGAGGCGTGGCACTGCTCCACGAGACCGACGAAATCCTGGATCTGGCTTTGCTCGGTCATTTTCTGGAGATTGTCGACGAAAACGACATAGCGGCGGTTGAGGCGCGTCGAGGCCTCAACGATCATTCCCATGTCGGGCTCTGCCGCGTCCGGCGGACCGGTTTCGACTCCGATCAACTGGCCGACCTGACGCAGCAGTAATTGGAGCGGATTGGCCTGGCGCGAAACGTTGTGCCAGCACGGCGTCATGCCGTTGGCAGCGGCATCTCTTGACCATTGCGCCATGAGCAGGGTCTTGCCGAATCCCGTTGGCGCCGTCAGAGCCGTCAACTGTTTCTTGTTCTCGAATGGAGACTTCGAGTCTAGTCGCGGACGACGGATATCAAATGCAACCTCGGGTGCAAACCTCAAATCGGCCTCGGCTGTATGTCCGGAACGACGCTGCATCAATTCGGCTTTCCACTCCGGGCTCAAGAGGATCGCTAAAGGGCCGCCAAGATCTCCTGTTTTAGGGAGCCGGACCCCTCCGTTCCTAGCCAATAGGCGGGCTACCCTAAGCCAGAATGGCACCGAGGTGACCCTTACCTATACTTCTTTTTCGCGCCGCTAGCTATCCGGACAGGCATCATGCGGGATCGGGGTTTCAGACCGGCCTGATGACGGGGATGCGCCGAAACGGGCGAATCTGATCCCCACCTCGTCCGGATTTTCTACTGCCCATAATAGCTGTCGTCCTAGCCGTAGGATCGTTGGATTCCAAAAATCCGCTCCCCTAACCTCCAGGGACCACCGGCGGAAGATGGCGACCGTCGCATGTACGAAAACTTGTGGCTGAGGAAAGCTCATGACAGGAAAAACTGCGCGAATTGGCATCGATGTCGGCGGCACCAATACGGATGCCGTGCTGATGATGGGCGTCGAACTGCTTGCATCCATCAAGAAACCGACGTCGTCAGATATCCAGACGGGCGTCTATGCCGCCGCGAAGGCGGTCATGGAACAGGCGAACATCCCGGTTGGACAAATCACCGATGTCATGATCGGGACCACGCAGTTCACCAATGCGTTCGTCGAGCGGAAAAGGCTCACTGAGATCGGCGTGATCCGGGTCGCGCTGCCGGCGACGACGAGCGTGAGGCCGTATACGGACTGGCCCTCCGACCTTCTCGACGTGATTGGCGTAAACGTGCACTACGTGAATGGCGGACACGAATTCGACGGGCGCGAGATCGCGCCGCTCGACGAAGACCAGATCAGGAAGGTGGCCGAAGATCTCAAGGCGCGCGGGATCAGGGAAGTTGCGATCTCCGGCGTCTTCTCTCCCGTCAATATTTCGGCCGAGGAGCGGGTCGCCGAGCTGGTTCGGGAAGTGTGCCCGGACATGTCCGTGACCCTGTCGAACGAGATCGGACGGCTTGGACTGATCGAACGGGAGAACGCGAGCTGTATGAACGCTTCGCTTTCCCGTTTCGCCGGCGATGTTCTCGACGGCTTCCGGGCCGCGCTCGAGGAACTCAAAATCCAGGCGCCGCTCTATATCAGCCAGAATGACGGCACGATCATGAACGAAGAGCATGTGCGGCGTTATCCGGTGCTCACCTTCGCCTCCGGCCCCACGAACAGCATGCGCGGCGCCGCGTATACAACCAGCCACGAGAACGCCATCGTCGTCGATATCGGCGGAACGACGACCGACATCGGTATCCTCGTCAATGGTTTCCCGCGGGAATCTTCGGTCCCGGTGGACATCGGGGGCGTGCGCACCAATTTCCGTATGCCGGACATCATTTCGATCGGGCTCGGTGGCGGCAGCATTGTGCGCCAGCGTGAAGATGGCAGCGTCACCATCGGTCCCGATTCCGTCGGCTATCAGCTCACGGAACGGGCGCTGGTTTTCGGCGGGGATACCCTGACCACGACAGACATCGTCGTTGCCGCGGGTCGGCACCAAATCGGCGATCCCGAGAAAGTCAAGCACCTGGAAAAGGCGCTGATCGAGGCGACCGAGGCGGAAATCCACCGGCTGATCGAAAACGCGATCGACAAGGTCAAAACGAGCAAGGAAGACGTGCCCGTGATCTTGGTAGGCGGCGGCGCCATTCTGGTCTCAAGACCTCTTTCCGGTGCATCCAAAGTCGTCATCCCGGAGAACTCCGGTGTTGCGAACGCAATCGGCGCGGCGAAGGCGCAGATCGGTTTCGAAATCGACCGGATCTTCTCCTATGAGGAACTTGGCCGTGATGGCGCGCTGGCTCTCGCCAAGGACCAGTCCCGCGAGGGGTGCCGAAATTCCGGCGCCGATTCGGCCACCATCGATATCATCGATGTCGAGGAACTGCCGCTCACCTATCTCCCCGGCGGCGCAGTGCGCGTTCGGGTGAAGGCAGTGGGTGATTTGGCAAAGTGAGGAAAAAAGCGATGAAAATTGATCAGGATAATCTCAACAGCTTCATCCGGGGCGCTGCGTTCCTCGGGACCGGAGGCGGTGGCGATCCGTATGTCGGCAAGCTGATGTTGAAGCAGGTCCTCAGTGAAGGGCGTGAGATCAACGTCATCGACCCAGGTGATTTTCCTGACGACGCGCTGGCAGTCAACATCCTGACCATGGGTGCGCCCACGGTCATCAACGAAAAAATTCCCAGCGGGGCGGCCAATGTCGAGGCGCTGCGCCAGTTCGAAAAGGAGCTGGGCCGCAGGGTCGATGCGGTCATGCCTATCGAGGCAGGGGGAGTCAACGCCACCATGCCGCTCATCGTTGGAGCGTTGACCGGACTGCCGGTGATCGACGCAGACGGGATGGGAAGGGCCTTTCCCGAACTGCAGATGACGACATTCAATGTCGCAGGGCTTTCGAGCTCTCCGAATATCATCGCGGACGACAAGGGCTCGGTTCTCACGGTCCTGACGAAAGACAATGTCGATGCGGAACGTTATTGCCGGGATATCTGCGTACGCATGGGTGGCGCCGGCCAGATGGCCTGCTATCCGCTGTCGGGGCGCGAAATCCGGGAATTCGCTGTGCTGAACACGATCAGCCTAGCGGTTTCGATCGGCGATGCGATTGCGAATGCGCGCCGCCGCCATTCCGATGTCTTCGAAGATCTGATGGGGTTCCTGACGTCCGAACGCACCGGCAGGCATGCCCGGCTTCTCTTCGATGGAAAGGTGACCGACATCCTGCGCGAGACGACGGGGGGCTTCTCGGTCGGCACCGTGCAGATCGACGACCTGCATGGCAACGGCCGGATGAGCGTGAAATTCCAGAACGAGTATCTTCTGGCCGAGACAGGCGGGCGTCTGCTCGCGGTTGTGCCCGACCTCATCTGCATTCTCGACCGTGAAACGGCCGAACCGATCACGACGGAGAACCTGCGCTATGGACAGCGCGTCAAGGTCGTCGGGATCAGCGCGCCGGACATCATGCGAACGGAGCGAGCGCTCAAGGTGTTCGGCCCCGCTGGATTCGGATTGAAGGCCGAATTCGTTCCTGTCGAATCGGTTCAGTCCTGATCAGTGTCGGGACCATGGAGGTAAGCATGAAGCTGCAATTCGCGGCATGGCCGGAAGTCGAAGAATATCTGAGAGCGAACGCCGGGATCATCGTGCCGATCGGTTCGACCGAACAGCACGGCCCGACTGGTTTGATGGGAACCGATTACATCATACCAAGCGCGATGGCGGAGGCGATCAGCGAGCGGACGGGAATCTGCTGCACCCCTCCGATTACCTTCGGAATGGCTCAGCACCACCTAGGCTTTCCCGGAACCATCTCGCTGCGCCCTTCGACCTATGTATCCGTTTTGGTCGATGTCATTCAGTCGCTTGCGCGGCATGGCTTCCGCCGTATCGTGTTTCTCAACGGGCATGGCGGCAACATAGCGCCGGTACTGACCGCGATGAACGAGTTCTATGCAGGCATAAGCTTCCACCGGGAGGGCGGGCACCGCGACGTTCTGTGCAAGCTCATCAGTTGGTGGACGCCGCCGAAGACCGCGGCAGAGATCACAGAGATTTTCGGTGATGGTGACGGGGCTCATGCAACCGCGAGCGAAATAGCTGTAACGCAATTCCTGCATTCGAGATACATCAAGCCGGTGTCAGCCGATTTGCGGCCGGCGAGAAAAGGCGCGGTTTCCGACATTCATAACGCTTACGACTATCGGGACCGCTTTATCGATGGCCGGATCGGTTCGGACGTCCGGCTGTGCACTCCCGAAGGCGGCCAGCGCGTATTCGATGTCGCGACTGACGAGATCGCAGAGGAATGCATGGCGTTCTTCTCGTCCTGAGATTGATAAACCTGTTTGCGGGTCCGCGCCGGCTATCCGGTCGGGATGCCTTCGCACGTCTCCAAGAGCCGGGGAATGGATTGCGGGTCGCAATGCTGGGGCTGCGAGTAAGGAAAGTGGCAACAATGACCGGGTTGTCACAGCTTTAATGTGGGAGGGGCCGGATGCTCCGGGAAATCGAACGCAAAGTATTGTGGCTAGCCTACTGGATGATCGATCAGGCGAACCGGCAGGAGAAGGTCGACGGGGTCAAGGTCGGCGGGCACCAGGCGTCGTCGGCCTCGATGGTCTCGATTATGACGGCGCTCTACTACAATGTACTCCGGCCCGAGGACCGGGTGGCGGTCAAGCCGCATGCTTCGCCCGTCTTTCATGCGATCCAGTATCTGATGGGGAACCAGACCCGGGAGAAGCTGGAGAATTTTCGGGGGTATCGCGGGGCGCAATCCTATCCGAGCCGGACCAAGGATAGCGATGACGTCGATTTTTCGACCGGTTCGGTGGGGCTCGGGGTCGCGATTACGTCCTTCGCTTCGATTGTCCAGGATTACATCAAGGCCCGTAACTGGGGCGAACTGCCCGAGGGGCGAATGATCGCTCTGGTTGGGGATGCCGAACTCGACGAGGGCAATGTCTACGAGGCGTTGCAGGAGGGCTGGAAACACGACCTGCGCAACACCTGGTGGATCATCGATTACAATCGCCAGAGCCTCGACGGCGTGGTGCGCGAAGGGCTCTACGAGAGGATCGAGACGGTCTTTCGCGCCTTCGGCTGGGACGTGGTAACGATAAAGCACGGAGCGTTGCAGCGAGCGGCATTCGAGGAGCCGGGAGGGGCTGCGCTCAAGGCCTGGATCGACACTTGCCCCAACCAGCTCTATTCGGCCCTGCTTTTCCAGGGTGGCAAGGCCTGGCGGAAGCGGCTGCTGGACGACCTCGGCGATCAGGGCGAGGTGACCAGGCTCATCGAGAGGCGTTCGGACGAGGAGCTTTCGGCGCTTATGAACAATCTCGGGGGACATTGCCTCGAGACCTTGTCGGAGACATTCAACAGTATCGACCACGACCGGCCGACCGCCTTCATCGCCTATACGGTCAAGGGCTGGGGCACGCCGCTCGCCGGACACAAGGACAACCATGCCGGGCTGATGACCTCGGCGCAGATGCAGGGCTTCCAGACTGCAATGAAGGTCCGGCCCGGGCACGAATGGGAGCGGTTCGAGGGGCTCGATGTAAGCGAGCAGGAGATAGCCGGCTATCTCGATACCGTACCGTTCTTCGCCAAGGGGCGGCGGCGATTCGAGGCGAAGCGGGTGCCCGTTCCGGTGGAGGTCGCGGTGAGTCCGGTGGCGATGCACGACGAGATCTCGACCCAGGCCGCTTTCGGCAAAGTGCTCGACACCATAGCCCAGACCGATAATGAACTTGCCGCGCGGATCGTTACGACGTCTCCGGACGTGACGGTCTCCACCAATCTCGGGCCATGGGTGAACCGGCGGCAGCTGTTCGCCCGCAAGGAACTCGCCGACCTCTTCCGGGCCGAGCGCATCCCGAGCGCGCAGAAATGGGATTTTTCCCCTAGGGGCCAGCATATCGAACTCGGAATCGCGGAGATGAATCTCTTCCTGCTGCTCGGGGCGGCGGGGCTTTCCCATTCCCTGTTCGGCGAGCGTCTGCTGCCGATCGGCACCCTTTACGATCCGTTCGTCTCGCGCGGGCTCGATGCCCTCAACTATGCCTGCTATCAGGACGCCCGGTTCATGGTCGTCGGCACGCCCTCCGGCGTCTCGCTCAGCGGGGAAGGCGGCGCGCACCAGTCGATCGCCCAGCCGCTGATCGGGATGAGCCAGGACGGGCTGGCGAGCTTCGAGCCGGCCTTCGCCGACGAACTTGCCATCATCATGGCGTGGGCATTCGACTACATGCAGCGGAGCGGCGAGGGCGATCCCGACGAGCGGACGTGGCTGCGCGACGAGACGGGCGGCTCGGTCTATTTGCGCCTGTCGACCCGTGTGATCGAACAGCCGGGACGTATGCCCAATGCGCATTTCGCCCAAGAGGTGATTGACGGGGCGACCTGGCTCCGTAAACCGGGACCGAACTCCGATCTGGTCATCGCCTATCAGGGGACGGTCGCGACTGAGGCGATCGCTGCTGCCGGGAAGCTGGCGGGCCTACGGCGCGATGTCGGTGTGCTTTCGGTCACCTCCGCCGACCGGCTCAATGCCGGTTGGCAGGCCGCCCAGCGCGCCCGGTCGCGCGGCTATATGAGCGCTTCGAGCCACATTGAGCGACTGTTGGCGCCGTTGCCTACGCACTGCAGGATTGTCACTGTTATCGACGGGCATCCGGCGACTCTGTCCTGGTTCGGTGGCGTACATGGCCATAGAACTGTCAGCCTCGGCGTCGAGCATTTCGGACAGACCGGCACCGTTGCCGATCTCTACCGGCACTATGGCATCGACGCGCAGTCCATCGCCGAGATCGCAGCAAACCTTACGCACGGCAAGCCGATCTATGGCAAGGTCATGGGGATGTGAATGGTGGAAATGTCCGTCGTCAGGGATTTTGAGACGATTGACAGCCTGAGCTGGCTGAGTTCCAGGCTCATCAGGGTTGTCATATTATTCAACTGACTTGCGACGCGGCAAGCGCCTTCGGTTGATGGTTTCGCGTTTGATCCTTTCTCATTGTTGCAGGTGCCCCGATCCAAGAGAACCGGATCGCTTCTGATTGGGATTTTCCGCTGCGGATTTCCGGCTGGGAGAAGGACCGGTAGCGTTGAAGGCTCCGCGCCTGCGCCGGTTGCTCACACCACGCCCCATGGCGTAACAAAAACGGTCGAGGTTCTAATCAGCGCCGGATGAAAGTTCCGTGGCAGGCCAAAAGCCCCGCAATCCGGACAACGGCAGGAGCGGCGCGTCTGGCGCAAGACCATTTCAAGGCGGTCGTGGCCTCCGCAGACGTCGATGAGCTTGAAGCTGGGCGGAACCAGGGTCGTCAGGTCAACATTCGTGCGCATGGCGGCGATCTCCTTCCAAAGCCGCCGCGATTCGAATCTGAATCTGCATCAAAATTGAGTCAGAGCCAGTTTTGGACGCCGATTGACACTTTGAGACCTTTGCCGAGAATACCTAAATTGAAAAATTGGGTGAAGAAAAGCTGTTCGATGAGGTTCCCGTGGTTAGCTAAATAACAGCGCGAGCAGACATCGGAGGGAAGTCGCAATCTAAGCTTTCACAGCGTTCCGAAATACAATGGACAAGGTCGCTAGTGCTTTCAGCGCCCTGTCATCGGTTTCGCGGGTATGAAGCACGATCGGTAAACACGGTAGTTCCGGCAATCCCAGCTCGGGTCCCACATCGTTAGCACCGGCAGGCAGCATGCGTCTCGCCAGTGCCGCAACGCCGAGCTTGGCCATCACAGCCGCGGAAACGGCCGTCACACCGCCCCCAACGAAAACTTCCGTCCATGGGATGCCTGCCTCATCGAGATGTCTGCATGCCATGGACCGTACACCACACGGCTCGGGCATGGTGGCGACGGGAAGTGGCTCGCCTGGACGGTGTTGCCAGCCGTCGGCTGCATACCAGCCGAGTTTTTCGTTGCCGATTATCTCGCCGTCGTTTCTTCCTTCATGAAACCGCACGATGACGGTATCGAGTTCCCGCCTGTCGAAATTATGCAAAAGCTCACCGGAAGATCCGATCCGGATTTCAATTAGCAGGGCGGGATCCTGGGCGTTCATCCGTGAAATGATGGAAGGGAGTTCTGGTCCAGCCACATGATCGCTTATCCCGATCGCGAGATGTCGCCTTTCCTTCGAGAATAACGCGATGGCCCTGTCATGTGCCGCGAGGAGATCGCGCGCGCAATCCAGAAACGCTGCTCCCTGCGGGGTCAGTCGCAGGGATCGCGGTGTGCGGGAGATAAGCCTGCAATCAAGCGCCTCTTCCAGGCGCTTGAGTTTCAAACTCATGGCCGACTGTGTCGTACCCAAAACGTCCGCCGCTCGGGTAAAGCTGCCGAGGTCCGCTATGTGGATGAAGGCGCGGACAGCATCCAGGTTCAGAGCTGAATTAAACATTTCATTTTGTTATTTCTGTTATCACTTTCATTGCGTTCGCAAATAGCACAAATCCTATTATCGGTGAAGGCGACAATCGGAAAGGAGTATGAGCTGTGCCCATTCTGCAGATCTCCATGCAAACCGGAAAGCCGGTCGCGTACCGCCAAGCAATTCTCGACGGCCTCTATCGGTCTCTGCAGGAAGTGCTTGAAGTGCCGGGGGGCGATGAGTTCATGACGATAACAGAACACGATCCGGCGAACTTTCGGTTTGGAAATGCGTTCGGCATCGAGCGAAGCGACGATCTTCTGTATATAGCCATCACATTGTTCGACACGCGAACCGTCGATCATAAAGCGGCTTTATTCCGGCGCATCGCAGAGTTGCTTTTCGAGAATCCCGGAATTCGCCCCGAGGACGTGTTCATCAATATCTACGATACTCCAAAGGAAAACTGGTCAGTCGGAAACGGCGAAATGCAGTTCGGCCCCGGAAAATCCGCGCACGGATGACCACAATGGGCTCTGAACCGTCATCTGCCTCTTTTTGTCGGATGTCCGCTTCGCCGCGATATGTGGACGTTGCATTGGCCGATTTCATCGGCGGTGCCGGTCTGTTTCAAGGGCGACAAGAGGATTATCCATGTCGCATCTGTTCTGGCTTCAAGAAGCAAACCTGAAACGCATCCATCACTTGTTCCGGAAGCCTCGCGGGGTTGCGCGTGCTGACGACCGAAAAGTTTTCAGCGGTATCATCCATGTCATCCGCAACGGTGTACGCTGGCGCGATGCTCCGCCCGATTATGGGCCGCACAAGACGCTTTATATCTGGTGGGCAAGATGGGCGCGAATGGGCGTCTTCACACGCTTCCTGACCGAACTGACGTCCGAAGGGGATGCAACAGATACCTGATGATTGACGCCACCCATTTGAAGGCCCATCGAACCGCCTCGAGCATGGGGCAAAAAAATGGGGGGGCGTGGCCGTCTGATTGGCCGTACCAAGGGCGGACTGAAATCCAAGCTTCACGCTGTAATCGCCACGTGTTGACAGAGACCGTTATCTATACAGACTGTTATGGAACCAATACAGAAAAAGACAAATAGTTCTCAACCTGTGAAACAGTGAAGCACATTGATGGCGAGTACGTTCGCGGCATCGTGCACACAAACACCGTTGAAAACGTGTTCTCGGTGTTCAAGCGCGGCATGACCGGCGTCTATCGGCATTGCGGCGAAGTTGATCTGCTGCAAAGGCCCCGCCTGTTTTCTGTTATGGTTGAGCCTATCTCACCCATGCACGAACTTTACCCGTTTGCTTTCGCGTCGATTCAGGCGTTTTCCTGTTTCATCCAGGACGCGCTCGGGGTGGCCGGATCAATCGCCGTATACGCTTATACTTATCGCACTATTGCGAAATAATGACATGGAAAACAAATTGAAACTCACAAAAGAATCGAATAAATCGGCGCAATTGCTAGCAAATACGACTATTATTGTCATAGCAGCCGCAATGATACTATCAATAAGTATGGGGATACGTCAAAGCCTCGGATTATTCCTTCAGCCGATTAATTCTGAGCTTGGGGTATCTGCGTCAGCCTTCGGGTTCGCTCTCGCGCTGCAGAGCTTGGTCTGGGGCATTACCCAACCATTCGTGGGTGCACTTGGTGATCGTTTCGGAGCGCGCCCAGTCGTGATCGGCAGCGCTGGCATCTATGCGCTTGGCCTTTCATTTATGGCCTGGGGCGGGCCGGTCCTCGGATTGGATGTCGGTGCGGGCCTTTTAGTGGGCATTGGGGTTTCCGGCACCGGCTTCGGCGTTCTGTTTGGCGCGGTGGCGCGGGCGGTTCCCGCGCACAGGCGCGTGCAGACATTGGGAATGGTATCGGCTGGAGGATCGCTCGCCACCCTGTTTATTGCGCCTTTTGGTCAATATCTCATAGTGAACAATGGTTGGCGCGTTGGTGCAATAGCTTTGGTCGCGATCGCTTTGCTGATGGTGCTGTTAGGTGTATTGATCGGATCCAAGCCTGTCGACGCGGAGACTGAAGACGATCGACAAAGGTTGAATGCGCGCGAATCCCTATTAGCCGCGGCGCGGCATCCTGGCTTCATTGCAATGACGGTCGCGTTCTTTGCGTGCGGGTTCCAACTGATGTTCATTACTGTCCATCTGCCTGCATTTCTGGCTGTATGTGGTGTTCCGCCAACGGTTAGCGCGACCGCGCTTGGTATCATTGGAATTGGCAACGCTGCCGGCTCTTTACTCGCCGGATATCTTGGAGCACGATACAGTCAAAAGCGGTTGTTGGCTGCGGCTTATCTGTTCAGGACAATCGCTATTGTTTGCTTCATAACGACGCCGGTTACCGCCGACACGACAATTTTGTTTGCGGCTACCATGGGGGTGCTGTGGCTTGGCGTTGTGCCGCTTGTAAGTGCTCTTACTGTCAAACTGTTTGGCCTGCGGCACTTCAATACGCTTTTCGGCTTTGCTTTCTTCAGCCATCAGCTGGGCGCTTTCACCGGTTCTTGGCTAGGCGGCCTCAGCTTTGATCTTACGGGTTCTTATACATTGGCCTGGACTGCCTTGGTCACAGTTGGCGCCGGTGCATTCCTCCTGCAATGGTTCATGGACGATCAGCCACGATCAACCATCGGAAGAGCTACTCTTGCGATACCGGCGATCCAATGACTGGTGACTGGCCGGTATCGGTAAACCCATTTTGAATTCGAGCTGTTTGTACGGTCCCAATCCAGATGAACGGCGATAGAAAATCGAAAAGGCTGGTCGCGAATTGATCAGTACTTTTTTACTGGCGCTCAGCACCGGATTCTGAGGCCGTCTTCTGCAAGTTCGAAGTTAAGCCCTTTTGCCTGGCGCAGCAGGCTCTCGCTCATATGCGTCAGGATCAGGCGGTGAGGATTGATCATCGGCAAATGTGCCTCCAACGTTTTCAGATCGAGATGCAATGTTACAGGGCGGTCAAGGAAATAAGCTTCGGCAATCAGCAAGTCGGCCTCCTTTCCGAGCGGGATCAGAGTATCGGTCCATTCCGTATCGCCGGTATAGGCAATCGTTTTGCGTTCGACTTCGATGCGGTAAGCCAGATAAGCCCCACCGGGCTTGCCATGATTGACCTCGTAGGGCGTGACCGCCAAACTATTGAACACGTTCGGTTGTCCGGGCTTGAGTTCACGCAATTCGAGATCGAAGCCGAGCCGGATATCAGATGAGCCGGGGAAAAACGTCTCCTGATATCGCAGTAGAGCTTCATTGATGCCGGGCGGACCGGCAAGCGTCAGCGGGGACGTCCTTTTTGAGAAAAAACGCGCGTCAAGAAGAAAGAATGGCAACCCGCCGAAGTGATCGGCATGAAAATGCGTTATCAGGATGGTTCGGATCCCGTTCGGATCAATAGCCAGTTTTTTCATTGCGATGAGGGAGGATGCTCCGCAATCGACAAGAAACGTCGTAGCTCGGCTGGCTATGTGGAAGCATGTGTTGAACCTTCCGCCGCTTCCGAACGCGTCGCCGCAGCCGATAAAAGTCAGATCGACACCCATGTACCCCTCCCACTTGCGTTGAACGGAACGACGGGGACGCAAGGCGATGTTGCTTTCGCGTCCGGTTGAGTTGTCACCCGCACAAACCTAAAAAGACGCTGAGACAACAGGAAGCACGGTGCGCGTTGTGTCCGGAGCATGCGCCATGTCGAACTGGGGCCATAATCTGTTTGCTGGGTTGGCCATCCTCGATGGAGATACCCGGCAACTGGGCGGGGCAGCATACAGTCAATTCGCCCGCAACCGCGCTGTCCGAGAAGCAGGATATCGACATCCGGGCCAAAGCCCTCCCGGCCTCGTCAGAAGCCACCTGAGACACGCAGAACAGTGCCCGTCACGTACGATGCCTCTTCCGAGAGAAGCCAGACGATGGCGGACGCGATCTCGCCAGGATCCGCCAACCGATGCATCGGAATGCGATTCTTCACACGTGCGGGCCTGTCCGGCTCTCCCGCGGATGCATGAATATCGGTCAAGGTTGAGCCGGGTGCGACCGCGTTTACACGTATGCCGTAAACGGCCACTTCCCGTGCAAGCCCTAAGGTAAATGCGTCGATTGCCGCTTTCGATGCTGCATAATGGATGTACTCATTTGGCGCGCCGGTCGTCGCTGCGACGGAAGATAGATTCACGATCGCACCCGCGCGCCGGGGTAGAAACCGCCGTATCGCTTCTTGAGCGCAATACATGCTTCCGAGAACATTTGTGTCGAAAACTTCACGGATTGTGGCGCAGTCGGTGTCGATGAAATGGCGGATAGGGCCAGTGATTCCAGCGTTGTTGACGAGTGCGTCTATCGGTCCGAGTTCCTTCTCCGCGATTCGGAAAAGGTTATCGACGTCATCCCGCGAACTGACGTTGCCTGCCACCGCAATCGCGGTTCCTCCTGCTTTCGTGATGTCGGCAACAGTGGCCAACGCGGCAGCTTCGTCACGAACATAGTTCAGGCAAACCCTGTAACCCCGCTCCGCAGCAAGGCGAGCGGTCGCTGCTCCTATGCCGCGACTGCCGCCGGTAATGATCAGGCAACCCGATGTCATGGGGCCACTTCCTCCGTGGTTTCGATGGATGAGACTGCGCCGCGGCCGAAAAGCGAATGCGGCAGACAGAATGCAAATAACGTGGCAAGCAGGCCGCCTACTCCGAGGCAGGAAAATCCGGCAACCCATGCATAATTTGTCGGACTGAGATCATTGGCAGCGCCGAAAGCAAGAGGTGCGAGCCCCCCGGCTCCGAATCCGAGAATTGAACGAATGGCAAGTGCGGTTCCCAGGACTTTCGGCGCCACAGTTTCCGTTATCGCCGTTGAAAGGACCGGTGAATCGCCCAGTGCGGAAAACCCGTATACCGCAGCAATGATGAGGATGAGGCCCGACTGGGCTTGGTTCAGCCAGCCAATTCCGAACGAGCACAACGCCCCCAAAAGGCCAAGCGCGATCAACACTGTGCGCCGGCCAAGACGATCGGAAGCGTGCCCCATGCTGAAAGCCGAAATGCAGCCCGATATGTGTATCGCGATGCCAATCCAGATCCCTTGGGTCAGGGCGCTGGCATCCGTCGATACTGAGAGGGAAGAGACAAGAAATGCCGGCAGCCACGCCCACATCCCCAACAACTCCCAACAGTGTGCGGTATAACCGAGCGTAAGCAACTTCGACGCACTTCGGTTGGTCGGGGAGGCTTGGGGTCTCGATCTCGTGTCACAGACCGTGGCTTCGCGAGGGAGCTTCCGGATCCCGATCCATGCGGCCAGCGCTGCAAGCGTTGGAGCCCCGCCGCAAATCATGAAAGCGGACGTGTAGGAGTCAATGGCGCTCAGTGAACTGGAAAGAGCAATTGATGCTGCGTATCCGAGCGAAGCGCCCCCTAGAAGAAGGCCGATTGCCAATCCTCGCCGCTTCGGATCGGTGCCCTGGGCTACGAGCATGATGGATGGCGTGTACGTCCCGCCGTGAACGGTTCCGAACAGGGCAAACAATATGAGCCCGCTTTCAAACGATCGGGCGAGGGCCGCGACCAGGATACCCGCAACTGCCGTCGCCACACTTGACCAAAGAAAAACTCGCCGGGCACCGAGCCTGTCCGAAAGCCATCCCGTCAATACGAGAGAGACTGCATAGCTGATATTGAATGCGGATTGAACCGATCCGGCCTCAGACGCGCTCATGTTCCAGGCAACGGCCAGTGCAGGCAAAGCGCCTGCGAACATCATGAACGAGATCGATACTGCCATCCGGCTTGCGCAAAGCCAGACCAGCCAACCATTTCTCCGTTTCCTGCCAGAAGCGGTGTAATCTGTACATTCATCACGCTGATCTGCGCCGGTGCTCATCGTTGCCCTCAAAATGGCGGTTCCGCGAGCCGATAAGCCCTGACAGGTCGCTCATAAAGAATAGCATTTCGTTATTGAAACCATATGTCAATCATGATTAATAATTTAAAGCGGAGATTTGAATGAGTGAGGCGCGCCCCAAAGTCGTGATTTCCAGTCCGGTGGATCCGGACACCCTGGAATCATTGGCGCCATACGCTGATCTCGCTATGAACAGTGAACTCGATCCATGGTCCCGCGAGGATATGATTGTGCATTCAAGGGACGCGTATGGAATAATTGCTTTCATGACAGACGCCCTTAACGACGATTTCCTGCGGGAATGTCGATCGCTTCGGATCGTTGCGTGCGCCCTGAAGGGATATGACAATTTTGATGTTGACGCCTGCACTCGCCGGGGCGTCTGGCTTTCGATAATACCGGATCTGCTGACCGGGCCTACAGCCGATCTCACGCTCGCGCTTCTGCTCGCCCTATCGCGTAATGTTATCGAAGGCGACAGGTTTGTGAGAAGCGGACGCCACAAGGGTTGGCGCCCTGCATTCTATGGCAAGGGCTTGACCGGCACGAGAGTCGGTATTCTGGGTATGGGCGCCCTTGGAAAGGCTGTTGCAAGGCGGTTTTCCGGATTTGATTGCCGGACCAGTTATTTCGATCCGCAACGATTGTCGGATCAGGATGAACGGACGCTTCGCGTATCCTTCGCCGACTTCGACGCGTTAACCGGGGAGAGTGACGTTCTTGTCCTTGCCTTGCCTCTCACTCCTGCCACTGAGCGAATGGTCGATCACCGTTTTCTCTCCCGCGTGAAATCGGGGTGTCTGCTAATCAACCCCGCCCGCGGTTCCCTCACGGACGAAGAAGCCGTTGCAGACGCTCTCGAAACCGGTCCCCTGGGTGGTTATGCCGCGGATGTCTTCGCGTTCGAGGACAAGGCACTTTCCAACCATCCGCGTGCAATTCCGGAACGCCTCGTGGCAAACGTGGAACGGACGTTATTTACGCCGCATCTCGGGTCCGCGATTGAAGACGTCCGTCGGGCGATCGTGACCGAGGCCGCGCTCAATATTGTTGATTGCATCCAAGGACGACGTCCACGCGGTGCGATAAATGATCTATCCAATGCATCGGAGCGACGCTTGTGACTCTTAACCTTGCACAGGTTCGCGCCCTCGTTACGGTTGTCGATTCGGGCGGATTTGTTGAGGCCGCAAGGCAGTTGGGGTGTGCCCAACCCACGGTCACGCAACTCGTGCGCAAGCTCGAAAATGAATTGGGGGTCGCGCTCCTGGTTCGCAGCCGCAATGGCTCGACGGTGACGGGGGCCGGTGCTAGGTTCATAACCCACGCAAGACGGCTGTTACAGGCCGAAGGGCGAGCGCTTGCTTCGGTAACCAATCACTCGCTCGTTATAGGCGCCAGCGGCAACATCGGGACCTATTTGCTGCCGCCAATGGTACGACGGTTTCAGGAAACGCATGGCATCAAAACTGATCTGGTAATTGCTACGAATCCCGAAATCGCGGATCAGGTTACGTGTGGAGCGGTAGACATGGCTGTCATGGAGTGGTGGGACGGAAGACCAGGATTCGCTGCGCAGACTTGGAAACGCGAGCCCCTGGTGGTTATCGTTGCTCCAGATCATTCCTGGGCCCACGACAAGGAGATCCCTCGCGAGTGGTTGCTGGAAGCTGCCATGATCGGTGGTGAAAGCGGCAGCGGAACCGGCCAGCTGCTTCAGGCCGTGTACGGCAAGGACGCGGGACGGATTCGGGTGTCCATGAACCTCGGCAGCACCGCCGCGGTTAAGGAGGCCGTCAAAGCTGGGCTCGGCATTTCGCTGGTCATGCTTTCGTCCGTTCGCGACGAGGTACTTGCCGGGACGTTATGCGCGGTGGAACTCATTGGCGGACCGATCGAGAAGGAACTTTTCGTGATCAGTCCGGAAAACACGCCCAGTACAGCGCATTCTGCGGTCTTTCGCGACCAATTGATGGAAGCTGCGACATGACGACTTCCTCTTTCCACCTCTTTGCGCCGATGACAAAGGGGCACCCCACCCAGGCAACACTCATCTCGAGAACGTGCAATTCCCCCCGGCGAAAAAGGGATAGAGACTATCCACCCGTCTATCCAGGGAGCGCGCACAAGCAGCGTGATGCGATTTCGGAGCAATAGATCCAATGGCGCTCAGTCTTCCTCCACTTGCATCATTGCGCCTCTTCGAGTCGGCGGGCCGGCACCAGAGTTTCAAACTTGCAGCCGAAGAGTTGCATATCACTCCAAGCGCAGTGAGCCACGGTATCGTCACACTTGAACGCTGGCTGGGGGTCACTCTTTTCGAGCGGAGAAGCAACGGCGTGGTGCTTACAAAGGAGGGCCGGGATTACCTGCCCTTCGTTTCCGAAGCTTTGGCCACAATAGCCGTTGGCACGAGGCGCCTACCCAATTCGGGAGGTGTCCGACGAGTATCGATCAGCATGCCGCCCACCTTTGCATCGCGTTGGCTTCTTTCGCGCCTGGCGGATTTTCGAGCTGCCCATCCGGATATTTTGCTTACTTTTGATACCTCACACCGGCAGGTCGGTTTCCCGATCGATAATGTCGATCTGGCGGTTCGAATGGCGAGGGCCGCATGGCCAGATCTGACCTCTACCTGTCTCTTTGTCGAAGAATTGGTTCCCGTGTGCTCACCTGAGTTCGCGAAGCGGCACCATAGAGAAGGAAAGCTTGATCTTGCCTCTGTTCCTCTCCTGCATGTTGCCTCGGTCACGGAAGACTGGGCAGCCTGGCTCGATCGGGCCGGAACAGCCGGTATAGATCTCACGACCGGCCTGTATTTCGATACTGTGCACATGGTGACCGATGCCGCTTTGGCAGGGCTCGGAGTCGCAATTGGCAGACGGCCGCTGATAGACAAGGAACTTGACGCCGGACTTCTCATCAAGGCTGCTTCGCCCACTATCAGGGCCACGACCGGCTATTGGCTGGTGCAGGCCCCCGGAGCTGATGCCCGCGCCGAAGTGCGGGCATTCGCAAATTGGCTCGTTAAGGCGTCACGCCTTGGTTGAGTAGAATTCACCTACACCGCATTTCAATTCGTTTGCCGCTCCACAAATCGTTTGCGAACATGATTGTTGAATATTCGCAATGAGTGCAGGCAAGGCAGATATGAGTGAAGAAATTCTCCTTCGGGAAGACAAGCGTGAAATTTCAGTTCTGAAATTCAATCGTCCGGAGTGCCTAAACGCACTCAACTACGACCTGATCGACAGGTTGCTTTCCGCGCTCGACGAAATCGCGACATGTCCTTCTACTCGCGTGGTCATACTGAGCGGAGTTGGAGATCGCGCTTTCAGTGCCGGAGCTGACATTTTCGGCCTGGCATCGAGCATTGCAAAAGGTACAGACGTTGCTGTTCGGGATATCACGCAGCGAGGCCAGCGTCTGACGGCATGTATAGAGGCGTTCCCAAAACCGATCATCGCCGCAGTCAATGGACTGGCCTATGGAGCTGGTTGCGAGATCACGGAGGCTGCGCCTCTTGCGATCGCAAGCGATCGCGCAACATTCGCGAAGCCCGAAATTCGCCTCGGGTTTCCACCGCCTTTCGGAGGTACGCAAAGGTTGCCGCGGCATGTCGGCCGAAAGCTTGCGATCGAGATGATCCTCACCGGTGAACCGATTTCTGCCGAAACGGCCGGCAGGATCGGTCTCGTAAACCGCGTGGTCCCGCACGAGCACCTTATGGATGAGGCGGAAAAGCTGGCGCAATCGATCATCGAATCCGATCCTGACACGGTGTCGGCTTGCTTGACAGCAGTCACGCGTGGGTTGAACGTCTCTATCGGTGAAGGTCTCGCAATCGAGGCAATACAATTTGGCGCGCTTATAGGGTCTGAAGCAGTCAGGCGCGGAACTCAGCGGTTTATTGATGGACGTAGAGGTGGCTCTCGGCATCTGCTGTCCGAAAAGGATCGTCCATGACGAGCCCCGTCGAGTTCTGGTTTGATTTCAGTTCACCCTATGCCTATTTCGCGGCCGTCGAGATCGACGAGCGGCTGGGGCGTTTCGGGAAACCGGTTGTTTGGCGCCCGTTCCTCCTCGGTGTAGCTTTTCGGCGAACAGGGATAGGCCCTGTGAACCAAATACCAATGCGTGGCGAATACGCAATCCACGATTGCCACCGTATCGCGGCTACTTTGGATATTCCATTTCGGTTACGAGCCGATTTTCCGTTTCCTTCCCAGGCGCTGGCTCGAGCCTTTTACTGGTTCGATGCGCGAAATCCTGAACTTGCGATAGATTTCGCTATGGCTGCTTTCGAAACCTATTTCGGCCAGGGGCTGGCTCTGGCCGATGCCGAATCGGTTATTGCGTTGGCGGCACGATTTACAGATCAGTTCGAATTGGTTTCCGAGTGGCTCGCCTGCGACGAGGCGAGACTGGTTCTACGCAAGCGAACCATGGAAGCGCTCGACAAGGGAGTCTTCGGCTCTCCCTTTGTTCTGGTTGGGGACGAGCCTTTCTGGGGGTGGGACCGGCTGCCGATGGTTGAAGCCTGGCTTGAGCAATCAGCCAAGCCGGACGCGACCGGGACTGGACTTTCTGGGGAAGGTGCGCCCCCCAGATCAACATCCAAATCAATCGCGGGAACAGTTGTCGCTAAAGGTTGGTCGCGGAATTGAAGGCAGAAGATTTTCAGATCGCGCTGTTCGAGCAGTCACATGCCGAAGCCGTTCGCAATCTCTTTACCGAGGTCAACTTCGAACTCGCGCCAACCGGCCTGAAAAAGGCATTTGGCATATATGTTCGACGCGCGCTCGATGAAGAGATCAACAGAATTAGCGAATATTTCGACCCAAGGTCCGGAAGCGGTTTTTGGGTGATGATGCATGCCGATAGGGTCATTGGAATGTTCGGGCTCGAGCGGAAGTCAGCTGATTCCGTCGAATTGAGACGCATGTATCTCGAAAGGTCGTTCCGTGGGCAAGGCCTCGCGGACCGAATGCTCGCAAAAGCCGAGGCCGAAGCTCTGAGGCTTGGATATGGTCGGCTCGTATTGGCGACGGCCGAGATACAGACTGCAGCTGTTGCTTTTTACCGACGTACGGGATTCCGTGAGGTTGGTAGCGCAATCGCCGCAATTGGAGATCACAAGTCAGTCGGTGGCGGCCTGACCCGGCTCTACTTCGAAAAAGAATTGGGCGCTTCTCCAGCGGTACGTGAACGTTTAGTTCGTTGGGAAGACCCCATCGCACTGGCGGTTGCTGCACGCACCATGAGTGGCCGCGATTTTCTCGAGACTGTCTTGCGCGGTGACCTACCTCTGCCCCCGATCTGCAATCTCGTCGATTTTTCATTTGAGGAGTTCGGTGACGGGCGCGCAGTGATGGCCCTGCGACCGTATGAGGCGCAGTACAATCCGATCGGATCTGTCCACGGTGGTGTCATTGCGACGGTGCTGGATTCGGTAATGGGCTGCGCGGTACACACGAAACTGCCGGCGGGACGAGGCTACACAACGCTCGAGATCAAGGTGAATTATTTGAGGGCCGTCAGCCTTGAATCAGGTTCCATGCGGGCGATTGGGAAGGTCGTCCATGCCGGCCGCCAAACGGCGATGGCCGAAGGCACGCTTGTCGACGCTTCCGGCAAGATTCACGCTCAAGCCAGCACGACCTGTCTGCTCTACCCACTCCAGCCACCAAGTTGATCCGCGGCATTCGCCTTCACGGCACACGGCAAGCTCCACTGTGAGATCAGGGACATGAACGAAAAGCGACGCGAGCTACTCAAGGCAGCAGGACTGTCCGTTGGAGCAGCCGTCGCATTAGGCTTCTCACGGTTCGCCTATGCCACGCTTCTGCTCCCGATACGCGAAGCGCTCGGCTGGAAATACGTTGCCGCCAGCTCCGTCAATACCGGCATTGTTGCATGGCAATGTCGAGCGCTGGGGCGAAGGATGGCGGGTGCTCGGCGTCATGGTCGCGTTCGGCTTCCGGCACTCTCTGTTCGGGCCGTAGGCATGTCTTAGTTCCTGTCATGCCCGCCCGCCTGGGCCGCGTCACACATTTGGGAGTCACACATGCAGATAGGTTTCATTGGTCTCGGTGTCATGGGGCAACCTATGGCACTCAATCTCGCCGACGCCGGAGCGGACCTCTTGGTTTGGAATCGCACACCGGCCAGATGCGAACCGTTGCGCGAGGCCGGCGCGGAGGTGGCTGAAAGCGCCAAGGAGGTATTCCATCGAACACGCGTCATCATGCTCATGATGGCGAACAGCGCCTCGACTGACGCCGTTCTCGGTCGCGGCACACCGGATTTCGTTGCCAACGTCGCGGGACGTATCATCGTCAGCACGGGAACCAACTCGGCTGAATACTCCCGAATGCTTGACTCAGATATTTGCGAAGCGGGGGGAAGCTACGTCGAGGCGCCTGTATCCGGTTCGCGCAAGCCGGCCGAAGCAGGCCGTTTGGTCGGAATGCTGGCGGGGGACGACAAAGCCGTCGCAGAAGTTCTGCCGCTGCTTGCGCCGATTTGCCACGAAACAATTACCTGCGGGCCGGTGCCCAATGCGCTGTCGATGAAGCTGGCGGTGAATCTTTTTCTGATCACCCTGGTAACCGGGCTCGCCGAAGCTGTCCATTTTGCCGAGAGCCACCGATTGGACCTGGATAAGCTTGTAGCCATTCTCAATGCGGGACAGATGGCGAGCGAAATCTCGCGCGTGAAGCTGGCAAAACTGGTCTCGCAAGACTTCGAGGTTCAGGCATCGATCTCCGACGTCCTCAAGAACAACCGCCTGATCGCCGAAGCAGCGAGACTGTCCAATCTTTCGTCACCCCTGCTGGATATCTGCCACGAACTTTATGCGGAAACCGAAGCGCTGGGACATGGCCGCAACGATATGATCGCGGTCGTTCGTGCTCTCGAGCAGCGAACCGGACAGCTTTCATGATCTGACTGCTCGTAGCAGATGCAGGCCGGGATGAAGGGTAAGCACATGAAGCAATTCACTGGCAGCTGTCTTTGCCGCCAAGTCAGTTATCGTATCGAAGGAGTTTTGAGACAAGTAATGGCTTGCCATTGTTCGCAATGTCGCAAGACGAGCGGTCACTATGTTGCCGCAACTCAAACAGATACCAAGCGGTTACGTATTACTGGTAATGTCACCTGGTATAGGTCTTCCGCGCACGCACGAAGGGGATTTTGCGCGGTATGTGGCAGCAATCTGTTTTGGCAATCGGGTGACCGAGAGAGAACCTCGGTCTTCGCAGGAACGCTTGATGGTCAGACCGGATTAAGGATCACCCAACAGATCCACGTTGAAAGCAAGGGCGACTATTATGATTTGCCGGATGTGCCGGTGGTCCAGGATGCGTCCGCAGAGTCTCGACGCGTGAACACGAGTTTTCAAGCAGGAGAAATACAAGAGATGAGCGATAGTAGGTAATGGTACGCTCTCCCAATCGGCTGCCGATATATTCACCTCAACAATCTCGGCGACGTCGATCCAGTGAACGCGAAAGCCATTCCGTCTCGCTGGAGGTGGTCAGGGTGTTGCGACTTTCGCTGCCTTTGAGGACTTCGGCCAGATTTCAGCATAAACTTCAGGAAACTGGCCGAATTTAAGCCACTGGAGGGGAATCGACCAAAGCTTTTCTTCAAAACGGCTGTGGAAGAATCCGAAATGGCCGATGCGCGGCTCATCAATCGAATCGGGTGTTATTCTCAAATGCATCCGTGAACAATTAACAAAATTTGCGAGCAGCCGATCTATCGCTGGAACTGTAGCGAACTCATCATCCGTTACGCTGAACGCAAGTATAGGCGCGGTGATAGCGGCAAACTGCTGTTCCAGCACGAACGAGTCGTCGGAGTGAGTGCGCGAGCCCTTTCGCCAACTGTCTCTCAACCGCTCAGGGCTGCTTACCCAGTCGCGCACGATACCTTTGGGTGTATCCTCAATCCATCCTATCCTCTTCCCCGGGAAATAGCCAAAGAGTGCGGTCAAAAGCGGCATGAAAAGGTGCCATTTCGCTAACATCCGGAGCCTCTTGTCTGGAGCATAGTCACGCCAAAAGGCGCACTGAGCTCCTACGGTGAAAACGCGGCGGATAAGAGGGTTTGAAGGGGCGAGACCGAGGACCATGCCGCCAGCACTATGGGCAACAACATCGATTGGTTGGCCAGGAAACGAGGTATCAGCATGTTGCAGCACCGCTTCAAAATCGAGGCGGCCCCAGTCGGCCCAAGACGCTTCGAAGCCACGCAGTCGCCTCGGGCGCGATTCGCCAATTCCGCGGTAGTCATAAGTGATGACATCGAAGCCGTGCCGGAAGAGAAATGTCGCGAAACGAAAATAGTAGCGGCAAAGAACCGATGTTGCCGGATTAATGATGACGACGGGTCTGGCGCTTCCGTCGGTGATTTGATCGCGCCAGACAAATCCTCCAATTGTAAATCCGTCCGGTGCCCGCAACTTAAAGGGTTGCGCCGCAACCTCACTCTTTACCGAACAGGCAGATGAACCTTGGACATCGACAATTTTCTCAAGTGACATTCGGATACCTCAACTACAGTAACAAAAAATATTGAATTTATATAACTAAATTATAATTTCGAGCCACGGCGTAATTCCATAATAGCATCAAGTCGAGTAACTCCAATATCCTTTAATTCTTCGTTACTCATTGAAGCTAATAGAATTCGTTCCCTTCTAATTCTTCTTGAATTTGATATTAATTTAATATAGAAACGTAATATACGCAAAATAAAAACTATTGGTGTGATCGTTATTTTGTTATCATATGGATGGAACGACATATCGGTTCTCAGCATATTGGTTTT
>JAIOIW010000086.1 GCA_019912385.1 Notoacmeibacter sp. | reverse complement strand
GATCAGGTCCGTGACCGGCTGGATTTCAAATTCGAGGATATGGGCGGGCAGGAGGTCAAGAATATCGATCGTCCCGTCCAGGTCTGGAAATGGAGTGACGAGGGTTCGGACAAGCCAAAATCAAAAAAACTCCAAGTCCATGACAATCCGTCCATCGCCGTGCTGCCGTTCGACAATATGTCGGGTGACGTGGAGCAGGATTATTTTGCAGACGGCATCGTGGAAACAATTACCGCGGCGCTGGCGCGCATTCGCTCTTTCTTTGTAATCGCGCGAAATACCTCCTTTACCTATAAAGGCAGGTCGATGAATGTGATTTCCATTGGCAAGGAATTAGGGGTTGCCTACGTGCTTGAAGGCAGCGTGCAGCGTCTGGGCAACCGGGTACGGATTACCGCGCAACTGATCGAGACAGAGGCCGGAAATCACGTATGGGCGGAGCGCTATGATGGCACGGTAGACGATCTGTTCGATTTGCAGGACCGGATTACCGAACAGGTGGTTGGCGCATTGCAACCGACGATCAGGCTTGCGGAAATCGAGCGCGTGCGCAGAAAACGGTCGAATGATGTGGGTGCTTACGATTATACCATGCGCGCCATGCCCCATGTTTGGGCGCTGGAAAAAGAAGAAAGCGCCAAGGCTCTCGAGCTGCTGGAACAAGCGCTTAAAATCGATCCGGACTATCCGCTTGCGCTGACACTTGCGGGTTGGTGTCACGAACAGCGGTCGGTTTATTATTGGTCTGATGACGTTGAAAAAAGTCAGGCCGAGGCGCAACGGCTTGCAGAAAAAGCGGTTGAATTCGGCGGAGACGATCCTTTAATTTTGGCTGTTCTTGGGGCGGTGCATACGTTTGTCCGCAATCTCGGAACGGCGCGCATCCTGCTTGAACGAGCTGTAGCCCAGGATCCCAATTCCGCCTGGGCCTGGACACGGCTTGGCTGGCTCGAGGTATATTCGGATCGTCCGGAAACCGGCTTGAAGCATTTCGAACATTCCCTGCGTCTCAGCCCCATGGATCCGATGAATTTCAACAATTATGCAGGCATCGCGTCGGCGCATGAAGTTGCGCAGGAATATGACCTCGCTGTAAAATTTTTCCGGCGCGTGTTGGAAGAGCGACCAAACGCTGGCTGGGTTTATCGAAACCTGACGGCGTCGTTATCCGGGGCCGGGCATATCGAGGAGGCTCGAGAATCTTTTCAAAAAATGATGGAAATTTATCCGGATATGACGTGTGCAAAATATGCCCAGGTTATGATTTTTTCGCCAGATGCCGTTAAACGAACGATTGTAAATCTGAAAAGGCTGGGTTTGCCTGACTGAAAATGTTCGTGCCTTGGGCGCATTCTGAATTTGCCATATAATCCGTCGCGTATTGTGAAAGGATCACAGCCATGTCACCCGAGTTTCTGATTACCGCCTTGATTGTCGTTCTGGTTCCGGGGACCGGGGTGATTTACACCTTGTCCTGCGGACTGACACGCGGCGCGCAGGTCAGCATTGCGGCGGCATTTGGCTGCACGCTGGGGATCGTTCCCCATATGGCGGCCAGTATCTTCGGCCTCGCGGCGTTGCTGCATGCCAGCGCGCTGGCCTTCCAGATCGTCAAATATGCCGGTGTTGCCTATCTTTTGTATATGGCCTGGAACGCATGGCGCGAATCGGGAACCCTCGATATCTCGGAAAAAGTCGAGGCCGCCGGATTGCGCAAGGTCGCCACGCGCGGTATTCTGATCAATATTCTGAACCCCAAGCTGTCGATTTTCTTCCTCGCCTTCCTGCCGCAATTCGTGTCCGCCGATGCCGCCAGCCCGGTTCTGCATATGAGTGCGCTGGCGCTGGTATTCATGGCGCTGACTTTCGTTGTTTTTATCGTATACGGCGTGTTCGCGGCGCTGGTGCGCCGTCACGTCATTTCCCGCCCTGCGGTGATGACCTGGATGCGGCGTATCTTCGCTCTGACCTTTGCCGGGCTTGGCGCCAGACTTGCTTTTGCCGAGCGCTGAACGGTATTGGAAATCCGCTGATCTATTGCCATCACCCTTAAGCGGCGGTGGCAATAGTCGTTTTAGAGGTGGAAACTGGTCGTTTAACGGATTGAAATGCCCATCGAATGATGGTCCCTTGGCTGGGCCGACGGGTTGCGGCTGCAACGAACCAGAACAAACAAGATGTTGAGCAATACGGCGAGGGAGGCCGAAAATGGCAGAGGTCAAGTCGGATATTGAAATAGCGCGCGCGGCGCGAATGAAGCCAATAGCTGAAATCGCGACGCCGCTTGGCATTCCTGGCGAGGCGCTGACGCAGTATGGCCCGACCAAGGCCAAGATCAATTTTGATTTTATCAGTTCGTTGAAAGACCGGCCGGACGGCAGGCTGATCCTGGTTACCGCCCTGACCCCAACCCCGGCGGGCGAGGGCAAAACCACCACGTCGGTCGGGCTGACCGACGGTCTCAACAAAATCGGCAAACAGGCCATGGTGTGTCTGCGCGAGCCCTCGCTCGGCCCGTGTTTCGGGATGAAGGGCGGGGCGGCCGGAGGCGGCTATGCCCAGGTCGTTCCGATGGAGGATATCAATCTTCATTTTACCGGCGATTTTCATGCCATCGGCGCTGCCAATAACCTGCTCGCGGCGCTGATCGACAACCATGTCTATTGGAGCAACGAGCTGGAAATCGATTCGCGGCGCATTTCGTGGCGCCGGGTTGTCGATATGAACGACCGCTCGCTGCGCGATGTCGCAACCTCGCTTGGCGGCGTTGCCAACGGCTTTCCCCGTCAGGGCGGCTTCGATATCACCGTTGCGTCCGAAGTGATGGCGATATTCTGCCTTGCCGACAGCATCAAGGATCTCGAACGCCGCCTCGGTAACATCGTGATCGGCTATACCCGGCAACGCAAACCCGTCTATGCCCGCGACCTCAAGGCCGAGGGGCCGATGACGGTATTGCTGAAAGACGCCTTGCAGCCAAATCTGGTGCAGACGCTGGAAAACAACCCGGCCTTTATTCATGGCGGCCCGTTCGCCAATATCGCCCATGGCTGCAACACCGCGATGGCTACCAAGACGGCGCTGAAACTGGCCGATTACGTGGTGACGGAGGCCGGGTTCGGGGCCGATCTGGGCGCCGAGAAATTCCTCGATATCAAATGCCGCAAGGCGGGTATCTCCCCCGATGCGGTGGTTATTGTCGCCACCATCCGGGCGCTGAAAATGCATGGCGGTGTCGGCAAGAACGATCTCGGCGCTGAAAATGTCGCCGCCGTCAGGGCGGGTTGCGTCAATCTCGGCCGTCACATCCGCAATATCGGTCAGTTCGGCTTGCCTGCCGTGGTGGCGATCAACCGTTTCTCGCTGGACACCGACGCCGAGCTCGAGGCGGTAAAGAAATATGTCGCCGGTTTTGGCGTCGAGGCGATTGAAGCCAATCACTGGGCCGAAGGCGGCGCGGGCACGGTCGATCTGGCGAAGAAAGTCGCGGCGTTGGCCGAGAGCGGCGCGGCGCAGTTCAGAACCTTGTATAGCGACGAGATGGGCTTGTTCGACAAGGTCAACACGATCTGCCAGAAAATCTACGGCGCCAGCGAAGCCATCGCCGACAAGAAGGTGCGCGACCAGTTGCGGGCCTGGGAAGCGGAGGGATTTGGCCATCTGCCGGTCTGCATCGCCAAGACGCAATACAGCTTTTCGACCGATCCGGCGCTGAAAGGCGCTCCCGAAGGCCATGCCATTCCGGTGCGTGAAGTGCGTCTTAGCGCCGGCGCGGAATTCGTGGTGGTGGTGTGCGGCGAGATCATGACCATGCCCGGCCTGCCCAAGGTGCCGTCATCGGAAAAGATCTTCCTCAACGACGCCGGGCAGATCGAGGGATTGTTCTAACGGCGATCAACGAACCGCCCTTCCCGCCACGGGGGAGGGCGGAGCCAGCCGTCACTCGGAGGGCGAATCGGAGGATCCGCGCTGCGGGTTTTCCCCTTCCTCCTCGTCCGTCTCGCGCTCGATTTCTATGCTGACACGCGCGACAAGGGCGGCAATGACGCCCAGGACCGCCAGCCATGGCGCGGCGAGCGCGACGGCACCGCCGGCGATGACGCCGATCGTCAAAGGCGTCTCCAGATAGATGTCGCCATCGCTCGCCTTGATGCGAAGCTGGCGGACATTTCCTTCCTGAAGAATATCCTTGACGCGGTCGACGAGCTGGCTCCCGGCAACCTCGATTTCTTCGACGATCGTCCGCTTTTTGCTCTCTTCGGCTTTATGTTCCATGGTCCAGCGCCTTTCTGTGTGTCGCGGTTTCTCCGCTGACCGAATGTGGTGCTTTCGACTGGTTTTTCCAATGATGGCGATCGATGATGCCCGATTGCGACAGCTCGCGCAGTTACCCGCACGAAAATGGGGCCCATCCCCGTTTTTAACCTTTACAAATACACGCATAGGTGTATTAGATATCAATAACACGCGCATAGCGTGTTATGCACAGAGAAAACCGGCATCCCCTGCTTACCCCGGGACTCTTTGTGTAACCCGCGCAAGCGGGATCGGGAGCTCGCACCATCCGTCCGGCGCGAGCTCCCGATTTACCCCTTCCCGTACCGGCAGAAGCCCCACCAAGCCGGTCACCCAGCCGCGGCGGATTGCAACAAATTTTCTCATTTTGTGATCCGCCGCGGCATCATCTCCCTATTGTGGCCCGTATTGCGGCCCTCAATGGCCACAGTTGCGCCGGACAGTGCGCCGGGATCAATCGAGATCCCGAGGGGCAAATCAGTTCGATTTGCGGAATGTTGCCGCGGACAGCATGTCCGGAGGCGGGTGAAAAAGCGTAGATCGCAGGAGTGGAGTCGAGCCAGTGAACCCATTGCGACAAACCAGCCAGCTTTCCTACAAGACCTCGTACGGGAACCCAGGCGCGGCGCGCCCGGCGGCGCGAAGAGCCGATCTGGGCCTTGGCGGCCAGGGTGGACGTGACACACGCCCGGTTGCACCTGTGCAACAATGGCGGGGCATGCCGGAGCCGGCCATTGCGCCCTTCGGCATCGCCAACGACAAGGGCCATTCCGGAGACAGCGGTTTCCGGTTTGGCTCGGGGCCTGCACCCGCGGTGTCACCATCGCGGACATCCCGGAAACTCATGCCGGTTCTCGGCGTCGGTGCGCTCAGCATCGCGATCCTGGCGGGCGGCGTCGCCTATTTTTCGGTATATGCGACCGGCGATGCGCCAGCGGACCGGGGATCGGAATCAGCGGCAGCGGTGGCTAACGGCAGCGTCACCGGGGCGCTCGCCGCTTCCGATGCGCTTGAGGGTCGGCAAGAACAGGAAGTGGTTGCGGCGACGATGAAGCCGGTTGTCGTCAAGACCGTGACGATTAGGCCGGAACTCCTCGACAAAGGCATCATGGCGCCGAACCGGCAGGGTGACCAACCGGTCGTCGACACCGTGGTCGCCGATGCACGCTGGGGCTACAATGACGGTGCGGCGGTGAAGGCCGCACCTAGGGCCGGCGCTCCGGCGCAACAGGCGGCCTATGCGTCGATTGATGCCGCCGCGGCAAAACCCTGGCCGGTCTCGAGCCCGGGAACCGCCGATGTCAAGGACGATGCCGCCGCGGCGCCGCAGACACCGCCGGCGAAGGACCTGGAGCCTGTTGAGCGCGCATCTGCGCCGGCCGCCATCGAGAAGGCGAAGTACCAGGACACGGTCAATGACCATGTCAACATGCGCTCCGGGCCGCGTTCCAGGTCAGGCGTCATCATGGTGGTACCGAAGGGCGCGACTGTCGGCGTTGTGGAGTGCCGGTCGTGGTGCAAGGTCGTGTACGATGGTCGCCAGGGCTGGATCTACAAGCGCTACATCGGCAGTGCGCAAGCCTCTGCCGCACCGGTTGCCGCCGAGGCACCAGCGGGTACGCAGGACGAAGCGCCCGAGAAGACCGAACGCACCTTGATCCAGCGGATTATTTCCGGCGGTGATCAGATGTCGACCCGGTAGCGCCGGTAAGAGGATTGGCCGATTGCGTTCTTTCGCATTTCGTCTTATTGAGCAGTCCATGAACAGGATGATCCCGATGACGGCATGGTGGTGGCGCGGCCTTTAAGGCGGCAGCACACCCATACGCAAAATCGGGAATGTGATGGCCGCGACGGGATTACCGGGCGGCCATTTTCGTTTCGTGGTTTTCCGGGCGCCCGCGAAACCGATGGAGACAGGTAATGACGGCGACAGTGCAGGCGGACGGGTCGGAGCGCTTTACGACCGGCGGCGGGATCACGATTACCCGCAGGCGGACCCAGACACCGTATGAGGGGGCGATCGAAGCCTATGTCAGCGCGCTCGACAGCAGGCGCGGGGCGCTGTTTTCCTCCAATTACGAATTTCCGGGCCGTTACACGCGCTGGGATACCGCGATCATCGACCCGCCTCTGGTCATTTCGGCGCGCGGGCGCGCCATGTCGGTGGAGGCGCTCAACAGCCGCGGCGAGGTCATGCTGCCGGCGCTCCTTGCCGTGCTCGGACAAACCCCGGACGTCGAGGTAACCGGCAGCGAACCGCGCAAACTGTCGCTGAAGGTGGCGGAACCCACGCGCGTCTTTGCCGAGGAGGAGCGCTCGCGCGTTCCTTCGGTCTTCACCGCGCTGCGCGCCATCGTCTCGCTGTTCAAGACCGACGCGGACGGAAATCTCGGCCTTTACGGCGCGTTCGGCTACGACCTGGCGTTCCAGTTCGATCCGGTGGAGCAGAGGCTGGAGCGCCCGCAGGACCAACGCGACCTGGTGCTCTACCTGCCCGACGAAATCCTCGTCGTCGACCACTATTCGGCGATGGCGTGGAAGGACCGCTACGACTATGCCGGGGACGGCTGGACGACCGAGGGCATCGCCCGGGATTCGGGCGCCGAGCCGTTCCGGACGTCGGACACGATTCCGCCGCGCGCCGATCACGAGCCCGGCGAGTATGCCCGCCTGGTCGAAAAGGCGAAGGAGAGCTTCAGGCGCGGCGACCTGTTCGAGGTCGTGCCGGGGCAGATGTTCCACGAGCGCTGCGAGCACCAGCCGTCGGAAATCGCGCGCCGGCTGAAAGCGATCAATCCGTCGCCCTATTCCTTCTTCATCAATCTGGGCGAGGCGGAATACCTGGTCGGCGCATCGCCGGAAATGTTCGTCAGGGTCAATGGCCGGCGCATCGAGACCTGCCCGATCTCGGGCACGATCAAGCGCGGCGACGATGCGATTTCGGATTCCGAGCAGATCCTGAAACTGCTCAATTCGAAAAAGGACGAGGCGGAATTGACCATGTGCTCCGACGTCGACCGCAACGACAAGTCGCGCGTCTGCGAGCCCGGTTCGGTGCGCGTGATCGGCCGGCGCCAGATCGAGATGTATTCGCGCCTGATCCATACCGTCGACCACATCGAGGGGCGGCTGCGCGAGGGCATGGACGCCTTTGACGGCTTCCTGTCGCATGCCTGGGCGGTGACGGTGACGGGTGCGCCGAAATTGTGGGCGATGCGGTTCATCGAAAACAACGAGAAGAGCCCGCGCGCATGGTATGGCGGCGCCGTCGGCATGGTGCACTTCAACGGCGACATGAATACCGGGCTGACGCTGAGGACCATTCGGATCAAGGACGGCATCGCGCAGGTGCGTGCCGGCGCGACGCTGCTTTTCGATTCAGTTCCGGAAGAGGAAGAAGCGGAAACCGAGCTGAAAGCCTCGGCGATGATCGCCGCGATCCGCGAGGCCGGCGTGCCGAATGCGGCGGATACCGCACGGCAGACGGCGCGCGTGGGCGAGGGCGTCAATATCCTGCTGGTCGATCACGAGGACAGCTTCGTCCACACGCTCGCCAATTATTTCCGCCAGACCGGAGCGACCGTGACCACCGTGCGCTCGCCCGTCGACGATACGGTGTTCGACCGGGTCAAGCCCAACCTGGTGGTGCTGTCGCCGGGGCCGGGCAATCCCTCCGACTTCGACTGCAAGGCGACCATCGAGAAGGCGCGCGGGCGCGGGCTGCCGATATTCGGCGTGTGCCTTGGCCTGCAGGCGCTGGCGGAGGCCTATGGCGGGCAATTGCGCCAGCTTCACGTGCCGATGCACGGCAAGCCGTCGCGCATCCGCGTCGCCACGCAGGGCATCATCTTTTCCGGCCTGCCGCGCGAGGTGACGGTGGGGCGCTATCATTCGATCTTCGCCGACCCGGTGCGCCTGCCCAGGGAGTTCCAGGTGACGGCGGAAACCGAGGACGGTATCGTGATGGCGATCGAGCATTCGGCCGAGCCGGTGGCGGCGGTGCAATTCCACCCCGAATCGATCATGACGCTGGGCGGAGACGCGGGCATGCGGATGATCGAGAACGTGGTCGCGCATCTGCCGCGCCGGGCAAGGGAGAAGGCAGCATGAAATCATCGTTCAAAGGGCTCGCGGCGGCGCTGGCTCTTGCGCTTGGCGGCGTATCGGGGGCGGCGGCGCAAACCGATGCCGAACGCCTCGACCACGGCAAGGGCCTGGTGGAAACGAACTGCGCGCGCTGCCACGCGGTCGGTGCCACCGACGAAAGCCCGCTTGCCGATGCGCCGGCGTTCCGCACGCTGTCGGAGCGCTATCCCGTCGACGCGCTGGAGGAGGCCTTCGCCGAGGGCATCGTGACCGGCCATCCCGACATGCCGGAATTCGAGGCGACCCCGCAGCAGATCGCCGACATCATCGCCTATCTGGCGTCGATCCAGCCGCACTAGTGGAACGGATTTGACATTCGACACCCGCTCGATGTGGGCTTGGGAATCGAATGTCGAATTCAAAAGTTCCACTAGAATCATAACCTTGCTAGTGGTTCCGTGTTTCCGGCATTTGCCCTCGCGGGCAATACAAATGGGATGCAAGTGCCGGAAACGAACCACCAGGCGCCAAACCGGGCGAAACGGGGAACGATGAGCGAAACAACGACACGGGTCACGCGGCTCGCGGCCGCCTCCATCGCCGTCGCCTTCGCGGTCATGGCGCTGAAGTTCCTTGCCTGGTGGCTGACGGGCGCCGTCGCGCTCTATTCCGACGCGCTGGAATCGATCGTCAACGTCGTTGCCGCCTTCGCCGCCTTCATGGCGATCCTCTATGCGCGGCGCCCGGCCGACACCGACCATCCCTACGGCCACCACAAGGCGGAATATTTTTCCGCCGTGCTGGAAGGCGTGCTGATCGTCATCGCCGCGCTGCTGATCTTCCACGAGGCGGCGCAGGTCCTCCTCAACCCCCAACCGCTCACCAACCCGGCCCAGGGCCTCGGCGTCAACCTCGTCGCCGCGGCCATCAATGCCGGGTGGGCGATGCTGCTGATCCGCACCGGACGCAAGGACCGTTCGCCGGCGCTGGTGGCCGACGGGCGCCACATCATGGCCGACGTGTGGACCTCGGCCGGCGTGCTGGTGGGCCTGGTGCTGGCGCTCGCCACCGGCTGGCTGTGGCTCGACCCGGTGATGGCGATGCTGGTGGCGCTCAACATCATCCGCGAGGGCTGGCTGGTGATCTCGGAGTCGGTCGACGGGCTGATGGACCGCGCGGTGCCCGACGAGGAGGCGGAGCGCATCCGCGCCGTGATCCATGCCAACGCCGAAGGCGCGATCGAGGCCCACGACATCAAGACGCGGTTCGCCGGCCGGGCGACCTTCATCGAGTTTCATCTCGTGGTCGACGCCGCCATGACCGTGGAGCGCTCGCATGCGATCTGCGACGCGATCGAGGCGGCGCTGCGAACCGAGATCCCCGGCGCGCGCATCACCATCCATGTCGAGCCCGACTACAAGGAAAAGGGCGAAGGCGTGCTGTTGGGGCAGGCCTGACCGGCAGCCGCTGTTGCCGCCGCCGGCACCTCTCACTACCCTCGCCCTGAAAGCCAATCGGCAACGCGGAGGGCGCGATGAGCGACAACGACCGGGCGATCGCCGGCGCGCTGCTGCGCCTGCACGGCACCACCTAT
>JAIOIW010000085.1 GCA_019912385.1 Notoacmeibacter sp. | reverse complement strand
AGTTCCCGGGTTCCATCGCCTGACGTGATCGCCGGCGATTCGGGGCAAACCGCGCCGGGCGGCACCGATCCAGGCGTTCGCCGTCGTTTGCCGACCAGCCGATTTTCGGAACAAATTTCGAACAAAATTGCATTATCTTTGTTTTTCAATATGTTCGCCCTCTTGAACAAGCGGAACAAAAAAGGTACAAAATAGATAGTGCATCGCGGTGAGCGGGCTTCAATGTCGAGGAAGGGGTGAGTATCATGGCGCAGAATTCATTGCGGCTGGTCGAGGAAAAGCAGGTGGACAAGACAAAGGCACTGGATGCCGCGCTCTCGCAGATCGAACGTGCCTTCGGCAAGGGCTCGATCATGCGGCTGGGCCAGAACGAGAAGGTGGTCGAGATCGAGACCATTTCCACGGGCTCGCTCGGCCTCGACATAGCACTCGGCATCGGCGGCCTGCCCAAGGGGCGGATCGTGGAGATCTACGGGCCGGAATCCTCCGGCAAGACGACCATGGCGCTGCAGACCATCGCCGAGGCCCAGAAGAAGGGCGGCATCTGCGCCTTCGTCGACGCCGAGCACGCGCTCGACCCGGTCTATGCGCGCAAGCTGGGTGTGGACCTTGAAAACCTGCTGATCTCGCAGCCCGACACCGGCGAGCAGGCGCTGGAGATCGCCGACACGCTGGTGCGTTCCGGCGCGGTCGACGTGCTGGTGGTCGATTCGGTGGCGGCGCTGACCCCGCGTGCGGAAATCGAGGGCGAGATGGGCGATTCGCTGCCCGGCCTGCAGGCGCGGCTGATGAGCCAGGCGCTGCGCAAGCTGACCGCCTCGATCTCGCGCTCCAACACCATGGTCATCTTCATCAACCAGATCCGCATGAAGATCGGCGTCATGTTCGGCTCGCCCGAGACGACGACCGGCGGCAACGCGCTCAAGTTCTACGCCTCGGTGCGTCTCGACATCCGCCGCATCGGCTCGGTCAAGGATCGCGACGAGGTGGTCGGCAACCAGACCCGCGTCAAGGTGGTCAAGAACAAGCTGGCGCCGCCCTTCAAGCAGGTCGAGTTCGACATCATGTATGGCGAGGGCGTGTCGAAGATGGGCGAACTGATCGATCTGGGCGTCAAGGCCGGCGTGGTGGAGAAGTCGGGCGCCTGGTTCTCCTACAATTCCCAGCGTCTCGGCCAGGGCCGCGAAAATTCCCGCCAGTTCCTCAAGGACAATCCGGAGATCGCGCGCGAGATCGAGGCGGCGCTGCGCCAGAATGCCGGCCTCATCGCCGAGCGGTTCCTGGAAGACGGGCAGGGCGACGACTTCTCCGACGACATGGGCGGCGACGCGGCGGAGGCGTAAGCGGCACGCCGCGCGCTTTCCGGCCTTAAATCCCACGACTGCAGTGACGCGATCCGCCGGAGCTTTTCCGGCGGTTTCGTTTGCGGCTTCCGGTCCGCTCCGGCGAGGGGACAGGATGACGGCGGGGTTTCCTGGCCTGTTTGACCGGGCCGGGTGCGGTGACGGCGCAAGCCGCGCCCGCCAAATGCAGCGGCATGGCGTGCGCGGGAATTCTGGACAGTCCTGAATCCGCCCGATAAAAGGCGCGTTTGTTTCTCCCGCTGCGGCGGCAATTCGGACAGGGCCAGGGTGCAATGAGCGGCGTCAACGAGATCAGGTCGGCATTTCTCGACTATTTTGCCAGGAACGGGCACGAGGTCGTTGCCTCCGGCCCGCTGGTGCCGCGCAACGATCCGACATTGATGTTCACCAATGCCGGCATGGTCCAGTTCAAGAACGTGTTCACGGGGCTGGAAACGCGGCCCTATTCGCGCGCTACGACCTCGCAGAAGTGCGTTCGCGCCGGCGGCAAGCACAATGATCTCGACAATGTCGGCTACACCGCGCGCCATCATACCTTCTTCGAGATGCTCGGCAATTTCTCCTTCGGCGACTACTTCAAGGATCGTGCGATCGAGCTTGCCTGGACGCTGATCACGAAGGAATTCGACATCCCGAAGGAGCGGCTGCTCGTCACCGTGTACCACACCGACGACGATGCGGCGGAGTACTGGAAGAAGATCGCCGGTCTGCCCGACGAGCGGATCATCCGCATCCCGACCAGCGACAATTTCTGGGCGATGGGCGATACCGGTCCCTGCGGCCCGTGCTCGGAAATCTTCTACGATCACGGCGAGGGCATTCCCGGCGGGCCGCCCGGAAGCCCCGACGAGGACGGCGACCGGTTCATCGAGATCTGGAATCTCGTCTTCATGCAATACGAGCAGGTGACGAAGGACGAGCGCATCGAGCTGCCACGCCCGTCGATCGATACCGGCATGGGGCTGGAACGCATCGCAGCGGTACTGCAGGGCGAGCACGACAATTACGATATCGACCT
The DNA here is from genome assembly GCA_019912385.1 of Notoacmeibacter sp. GTDB lineage: Bacteria > Pseudomonadota > Alphaproteobacteria > Rhizobiales > Rhizobiaceae > JAIOIW01. Next base: position 60,693 of record JAIOIW010000085.1, on the reverse strand, counting down.
GTTCAAGGCGCTGATCCGCCATTCGGAGGATCTGACGGGCGTTGCCGCCGAAGGCAAGCATCGCGCCAGCCACCGCGTCATCGCTGACCATCTGCGCGCCGCGAGCTTCCTGATCGCCGACGGCGTGCTGCCGTCGAACGAGGGGCGCGGCTACGTGCTGCGCCGCATCATGCGCCGCGCCATGCGCCACGCGCAGTTGCTCGGCGCGGCCGATCCGCTGATGTGGCGGCTGGTGCCGGCGCTGGTTCGCGAGATGGGCCAGGCCTATCCCGAGTTGCAGCGCGGCGAGGCGCTGATCACCGAAACGCTGAAGCTGGAGGAGACCCGTTTCCGCAAGACGCTGGCGCGCGGCCTTTCCCTGCTGGAAGAGGCGACAGGCGGGTTCGACGCCGGCGCGGTGCTCGACGGCGAGACGGCGTTCAAGCTCTACGATACCTACGGCTTCCCGCTCGACCTCACTCAGGACGCGTTGCGCCAGCGCGACATCAGCGTCGACACCGACGCGTTCAACGCTGCGATGGAGCGCCAGAAGGCGGAGGCGCGCGCCAACTGGGCCGGCTCGGGCGAGGCGGCCACGGAGGCGATCTGGTTCGCCCTTCGCGAAAAGGCCGGGGCGACGGAATTCCTGGGCTACGAGACCGAACGCGCCGAAGGCGTCATCCAGGCGCTCGTCAAGGGCGGTGTGGAGGTTGCGTCGGCCGGCGAGGGCGACGAGGTTGCCGTCGTCGTCAACCAGACGCCGTTCTATGGCGAATCCGGTGGCCAGATGGGCGACACCGGCACGATTGCCGGCGACGGCTTCCGCCTGACGGTCACTGACACGCAGAAAAAGGCGGACGGACTGTTCGTGCACCTTGCCCGCGTGAGCGAAGGCACGGTGAAGGCCGGCGAGGCGGTCGAGCTCAGGGTCGATCATGCGCGGCGCACGCGGTTGCGCGCCAACCATTCGGCCACCCACCTGGTGCACGAGGCGTTGCGCGAGGTGCTGGGCAGCCATGTGGCGCAGAAGGGCTCGCTGGTCGCCCCCGACCGGCTACGCTTCGACTTTTCCCACCCCAAGCCGATCGGCCCTGAGGAACTGGCGCGCATCGAGGACATAGCCAACGAGGTGGTGCTGCAGAACGCGCCGGTGACGACCCGGCTGATGGCGGTGGACGACGCCATCGCCGAGGGCGCGATGGCGCTGTTCGGCGAGAAATACGGCGACGAGGTGCGCGTCGTATCCATGGGCATGGCGACTCGCGGCGAGAAAGCCGGCAAGACCTATTCGGTGGAACTGTGCGGCGGTACCCATGTGCGCGCGACCGGCGACATCGGCCTCGTGCGGGTGGTTGCCGAAAACGCGGTCGCGGCCGGGGTCAGGCGCATCGAGGCACTGACCGGCGAGGATGCGCGCCATTATCTCGACGAGCAGGACCGCCGGGTGAAATCGATGGCCGCGGCGCTGAAGGTCGCGCCGGGCGAGGCCGAGGCGCGGCTGGCGGCGGTTCTGGAAGAGCGCCGGCGGCTCGAACGCGAACTCAATGATGCCAGGCGCAAGCTGGCGCTGGGTGGCGGTTCGGCAGGCGGCGGGCAGAGCGCGCGCGAGGATGTTGCCGGCATCGCCTTCATGGGCAAGGTGGTCGAGGGCGTGTCGCCCAGAGACCTCAAGCCGCTTGCCGACGAGGGCAAGCAGGCGCTGGGCTCCGGCGTCGTCACCTTCATCGGCGTCGGCGAGGACGGCAAGGCGAGTGTCGTGGTGGCCGTAACCGACGACCTGACCGGTCGGTTCAGCGCCGTCGAACTCGTGCGCAAGGCATCCGAGGCGCTGGGCGGCAAGGGCGGCGGCGGCCGGCCCGACATGGCACAGGCCGGCGGGCCGGACGGTACCAAGGCAAGCGAGGCGATCGCCGCGGTGCGCGCGGCGTTGGCTGCCGGATAAGCCGGGCACGCCGACCGGTCGGGGCCGGCCGGCGGCCCGCGCGGTCATCGAAGGTTTGCGACAAAGCGGCGGACCGCATCGACATCGGCATGGCTGGAGATGAAGGCGCGCGCGCCGTCGATGCGGCGTTGCGGGCTGGCGACGCGCGCTAGCTGTCCCGCCAAAACCGGGCACTCGGCCAGAAGGTGCCGCAGCGTATCCAGGGTCGCGTCATCGAAACGGTGGTGCAGTTGATCCAGCATCACGGTGAACCGCCACGGCGCAGCTGCGCTTTGCGCCGCGGCGGCGGCCGCGCGCAGCCGGTCCCGACCCGGCGCGCTCACCGCCTGGCCGATGATACCGGCAAGGCCGGCCAGCGTCGCCCGGGCGACGTCATGGTGCAGAATCGAGAAACCGACGCGGAACGCGCCGTCAGCGCCGCGTTCGGCCAGCAGGTCGGCGGCGGCAGCCGGATCGGCCGGGTTCGCGGGCGCGCCGGCCAGCCGTTCCAGCCCGAGATTGCAGATCGCCGCCGTGGCCATGATCGCCTCGTAGGGGCGGAACGGGCGCGCGCCGAGCGGACAGCCCGAAACCAGGATATTGCCGAGAAAGGCGATCTCGTCGAGGCGACGCGCATGGGAGGCCATGTCGCGCGCGCCGAGCGCGTCGAGGGCGCTGCGAAACAGGCCGTCGGTGTCGGCGGACGCGCCCGCGGATCCGGCAGATAGCAGCAGGCGCGGTTCGGCTAGAGGGGCGGGCGGTTCATCGGTGACGCTGGCGATCAGGGCCTCGAGCGTGGCGAGGTCGCGGCCGGCGCGAGATGCCAGCGCCGCGGCGGCCGGCCGTGGCGTGGCGGCGATGCGCTGCTGCTGTTTCAACCAGGCCCGCGTTACGGGGTCGCGTCCCGCCGCCGCGACGGCGCCCGGATCGGTCCGGCGCGCCAGGTTGAGGAAACCGGCGGCCGCGGCAGGGGCAACAAAACCCTCGTCGGAAAGCCGGTCCTCGCGTTCGCCGGCGAGGTCGCCTTCGAGCATCTGTTCGGAAGTCAGAACGTCATAGAGGCCGCCATTGTCCTCGATATATTCGCCGGACAGGAAGCAGCAGCGATCGAGCAGGCGCAGTAGCAGCGCCCGGTTGGTGGCGTCGAGCGCAACCAGGACGGCGAGGATCGCGTCCCAGCCATCATGGCGGCGGGCGATGACCATGTATTCGTCGAACTCTTCATAGAGGCTGCTGGCCAGGGCCTTTTCGGTCAGATCGCTGTCGTCATCATCGCCCCTCGCGCACCGCAGGACGTCGCTGTCGACGACGAGGACGGCGCGCTGCAGCGCCAGGACGACCAGGTCCTCCGGCAGTTCCTCGAGCTTTTCGGCGGCGAAACGCTCGCCGACTTCGAGCATCACCTGCAGCCAGAGCACGAATCGCTCGCCGGCAAACCGCGCTTCGACGCCAGGCCGGTCGGCGGTCCACAAATCCGCGTCGAAGATGCGCTCGATCTGTTTCGTCGTTGCCAGGCTGATCAGATCGCCGCAGTCCTGAAGGCCGATGTGGTCGATCAGCGCGCCAAGCGTGTGCGGCGCCAGCGCCTGCACGGTTGCGGCCATTTGCGGCGTGTGGACGATGCGTTCGATGAGCTGGCGGGAAGTCGGCTGGTGCAGCCGCAGGGAACGCGATGCCATGGTCGAAGTCGCCTTGTTGATCCGCCGCTTTCGCACAGCCGTGTGCTGTGCTAGGTGTCGGGCAATCAGTAATAGTAACGTTACCGTTACATGAGGCGAAATGAGCGGAAAGTCAAGCCAGCAGGACAGGACGCGGAAGGCGCTGATCGCCGGGCTGGCTGCCGAGCTGGTGCGGCCCGGCCGGCTCACCGCCGAGCGCGTCGCGCTGCGCGCCGGCGTCAACAAGGCCTTGCTCTACCGCTATTTCGGCGGCCTGTCGGGCCTGATCATCGCCTTTGCCGAAAGCGACGACTTCATGCCGAGCGCCGCCGAATTGCGTGCGCTGCTGCCCGCCGATATCGGAACGCGATCGGCGCGCGAGCGGTTTGTCGCGTGTCTGCAGGCCTATATCCGCGCGCTTGCCGGACGGCCGGCGACCGTCCAAATCCTGTTGCGGCTGCATCTGTTCGACGACGAGGTGATAGCGGCGCTGCAAGCCGGCCGGGCCCGCGCAATCGCCGAAATCCGCACCATCCTCGGCGCGGCGGACGCGACGTTCAGGGTGGATGTGGAGTTGAGCTTCACTCTGCTCGTCGGCGGCATCAGCCAGATCCTGGGCCATCGGCGCGACAGCTGGACGGCGGGCGAGCGCGATCGCGACGAACTGGCGCAGCGTCTCTCGGAAACGGTGGCGGCGCTGCTGTGCCCGCAGCCTGACGCGCCGGCGGCGTGATTTGGGCCACAGGCCGGGCGCCGAGGCGGCCGGATCAGGCGATCCTGACGATGTTGTCCTCCGAGCCGGAGAGAGCGCTTCCGGCGCACATGACGCGGTTGCGGCCTGCCTGCTTCGCGGCATACATCGCGGTGTCGGCCGCCGCCAGTGCCGTGTCGAGCGTGTTGTCCGGCGCAGCCAGGGCGACGCCGGCGCTCACCGTCATGCCGATCGGGTGGCCGTCGAGGTGCGAGTAGCTCTTCGAAAATGCGTGCCGTGCCCTGTCCGCGATCGCATAGGCAGCCTTCGTCGAGACATTGGGCAGGATGAGGACGAATTCTTCTCCGCCGTAGCGGCCGAACAGATCGTTCGCGCGCAGAAACGATCGCATGACGTCGGCAAAGCCCCTGATCACCTTGTCGCCTGCCTTGTGGCCGAGCGTGTCGTTGATGCGCTTGAAGTGATCGAGGTCGAACATGACAACCGACAACGGCGAATTGGTTTCGCTGCAGCGCTGGTGAAGCCGTTCGGCGCCATCGAAGAGGATTCGCCGGTTTGCCGCTCCGGTCAACGGGTCAATGTTGGCCGCTTCGATGCTGGTTTGTTCATGGCGCTCTCTGGCCATCAGCACGAGAGCTGTGGTTCCGCCCATCGCGAAGACGATGGTGTCGAAATGAACCATCCCGAACCAGCTCAGCAGGGGCGGCGCGGCGCCGATGGCGAAGTAGCCGTTGATTGCATCATGGATGCCGCCCAGATAGGCAAAGCCATGCAGGGCCAGGAAACCGATCAGCGGCCAGCGGTAGACAAGGCCATTGTTGCGGGTCGACCATAGCTCGGCCATGCTGGCGACGGCAAATACCGGCCAGACTGCCAAGCTGACAATCATCGGTCCGAATTTCGGGTCTTGACCGGCGAACTGCAGCAGCAACGTCGTGGCGACCCATGCAGCAATGCCACTGGCAAGGACGGCGGCCGGCGCCTTGCGCCCGTTGAAGCCTCTGATGCCGGCCCAATAGAGCGGCGCGGCCACGGTCGAAATGCAGGAGCCGGCCGCCAACAGGGCCTCTTCGCCCCATGCCGTTCCCATGATCAGCAGGGACACACTCAATGCGTTGAGCAGGCTGGCAGCCGACCACCATAGAAGAGCTTTTTCGCCCCTCAGTCGATAATATCCGCAGGACGACATGATCCCCGCAAACAGCAGCACGAAGGCGCTCGGCAGCATCAGCGTCAGTGGGTCGAAGTGCATTTCGGCTTGCCCCGCTTGCTCGATTGCCTTCGCCGTCGGCCGCCAGCGTCCGACGACTTGAGTACGGGAGCCCGTTCCTGGCGCGACCTGGGGAAACAGCGGCCAGGTTGGATATTCCACGTATCCCGCACGGCATATTGCCGGGAACCGGTGAACGAATGCTTACGTTGGGGAAGATCGCGAGCGGAGGCGCGAATGCGTGGCCGTTTCCGGCAGAAGCGGCGGCGATGCGAAAGCCGCGGATCGCTCCGCGGCTTTTTCAATCTGGCGACGAAGCGGTTACGCCATCGCCTTGGCCAGGTTCTCGTCCACCTTGTCGAGGAAGCCGGTGGTGGAAAGCCAGGGCTGATCGGGGCCGATCAGCAACGCGAGGTCCTTGGTCATGTAGCCGGACTCGACGGTGCTCACGCAGACCCTTTCCAGCGTGTCGGCAAAGCGCTTGAGCTCGGCGTTATCGTCGAGCTTGGCGCGGTGGGCGAGACCGCGGGTCCAGGCGAAGATCGAGGCGATCGAGTTGGTCGAGGTTTCCTCGCCCTTCTGGTGCTGGCGGTAGTGCCGGGTGACGGTGCCGTGGGCGGCTTCGGCTTCAACGGTCCGGCCGTCGGGCGACATCAGCACCGAGGTCATCAGGCCGAGCGAGCCGTAGCCCTGGGCCACGGTGTCGGACTGCACGTCCCCGTCGTAGTTCTTGCAGGCCCAGACATAGCCGCCGGACCATTTGAGCGATGAGGCCACCATGTCGTCGATCAGGCGATGTTCGTACCAGATCTTTGCTTCCTTGAACTTGTCCTCGAATTCGGTTTCGTAGATTTCCTGGAAGAGATCCTTGAAGCGGCCGTCATAGGCCTTGAGGATGGTGTTCTTGGTCGACAGATAGACCGGATAGCCGCGCAGCAGGCCGTAGTTCAGCGACGCGCGGGCGAAATCGCGGATCGAATCGTCGAGATTGTACATCGCCATCGCGACACCCGAGGAGGGCGCGTCAAAGACCTCGTGCTCGATCGTCTCCCCATCGTCGCCGACGAACTTGATGGAAAGCTTGCCCTTGCCGGGGAAGCGGAAATCGGTCGCCTTGTACTGGTCGCCGAAAGCATGGCGGCCGACGATGACCGGCTTGGTCCAGCCCGGCACGAGGCGCGGCACGTTCTTGCAGATGATCGGTTCGCGGAAGATGACGCCGCCAAGGATGTTGCGGATGGTGCCGTTCGGCGATTTCCACATCTTCTTCAGGCCGAATTCCTCAACGCGCGCTTCGTCGGGCGTGATCGTGGCGCATTTCACGCCGACGCCGTGTTTGCTGATCGCGTGAGCGGCATCGACGGTGATCTGGTCATCGGTCTCGTCACGTTTCTGGATCGAAAGATCGTAATATTCCAGATCGATATCGAGGTAGGGGTGGATCAGCTTTTCCTTGATAAGCTGCCAGATGATGCGGGTCATTTCGTCGCCGTCGAGTTCGACGACCGGGTTTTCCACCTTGATCTTCGCCATAAGTGCTGCCTCGTTTGCGGGATGTGGCGGCAGCCGCCGCCGGATAGGAATGTCGAAATCGCGGCCCCTATAGCATTGTGTGACGGCCACGCAAAGCTATGCTCTAGCAGCATAGACATTGCCGGGATACCAGCTTGCAGGAAAGGAACATGTGCATGCCGCGCGAACCGCGCTTCGCCTTCGCCGAGGTCAACGGCATCACGATCCATTATGCCGCCGCGGGCAATGGCGATGCGCCGCTGCTGCTCTGCCTGCACGGCTTTCCCGAATTCTGGCGCGCCTGGGGCGATGTCATGGCGCGGCTGGCGGGCCGGTACCATGTCGTGGCTCCGGACCAGCGGGGCTACAACCTTTCCTCCAGGCCGCAGGCGATAGAAGACTATCGGACGCGGACGCTCGCCAAGGACATGCTTGCGCTCGCCGACCGGCTGTCGCCGGACCGCCCCTTCATCCTGGCCGGACATGACTGGGGTTCGGCCGTCGCCTATGCCATGGCATTCGCGCGGCCGGAACGAATAAGCCGTCTTGTCATCGCCAACGGCGTGCATCCGTGGTGTTTCCAGAACGCGATCATCAACGATTCGGCACAGCGCGCGGCGAGCCAGTACATGAACAGGCTGTGCGAGGCCGATGCCGAGGCGCTGCTGTCGGCGAACGGATTTGCCAAGCTGTTCGGCATGATCGAGAAGTTTTCCGCCGCGCCCTGGCTCGATGACGAATTGCGGGCGGAGTACCGCGCCGCGTGGTCACAGCCCGGCGCGCTTACCGGCATGCTCAACTGGTACCGCAGTTCGCCGGTGATCGTGCCTGGCATCGGCAAGGCGCCGGGCGAGGCGCCCGTGCTTGCGCTGACGCCGCAGACGGCGGGCGTGCGCATGGCGCACCTTGTCGTGTGGGGCGAAAACGACACCGCGCTAACGCCGGCCTGCCTTGAAGGCCTCGAGCGCTTTGCGCCGAACCTCGTCATCCGCCGCATCGCCGGGGCCACCCACTGGGTGCTGCACGAGAAACCGCGGGAGGTCGCGGACGCGATGCTCGACTTCCTCGACTGACGAAGGTCGGGGCGGTGTTCCGTTCGCTCGCGAAATGTGGCAGGGGACACGCAGTAGTCAAACCGGAGCGCGGCCCGACCGACCATGGCTGGAACCGACCGAGACAGAACGCTGATCGCCGAAGGGCCCGCTGTGATCCTGGTGGAGCCGCAGATGGGCGAGAATATCGGCATGGTGGCCCGTGCCATGGCGAATTTCGGCCTGGCGGAGCTCAGGCTGGTCAATCCGCGGGACGGCTGGCCGAACGAGAAGGCGCGCGCCGCCGCCTCGAAAGCGGATCATGTGATCGACGGTGCGGTCGTTTTTCCGACGCTGCGCGAGGCGATTGCCGATCTGGAGTTCGTCTTCGCCACGACCGCGCGCCAGCGCGACGGCTTCAAGACCGTGCGCGGACCTGAAGAGGCGGTGCGGATGCTGCGCGAGCGGCATTCCGGCGGCACGAAAACGGCGATCCTGTTCGGGCGCGAGCGTTTCGGGCTGGACAATGAGGAAGTCGGGCTCGCCGACGAGATCGTGACGTTCCCCGTCAATCCCGCCTTCGCCTCGCTCAACATCGCGCAAGCCGTGCTGCTGATGTCGTATGAGTGGATGAAAACGGGGCTCGACGACGAGGCCGGACCCCGGTTCTCGGGACCGCAGATGAAACCGGCGACCAAGCAGCAGCTTGACGGGCTGTTCGACCAGCTCGAGGACGCGCTGGAGGCGCGCGGCTATTTCCGGCCGCCGGAGAAGAAGGCGAAGCTGGTCGACAATCTGCGCGCCGTGCTGACGCGCCCGGGCTTCTTCGCGCCGGAAATCGACGTGTTGCGGGGCGTGGTCTCGTCGCTGGACCGGTTCAGCCGGACCAACCGGCGCGGCGACGGTCCGCCGGACAGCGGCAAGTGAATGCCATGACGGGAAGCGGCATCCTGTTCTTCGATTCCGGTATCGGCGGGCTCTCGGTGGTCAAGGAGGCGCGGATCCTGCTGCCTGGCCACCGCTTCATCTATTTCGCCGACGATGCGGCGTTCCCCTATGGCGGCTGGGAAGAGGGCGCATTGCTGGAACGGTTGATCGGCCTGTTCGGTACGCTGATCGACCGCTACCGGCCCGAGATGATCGTCATCGCCTGCAACACGGCCTCGACGCTGGCGATCGACGCGTTGCGCAAGGTCTATCCCGCGCAGCCCTTCGTTGGCACGGTGCCGGCAATCAAGCCGGCGGCCGAGCGCACGCGGTCGGGACTGGTATCGGTACTCGCGACGCCAGGCACCGTGAAGCGCCAGTACACGCGCGACCTGATCGAGAAATATGCCTCGCGCTGCCATGTCCGCCTCGTGGGATCGGAAAACCTGGCCGCGCTTGCCGAGACCTACATGCGCGAAGGATTTGTCGACGAGGCGGCCGTGGCAGCCGAAGTCGCCCCGTGCTTCGTCGAGAGCGGCGGGCGGCGAACCGATATCGTGGTGCTCGCCTGCACCCACTATCCCTTCCTGGTCAACCGGATGCGCAAGATGGCGCCCTGGCCGGTCGACTGGATCGACAGTTCGGAGGCGATCGCGCGCCGGGCGCTCGACCTGCTGAATGTGATGCCCCGTGCGCCGGAGGAACCTGGCGAGCTTCCCGACATCGCGGTGTTCTCGTCGGGAGCGCCCGATCCGGCACAGACGAGGCTCGTGCGCGGTTTCGGGTTCTCGGTGATCGGTTAGTGGCGCTGAGCGCGGTTCAGCGCAATGCCCAGTCGAAGGCGCGGCGGATGACCGCCATGCCGTCCTTCTCGAACCACTTGCCGTGAGCGATGACGATCTGTTGCGGTGCGCATTCGATCATCCAGTGCGCCACCGCGCGGATCTTGTCTCGCCCACCCCTGAACGACATGCGCAGGTCGGCCGGGGCGCGGCCGTCGGGCGCCATCACGCCGATCAGGCGGTACATGACGCGGGCGAGCCATCCGTGCAGGCGCTCGTCCTCGAAATTCTCGATCAGGTCGGCAAGGATGAGAGTGCGCGACGGCTTGTGGAAGAACACGACCTCCTGCAAGGCCTGGCTGCCACGGGCGATGCGCTGGTCGATGACCGCGCTCCACTCTGGCGGCGGCGCATCGTCCAGGTCGTCGGTGTAGCTGGCATCGGAGCGTTCGCGCACGCCGGGCGACGCCCATGTGCGGGCGGCGGGAAAGTGCCTCGACCATGGCCCGATGGAAACGTGGTGGATGCGGTTGGGCGAGACGATGTGGCGAACGGGCCCGAGCCTTGCGATCGCCAGCGCCAGTTCCTCGTCGGGTTTCACCGGCGAGTGCAGCCAGATGCCGCCGTCAGGCAGGCGCACCACCGTCATTCGCGTGGGGAAGGGCCACTTCACGGGAATGCCATAGCCCCATTGCAGCACCGGGCCGTCGACGATCCAGATGTCCGGGCCGATCGGCTGGAGCTGGTTGAGCGGTTCGTAGGCGTCATAATGGCCGGGCACAGGCATTCTTCCCGAAAAGGGTCCGTATTCTCTTCAAGCGCAGGCGGATGGCAGGTTAGAGCGTGATGCGATCAAAAGGAATCGTTTGAACGCATCATGCCCTGGCATAATCGCATGCGTTGCAAAAACGGGCCGTTTTCGCGGTTCCGTGGGCTGAAGAGCCGGCTTATTGCGGGGGGCAGCACGCGTCGCGCTGCTGCACAGGCGGGCAAGGGACCGTGCCATGGGAGCAATGGACGCAACAATCGCCCTCCATCGGTTTCAAAAGCGCACCGCAGCCCTTGCACTGATAAAACCACTGACAGGCATCCGTGGGCATGGTTTCGGTCTCCCGGTGGCCGCATTCGGGACAAGTGATCGTGGATTGCAGCTGCGTCATGAATCCTCTCCGCTGACCGGCGTTGACGGGTAACCGATATCGGCTGTTGCCTTCCGGATGGCGTCGATCGTCGTGACGGTGTCGTCATAGGTGACCGTCGCCGTCTTGTCCGTAAACGCGGCGGAGACAGCCGTCACGCCATCGACCGCGGCAATGGCCTGTTTGACGATGTACGGGCAACTTGCGCAATACATGCCCGGTACCGAGAGAACCACGGTTTGTTCGGTCGCATAGGTCGGGTCGGATACGAAAACCACGGCGGCGACAGTCAATCCTGCGAATACGCGTTTCATTTCAACGAACCTTTCCGTCACGTGAGTACAAGCGGGAGAATGTAGGGCCAGGCGAGGGCCAGCAGGACCAGGGCGGTCGCCGACCAGAGCGCTGTCCGGACCAGCGGACTCGGAATGGTGCGTGCGCATGTGCCGCCGGGGCAGGCCGGTGCGCGACGGGACAACCAGAAGCCGGTGCCGAGGAATCCGACGGCGAGGGTGACGAAGAGCGGCTGATATGGTGCCAGTGCGGAAAGGCGCCCCAACCAGGCGCCGGTGATCCCGAGACTGAACAGTCCCAGCGGCAGGATGCAGCATGACGATGCCGCAACCGCTCCCAGCAAACCGCCGACGGCAAACAGTCCGGCCGTTCGATCGCCGCCCGCCCTGTCCACGTCCGCCGTTTCCGGCCGTTTCCCGACAATACCCATCGCAAGCTCCGGCGCTTCGTTCCACTGCAAGGCCATGCTACGATCTGTAGGAGCTACAGAAACAAGGGTTACGGACATGGCCGCGATCACAAAACCGCGAGGATATGCGATCGGACGCGTATCGGCGAAGACCGGCGTCAATGTCGAAACGATCCGCTACTACGAGCGGATCGGAATCATGCCGAAGCCCGATCGGACGCGCGGCGGCAACCGCGTATATGACAGCGATCTGCTCAAGCGGCTGCATTTCATCAGGCGATGCCGCGGTCTTGGCTTCAGCATCGGGGAAATCCGGACGCTACTGGCCATGGTCGACCGTCGGGATCTGAGCTGCAACGAAGTGCATCGGATGACTGTCGGCCATCTTTCCGCGGTCCGGCAGAAAATCGCCGATCTCAACCAGCTTGCCGGCGTGCTGGACGACATGGCATCGGTGTGCAGCAGGGGCAATGTGCCGGAATGCCCGATTATCGATGCGCTGTTCGAGTCCGGTGGTCATGGCGAAGGGACAGGCGGCGATGTCGCCAATCCGCAACTTGACAATCCGGCCGCAAGGCCATAGATGGCAGCGATCGCCGGGCGGAGACGTCCGGTGTTTCATTTGACGTGTCCCGTGGGTTTTTCCGCAAAGCGTGCGTGGAAAATCCTGTCAGGTTTCGAAAACGGAAGCCAGAGGAGGGCGCGTTTCCTTCACCCGGAACGTGAGGTTTCGGGGGTAACTTTTTGAAAGGGAATGCGATGAGCAAGCGCGAATCCGCAAAATACAAACTCGATCGCCGCATGGGCGAGAACATCTGGGGCCGTCCGAAGTCTCCGGTGAACAAGCGCGAATACGGCCCCGGCCAGCACGGCCAGCGCCGCAAGGGCAAGATGAGCGACTTCGGCCTGCAGCTTCGCGCCAAGCAGAAGCTAAAGGGCCATTACGGCGACCTGTCGGAAAAGCAGTTCCGCAAGGTCTACGAAGAGGCCGACCGCCGCAAGGGCGATACGCCGGACAACCTGATCGGGCTGCTCGAGTCGCGCCTCGATGCGATCATCTACCGTGCCAAATTCGTGCCGACGATCTTTGCCGCGCGCCAGTTCGTCAACCACGGCCATGTCAACGTCAATGGCCGCCGCGTGAACATCGGTTCGTACCGCTGCCGTCCCGGCGACGTGATCGAGGTTCGCGAGAAGTCGAGGCAGCTTGCGCTGGTGATCGAGGCGACCCAGCTTGCCGAGCGCGACGTGCCCGACTACATCGATGCCGACCACAACAAGATGACGGCGACATTCGTGCGCGTTCCGGGCCTTTCCGACGTCCCCTACGCGGTGCAGATGGAACCGAACCTGGTGGTCGAGTTCTACTCGCGCTGATCGCTTCACCAGAAATTGTCGAACGCGCCCGGCCATAGCGCCGGGCGTTTTCTTTGATGCTGACATGAATTGTCTCACCGGTTATACCGGCGCAGTCAGACAAACCATGTGTTGAAACACCGGGAATATCATGAGCAAACCTTGCCAGCTTTGCGGGTCGACGCAGCACGAGACCGTCTCCGATTTCGACCGGTCCGGTAAGCCGCTGAAAACCGTGATCTGCATGGGGTGCGGTATCATAACAAACGAGCCGATCCCGACCGACGAGGAACTTGCTGCATTCTATCGCACCGACTACCGCAAGGACTACAAGGGGGCCGCGGAGCCGCGCATGCGCCAAGTCTGGCGCAACTTCGGCCGTATCGAACAGCATCTCAAGCAAAACCGCGACATTTATGCAGGGCGCCGGTTGTGCCTCGACCTTGGCTCTGGATCCGGTGAATTCATGTTTCTGGCGGGCAAACTGGGGATCGAATGCACCGGTGTCGAACCCAATGTCGACTATTCGGCCTATTGCCGCGACAAGCTCGGCCTGAACGTGACGACGCAGACGCTGGAGGAAGCGCGTTTTGCCGATGGATCCTACGATTTGATCCGGCTGTCGCATGTGCTGGAGCATATGCGCCAACCGGTGCGCTCGCTGAAGCTCTTGCACCGCTGGCTGAGCGACGACGGACTACTTTATATCGAAGTGCCGGACATTGAGCGGGACGCGGAATTGAAAATGGGCGGCCGCGCGTTTCACTTCGGCCATATCTTCAATTTCAATCCAGTCACGCTCAGGCTTGCCGCCGGCATGGCCGGTTTGGAGGAACTGCCGGTTTCGCGAAGCCGGCTCGGCGGTACGACCGGCGGGTTTTTCATCAAGGCCAAGACGCCGTTCGTCATGCCTGCGAACCTGAAGGAAAATGCTGAACGGTTGAAAGCGGCAATGGACGTACACAATTCGCGTGCCATTCCCAGGCCGAAGCAAGGTACGGCGCTTGGCCGCTTCTTTTCCACCATGGGCCTGCGACTCAAGGAAATCATGGCGGTACGGCGCTTTTCCACACACCGGGACATCGCCGAGCATTTCGGCAGCCAGATCTGAGGGTGGGCCGATGAATGCCCTCACCGATCTCGATACGGACGCGGCGGCATGCCATCCGCTGTTTCGCGCCGTAGCGCCGTCGGGGGAATTCAACAAGCTGAGAAAGCGGTTGCTGCGGCTGATCCGCCAGGCGCTGGAGGACTATGCAATGGTCACGCCGGGCGAGCGCTGGCTCGTGGCGCTGTCGGGCGGTAAGGATTCGTTCGGCCTGATCGCCCTGCTGCTTGACCTGAAGTGGCGCGGGCTGCTGCCGGTGGAACTGCTGGTGTGCAATCTCGACCAGCGCCAGCCGGGCTTTCCAGCGCACATCCTGCCGGACTGGCTGAAAGCCAACGGCATCGGGCACCGCATCGAGGTGCAGGACACCTATTCGATCGTCACCGGAAAGATCCCGAGCGGCAACACCTATTGCGCGTTGTGCTCGCGGCTGAGGCGCGGCCATCTTTACAGGGTTGCCCGGGAAGAGGGGTGCGCGGCGCTGGTGCTGGGCCATCACCGCGAAGACATCCTCGAGACCTTCTTTCTCAACCTGTTCCATGGCGGACGACTGGCGTCGATGCCGCCCAAGCTGGTCAATGACGAGGGCGACGTGAAGGTACTCAGGCCGATGGCGCATTGCGCGGAAGCGGACCTGGCGAAATTCGCCCGGCACATGGACTTCCCGATCATTCCCTGCGATCTGTGCGGCAGCCAGGACGGGCTTCAACGCAATGCGATGAAGGTCATGCTGAACGACATCGAGGCGCGGATGCCGGGGCGCAAGGACACGATGATCCGCGCGCTCGCCAATGTGCGGCCGAGCCATCTGCTGGATCGAGAATTGTTCGACTTTTCAGCAATCGAGGCGATAATGGCCGGCGAACAGGATTTCATTGCGGGGGAGAAAACGGATGGTGTCTCGGCGTAAGGTCGTTATCGGGGGGCTGGCCGGCGTCGCGGCCGGGTTGGGCGGCTTTGGCGCCTGGGCCTATCCCAAGCTTGTTCCCGCTCCCGCGCCCATCGGTTTCGATCTGAACGAGGACGAACTCTCCCGGGCGATCGCGTTCCTGAATGCGCATCCGGCCATCGACAGCCATGCCCATCCGGGACGCACCTTCGTGCGCGGCGCAGAAAACCTGACCTGGAAGCTGTGGCTCTACCAGAAGTTCGGCACCTTCGAGCCGCGTGTCGTCGAAGACATGAAAGCTGGCCAGATGGCGGCCGTCGCCTTCGCCGCCGTGGCCGATTTTCCCGTGCTCGACGCGCGCGGCGAGGGGCTGGAGTCGGTCCGTGCCTTCGAGCCGGGCGAAGCATGGAGCTATTACCGCAAGCAGATCGAGAACCTGCAGGCGCTGGCCGATGAGGGCCTCGTCATCAGGGTCAGCGAACCCGGCGATGTCGAGGCGGCACACCGTGCGGGAAAACCGGGTGCGATCTTTGCCATCGAAGGCGGCGATTTCGTGGGCGAGGACCCGGCGCGGATCGGGGAAGCTGCGAAAGACGGCATCCGCATGATCACACTGGTGCACTATCTGCGCGGCAGCGCGCTGGGTGACATCATGACCGCGCCTCCGGTCCATGGCGGCCTGACCGATCTCGGCGGGGCCGTCGTTGCCGAGATGAACCGATCGGGCGTGATGCTGGACCTCAGCCATGCCACCGAGAAGACGGCCTTCGACGCGCTTGCGGTGACGAAGGCGCCCGCAGTCGCCACGCATACGCATATCAACAGCCTCGGTATCGGCCATCCGCGCTTCATCTCGCCGGAACTGGCGGGCGCCATTGCATCGATGGGCGGATATGTCGGCGCCTGGCCGGCTGGAATCGGTATTGGCAGTCTCAATGGTTTCGTCGATCGCATTGCCTCACTCGTTGACGCGCTCGGCGCCGACCATGTGGCCCTCGGCACTGACATGGATGCGAATTACAAGCCGGTCTGGGAAAGCTACCGCAAGATGCCGCTGATCGTGGGCGCGATGCTGAAACGCGGCTTTGGCGAGGAGGTGACGGCCAAGATCATTGGCGGCAACTTCCTGCGCGTGTTTGGCGCAACGCGGGCGGCAGCCGTGGCCACGGCGTGATGCGCCCGGCGTCGGGGGTGTGCGTCAATCGGCTCCCTGACCGAACAGCCGGCCCTTTTCGGCGATCAGAACGCAACCGAGGGCAGTTGCGGAGACGAGCGCGAATCCGGCCATGACCGGCGTGATGGTGCCGTCGAAGGACTGGCCGATCGCCGCACCCAGCAATGCCGCCCCGAAGGTTTGGATGAAGCCCTGCACGGAGGACGCGATTCCGGCCAGCCTGCCGAGCGGCTCCATGGCGATCGAGCTGAAATTGGCCGTGATGACGCCGAAGGCGGACATGGCGACCACGAAAAGCGCAAGGAAGAGCGGCAGGGGAACCTCGCCGGCGAGCGACATCAGGTACAGCACGATACTTGTCACGAGGAAAACGAGGATCGCGGCGTGCGATACGCGGCGCATTCCAATGCGCGCGACAATCCGCGAATTCAGGAAAGAGGCTGCCGACATGAACCCGGCAACGAGCGCGAAGACGGCCGGAAACCACACGCCCAGACCATAGATGCCGACATAGATCTGCTGGACGGTGTTGATGAAGCCGAACAGGGCCGCCATCACGAAGGTCGTGGCCAGTGTGTACCAGACGGAGAGACGGTTGGTGACGACGACCCGAAAGCCCTCCACAATCGAGGTGAGGGAAAAAGGGCGCCGCATATCTGCCGTCAGCGTCTCGGGAATGCGGGTGCCGAACCAGCCGATCGCCAGCATGCCGCCTGCGGCCATGAAGGCGAAAATATAATGCCAGTCCGCGACCAGCAGGATCACCTGGCCGATGGTCGGGGCAATCACCGGCATGATCATGAACACCATCATGACCAGCGACATGATCTCGGCCATCTGGCGGCCGCCCGCGATATCGCGGGTGATGGCGATCGAAAGGACGCGGGTGGAGGCAGCGCCGGCGCCCTGGATCAGGCGCAGGAGAAGCAGGACCCTGAAATCGGGTGCGAACATGGCCGCCCCGGCCGCCGCGACATAGATCGCGATGCCGACAAGCAGCGGGCCCCTGCGGCCGTACCGGTCCGAAATCGGGCCGAACAGCAATTGGGTCCCACCGAAGCCCAGAAGATAGGCGGTGATGACATATTGCCGCTCGTTTTCGTCGGTAACGCCGAGCGCGGCGCCGATTTGCTGCATCCCCGGCAGCATGATGTCGATGGCCAGAGCGTTGAGCGCCATCAACAATGCGATCACGGCGATGAATTCCGCGCGCCCAACGCCAAAATCCCAGCCTTTTTGCAAAGGTCTGCTCCTTGATTCTTCGAAGACGGAAAAAGCGCCGGCTGGCCGGCGCTTTCGTCGGAGGCGATATGAGCGGCGCGGGGGGACCGCGCCGGATGGGGGTCAGGCCACGTTGGAGCTCTGAACGCCCTTTTCGGTCAGGAAATGCTGCAATTCGCCGGACTGGAACATTTCGCGGATGATGTCGCAGCCGCCGACGAACTCACCCTTGACGTAGAGCTGGGGAATGGTCGGCCAGTTGGAATATTCCTTGATGCCCTGGCGCATCTCGTCGGAGGCGAGCACGTTGATGCCCTTGTAGTCGACGCCGAGATAATCGAGAATCTGGACAACCTGTCCGGAAAAACCGCACTGCGGGAAACCGGGTGTTCCCTTCATGAACAGCACGACGTCGTTGCCTTTGACATCCGCGTCTATGACTTCGTTGATCTCGCTCATCCTGTCACTCCTGTCTCGTCCGGGTTCAAGGTCCGGCGGTTGGGTTCACAGTCCTTATATCGTAATGCCGCGCAGCGCGACAAGGGCGCTAGTGGAACGAATTTGACATTCGATACCCGCTCGATGTCGACCTCGAAATCGAATGTCAAATTTAAAAGTTCCACTCGATTCATAAGCTTGCTGGTGGTTTCCTTGTTTCCATCATTTGCCCTCGCGACCGATACAAACGGGATGCAAGTGTTGGAAACGAAACACTAGCCAGCAACCCGCCGTTTCGATTTCGAGCGCGAACGCACGGTCTTCTTGCGGCTGGTCTGGCGGCGGGCGGCGGTGCGGGTCTTGCGCCTGCGGGGCGCCGCGCGCCGTGTGCGGGTCGTGGAACGGCGACGTCTGCGTTTCGTGACGCCCGCCTTCTTGAGGATTTCCTTCAATACTCCATCAACGACTTCGCCGACGATATCGGAAAGGACATTCGCCATGGCGGGCAATCAGTCCGGCGCGCTGGTCTGCAGAGCCAGGGCGTGGAGGGCGCCGCCCATATTGCCCTTGAGCGCTTCATAGACCATCTGATGCTGCTGGACGCGGGTCTTGCCGCGGAAGCTCTCCGAGACGACCTCGGCGGCGTAGTGATCGCCATCTCCCGCCAGGTCACGGATGGTCACCTTGGCATCGGGGAGGGACTGCTTGATCAGGCGCGCGATTTCACCGGCATCCATCGCCATTGTGTTCTCCCTTGGAGGTCAGGCTGCTTCGTTCGTTTCCATGAATTCGCCGGCCATGAATTCCGGGAACCACGATTCATGAGCACGTTTCAGATCTTCAACAGATATGGAGAGCAGATCACCCGCCGTCAATCTTTCGCCGCCCGCCGTCCCCAGTATGCGGAAGGGAACGCCGGCACCCTCGGCATTGAGCGTGATCCAGCGGGCGTCATCGGCATCGACGGCGAGCACGTAGCGCGCCTGGTCCTCACCGAACAGCAAGGCGTGCGACTGGCCAGTGCCAATGTCGGCCTCGGCTCCGATGCCGGCAGCCATGCACATTTCGGCCAGCGCCAGCGCCAGGCCGCCGTCGGATATGTCATGGCAGGCCTTCACCTGGCCGTTGTTGATCGCCGAACGGACGAAATCGCCGTTACGCCTTTCGATCGCCAGATCGACGGGCGGCGGCGGACCGTCGGCACGGCCGAACAGGTCGCGCAGATAGACCGACTGGCCGAGATGGGTGCCGTCGCCGCCGAGCAGGATCAGCGTGTCGCCGGCTGAAAAGCTGCCGATGCGCGCCATCTTGCTCCAGTCGGCGATGAGGCCGACACCGCCGATGGTCGGCGTGGGCAGGATCGCAACACCGTTGGTCTCGTTGTAGAGAGAGACGTTGCCGGAGACGATTGGCATGGCAAGCGCGCTGCAGGCTTCGCCGATACCCTGGATGGCCATGACAAGCTGTCCCATGATCTCGGGCTTTTCCGGATTGCCGAAGTTCAGGTTGTCGGTACAGGCGAGCGGCTCGGCGCCGGTTGCGGTCAGGTTACGCCAGCATTCGGCGACCGCCTGCTTGCCGCCCTCGAACGGATCGGCCTCGACGTAACGCGGGGTCACGTCGGAAGAAAAGGCGAGCGCCTTGGTTTCATGGCCGTCAACGCGGATCACGCCGGCGTCACCGCCCGGCAGTTGCAGCGAATTGCCCTGGATCAGCGTGTCGTACTGCTCCCATACCCAGCGGCGCGAGGAATTATTGGGAGAGCCGACAAGCTTCAACAGCGCGACGCCATAGTCGTCCATCTCGGCGACATTGGCCGCCGGCAGCGGCGCATGGCGGCCGGGTTCCATCCACGGACGGTCGTATTCGGGCGCTTCGTCGCCCAGTTCCTTGATAGGCAGGTTGGCGACCTCGTCGCCCTGGTGCAGGACGCGGAAGCGCAGGTCGTCGGTGGTCGCGCCGACGATCGCGAAGTCGAGGCCCCACTTCTTGAAGATCGCCTCGGCTTCGGCCTCCTTGTCGGGCCGAAGCACCATGAGCATGCGCTCCTGGCTTTCCGACAGCATCATTTCGTAGGCGCTCATCTGCTCCTCGCGCACCGGCACCTTGTCGAGATCGAGTTCGATGCCCAGATCGCCCTTGGCGCCCATCTCGACCGCCGAACAGGTCAATCCCGCCGCGCCCATGTCCTGGATCGCGATCACGGCGCCCGTCGTCATCAGCTCCAGGCAGGCCTCCAGCAGGCATTTCTCGGTGAACGGATCGCCGACCTGCACCGTCGGGCGCTTCTCGTCGATCTTCTCGTCGAATTCGGCGGACGCCATGGTCGCGCCGCCGACGCCGTCACGGCCCGTCTTGGCACCGAGATAGACGACCGGCAGGCCGACGCCCTCGGCCCTGGAATAGAAGATGGCGTCGGTCTTCGCCAGGCCGGCGGCAAAGGCGTTGACCAGGCAATTGCCGTTGTAGCGGGCGTCGAATTCCACCTCGCCGCCGACTGTCGGCACGCCGAAGGAGTTGCCGTAGCCGCCGACGCCGGCGACGACGCCGGACACGAGATGGCGGGTCTTGGGATGATCCGGCTCGCCGAACCGCAGCGCATTCATCGCCGCGACGGGTCGCGCGCCCATGGTGAAGACATCGCGCAGGATGCCGCCGACGCCGGTCGCCGCGCCCTGGTAGGGCTCGATATAGGAGGGGTGGTTGTGGCTCTCCATCTTGAACACGACGCAATCGCCATCGCCGATGTCGACAACGCCCGCGTTTTCGCCCGGCCCCTGGATCACGCGCGGGCCGGAGGTCGGCAGGGTGCGCAGCCATTTCTTGGACGACTTGTAGGAGCAGTGCTCGTTCCACATGGCGGAGAAGATGCCGAGTTCGGTGAAACTCGGTTCGCGGCCGATCAGGTCGAGGATGCGCTGGTACTCGTCGGGCTTCAGCCCGTGAGCGGCGACGAGATCGTCGGTGATGCGGATTTCGTTGGGAATGGTCATGGGCGCTCAGTCAATCCATGCGGGAGGTTAACGCTCCCATAGCGCACCTTGCGCTGCAATACACCGTCTGACGCGAAAAAACCGAGGGCAATTCGCTCAATCGAAGCTGACATAACCTGCTCGGCCGTCGTCGATCAGGCGGCGCACGATGCCAAGCCCATCCCGCACTTCCTGGCGGGTGCGCGGCGCCGAAATGCCGATACGGATATGGTGCGACACCTGATCGGAGCGGCCGGCCCTGAATTCGTCGGCGTCGTCGATCAGTACGCCGCGCTCAGAGGCCGCGTGCTTGAAGGTCGACGACAACCAAGGGTCCGGCAGGTCAAGCCAGAAAAACGGTATGTTGCGCTGCCACCTGAAATCATACCCGGTCAGGATTTCGCGCGCGGTTTCGAGGCGCGCGTTGTTCTCGGCCATCGACTTGTCGCGTATGTCGCCAGCCTCTCCCGAAAGGACGAGGCGGGCGCAAAGCTCGGCGAGCAGGAACGGCATGCCGCCGGTGACCATGCGGTGGGCGATGCGCAAGCGGCGCTGGAAATGGGGCGGGCAATGAATCCAGCCGCCACGCACGCCGGCGGCGACCGATTTCGACAGGCCGCCGACGAGGAACGTGCGCTCCGGCGCGATTTCGGCCAGCAGCGGATAGTCGTCTTCGGCCATGGCCCCGTAGAGGTTGTCCTCGATCAGCCAGACATTGTGCTTGCGGGCGATCTCCGCAATCGCTTCGCGCCGGCTGGGCGGCATGGTGGCGACGGTCGGATTTTGCGCGCTGGTCATCACGAACGCCATCTTGGGATGGCGCTGGGCGCAAACGCGCTCGAAATCGTCCGGCAGGATGCCCTCGTTATCGGACTGGACCAGGGCGATGCGGCGGCCGATCAGCTCGGCGCTGTGGGCGACCTGCGAATAGGTGAGGTGCTCGAAGGCGATGCTGTCGCCCGGCGCGGTCACGGCCGCGATGGCCGCGATGACCGCGGCATGGGCGCCGAGCGTGGGCACGATGCAGGCCATGTCCGGCTTGAATGGCCCCTTGGCAAGCCACTGACTGCCGGCCTCGAACCAATGGTCGGGGAAACGCCGCGTGTAGCTCGCCACATCGAGCGGGTGGTCGCGCGTGATCTGCGCGACCAATGCGCCGATGCGCTCGCCCTGGCCGATGTCCGGCGCTGCGGTGCTGTCGAACCGGATCTTGCCGGACGGCGGGTCGAGGTGGCGGGTGCCGCCGAAGCTGAGCCGTTCGGGCGCCTCGACGGTGCGGATGGCGTCGCGCCCGTGATCCAGCACATAGGTGCCGCGTCCCACTTCGCCGTTGACCAGCCCGCGTTCGCGCACCAGCGCATAGGCGCGGCCGATTGTTCCGATTGTTACCCCGAGGTCGAATGCCAGGTTGCGCTGCGGCGGCAATTTTGTACCCGAAGACAATGCACCGCTTTCGATATCCCTTTCGATCTGGTCCGCAAGGCGGAGGTAGATCGGGCCGGTGCCGCGCGAAAGATCGGGAATCCAACTTGTCATCATGACAATTCTCTATATTGCATCGAAATCTTAGTCAATGCATTGAGACAATATGGCGAGGGATTGGAACAAGCAGGCACTAAAATGAGTACAATAGATACAATAAGATATGGATTGGCATCCAGCCGGAGCCGGGTGGAAACCCGCAAGAGCATCGGATACAGCGTCACCGGCCTGGCGCGACTGATCTCGCGCTGGGGTGAAAGGCATCGCACCCGCCGGGCGCTTCTGGCGCTGAACGATGACCAGCTCAAGGATATCGGCATTTCGCGCGCCGACGCGCACCGTGAGGGCACGACGTCCTTCTGGCGCTGAAGGCGATTCCGGCAATGTGACCGGTGAACGCGGCAACGACGAGGCGTGTCAAGGCGCCGTCGAGTGCGTCCGGCGCGGCGGTGTCGACGGGCTAAGCCTCGCAGCCGGACCCGCCGGTCGCCCAGCGCGTGATGTCGGCATTGATCCGGGCCGAAAGCGGCTGGGCGGTCAGCGGGCCGTAGGTGGCGAGCTTGACCGGATTGCCCGATCCCTCGATCACGAGTTGCGGCAGACCCTGTGCGGCCTTCGCACTGACAATGAGGATGCGCGGCTTGCCGGCATGGGTATCCAGTTCCGGAATGACGCGATAAACAGCGAAATCGCGCTCGGCAGAACCGACCCAGCATTGCTGGGCCTGGGCATTGACGCGCTGGAGCACGGCGACGGCGGCGGAGTTGTCGACGGTGGCGTGCAAGGCGCCGCCGGGGCGCTCGCTCTGGCAGCCGGCGAGCACTGCCAGGGCAGCGATGCCGGCCAAGCGCCA
This sequence comes from Notoacmeibacter sp., assembly GCA_019912385.1. GTDB lineage: Bacteria > Pseudomonadota > Alphaproteobacteria > Rhizobiales > Rhizobiaceae > JAIOIW01. The sequence continues at coordinate 37,626 of JAIOIW010000085.1, read as the reverse complement.
CGTCATGCGGCGACTCCGGCGAGATCGAGCGCGCTTTCGAACAGCGCCCGTCCGTCTGTGCCGCCATGTGCCGGTTCGATCAGGTTTTCGGGGTGGGGCATCATGCCGAGCACATTGCCAGCCTCGTTGATGATGCCGGCAATGTCGTTGACCGAACCGTTGGGATTGGTGCCCTCTGCATAGCGGAACACGACCTGGTTGTTGTCCTCGATGCGCTTCAGCGTCTCGGCATCGGCGAAATAGTTGCCGTCATGGTGGGCGACCGGGGAGCGGATGATCTGGCCCTGCGTATAGCCGCGTGTGAAAGCGGTGGACGCGTTTACGACCTCCAGCCTGACCTCGCGGCAGACGAAGTGAAGCGAGGCGTTGCGCATCAGCGCGCCGGGCAGCAGGCCGGCCTCGACGAGGATCTGGAAGCCGTTGCACACGCCCAGGACGCGCACGCCCTCAGCGGCCTTCTCGCGCACCGCGCCGAGCACCGGCATGCGTGCGGCAATCGCGCCGCAGCGCAGATAGTCGCCATAGGAGAAACCGCCGGGAATGACGATCAGGTCGACGTCGGGGATTTCGGTGTCGGTCTGCCAGACGGTGACCGGCGGCTTGCCGGAGATCCTGGTCAGCGCCGCGATCATGTCGCGGTCGCGGTTGAGGCCGGGCAGCAGGATGACGGCGGATTTCATCGCTCTAGCCGATCTCCACCTGGTAATCCTCGATCACCGTGTTCGCCAGCAGTTTCTCGCACATGGCCTTGAGATCGGCCCCGGCCTGCTTGCGGTCGGAACTTTCAAGCTCGATGTCGAAGACCTTGCCCTGACGGACATGGCCGACGCCCTCGAAACCCAGCGTGGAGAGCGCGCCTTCGATCGCCTTTCCCTGCGGGTCGAGAACGCCGTTCTTGAGCGTGACGGTGACGCGTGCCTTGATCACTTCCGGTTTCCTGTCGCTTTGGTCACAAGCCGGTATTCGGTGTTGTTGTTCAGTGAAGCTTGCCCTTGTCGCCGTCCTTGGAGGCGACCAGCACCGGGCCCTTCGGACGCGGCGGCTCGTTCTCGTTCATGATGCCGAGGCGGCGGGCAACCTCCTGGTAGGCTTCGACGAGCCCGCCCATGTCGCGGCGGAAACGATCCTTGTCGAGCTTGTCCTGGGTGGCGATGTCCCACAGCCGGCAGCTGTCGGGCGAAATCTCGTCGGCGAGCACGATGCGCATCATGTCGCCCTCGAACAGGCGGCCGCACTCGATCTTGAAGTCGACGAGCTGGATGCCGACCCCGAGGAACATGCCGCACAGGAAATCGTTGACGCGGATGGCGAGCGCCATGATGTCGTCGATCTCCTGGGGGCTTGCCCAGCCGAACGCGGTGATGTGCTCCTCGGAGACCATCGGGTCGTCGAGGGCATCGGCCTTGTAGTAGAACTCGATGATCGAACGCGGCAGGACCGTGCCTTCCTCGATGCCGAGGCGCTTGGAAAGCGAGCCCGCGGCAACGTTTCGCACCACGATCTCCAGCGGGATCATTTCCACTTCCTTGATCAGTTGCTCGCGCATGTTGATCCGGCGGATGAAGTGGGTGGGGATGCCGATCTTGTTGAGATTGGTGAAGATGTGCTCCGAAATCCGGTTGTTGAGCACGCCCTTGCCGTCGATGATCTCGTGCTTCTTCTTGTTGAAGGCGGTAGCGTCGTCCTTGAAGAACTGAATCAGCGTGCCGGGCTCGGGGCCCTCGTAAAGGATCTTTGCCTTGCCTTCGTAAATGCGGCGGCGTCGGGTCATGAGAACACTCGGGTCTTTGGGCTGAAACAAGCCGGACTACCGGGAATCGGTGTCGGCCACGGCCAGCCATGGGTAACTGCCGCGTCTCTAAACCAAAGGCGGCCAATGCTCAATGACGATTCCCGCCCATCAACCGGAAGATTGGCGCAATGCCGCGTTTTATTCCGCGAAGTCCTTTGCTTTCGGCCGGCAAGGGCGATATTTGGTCAATCAGATTCCACGCCGCTTGAAACGGGAGAAAATATTCGATGAGCATGAACGACCGCGAAAAGGCTTTCGAGAACAAATATGCCCATGACGAGGAACTGAAATTCAGGGCCACGGCACGCCGCAACAAGCTTCTCGGCCTGTGGGCGGCGGAAAAGCTTGGCAAGGCGGGTGACGAGGCGGACGCCTATGCCAAGGAGGTCGTCGTGGCCGATCTCGAGGAAGCCGGTCACGAGGATGTGTTCCGCAAGATCCGGCGCGATTTCGATGCCGCCGGCGTCGACCAGTCCGACCACCAGATCCGCCGCACGATGGAAGAACTGCTGGCGGTCGCGGCCGAACAGGTCGCCAAGGATTAATCCTGCCAGCGGAGACCGCGGCAGGATGCCCCGGGCGTCCGCTGGCCGGTCCGGCCGCCCAGATGGCAGAACATCTTGCGCCGCGCCCGCCATGCAGATGCTTCGCCTGGCGGGCGCGGGCGAATTGACCGGAGATATTCATGACCGTATCGAAAAGCCTTGCCGACCGCCTGCGTTCCGGTGAAACGCTGTTCACGGCGTGGTCCTCAATTCCGGACGCACTGACGGTGGAAGCGGTGGCGCGGACCGCGTTCGACGCCGTCACTCTGGACATGCAGCATGGCGGGCATGACGAGGAGAGCGTGCTGCGCGGTATCCCGGCCATCCTGTGGACCGGCAAGCCAGCGATCGTGCGTATACCCGTCGGCCGTTTCGACATGGCCAGCCGCGCGCTCGATTTCGGCGCCGAGGCCGTCATCGCCCCGATGATCAACACGATCGGAGATGCACGCGCCTTCGCCGATGCGATGAAATATCCGCCGGCAGGCGGCCGGTCCTGGGGACCGACCTTCGCCAATCCCAGACGCGGCGGGGTGGCGGGGCAGGCCTATCTGGAAAGCGCCAACCGGGCCACCATGGCATTCGCGATGATCGAGACCCGCGAGGCGTTTGCGATCGTCGACGACATCCTCGGCGTCGACGGGATCGACGGCGTGTTCGTGGGCCCCTCGGATTTTTCGATTGCGTGGACGGGCGGCAAGGCGCTCGATCCCAGGCACGCCGGGATGCTGGAAGAGGGAATAGCGCCGATCGGCGCACGGGCGCGCGCGGCAGGCAAGGCGGCGGCGATCTACGCCGTCGATCCCGCCCAGTGTGGCAGGTTCGCCCAACTCGGCTTCAACCTGGTCGCGATCATGAACGAAATGGCCTATATGGCGGCCGGCGCCAAATCCATGGTCGATGCCGCGCGTCAGTCTGTCGACGAGGCGGCGCGATAGGCGATCAACGCAGCCGGCAATAAAAAAGGCGGTCCGGAGACCGCCTTTTTCGTCAGCGCGTATCGCGCGATCAGTTGTTGAACATCTTCTTCAGGGCCGAGAGCGAGGTATCGACCGACAGGGTCGCCACGAAACGGGCCGGATCGACATTCGAGTCATGGTAGCGCAGATCGAGCGTCACGGCATCGGCGAAGGTGCGCGAGACGCCGGCATCCCACGCCACCTTGGTGACGCCGAGCGCCAGCGTTCCGAAGTCCGAGCCGACTTTCGCCGAGAAGGCGAGTTCGAGCGGCAGGCCGCCGACTTCCGCGCGCGCGGCCGCCCAGGTCGTGCTGTTGACGAAGTCCTGGTAGATCTCGGCGCCGCCGGAGAAATTCTCGGTGAAGGCGTAATTGGCCTTGGCATAGACCTCGCCGCAGCAGGCGCCGCCCGGCGAATAGAAATAGTGCGCATAGCCGAGATCGAGCGACAGGTTGCCGAATTCGGGGCGGATGCCGCCATAGACGTCGATCTCGACATTGCCGCCGGTGATCGCCGGGCTGACGCTCGATGCCCACACACCGGCATAGACGATGCCGTAGGAGGCTTCGACATAGCCCTGGACGGCGGGGCCGCCGGACTGGCTCGTTCCGCGCGAAACATAGTCGGATGTAAACGCCGCGCCGAAAGCGAGATCGAATGCCCAGGTCGGGGTTTCGGCGCCGTTGTCCTGCGCCCATGCCGGTGCGGCGGTTAGGACGGCGGCGGTCGCGCAAGACAGGATCAGAGTGCGGATCTTCATGGATGGGGCCCCTCAAAAAGCTATTGATGAGCAAGATAGGCGGGGTGGCCGCGAAAAAAATCAACGGGAAAGTTTGCCGGGCAATCAAATCGCGAGATTTGTTGCGCAGAAGACGCAATACAATGACAATTTACGACTATTTTGGAAGCAGTTGCCGCGCCTGCGAACAGCGAGATGGCACGTTTTCAGGCACCCGACTCCACGCTAGTGGTTCGTTTCCAACATTTGCGTCCCGTTTGTATCCGCCACGAGGACCAATGTTGGAAACAAGGAAACCACTGGAATGCTTGTGATTCCAGTGGAACTTAGAATTTGGCATTCGAATTCAAGGTCGACATCGAGCGGGTATCGAATGTCAAATTCGTTCCACTAGGGCGTCAGGCGGGAGACGAAGCGGGCAAAGGTCATCGATCCTTCCGGCCAGGGGCCGTGCCCGGATTCGGCATTGAGGTGACCGGCGGCACCGGCATCTATGAATAGCGAACCCCAGGCGGCGGCAAGGTCCTCGGCGACGGGCAGATCGCAGAAGTCGTCATCGCGGCTGGCCACGACGATCGACGGGAAGGGCAGGGGATCGCGCGGATAGGGGCCGAATGTCATCAGGTGCTTCGGCCGGATCGCGGGATTTTCCGTATCGGGCGGGGCGACGAAAAAGGCACCGGCGACCCTGGGACCGATTTGCGAAGCGGCAAGCACGCAGATCGTGGCGCCGAGCGAATGACCGACAAGGATGACCGGTTTGCTCGCCCGGTTTACTTCCTCGACAAGACGGGCGACCCATTCGTCGCGCACGGGCTTGGTCCACTCGGCCTGCTCGACACGGCGCGCGGTCGAGAGTTTGGCTTCCCAGCGCGACTGCCAGTGCTCGGGGCCGGAATTGGTATAGCCAGGTACGATGAGGATTTCGGCTTCGGCGGCTTTCATGGCGCCCAGATACGGGCCTTGCGATCGGTTTGCAATGCGCGATTGTGCGCAGGCCTGGTACTATTTCAGCAATGCGGTGAGGTAATCCGCGACCGCGACATTGACGGCGTTCCCTGCGGCAGCCTGTGCCGCTGATTCCGGAAAGCGGCACAAGCTTCTGGTTCTTCGGCCTTTTCAGCCTTTCGATCAGCCTTCGCCGAACACCCGCCTGAAGATCGTGTCGGCGTGCTTGGTGTGGTAGCCGAGATCGAAGCGGCTGCGGATTTCCTCTTCCGACAGCGCGGCGCGAACGTCCCTGTCGGCGAGCAGTTCCTCCAGGAAGTCGACGGTCGAGGCGCCGGAAGCCTGGTAGCTCTCCCACACCTTCATGGCGTTGCGCTGGACGAGGCGGTAGGCGTCCTCGCGCGAAACGCCGGCCTGGGTGAGCGCCAGCAGGATGCGCTGCGAGTGCACCAGGCCGCCGAGGCGGTTCATGTTGGCGAGCATGCGCTCGGGATAGACGAGGAGCTTTTCCACCACGCCGGTGAGGCGCGCCAGCGCGAAGTCGAGCGTAACGGTGGCGTCGGGTCCGATCATGCGCTCGACCGAGGAATGGGAGATGTCGCGCTCGTGCCACAGCGCCACGTTCTCCATTGCCGGCAGGGCATAGGCGCGCACCATGCGGGCAAGGCCGGTCAGGTTCTCGGTCAGCACCGGATTGCGCTTGTGCGGCATGGCCGACGAGCCCTTCTGGCCGGGCGAGAAATACTCCTCCGCCTCCAGCACCTCGGTGCGCTGCAGGTGGCGGATTTCGGTCGCCAGCCGCTCCACCGACGAGGCAATGACGCCGAGGGTGGCGAAATACATGGCGTGGCGATCGCGCGGGATGACCTGGGTGGAAACCGGCTCCGGCTTCAGGCCCATCTTGTCGGCGACATGCTCCTCCACGCGCGGATCGATGTTGGCGAAGGTGCCGACAGCGCCGGAAATCGCCACGGTCGCCACTTCGGCGCGGGCGTTTTCGAGCCGCGTGCGGCAGCGCGCAAACTCGGCGTAGGCCTGGGCGAGCTTGACGCCGAAGGTGGTCGGCTCGGCATGGATGCCGTGGCTGCGGCCGATGGTGACGGTGTCCTTGTACTCGAAGGCGCGCTTCTTCAGCGCGGCCAGCAGCGCGTCCATTTCGGCAAGCAGGATGTCGGCGGCGCGCACGAGCTGGACGTTGAAGCAGGTGTCGAGCACGTCGGACGACGTCATGCCCTGGTGGACGAAGCGCGCATCGGGGCCGACGATCTCGGCCAGATGGGTCAGGAAGGCGATGACATCGTGCTTCGTCTCGCGCTCGATGGCGTCGATACGGTCGATGTCGAAGGTCGCCGCGCCGCCCTTCTCCCATATCGTCTTTGCGGCCTGTGCGGGGATGACTCCGATTTCGGCCAGCGCATCGCAGGCATGGGCCTCGATCTCGAACCAGATGCGGAATTTCGTCTCGGGGGACCAGATTGCGGCCATCTGCGGCCGCGAATAGCGCGGGATCATGTCGGGTGCCTGCCTGTCGGTTCAAGTTGCGAGCCTGTTAGCATCTGTCGGCCGCGGGCTCAACGCGGCTTTCGCGCCCACCACAGGCTGACAAGGACAAGCGCGGGGACGCCGAGCGGCAGATACTGGCGCAAACCACCGACAAGAAAGTAGTAAACCGCGGCGGCCGAGGTGAAGCCGAACTCGAGAAAACCGTAGAAGGAGAACGTGTCACGGTGCCACTGGGCGAAGTATTGGCGGAAATACTGAGAGAACAGGAAGGCCGTCGCCGCGATCGTGAAAGCGGCGAGGACGACGAACGCGGCGGCGAAGCGCTGGGGGCCGGTGAAACGGTGGTGGCGATCGAGCCATCGCAGCGCCGTCAGAGCGGGCGCAAAGGCGGCAAGGCCGCCGAGGAAATAGAGAATGGCGATCCGCTGCCAGGCGATAGCCAGTTGCCATTCGCGGTACCAAAGATAGGTGAGGGCGCTGGCGGCCATCAGACACGCCCAGGCCGGCGAACCGGCGAGAGCGAGCGGCCAGCCGGGCAGGATGCGTTTTAAACCTGCCATCAATCCCGGCGCTGCCGCTGTCGCCTGTTTCGCCATCGCCTTCAGACCGCCAGCGTTGACCAGGCGGGAAACAGGTCGCCGTCGCGTGGCGTCGCCGCGTGGACGCCGCGCGCGATCGCCCGCGCCATGGTCGCTGCGGCCGCCGCGCAGAGGTCGATGAAATCGTCGCCCTGCGGCGTATTGCCCGATCCGCCGGTTGCCAGCGCAAACACCAGGTCGCCATCGAGGGGCGTGTGGGTTGGCCAGATGGCGCGGGCAAAGCCGTCATGGGCGGCGATCGCCAGGCGCTTTGCCTCGGCCTTGGACAGTACCGCGTCGGTGGCGATGATCGCGACGGTCGTGTTTTCGACCGGGCTCTTGCGCATGTCGCGGAACTTGATGCGCAGGTCGGTGGCGTCCGCCGGCATGGGCGCGGGCAGGCCGAGGCCGCCGAATTCGGAATCGATCTCGAACGGCGCGGCCCAGAAGTGGCGGGTGCCGCCGACGGTCACCGAACCGACCGGATTGACGGCCACCAGGGCGCCGACCGTAATTCCGTTTTCAAGAACAGTCGAGGCGGAACCGAGGCCGCCCTTGGCGGTCGCCGTCAGCGCACCATAACCCGCGCCCGCGGTGCCTATCGCGAAATCGCGCGAAGCGGCCGATGCCGCGGCATAGCCGAGTTCGCGATAGGGCGAGAACCGGCCCCATTCCTTGGCTCCGCCATTGGCGAGGTCGAAGATGATGGCAGCCGGCACGATGGGGATCAGGTGCGGGCCGATCCGGAACCCGCGGCCCTGCTCGCGCAGTGCGGCCTGAACGCCGCCGGCGGCGTCGAGGCCGTAGGCCGATCCGCCCGACAGGACGAGCGCGTGAATCTTCTCCACGGAATTGTGCGGCTCCAGCAGGTCGGTTTCGCGCGTGCCCGGCGCACCACCCAGCACCTGCACGGCGGCGACGCAGGGCTCGTCGGGGATCAGCACCGTCGTGCCGGTGTTGATCGTGCGGTCCTCGACGTTGCCGACCTTCAGGCCGGCAATGTCGGTGATCAGGTTCTTCGGGCCGCTCTTGAAGGGCATTGGGGTCAGGACCTGTTAATTTGACCAGAATGATCGGAGCGGATTTGTGCGGACAAGAGGGGCAGGCCCGCAGGAAGGCTGAGGCCTTTCAATGGCTTGCGACGCTGTAGGCCGTGCAAATCCGCCCGATCCGAAGGACGATCGAGCTGATGTCTAACTGCCGCGTCAATGCCCTTGGCCGGGGGAACCACCCCGGCCTGCCGGCTTTTCCTTGCATTTCTCGTCATATCGAACGCCATTTCGGTCTCATTAATGGGTCCTGCCCCTAGTCCGCGCTCACGAATTCTTCGCCGTTCCAGACGAGCAGGCGATAGGGACTGCCTTTCCGGTCGCCGTTTTCGTCGAAAGCGACGCGCCCGGCAGCCGTATCGAAGACCGGACCCTCCAGCCGGGTGCGCCACTTGCCCAGGTCGGCCCTGCCGTCGCCGGCGACGGCAAGCGCGATCTCGACGGCTGCATGGGAGGACAGGACATAGCCTTCGGGAACGATTCCGCGCGCTGCGAATGCGGCGGCGAGTTCAGCGCTTGCCCGCGGACGGGCCGGCCCCACCATCAGCGTGCCCGGCGCCAGTTCGACGTCGCCTTCGGCGGCAAGCAGCGCCTCGCCGCCGGCAATCGTGAGGTCGAGCCCGAGCTTTGCGGCATCGCGGCCGAGAATGGCGATATCGTTGCGGTCGCCGCCCACGAAGACATGGGTGGCGCCGGCCTTGCGCAGCCGCCCGACGAGGCCGATCTGGTTGTCGAGCTGGGGGCGGAAGGTGTCAAAAAAGACCGGCTTGTGGCCCTCCATCTCCGCGGCGAGGCGAAGGCTTTCCGCCAGATCGCGCCCGTAGATCGTACCGTCGTCGGCGATGGCGAAGTTGACGTCGCGCCAGCGATCGAGCAGCAGGGCTGCGGCGGCCTTCGCTTCCGCGTCGGCGCGCGGCGCCAGGCGCCAGACGAGGTTGCCGGTCCTGGTGCGTCGATCAGTCAGCGCGTCGGCACGTACGCCCGGCGTGATGACCGCGATGCCGGCGGCGGTCAGGACGGGCAGCGCCGCGTCGATCGCCTCTGTGCACAGGAAACCGGTGACGACCGAAACGCCGGCCTCGACCAGCGTCCGGGCGGCACTCGCGCCGCCTTCGGCGCTGCAGGCCGTATCGGCAATGACCAGTGGTGTCCCGGCACCGTCGGCAGCCACCCGGGCGCCGTCGCGCATCTGTGCGCCGAGCGCGCCGGCAAAGCCCGACAGGGGCGCGGCGAGACCGACCGTCCCGGCACGCGCGACCGTGCCGCCGCTCAGGGCGGCGGCCAGGGCCAGCACGATCGGGGAGATTGGGCGCATGAACAGGTTCCGCGATTGGTATGCCATCGATAATGGCTTGGGCAGGGCGGCGCAACAGCGGCCGGATTTCACAGCGGATTCCCCATTGGATATGTTAGGCAGCAGGCAGGGCTGGCCGACAGGGGATTTTGACCATGACGGGGAAACGGTTGCGACGGTTCTTCGACCAGACCTTCGGGGCGTTTGGCCCGACAGCGGCATGCATCGTTGCCTATGGCGCGGCCCTTGCCGCCGCCTGGCTGGTTGCCAGGGCATGGCCTGCCATGTCGCCGCTCGAAGCGGCTCTGGCGGCGACAGTTGTCGCGACGCTCGTGATCTTCGTATTCGCGACGCTGTTCGGCAACGCCTCGATCTACGATCCCTACTGGAGTGTCGCGCCGCCTATTCTCCTGGCTTTCTGGATGTGGCATCCCTTGCAAACCGGCGTGCCGTCCGCTCGGGAATGGCTGGTGCTCGCGCTCGTCGCCCTCTGGGCCGTGCGGCTGACCTGGAACTGCATGCGGCGCTGGCGCGACCTCGAGCACGAGGACTTCCGTTATCGCGACCTGCGCGAGAAGAGTGGGCGCTGGTTTCCCCTGGTCAACCTCGCGGGCATCGAGATGTTTCCGACCCTGCTCGTGTTCCTGGCTTCGGTCCCGCTCTACGTCGTCACGGTATCGGACAGGCCGCTGGGGTTGGTCGACGGCGCGGCGGCGGCGGTCGTGATCGGCGCGATCATGATCGAAACGGTGGCCGATTGGCAATTGCGCCGGTTCCTGGGGCGCGACCGGCGGCCGGGCGAAATCCTGACCGGCGGCCTTTGGGCGTGGTCGCAGCACCCCAATTATTTCGGCGAAGTCAGCTTCTGGTGGGGCGTGTGGCTGTTCGGGCTTGCAGCTGACCCGGCCTGGGCCTGGACGATTGCCGGGCCGCTTGCGATGACCGCCCTGTTCGTGTTCGTGTCGGTGCCGATGATGCTTGAACGAAAACGCGCCCGCCATGACGACTACGATGCGCAGACGCGCGGCATATCGGTTCTGTTTCCTTGGCCGCGCGGACCGCGGTGAGTGAGCAGGTGCAGTGCCACCGCGCGGAGATTGTTTCGCGCTTGCTTGTCTGGGGTGCGATCATATCTATATTGCGGCGCAAAGGACGCGGCATTCAGACCGCCCGCAAAAACGGATACAGAGCGTGCTCAAGCAGACGAAGATCGAACCGCAGGCCTATCGCGACGCGATGGCCCATTTCGCGGGCCATGTGCACATCGCGACAACCGCGGGCAAGGCCGGCCGGCGTGGCGCGACCGTGATTGCGGCCTGTTCGGTGTCGGACGATCCGGCGACCGTGCTGGTTTGCCTTAACCGGTACAACGAAAACAATGCGGTATTCTTCGACAACGGCGTGTTCGCGCTGAACACGCTGACCGCAGGCCACAAGCCCCTGGCGGACGCTTTTTCCGGGTTGACCGGGCTTTCGCAGGACGACCGATTCGCGCTCGCAGACTGGACCAGGCTTACCACCGGCTCGCCGGTGCTGACCGACGCCATGGCCGTGTTCGACTGCGAAGTGGCCGAGACGCATGATTTTGCGACGCATCGTGTGCTTTTTGGCAAGGTGACAGGACTGTCTCTCGGGGATAGGCTCGAGCCGCTGATATATTTCAATCGCGCCTACCGCACATTCTGAACGGCAGGCGACAGCCCACGGGAGAGGGCATGACACCGACCCCCCTGCCTCAATCGATCGACGAAACGCTCGACTTGCTGGAGCGCGGCAACTACGTGGCCGACCGCTCGTTGGCCACGGTGCTGTTCCTGGCGCTCCGGATGAAGCGGCCGCTCTTCCTGGAAGGCGAGGCGGGCGTGGGCAAGACCGAGATCGCCAAGGTCCTGGCCAAGGAACTGGGGCGCGATCTCATCCGCCTTCAGTGCTACGAGGGGCTCGACGTGTCGTCGGCGGTGTATGAATGGAATTATGCCGCCCAGATGATCGAGATCCGCATGGATGAGGCGGCGGGCCAGACCGACCGCGACGAGATGGAAAAGAACGTCTTTTCCGAACGCCACCTGATCCGCCGGCCGGTACTCCAGGCGCTGGAAGGCAATATCGGCGGCGCGCCGGTGTTCCTCATCGACGAACTAGACCGCACCGACGAGGCCTTCGAGGCTTTCCTGCTGGAAATCCTCTCCGATTACCAGGTGACGATCCCCGAACTCGGCACGATCAAGGCCGCCGAGCCGCCGATCGTCATCATCACCACCAACCGCACGCGCGAAATCCACGATGCGCTCAAGCGGCGGTGCCTCTATCACTGGGTCGACTATCCCGACGCGAAGCGCGAACTGGAAATCGTCGGGCGCAAGGTGCCGGGCGCCAACAAGAGGCTATCGGCGGAAGTCGTCGCCTTCATCCAGAAACTGCGCCAGATGGACCTGTTCAAGGCGCCGGGCGTCGCGGAAACCATCGACTGGGCCGGTGCCTTGACCGAACTCGACAAGGTGGCGCTCGATCCGGAGACCATATCGGACACGATCGGCGTGCTGCTGAAATACCAGGACGACATCGCGCGCATTGGTCAGGGCGAGGGCAATCGCATCCTCAACGAGATCAAGCGGGACCTGTCGACGGCGGAGGCGTAGGAACCTTGGCCGGCGAGATCAAGACATTCGGCCCTTCCAAGCCGCTACCCAACGCGGCCAAGGCCGATGGCCGGCTTGCCGACAACATCGTCCATTTCGCCCGCGCGCTGCGCAAGGCGGGCATGCGGGTGGGGCCTGCCGCCGTCGTCGAGGCCATCGAGGCGGTGGAGGCCGCCGGCATCGGCTCGCGCGACGATTTCTACTGGACATTGCACGCGGTGCTGGTCAACCGGCGCGAGGACCATGCGACCTTCGACGAGGCCTTCCGGCTCTTCTGGCGTTCGCGCGAACTGATCGAGAAAATGCTGGCGATGTTTTCGCCGCAGGTGATCGCGGAGCGCGAGCAGCGCAAGAAGCGCGCGGCAGAAGACCGGGTCTCGCAGGCCCTGTTCGAGGACCGCGAGCGCGCCATGCCCGAGCGGGAAACCGAAGAGATCGAGGTCGACGCCCGCTTCACCTTTTCCGGCAAGGAGGTGTTGCGGGAAAAGGACTTCGCGCAGATGTCGATCGCGGAGATCGCCGAGGCGAAGCACGCGCTTGCCGAGCTGCGCCTGCCGATGGACCGGGTAAAGACGCGCCGGTTCAGGGCTGATCCGCGCGGGCGGCGCACCGATGCGCGCGCCACAATGCGTGCGGCAATGCGCATGGGCGGCGATTTCATCGCGCCGAAATTCCGTTCGCCGCGCCATATCCACCCGCCGCTCGTCGTACTGGCCGACATTTCGGGCTCGATGAGCCAGTACACCCGCATCTTCCTGCATTTCCTGCACGCGCTTACCGCAAGCCGGCGCCAGGTACACACCTTCGTGTTCGGCACGCGGCTGACCAACCTGACGCGGCAGATGCGTCATCGCGATCCCGACGAGGCGCTCGCCGATTGCGCCGCTGCGGTAAAGGACTGGTCGGGCGGAACGCGGATCGGCGAAACCCTGCACGAGTTCAACCGGCTGTGGTCGAGGCGCGTGCTGTCGCAGGGTGCGATCGTGCTGCTGATCACCGACGGGCTGGAGCGCGACGATATCGGCAATCTGGCAGTGGAGATGGAGCGCCTGCACAAGTCCTGCCGACGGCTGATCTGGCTCAACCCGCTGCTGCGTTTCGACGGTTTCGAGGCGCGCGCGCGCGGCGTGCGCGCCATGCTGCCGCAAGTCGACGAATTCCGCGCGGTGCACAATCTCGAAGCGATCGGCGATCTTGTCGCCTCGCTTGGCGACGGGCGGCGCCATGCCGCAGACCCGAAGCGGTGGCTGGACAGGGCGGCGGCGGTCGGCGCCTGAGCGCGCCGGGAAAGGAGAATTGCCATGGAACAGACGACGGCCCTGGACGAAGAACGCGATCCGCTGATGATCGCGGAAAAATGGATTGCGGAAGGCAAGGACGTGGCGATCGCCACGGTCGTCGAAACCTGGGGATCGGCACCGCGTCCGGTCGGCAGCCATCTTGTGATCAATGCCGATGGCGATTTTCAGGGCTCGGTGTCGGGCGGGTGCGTCGAGGGCGCGGTGGTTGCCGAGGCGGTCGACATCATCGAGACCGGCAAGCCGAAAATGCTGGAATTCGGCGTCGCCGACGAAACGGCCTGGCGGGTCGGTCTGTCGTGCGGCGGGCGCATCAAGGTCTATGTCGAGCGGCTCGGGTAGGCGCACATGGATCCGCTGCATCTCAAGAAGCTCAATGCCGCGCGCCGTCAGCGCCACGCTGTCGTCCTTGTCACCAACGTGGATGACGGGCGCGACCGTATCGTGTTGGAGGGCGATCCTGTTGCCGGTGAACTCGGCGAGGCGATCGGCAGGGCCTTCCGGTCTGGGCGCTCGGCTCTCGTCGAGGCGGACGGGCAGGCCTGGTTCCTCAATGTTCACCTGCCGCCGGCGCGCATCGTCGTCATCGGGGCGGTTCACATCAGCCAGGCGCTGGCGCCGATGGCGCGTATCGCCGGCTTCGACGTCGAGATCATCGATCCGCGCACGGCCTTTGCCTCGCCCGAGCGCTTTCCCGACACGGCGCTGCACGCCGACTGGCCGCAGAACGTGATCGAGGACCATCCGCTCGACGCCTATACCGCGCTGGTTGCGGTGACCCACGATCCCAAGATCGACGATCCGGCGCTGGCTGCGGCGCTGGCATCCGGTTGTTTCTATATCGGTGCACTCGGCAGCCGAAAGACCCATGCCAAGCGCGTGGAACGTCTGCGTGAAGCCGGCTTCACGGGCGCGCAGATCGACACGATCAAGGCCCCGATCGGGCTCGATATCGGCGCTGCCAGCCCGGCGGAAATAGCCGTGTCGGTGCTGGCCCAGATCATTCGGGCGCTGCGCACGCGCGGGCTTGAGGAGGCGAGGCCAGCCAAGGGAGAGGCCGCTTGAGCTTCGGAACGGTCGCAGTGGAGAAAGCAGAAGGCGCAGTCCTCGCCCATGCGCTGACCGCCGGCAAGACGCGATTGCGCAAGGGTACGCGGATCGGACCGGAGGAGATCGCGCTGCTCATACAGGCTGGAATCGGCGAGATCATCGCCGCGATCCCGGCTCCGGGCGACCTTGGCGAGGACGAGGCCGCCGAGCGGATCGCCAAGGCGCTGCACGCGGCCGGCATCGAGGCCAAGCCGGGATCAACCGGACGGGTGAACCTGCATGCCGCATCGGACGGCGTGTTCGTCGTCGACAAGGCGCTGGTCGATGCGCTCAACCGGATCGATCCGGCGATCACGGTGGCCACGCTCGGCGAATACACCGCGGTGCGCGAAGGGCAAATGGTTGCGACGGTCAAGATCATTCCGTTCTGCGTCGCGGGAACGCTTGTCGAGCAGGCGGTTGCAATCGCGCAAGGGAAGGAGGCGTTTGCCGTCCGCGCCTATCGCGCGCGGGTGGCGGCGCTGGTGCAGACCGTCCTGCCGACGGTCAAGGCCTCGGTGCTCGACAAGACGGCGGCGCTGACGGCATCGCGCCTCGCACGTTCGGGTAGCACGCTTTCGCGAGAGGTCCGCACCGGACACGACGCGGCAAGCGTGGCAAAGGCGATCGGCGAACTTTCCAGCGGGAACGACCTGGTCATCGTCTTCGGGGCATCGGCGATGTGCGATGCCGAGGACGTGATCCCCGCTGCGATCCGGCTTGCCGGGGGGCGTGTCGAGCGGGTCGGCATGCCGGTCGATCCCGGCAATCTGCTGGTGCTGGGGTTCGTCGGCGGAATTCCGGTCATCGGTGCGCCGGGCTGCGCGCGCAGTCCCAAGGAGAATGGGTTCGACTGGATTCTCGACCGGCTGATGGCCGACATCGACGTGACCGATGCCGATATCGCCGGGATGGGCGTGGGCGGCCTGCTGATGGAAATCGCCAGCCGGCCGCAACCGCGCGAAGCGGATGCCGTGCGTGGCCGCGCGCCCGTCGATATCGTCGTTCTCGCCGCCGGCCAGTCGAGCCGCATGGGCGGATCCAACAAGCTGCTGGCGTCGTTCGATGGCGTTGCGCTCATCCGGAGGGTCATCTCGGCCGCAGCGGCGAGCAGGGCGCGCTCGGTGACGGTCGTGACCGGGCACATGGCCGAGCGCGTCGAGGCCGCGCTAGACGGTCTTGACGTCAGATTTGCCCGCAACCGCGATTTTGCGACCGGACTGGCTTCGTCGCTTAAAACAGGGATCGCCGCACTGCCCAGGGATTCCGCCGGGGCGATGATCGTGCTGGGCGACATGCCGCTGGTGACGTCCGAGGCGCTCGACCGGCTGATCGATGCCTTCGCAGGGCAGGACGGGCGGCCGGTCATCCGGGCGACGCATGACGGCGAGCGCGGCAACCCGGTCATTCTGCCGGCAAGCCTGTTTTCCCAGGTGGCCCTGCTTTCGGGCGACACCGGCGCGCGGCATGTCATCGAGACCAGCCGGGCCGAGATCGTCGATGTCGAGATCGGCGAAGGGGCGGGCCTCGACGTCGATACGCCCGAGGCGCTGGCGCGCGCAGGCGGGGAACTCTCCAAGGCATGAAATTCGCCCTGAAGTTCCTATTCTTCTTCATTTCATTACAGCCGGCGTTTGCGGCGGGTTTGCAGTTTCCACCCTTCAAGGACCGCTATTTCGCCTACCCCGCTTTGATCGCCTCGGACTTCGACGGGGCCTACCGGGTTTTCGACTACCAGGAAATCCGCGACATCAACGGGCGCGACGACATTCCGGAAAAGCGGGCGCGGCGCGACTATGTCTCGCTTTCGGTGCGCCGCCACCAGCGCGATCTGGTGCTGAAAACCGCGACCGGCACCATCCGCCATTTCGCGGTGGGTCGGACGGCACGGGCGTCTGCCATCGTCATCTATCTCCACGGGCAGGGCGGCAGCCGCAAGCAGGGCGTCGACGACTGGACCTTTGGCGGAAACTTCAATCGTATCAAGAACCTGGCGGTTGCCGCCGGCGGGCTTTACCTGTCGCCTGATTTCAGCGATTTCGGCGTCAGGGGCGCAGGCGAGGTCGCGGCGCTGATCGCCTATTATGCGGGCGCCTCGCCGGGCGCGCGCGTGTTCGTGGCGTGCGGATCAATGGGCGGCCGGCTGTGCTGGCTGCTGGCGCGCGATCCGGCGGTGGCGCGGCGACTCGGCGGATTGCTGCTGCTCGGGTCGATGTGGGAAGGCGAATTTCTGAAAAGCGCGGCCTTTCAGGCATCCGTGCCGCTGTTCATCGCGCAGGGCAGCAGGGATACCGTCTTCCCGGTGGAACATCAGGAGGCCTTCTTCCGGTCGATCCTGGCGGCGAAGCCGGGATATCCGGTGCGGTTCGTGCGCTTTGAAACCGGCACTCACGGCACGCCGATACGAATGACCGACTGGCGCGAGACGCTCAACTGGATGTTGGCGCGGAGACCGCGCTGACTGTTTGGGAGGATATCTGATGACCGGCCATATTGATCCGACACGCGAGGCTTTCGGCGCGTTCCGGCGCATGGAACGCGGGGGCGCCGTCCACATGCTCAACCTTGTGCGGTTGCGCGAGCGCGCGGCCTATCCGGACGGACGCGAGGCGACCGGTGCGCAAGCCTATGCCGCCTATGGCCGCGAAAGCGGGCCGATCTTTCGCCGCGTGGGCGGACGGATTGCCTGGGCGGGCGAATTCGAACTCATGCTGATCGGACCGGAGAGCGAGCGCTGGGACCATTGCTTCATCGCCGAATATCCCTCGGTCGCCGCTTTCGTCGAGATGGTCAAGGATCCCGAATACCAGAAGGCGGTGGTGCACCGGCAGGCGGCGGTACTGGATTCGCGCCTGGTGCGGCTCAAGCCCAAGGCGGGTAGCGCGGGTTTCGGGGAGTAGAGCCGTCTAGTCCCGCTTGACGCCGACCAGCATCTCGCGCTTGCCGGCAAAGCCCTTGCGCTTTTCGACAGCGAAGCCGGCGGCCTCGAGGCTGCGGCGCACAAAACCGGACGCGGTATAGGTGGCGAACGTGCCGCCCGGAGCCGTGCGGCGCGCGACGGCCTTCATCAGCTCTTCGTTCCACATCTGCGGATTGCGCGCTGGCGCGAAGCCGTCGAGGTACCAGCTGTCGGCCTTGCCGGGCCAGGCGGGCACGGTTTCGCGCGCATCGCCTACAATGACGGTGAGCTGGGTCTGGCGGTCGAGCCTGACCGGGCGCTCTTCGCCGACCGGCGGCCAGGTGGAGGGCAACGCGTCCAGCAGGCGCTCGGCAAGCGGCGCAAGCTCGTTCCAGCGTGACAATGCCCGGCGCATCTGGTCGAGCGACAGGGGAAAGGCCTCGAAGCTGGTAAACGACATCTGCCCCGCGAAGGGGCGGGTGGCGCGCCAGCTTCGCCAGGTTTCAAGAAAATTGAGTCCGGTGCCGAAACCGAGTTCGGCGATGGAGAAATAGGGCCGCGCGCTCCAGCGGGCGGGCAGGGAATTGCCGGCAAGAAACACATGCCGCGTTTCGGCCTGGCCGTCATGGCGGGAATGGAACAGGTCGCCGAACAGCGCGGAGACCGGATGGCCCTCGTCGTCCCATTCAAGCGGATGGGCACTGCGTTCGCTTTCATCCATGTTGCAAAAACCGAAGCGGTGGCTAGTTTCCTGCCGGTCATGACCGTTTTTTCCCGTTCTGTCGAGGATTTGCCGCGCCGTCCCGATCTGGCGATCGTGGGCGGCGGCATCGTCGGTCTGTGGTGCGCGGAACGCGCCGTGCGCGCCGGTCTTTCCACGGTCCTGGTTGAGGCGGAGAGGATCGGCGGCGGGGCGAGCGGCGGTGTCGTCGGCGCGCTGATGCCGCACCAGCCGGTGAACTGGAGTGCCAAGAAGCAGTTCCAGCTTGACGGCCTGCTGTCGCTGGGCGACGAGGTTGCGGCGCTGGAGGCGGCAACGGGGCTTGGCTGCGGGTATCGGCGCGCCGGCCGGCTTATCCCGCTGAAAGATCAAAGCCAGCGCGAACGCAACGAGAGCTGGGGCGCCGGCGCGGCCGAATGCTGGGCGAGGCGCGGCGACTTCGCCTGGCAGGTGCTCGACGGGAACCCGGCGCACGGGTGGCTTGCCGAGGAAGCGGCGGCGTCGGGCTTTGCACTCGAAACGTTGTCGGCGCGCATATCGCCGCGTCTTCTGGGAGCCGCCCTGAAAGCGCGGATCGAGGGTGGGGTCACGGTGATCGAGGGCGTGCGCGTGGCCGACATTTCGCGTGATGGCGGGCTGCGGCTGGGCGATGGCGCCGCGATCAGGCCCGGACGGACAATCGTTGCGGCCGGTTACCAGAGTTTCGGCCTGCTCGCCGCCTTGGCGCCCTCCCTCAAGGGGCAGGGCGTGAAGGGGCAGGCGGCGTTATTCCGGCCGCTGCGGCCGGCCGACCCGTCGATGCCCGTCATTTTCGATGAAGGCGTCTATATCATCGCCCATGACGACGGGACGGTCGCGGTCGGCTCGACGTCGGAAAACGACTGGCAGGATGCGTCTTCGACCGACGGCAGGCTCAACGCGGTCATCGAACGCGCCCGGGCGATCTGCCCGGTGCTTCGCGATGCGCCCGTGATCGAGCGGTGGGCCGGGGTGCGGCCGAAATCCGACACCCGCCATCCGGTCGTTGAGGCTCACGGCGACAGTGGGCGTGTGATCGTGGCGACGGGCGGCTTCAAGATCACGCTTGCGGTGGCGCATCTGATGGCCGACCGGGCGCTGGCCCTGGCCGGCCTGAATTAGGGTCCTGACCCTGGCCGTCCGCGCTACCAGGCACCGGTGTTCGGCATGCTCGCCCACGGCTCGGCCTTGGGCAGGGGCTTGCCTTTCTGCAGAAGCTCCACCGATATGCCGTCGGGTGAGCGGACGAAGGCCATGTAGCCGTCGCGCGGCGGGCGATTGATAGTTACCCCGCCATCCATCAGCCGTTGGCAGGTCTCGTAGATGTTGTCCACAACATAGGCGAGGTGGCCGAAATTGCGTCCGCCGGTGTACTCCTCGGTCCTGCCGTCGGCATCGGGCCAGTTGTAGGTCAGTTCCACTTCGGGCGCCCGCTCGGCACGCGAGCGGGTCTCGTCCTCGGGTGCTGCCAGGAACACCAGCGTGTAGCGTCCAGCCTCGTCCTCGCGCCGGCGGATTTCGACCAAGCCCAGCTTGCTGCAATAGAAATCAAGCGATTCGTCGATATCACGAACGCGGACCATGGTGTGCAGGTAACGCATCAACCTCTCCTCGATACCTAGTGGGATTCGCCAATCTATCGTTATGCCAACGGCGACGGAAGTGGCGGGGGAAATGATATCCTCGCGGGGATGTGCAAGTGGCGCCGATGAGCACGCGGTTGTGGAAAGAGAGGCGCGACACGGCCCGGTTTTGCATCGCAGCGCATTATTTGGGGAAACAGGTCTTGATATTGCGGCGCGGCGCAATGTTATTCTTGGTCCAAGAATCAGTTGAGTACTTACGGGGAAAGGTTCGTCCGGATGGGGGACAATACCTCCGACAGTGGTGGCCGGGCAATCGGCGGGCTCGGAACCGGCGCGCGGAACATCCTAGCCGAGGAAACCGGACTCATCGAAGTTTCCGGCCAGATCAAATGGTTCGACGTGGCCAAGGGCTACGGCTTCATCATCCCCGACCAGTCGAGTATGAGCGACGTGCTCCTGCATGTGACCTGCCTTCGCCGCGACGGTTTCCAGACCGCGCTGGAGGGCGCGCAAGTAGTTGTCATGGTCAAGGAGGGCGACCGGGGCCTGCAGGCGTTCAAGGTCCTCTCGATGGACAATACGACGGCGGTTCATCCCCATGAAATGCCGGCGGCGCGCACGCATGTGTCCGTGACGCCCGAAAGCGGGCTGGAGCGGGCGCTCGTCAAGTGGTTCAACCGCACCAAGGGGTTCGGGTTCCTGACGCGCGGAGAGGGGACAGAGGACATCTTCGTCCACATGGAGACTCTGCGCCGGTTCGGTATCGCCGAACTCAGGCCCGGCCAGGTGGTCCTCGTGCGGTTCGGCCGCGGCGACAAGGGGCTGATGGCCGCCGAAGTCCATCCCGACCTCGGCACCCTGCCAATCTCGAACTGACGGTATCGGCGTGAAGCGCACCGGGATTCATCTCGTCGCGTGGCTTCTGGCCGCGGTGTTTGCATTCCCGCTTGCGGCCTGTGCCCAGGATGTGCTGCGCGGTAGCGCGATGGTGCTGCCGAGCGATCCGGCGCCGCTTGTCGCGCATGTTGCCTCCGGCGACGTTTCCTTCACGGTCGAAATCGCCGACGAACCGCAGGAACACATGGCAGGGCTCATGTTCCGCCGGCAGATGGCCGACGACCATGGCATGCTGTTCGTGTTTCCCGCGCCGCGCTACGGCAGTTTCTGGATGAAGAACACGGTGCTGCCGCTTGACATCATCTTCATCGCCGAAGACGGGACCGTGGATGCGATCGGTCGCGGCGTTCCGCTCTCGCGGGCGCCGGTCAACTCGGACGGGCTGATCCGCTTCGTACTTGAACTGAAGGCCGGAATGGCGCAAAGGACCGGGATCGAGAAAGGGACACGGCTGAGCCATCCCCTGATAGACGGCTACTGAAAAAGACCGGTCCGGCGCATGAATTTCTTCAATCACGATGGTTTCGACATCGCATTCATCGATGAGGGCGAGGGCGATGCGATCCTGCTGATCCACGGCTTCGGCTCGAACCACGCGGTCAACTGGGTCAATCCGGGTTGGGTGAGTTTCCTGACGAATGCCGGATACCGCGTGATCGCGCTCGACAATCGCGGCCACGGCCGCTCCGCCAAGAGCTACAAGCCGGAGGACTATGTGCCCGCGGCGATGGCGGGCGATGCGGCGGCGTTGCTCGACCACCTGGGCATCGCCAGGGCGCATGTGATGGGCTACTCGATGGGCGCGCGCATTGCCGCCGTCACCGCGCTCGGCTATCCGCGAAAGGTTGCCACGCTCATTCTCGGCGGGCTCGGGCTCGGCATCATCGAAGGCGTTGGCGGCTGGGACGAGATCGCCGAGGCGCTTGTTACCGAGCGCCCGGAGGAGATCACGGGCGAGCGGCCGCGGATGTTTCGCGCTTTCGCCGACCAGACACAAAGCGACCGGCGGGCGCTGGCCGCCTGCATATCCAGATCGCGCGAGTTGCTCAGTGCGGCCGATGCGGGCCGTATTTCCCAGCCGACGCTGGTGGCGGTCGGCACCAGGGACGACATTGCCGGTTCAGCGGAAGGGCTTGCGCGGCTGATGCCGAGCGCCACGGTGTTCGACATAGCGGGCCGCGACCACATGCTCGCCGTCGGCGACCGCAGCTTCAAGAAGCGCGCACTGGAATTCCTTCAGGAGCATCCGATCGCATGAAACCCGAACCACTCGAACTGACCGGAGCGGACAACAACCGGCTGGCGGCCGATATCCGCGGAACCCACGGTCATCCGGTGATCCTGCTGCACGGCGGCGGCCAGACCCGCCATGCCTGGGCGGCAACGGCGCAGCGCCTGGCGATGGCCGGCATGCGTGCGATCACGGTCGACATGCGCGGCCATGGCGAAAGCGAGTGGGTTGAGAGCGGGCACTACCGCTTTGCCGATTTCGGGCGGGACGCGGCGGCGTTGATCCGCCAGGTCGCGACGATGTTCCACGAAGCGCCGTCGGGCGTCGGCGCATCGCTTGGCGGGCTCAGCTTTCTTGCCGCCGAGGCGGAGCAGGGGCCGCTGCTGGAAGCGCTGGTGCTGGTCGATATCGTGCCGCTGATGAACATGGATGGCGTCGCCAGGATCAGGGGCTTCATGCGCTCCAAGGTGGACGAAGGCTTCGGTTCGCTGGAGGAGGCCGCCGACGCGATCGCGGCCTATCTGCCGCATCGCAAGCGGCCGGCATCGCTCGACGGGCTGAAAAAGAACCTGCGGCGTTGCGACGACGGACGCTATCGCTGGCACTGGGATCCGGCCTTCTATTCTGGCGAGTATGCGGTCTCCAGGGACGGAGACAGCTACATGCGCCGGCTCGACGATGCGCTTTGCGGCCTGCATCCGCCGGTGTTGCTGGTCAGGGGCATGAATTCCGAGCTTGTCGACGAGGAGACGGCGCGGGAGGTGGCATCGCGCATTCCGCGCGGGCAATACACCGACGTCGCGGGGGCCGGGCACATGGTGGCCGGCGACAAGAACGACGTGTTCTGCGCAGCGATCCTGGAATTCCTCGGCGGCCAGCCGTCCTGACTACCTTCCATCGAAACGCGGCTTGCGCCTTTCGCGAAAGGCCGCGCGGCCTTCGGCATAGTCGAGCGAATTGAAGGTCATGGCGCCGAGTGCGCGGGCCGCCTGCACGTCCTCCGCGCGGCCGGTAATCACGGCGCGAATCGACGCCTTCGAGGCGCGGACCGACAGCGGCGCGTTTACGGCGATCTGTTCGGCAATTGCCAGGGCGCGTTCGTTCAACTGTCCGGGATCGACGATTTCCAGCAGAAATCCGGCGGCAAGCGCCCTGGGGGCATCGATGCGCGCGGCGGTGAAGGTCAGGTAGCGCGCCATTTGCGGGCCGGCGGCCGTGACGATGTCGATCATGGCTTCCTGAGGGTAAGCGAGGCCAAGGCGCGCGGCGGGCACGCAGAATGTGGCGCCCGGCGTCGCGATCCGCAGGTCGCAGGCCGCCGCCAGGCCGAACCCGCCGCCGTAGCAGATGCCCGATATCGCCGCGATGGTCGGGAACGGCGCGTCACGCAGGGCGGCGAATGCGTCGGAATTGGCCTTTTCATAGGCTTGAGCCGTGCCGGCGTCGCGGCGAACCTGTTCGAATTCGGAAATATCCGCGCCGGCGGAGAAATCGGCTCCTTCGCCGCTCAGGACGAGGGCGCGGATATCGCTCTCACGGGACAGGTCCGTCACGCTGGAGGCGATTGCCGCCCACATGGCGTGGTTGATCGCGTTCTTCTTTCCCGGGCGAGCCACGGTCAACCGTGCGATCCCGTTTTCCACTTTCAGATCAAGACCTTCGATGGTTTGCGCCAATTGGGTCACTCCCCGTTTATTTCCGGTTCACCGCGATTTGATATATTGCGGTTTGAATGATCGCCGTTCTGACTTAGATTATGGTCCGGCACAACACGCTTATGATTGAGGGATCAGGCATGGCATTCACCAGCGCGAAGGGCGCTAGCGCGATCCAGCCGGTCGACCCGATCTGGTCGACTATTCGCGAAGAAGCGGCAGCGGCGGTTGCGAGCGATCAGCTGCTTGCGGCATTCATCTACTCGACCGTGCTCAACCACGAGACGCTTGAGGACGCGGTGATCCACCGGGTGGCCGAGCGGCTGGATCATCCCGATATCGGCGCCGATCTTATCCGCCAGACCTACGCGGCGATGCTGCGCGACGACCAGGCATTCTGCCGGACTGTGCGCATCGACATCCAGGCCGTCTTTGACCGCGATCCGGCGTGCACGCGCTATCTCGATCCCCTGCTCCATTTCAAGGGGTTCCACGCGATCCAGACGCACCGGCTCGCCCACTGGCTCTGGAACAGGGGGCGGCGCGACTTCGCGCTCTACCTGCAAAGCCGCTCGTCGGCGGTGTTCCAGACCGATATTCACCCGGCGGTGCCCATGGGGCAGGGCGTGTTCTTCGACCATGCGACCGGACTTGTCGTCGGCATGACCGCGGTTATCGAGGATGACGTGTCCATTCTGCAGGGCGTGACGCTTGGCGGAACGGGCAAGGAAAGCGGCGATCGTCATCCAAAGATCCGCCGCGGCGTTCTCATTGGCGCCGGGGCCAAGATCCTCGGCAATATCGAGATCGGTTGCTGCTCCAAGATCGCCGCGGGCTCGGTCGTCCTGAAGCCGGTGCCGGCGCACACCACGGTTGCAGGCGTGCCGGCGCGCGTTGTTGGCGAGGCCGGTTGCGCAGAGCCGTCACGGGCGATGGATCAACTCATCACCGACGCGGATTGACCGCGGCTCCCGACCCTTTACAGGCCCCGGCCGCCATGCCAGAAGCGCGGTCGGGCCTGAAGCGGGCCGCAAATCGCAAGACGGGAGCCTCTCCATTGAAACCTGACGAACTGAGAAAACTCGACGCCTACTTCAAGCGCACGTTCATGAACCAGGCGCTTCAGGTGAAGGCCCGTCCGCGCAAGGAAGACTCTTGCGAACTGTATCTGGGCGACGAATTTCTCGGCGTCATCGACCGGATCGAGGATGAGGGCGAAGTGTCCTACAACCTCGCCATGGCGATTCTCGACATTGATCTAGAGTGATGGCCAGGCTTACTGCGCGTGTTGCAGCATCGAGTCGGCAAGCGCCATGACCGCCGCGTCCAGCCGGCGCCAGTCTTCCAGGAATTCCCTCGAAAAACGGTAGGTGAGCGACAGGTGGTCGCCGACATGGATGTCGCGCTCGCAGGGCGCCAGCGAGCGGGCGGCGGCTTCGCCCGCCAGGCAACGGGCGGCGTAAGGGGTGTCGCCTGAGCGCGGAGCGGTGGCGAGCAATTCGTCGAGATATCCGGAGTTTTCGCCAAAGCCGAAAAATGTCAGCCCCGCAGGGCCGGGAATTCCCGGCTTGACCGTCACCTCGCTGTAGATCGGGTCGACGCGGCCTGACATGTCGCGCGACATCACGCGGTCCTCGAATGACAGGAACACGATGTTTCGTGTCCCATTCAAGTTATTGAAATCATTTTCCTTCTCCCGACTGTAACCGGTCATTTCCGGCCAATGGAGATAGAGGTCCACGCGCGCTTGAACGCCGCCACGCCGCTGGTTCTCGAAGCGGATCATGCTGGCGGGGATGTGCAGCACATTGTTGCCGATGACGATCTCGCGGACAGTGGTGTCCTCGGTGTGGCCGCCCAGCGCGATCGCATGACCATAGAACTTGCCTGCCACGAAGACCCCGAGGGAGAGAATGGCGAGCGCGAGGAATACCACAAACAAGCGCATCACGAAGCGGGCGTCGATCGGCTTGATGGACAGAGCTTCCGTCGCGCCATGTGTCATCGCGTCATCCTGATCGTCGTTTGCGTGCCAATGCGGGACATATTCCCGCGGCACGTCGCTTGCTTGTGGCCCAGTGAAGCAAGTCTGCGCAATTATGGTAAACGGGGCGTAAAGGTGGGTTATCTCGTTCTCTTGATGTTTGCATATCTGACCGGGATCACGGTCTCGGGTCTCTCTGCATCCGTCCTGGAGTTGGCATTCGGTGCGCGGGCGCGGTTTGCCACTCCCTTCGTGTCGAGGGGCAGCGTTGCCCGCTCGCTGCTGGTCACGGCCGTGGCGGGTCCGGTGATGCTGTTCAACGAATCGCTGGACGCGTGGCGCGCGTCAGACCTGCGGCCGCTGGCGGCGCTCGGCGCGGCGATCATCGCCAATATCTGGGTCCTCGCGTCGGGGATATTGACGATCCAGCTCTTGCAATCGGTCGGCCGAGGCGTTCTGTAGGTCAAGAACGGAAGAGGAAGGGAGCAGCCGGGAATGCCGATTTATGCGTTTGACGGAAACGAACCGGAATTCGCCGACCGGGACAGCGCGTGGATCGCGCCGGATGCGAATGTCATCGGCAGGGTGATAATCGGCCGGGATGTGGGCATCTGGTTCGGCGCTGTTCTTCGCGGCGACAACGAGCCGATCGTCATCGGCGACAGGTCCAACGTGCAGGAGCACACCGTCATGCATACCGACATCGGCTTTCCGCTGATGATCGGAACGGGCTGCACGATCGGCCACAAGGTGATGCTGCATGGCTGCACGATCGGCGACAACAGCCTGATCGGCATGGGCGCCATAGTGCTCAATGGTGCGCGTATCGGCAATAATTGCCTTGTCGGCGCGGGCGCGCTTATCACCGAGGGAAAGGAATTTCCCGACAACTCGCTTATCGTCGGGTCGCCGGCAAAGGTGATTCGTGCGCTCGACGACAAGGCCGTGGAAATGCTCCGCTGGTCGGCTGCCCACTACGTCGAAAACCAGCGGCGCTTCGCGGGCGGGCTCAAGGCAACACAGGCGCAACCCGCCGTCCCTTGAAAAGGTGGAGCCGGCCCGGGGACTGGGCCGGCTCCGTTAACCCGGTCGTCGGGGGACGGGGAGGGGGACTCGACCGGGTATCCGCTTATTTCCTGACCGAGCCGACCGCAGTGGAATGGTCGTCCCTGATGCTCACCCAGACACCGGAATCGGTCGACGACTGGCGTTTGAGATAACTGTACTCCGTCTCGTTCCAGCGCAGCACCAGGGGCTCGAGATTGTCCAGAACGAAGTCGCCGAGATCGGTGGAAACGGTCAGGACGGCGTGACCATCGCCATTCGGTTGGCGAACGACCGTAATCAGGAGGTTTCCGGCCGGTATGCCTTCTGTCATCAGCCGGCGGCGTTTTTCGAGAACATAGTCCTCGCAATCGCCGACTTGCGTGGGATAGGACCACCATTCCTCGCGGCCCCAGATTTCCATGTCGGTGCGTGGTGCCACCATGACATTGACGGTGTTGTTCACGTCAAGGATCCTGTTCCATAGGTCGCGCGTCAGGCGGATGGGTCCGCCTCCCGGCGTGCGCTGGGCGCATTCGCGCGGGCTGCGCTGGCAAAATTCATAGTGCCCGATGGGCTGCGTCGTGAGCGCGCCTATCGGCATGGACGCGGCCGCTTCCGCTTCGGCGATACCGACCCCGGCAATGACCACCGCTGTAGCCGCGAAAAGGATGAAGTTATTCTTCCGCATACCCTGTACTCCCCAAGTAGAAGCACAATGGCATGTACGGATTTATATCACGCAAATTACCTTATGTATAATTAAGTCAAAAATTCAGTTATTAAATATAAAAACAAACTCAAAACAAGCAACAATAAATATCTAATAAGAGTATTATTTGGTAAAAATTTGAATCAATTTTCGCTGCGGCGCACCGTGCGGGGTGGTCGGGTATTCAGGTGTGCGATGGCAGTCGGGAGACCGGGCGGCCGTCGATCACGGCTCGCATCTATGCGGCCGCTCGACATTCACGGGCGGGAGTGCGCTGCGGGGTGAGTCTGCCTGGCGCCTCATGCGGGGCCACAACGGCGACGCGGGGCTTTGGGGCGTTTCCTGCCTGCTCGTCAAGGATTGCGCTGGGCGGACGGCATGATCCGCCCGATCCGGGAGCAGGGGCGCCTGGAGGTGCCAGCCGCCGCTGTTCGGGATGCGTGCCGGTCAGGTGTCCGGGTGGGCGGCGATGTTCCGGTCGAGCGTGTCGGGACGCTGGACGACCGCGAACTCGACCGCGACGCCTTCTTCGAAATGGCGGACGACCTGTCCGCGCATGGTTCCAAGCGTGACCTGGGTCCCGAGCGCGGGCTTGACGTCGATTTCGACAGCCGCACCCGACAGCGAGAGGTCAATGATGCGGCACTGGTACTGACGCCCGTCATTCAGCTTCAGGACGGTGATCGGATTGCGCGGCGCCAGGCGCTCGTGGCGACGGTCTTCCGGCAGATCCATCTCGTGCTTGTTGGCCAGCCAGGTCAGCTGGGCCGCCAGCTTGTCCTTCTTGCGGTCCGAGGCGACGATGGTTACCGCGAAGCCATCCTGGAACGTCCGGGTTATGATGCCTTCCACCCGGCCGATATGGTCGAGATAGGCAATGCATCGTTCGCCAGGAGCACCCGCTACTTCCGTGCGCAAAGCGACGCTGCCGGGAGACATGTCGATCACCTGGCAGGGATATTCGGTGTGATCCTCGAGCATGAAGCGCCCATAGATCTTCACCTGGACGCGCTGAAAGCTCCGGCGTTCCGGTCTGTCCGGCATCGGTTCGGGAGCAGCCAAGCTCATCTGTTTTGAGACCCTTGTCCTTTGGTTCAAGCGGGCAATTCAAAATGAAGATAGGGCTGGACCTATTAACAACTGGTAAGTCGAAACTCACTCGGCAATACAAGAAAGGATGCGGGATATTGTGTATCGGGCAAAGCCCAATGCCGTAAAATCAATCCTTTACGCCTCCGTCGAGTACGAGCAGGTGGCGCACCCGGCGCCTGTTTCCAACCGGCGCCTGCCCGGGAAGCACGTTATCGGAGGGATCAAGTTGCGGTACTGCGATCGCGGGCCTGTTCTTGAGGAACGCCGGCTCACGTTCGGAATCGACGATTCGCACCGTCGTCATACGGCAATCCGCGATCGGATCGACGCCGACCCAGAACGGCCTGTCGATCGCCACGATCGCGCCCAGCACGCGTGCGTCCCGGCCGTTGCCGTGCAGCGGCAGCATGATGAGCTCGAAATCGTTGTTGCGGCCATTGCGGCTGGTGGCATCGAAACTGACGACCACGACGGAATTGTCGTGAAAGGCATTGCGCGTCAGCCGTTCGATGAGCTTTCTGTTGCGATCGCTCCAAAGCGACGCGAAGACGAAGCCCTTGAGCTCACGTCCGAAGGTCGAGCACAAACGGGTGCCGGCGAGGCGGAAAACGCCATTGCCGCCCGCATCCTCTTCCAGAATGAAGGTGTCGGGAAGCTGTGCCTTGATGTCTGCGGGCTCGATCTCGGCACGAAACGGTGCCGGCCGGCGCCCACGCAACCTGTTCCAATACAAGAACAGCTCCATTGTCCCCTTGGTCTTCATGTCCGTTGTCCCGTAATCTGCCAGTTCCTGTTTCATCGACGAACAGATCGGGCCGTTCCTCGATGGGTTCATGCAGGACGATGCAGGGGCTGTGCCAGTGCGGAATCTCACTTGTTCACCGGCTCGGCCGGTTAAGGTTAACAATACGTTTCGGTTGCGGCCTCGGAGCCGCCGTGGCAAGAGTCACTCACTTCACCAAGTCATTGGCTTGGCAGCACTTT
Source organism: Notoacmeibacter sp. (assembly GCA_019912385.1). Classification (GTDB taxonomy): domain Bacteria; phylum Pseudomonadota; class Alphaproteobacteria; order Rhizobiales; family Rhizobiaceae; genus JAIOIW01. The sequence goes on along the minus strand of JAIOIW010000085.1, from coordinate 8,370 downwards.
CGCTCAACAGAGCACTGACTTCGGGACGGGCAGGGGCTCGGCGGCCGTTCAGGGGAAACCCTGAACGGCTTTTTTTTTACCCGTCGAGGCGCGCTAGGTTCACCTTCTCTCAGCGGAAAAGAGGACGATGAGGTGGACTTGGAAAATGACGGGGCAAAACGGAGCGACGGCGCGGAAGAAGCCGAGGAGCCGGCGCGCGAGCCGGTATTCAACATCACCGGGATCACCGTCGCGATCATCGGCCTCAATGTCGGCATCCATCTCGTTCGCACCTACCTGCTGACGCGGGAGCAGGACATCGAGGTTCTGGTGCGCTTCGCCTTCATTCCAGCGCGCTACGGCGGCGGTGATCTCGGCGGCCTCTACGGGCTCGTATCCGCGTTTACCTATTCGTTGCTGCATGGCGATTTCGCGCATCTGGGAGTGAACATGATCTGGCTCGCCGCATTCGGTTCGCCGCTGGCGGCCCGGATCGGAGCAGTACGCTTCGTGTTGTTCTGGATCGTCACGGCGATGGCCGCCGCGGCGCTGCACTATGCGCTCTACGCCGACGATCTGGCGCCGCTTGTTGGCGCTTCGGGGGCGGTATCGGGCATGATGGGCGCTGCCGCGCGTTTCGGTTTCCGCACCGGGCGGGCGCGCGGCGCGCGCGCTTTCGACGGTCCGGTGCTGCCGCTGCGCGCGGTCGTCGCCTCGCGATTGACCGTTTCCTTCCTTGCAATCTGGTTCGTCGCCAATCTCATCGTGGGTCTTGGGGTGCTATCTTCGCCCGGCGATGCGCCCATCGCCTGGCAAGCCCACATCGGCGGATTCATTGCCGGCTTTGTGCTGATCCGTTTCCTTGACCCACCGCGCCGTTCCGTGCGTGGGCATGCCGGATCATAGTCCTCTCTATTTCAAAGACTTGCCAAGGCACGTCTCTCGGCGCACGATATATTCATGGTCGTGACAGGGTGCAAAGCTGGTGCGGCCCAATGCGGAGAGGAGTTATCAATGACGGTTAAGGCCATTCTTGATCTCAAGGGCAGGGATGTCGCAACGCTTCGGCCTAACGAGACGCTTCACCATGCCGCGAAAATGCTGACCGAATACAAGATCGGCGCGGTCGTGATCACGGACGAGGATGGACGGATCGGCGGTATTCTTTCGGAACGCGACATCGTACGCGTGATCGCCCGGGGAGAGCACGATGTGCTGACGAAACCGGTCTCGGAAGTCATGACGAGGAAGGTCAGGATCTGCGCGGAGCACAACACGATAAACGAGGTCATGGAAATCATGACGCGCCAGCGCTTTCGGCACATGCCCGTCGAGGTGGATGGCAAGCTTGCGGGAATTATCTCGATCGGCGACGTCGTGAAGTGGCGGATGGAGGAGGTGGAACGCGAGGCCGAAGAAATCCGTAATTACATCGCCACAGGCTGATTCCGGCGGTTATTTGCTTTGACCGTTGAAGCGATACGCGAATATTCTGCGTTGTTCCCGGCACAAGCGCGAACGACACCTGGCTTCGGATGGACGGCACAAAAAAAGATCCCGGCTCAAGAGCCGGGATGAGTGGGAGGGATACAGAAAGTGATGACTCAAAACGTCACGCCGATGGCGAAGGCGCCTCAGTCATCTGTTTCAACCGCGCCATAAGATTATGGTTGCGGCAGAAATGCGGTGTTTCGTCAGCCGAAACGTGTTCATTGAGCCAGATTTCACAAGCATCAGGCTCCTCGCAGGTCATGCAACGGGCCAGAGCGCGGCGCTTGACTTCCGCTGCGTGGGGAACTTCGCTCATCGCTTCGCGGACATCCACCCGGGCGATCATGCCTTCCAGCAAGTCCGCGTGGCGTATGACTTTTCTGAATGCGTTGAGGAAGCTCATCGTTCCAGTCCCGTGACCAATTCGCGAGTACACTCGCACCTCCAGCGATTGATTCCTTGATCCAGATCAATTCATTAGAGCTTTGCTGCCGGTGCGACGTTTTGTACCTCTGCGCACGGGCCTTGCCGAGACGGACCAAATTTCATAGTCACAGCGCAGCAGATTTCACGATTGGACCGGAACGGAAATGAGCCTCATCGACACAAGGACCCCGGATGCGAAACGCCTCGTACCGGGCGCGACCGGGGACTGGGAAATCATCATCGGCATGGAAGTCCATGCGCAGGTGACGAGCGAATCGAAGCTGTTTTCGGGCGCGTCCACCGCTTTTGGCGGCGCACCCAACGATCATGTGAGCCTGGTCGATGCGGCGATGCCCGGCATGCTGCCGGTGATCAACGAGGAGTGCGTGCGCCAGGCGATCCGCACCGGGTTGGGGCTGAAGGCGCAGATCAACCACAAATCGGTCTTCGACCGGAAGAACTATTTCTACCCGGACCTTCCGCAGGGCTACCAGATTTCACAGTTCAAGCAGCCGGTCGTCGGCGAGGGAATCGTGATCGTTTCCGTCGGGCCTGACCGGCAGGGCAATTTCGAGGATATCGAGGTGGGTATCGAGCGCCTGCACCTCGAGCAGGACGCCGGCAAGTCGATGCACGACCAGCATCCAACCATGTCCTATGTCGATCTCAACCGCTCGGGCGTGGCGCTGATGGAGATCGTGTCGAAGCCGGACATGCGATCAGCCGACGAGGCCAAGGCCTATCTCACCAAGCTCAGGACGATCCTGCGCTATCTCGGCACCTGCGACGGCAACATGGACGAGGGCTCGATGCGGGCCGACGTCAACGTCTCGGTGCGCCGGCCGGGCGAGCCGTTCGGCACGCGCTGCGAAATCAAGAACGTCAATTCGATCCGCTTCGTCGGCCAGGCGATCGAATACGAGGCGCGCCGCCAGATCGACATTCTCGAGGGCGGCGGCACGATCGACCAGGAAACGCGGCTGTTCGACCCGAACAAGGGCGAGACGCGCTCCATGCGTTCCAAGGAAGAGGCGCACGATTACCGCTACTTCCCCGATCCGGACCTGTTGCCGCTGGAATTTGACCAGGCCTATGTCGATGCGCTGGCGGTGGGCCTGCCCGAATTGCCCGACGACAAGAAGGCGCGGCTGGTTTCGACGATGGGACTCAGCGCCTACGACGCATCGGTGCTCGTCTCGGAAAAGGCGATCGCCGACTATTTCGAACAGGTTGCGGCGGGGCGCGACGGCAAGGCGGCCGCCAACTGGGTGATCAACGATCTCATGGGCGCGCTGAACAAGGCCGGCAAGGGCATCGAGGATACGCCGGTGGCGGCGGACCAGCTCGGCGCGATCATCGACCTGATCAAGGATGGCACGATCTCGGGCAAGATCGCCAAGGACCTGTTCGAGATCGTGTGGGCCGAGAGCGGCGATCCGAAGGCGATCGTCGAGCAGCGCGGCATGAAGCAGGTGACCGATACCGGCGCGATCGAGAAGGCGGTCGGCGACGTCATCGCGGCCAACCCCGACAAGGCGGAACAGGCAAGAGCCAAGCCGTCCATGGCCGGCTGGTTCGTCGGCCAGGTGATGAAGGCGACGGGCGGCAAGGCCAATCCGCAGGCGGTGAACGCGCTGGTCAAGGCACGGCTCGGGATCGAGGAGTGACCGGGCAATTCACGATCCGGCCCACGCGGGCCGACGACGTGGGCGAAGTCATGGCCTTCATCAAGGCCAGCTGGGCGCGGACCTATGACGGCCTGATCGGAGCGGCGGCACAGCGCGAGATCTCCGACGCGAAACATGTGCCCGAACTCTTTGCCGGCGAGATCGGAAACCGGGGCGCCGTGTCCATTGTCGCGGCGGATACCCAGGACCGCATTGTCGGGCATCTTGGCGGCGAGGTGCTCGGCGACGGCTGTTGCTTCATAGACCGGGTCCATGTCGATCCCGCCTGGTGGGGCACCGGGATTGCGGCCGCGCTGATCCGCAATGCCGCAAGCGAAGTCGCGGGCAGGGCGGACCGTCTGGAACTGACCGTTCTGGAAGGCAATGACCGGGCAATCGCGTTTTACGTGAAGGCGGGTTTTGAAGCCGTGGCTAATCTTGGCGCGGCACACGGGCTGGCGGGGAAATCGGCAATATTGATGCGTTTGCCGGTCCTTGCTGCCGCCACGTCAAGGCGGGCTTGACGTATCGCCCGCCAGCCGCCATCGTAGAAGAAGGGAATATTTTTATTCACCGCTCGCGTTGAGCGACCCGAAAAGGATCGGGAATTCCACTATCATGTGGATCAGGACTGTCGACAGGGAAGATATCGAGCCAATCTGCGCGCTGCTGGTGGAAACCTGGCATGCGACCTACGACGACATTTATGGCGTCGACCGCGTGGCTGCCATCAACAATGACTGGCATTCCGCCGATGCGTTGCGCAAGCGCATGACCAAGCCCTATTCGGAATTCGTGATCGCCGACGACGGGGAGGACATCCTCGGTGTGGCGTTCGCTTCGATGGGGGAAGAGCGGATCGCCTATCTCCATCAGCTCTATGTCAATCCCCGCGCCCAGGGCCGCGGAGCGGGAACCGCGCTGCTGATCGAGATGGAAAGCGCGTTTCCCTCGGCGGCGCGCATGCGGCTGGAGGTGGAGGAGGCCAACAAGAAGGCGATCGCCTTCTACCTCAAGCACGGCTACCGCGAGTATGGCCGGACCGAGAATTGCGGAACGCGTGACTCGGGCATTCCGGCGCTGGTGTTCGAGAAGACCATCGGGTGAAATCCGGACCGCTTCACTGCCGCCATCGGCGGCAAGACGGGCAAGGCATTGGAATTTGGCGAAATGCACCGATTGCCCCCCTTGTTTTCGCGGGCGGGGCCATTCATAACGCCACACGACAATGAGGTTCGGCGCGAGGCGCAGAGATGATCAATTTCCTCAAACAGGTCTTCACCTGGTGGAACGGGCAGACCCTTGGGACGCGGTTCCACACCTGGCGCAAGGGAACGCGCATCGGCGAAGATCAGTTCGGCAATGTCTATTACGAAGGCCAGACGGATTCCGAAGGCCGCCCGCGGCGCTGGGTGATCTACAACGGTTATGCGGAGGCCTCGGCCATTCCGCCCGGCTGGCACGGCTGGATGCATCACCGCACCGACACGCCGCCCAGCCAGGAATCCTACCAGGCAAAGTCCTGGGAAGCGGAGCACCAGCCCAACCTGACCGGCACGGCCAAGGCCTACCGCCCGAAGGGCTCCACGCTCAATCCGGCGTCCCGCCCGAAGGTGACCGGCGACTACGACGCGTGGTCGCCCGGTTCCTGATTTCGACGACCGGCGAACTACGGTGCCGCGCGTCCTTTGGGACGCGCAAGAGACGCCACAGGTTATTTGAGTGCGCGCATCGTGCTTTCCGAAAGCCGGTTTCGCTTTTCAGTGCTATGCGCTAATGCATTTCTTGCCACAATTGGTGGTTACGGGCTTTCTGAATGGCGCGTTGCCGACAAACGGCGATGCGCCGAATACCAGGCATAATCGGATGAGCCAGACAATCGGGACGAGCATGAGACGCGGGATCGCAGTGATGGGCGGCGCCTTGGCGCTGTTGCTTTACGGCTTGCCCGCCCATGCGGATCGCATCACCAATCCGGTGGCCGAGTTCACCGGCATAGACAAGATCACCGGGCGGATCATCAATTTCGATGTCTATATCGACGAGACGGTGCAGTTCGGCGCGCTGCTGGTCACGCCGCGCGTGTGTTATTCGCGGCCCGATACGGAAGAGCCCAAAACCGATTCCTTCGTCGAGGTCGACGAAATGACGCTCGACCGGAAGGTGCGGCGCATCTTCACCGGCTGGATGTTTGCCGAAAGCCCAGGCCTCAATGCCGTCGAGCACGCTGTCTATGATGTCTGGCTGAAGGGCTGCAAGCCGGACTCCGACGTTCCTCCGCCCGAAAAACAGTCCTGACCGCGGCCATCTCTCCGATTAGAGCCGTTCATCTTCAAACGATTGCAGTTTGCCAATTCCTTCAAGGGCATACCCTGCCCTGCTTGGCGGTCCTTTCCGCGCCGGCATCGTCCAAATCCTCGCGCGATGATCACATCGCGCTGCGGTGTTCTCCTTGCCGGCACGAAAAGTCCACGCCATCAAACTGCTTCCATCTGAAGATGAACGGCTCTAGCCCTTTTCCCGCACGGGATTGAACCAGGCCGGCTTTTCGATGGCTTCGGCCAGCATCTTCTCGTAGCGCCGGCGCGGGACGTCTGTGGCGCCGAAGCGCTTGAGGTGCTCGGTGGTGAACTGGGTGTCGAGAAGAGTGAAACCCTGCGCCTTCAACCGCTCCACGAGGTAGTACAGGCAGACCTTGGAGGCGTCGCGTTCGCGCGCGAACATGCTTTCGCCGAAGAACGCGCTTCCCAGCGAGACGCCGTAAAGGCCGCCGACCAGCCGGCCCTCGCGCCATGCCTCTACGGTATGGCAGTAGCCGCGGCGGAAAAGGGCGCCGTAGGCTTTGCGGATTGCCGCGTTGATCCAGGTCGAGGGGCGGTCGCCGCGCGCCTCGGCGCAGCCTTCGATCACGCCTTCGAAATCGGTGTCATAGGCAATCTCGAAACGATGCTGGCGGACGACCTTTGCAAGGCTGCGCGGAATGTGGAACGCGTCCAGCGGTATGATGCCGCGCGTTTCGGGACGCACCCAGAAGACATCCTCGTCGCTCGCGTCTTCGGCCATGGGGAACACGCCGCTGGCATAGGCGCGCAGCAGCAGGTCCGGCGGAATGGCGCCTCCAGGTGCGATCGGGCGTGTCATCTTTGCCCGCGGATCGTCGGTTCCGGCAGGAGATCAGCCCTGCGATTTCGCCGCGAGATATTTTTCCAGCCAGTGGATGTCGTATTCGCCATTGGCGATGTCCTGATTTGCGACGAGATCCTGGAACAGCGGCAATGTCGTATTGATGCCGTCGACCACGAATTCGTCGAGCGCGCGCCGCAGCCGCATCAGGCATTCCACGCGGTTGCGGCCGTGGACGATGAGCTTGCCGATCAGGCTGTCGTAATAAGGGGGAATCCTGTAGCCGGTGTAGCAGCCGGAATCGACACGCACGCCGACGCCGCCAGGCGTATGGAAGTGGGTAATGGTGCCGGGAGAGGGCACAAAGGTGCGCGGATCCTCAGCATTGATGCGGCATTCGATGGCGTGGCCATGGAAGCGGATTTCGTCCTGGCGGACCGACAGGCCGCCGCCCGATGCAACCCTGATCTGCTCGTTGACCAGATCGATGTCGGTGATCGCCTCGGTAACCGGATGCTCCACCTGGAGGCGGGTGTTCATTTCGATGAAATAGAACTCGCCATCCTCGTAGAGGAATTCGATGGTCCCGGCGCCGGAATAGCCCATCTCGGCGATCGCCTTGGCGCAGATCATGCCGATGCGCTCGCGTTCCTCAGTATTGAGAGCGGGCGAATTGGCCTCTTCCCAGACCTTCTGGTGGCGGCGCTGCAGCGAGCAGTCGCGCTCGCCCAGGTGAACCGCCTTGTCGACGCCATCGCCCACCACCTGGACCTCGATGTGGCGCGGCTTTTCCAGGTACTTCTCGATATAGACGGCATCGTCGCCAAACGCGGCGCCGGCCTCGGTGCGCGCCGTGTGCAGCGCGATTTCCATCTCGTCCTCGTCGCGCGCGACCTTCATGCCGCGGCCGCCGCCGCCGGCGGAAGCCTTGATGATGACCGGATATCCGATTTCGGCGGCGATGCGCTTGGCTTCGGCCTCTTCGGTGACCGCACCCTCGGAGCCCGGAACGACCGGAATGCCGAGGCGCCTGGCCGTGCGCTTGGCCTCGATCTTGTCGCCCATGAGGCGGATGTGCTCGGCTCGCGGGCCGATGAAGGTGATGTTGTGGGCTTCGAGGATCTCGGCGAACTTTGCGTTTTCCGACAGGAAGCCGTAGCCGGGATGAATGGCGTCCGCACCGGTGATCTCGCAGGCTGCGACGATCTGGTGGATGTTGAGGTAGGAGTCGCGGGCGGCCGGCGGGCCGATGCACACGCTTTCGTCGGCAAGGCGCACATGCATCGCCTCGGCGTCGGCCGTGGAGTGGACCGCGACAGTACCGATTCCCAGTTCCTTGGCGGCGCGCAAGACGCGCAGCGCGATCTCGCCACGGTTCGCGATGAGGATCTTGTTGAACATGATCCGCCTATTCGATCACGGCGAGCGGTTCGCCGAATTCGACCGGCTGACCGTCTTCGACGAGGATCGCCTTGATCACGCCGGACCGTGGCGAGGGAATCTGGTTCATGGTCTTCATGGCCTCGATAATCAGCAGCGTCTGGCCTTCCTTGACGCTCTGACCGATCTCGATGAACGGGCGGGCGCCGGGCGCCGGCGCCAGGTAAACGGTTCCGACCATGGGCGAGGGTACGGCGTTCTTGCCGTTTTCGGCCGCCGAAACGGGGGCTTCCTGCGATTGGAC
>JAIOIW010000084.1 GCA_019912385.1 Notoacmeibacter sp. | reverse complement strand
ACAGAATTCTTCTCCAATAAGGGCACGGACTACCGCTTGTTTACTGCATTTACCTGACTGCACTTCCAATACATATAAAAAACATGATATGGACGGCTGAGGGGATATGCAGAAAAGCACGACTTCATACACTGTCCGTTGGAAATTCGACTCTTGCAATGGTGTCGGAAACGGCAACTCGTCTGAAGTCATCATATGGTCCCTGGCCGATCTTTCCCGAAAATACATCGATATCCTGTGGGATGACGGACAGCACAAGCACAATGTCAGATCGTCTCTCGGAGAAATGGACGAAATACTCGCCAGCGTGCGGTTTTCGTCATTCGGTGATGACATGCTCGACCATGTCATGGGCGTCCTCAGATCCCGCGGCAATTCCAATGCCACCATCAACAGGAAGATGGCGGCGCTGGGAAAACTGCTCCGGAAGGCCCACAAAATGGGCGATATTCAAAGCCTGCCGGAATTCCGGCGCCAAAAGGAACGTTCGGGACGCATACGGTTCCTCGAAGAAGACGAGGAAGACCGGCTGTTCGCGCAAATTCGCGCGGCCAGCGAGCATGCCTGGCGGCTCTCCGTGTTCCTGGTCGACACCGGCGCGCGCCTCGGCGAAGCGCTTGGCCTGACCTGGAACGACGTACAGGAACGGCGCGTGACATTCTGGGTCACGAAATCGGGGCGCAGCCGCACCGTGCCACTGACACCGAGAGCGCATGACTGCCTCATGGCAGTGCGACAATCGGGCCTCAAGGGTCCCTTCGTCATGCTCAGCCAGCAGAAATACCGTGCGATCTGGCATGAGGCGAAGGAGGCTGTCGGCCTGGGGCGGGACAAGGATGTCGTGCCGCACGTGTTGCGCCATACCTGCGCGTCGCGCCTCGTGCAGGGCGGGATCGATATCCGCCGCGTGCAGATGTGGCTCGGCCATCAGACGCTGCAGATGACCATGCGCTACGCGCACCTGGCGACGCACGACCTTGACGCCTGCGTGAAGGTCCTGATCAGGCCGGAATCCGAAGCCCAGAGGGGACTGGTCGCTCCGTAGCCATGGCGCCACCGAGAGAAACCCTTTTCACACAGATGGTTAACTGCCCGCGTTGTCATGGTCTGGGAACCGTCTTCGAATGTGCCGAATGGACGGCGTCGCACGGAAGCTGCTGTCCGCACGGGGCTGTCCGCACGGGTTGCCCCGGCAAGTCGGTCGCATGCCCCGTTTGCGGCGGCGCGCGTGTAGCGCGGTTTTCGCAAGGGTGGAGCACAGCGGCGGGTGCCAGAAAGCCCAAACTTTGAAAGCTGCGATTCAAAGCGCCAAACACCAGTTGATTGTCGGGCGGCTTTTCTTTATCCAGCGCGTTGACGGAGAGGTGGCCGAGTGGTCGAAGGCGCTCCCCTGCTAAGGGAGTAGACGGGGAACCGTCTCGTGGGTTCGAATCCCATCCTCTCCGCCACTTGCCCTCGCGAAGGCGTTCTCCCCATCCGGCTGCGGCCGGATTTTCTCGTCGATTTCGAGGGTTATGCGGGAGGGGCTGAGCACCGACTGTGGCGCCAGGTGGCTCGGAATCGGTCTCTCAGTGCCGGTATTCTCCGGACCTCGTGACTGCGCCGTTTTGGTGGACAGCTTTTAAGTTGCTGAATTCACGTCGATTTGTAGACGCCTGCTGAGCACTTCGCCCGCGATGACGGCATGGCTGTAAGTTGCGGGTGCTCTTGCAGCTTTCGCGGCCCGGACGATGTTTGGAGACATGTTCAATCTGATCCTTGGACCCGATCGCCTGGGCAATTCACTCACGATAAGGATGCCGAGTGCGGTGTAGCCGGTGAGAACGGCAATTCAGACTCGGAGCTCAGCGAACTGACGGTCGAAATCTCTCGCCGTCAGAGGCTTTGTGCAACAGTGCCCCCAGGCGCGCGACCTCGTCGATCAGGATATCCAGATCGGCGCGCGTCGTTCGGTGATTGTTGATTGCGGCGCGCAGGCAATGGCGGCCATGCACCGTCGTGTCGGATACCGCGGCGATGCCAGCCTCCTGCATCCGAACCATAATCTCGGTGTTCAGACTCTTGAGCACCGGCTCGGGTAGCCCGCCCGGGTCGTAGCGAAAGCAGACGATGTTGATGGCGGTCGGAAAACACATGCTGAGATCGGGGGTGCCGGTGATCCGTGCCGTCAGGTAGCGGGCGTGGGCGAGGTCCTGATCGATCAGGCGGCCGAACTTGGCGACGCCATGTTCCTCAAGCGCCATCCAGACCTTGAGCGCCCGGAACCCGCGCGAGGTCTGGAGGCCGAAATCGTGCAACCAGGCCCCTGAGGCGATGCCGCGCGGTGCGTTCTCCAGATATTCTGGCGTCAGCGTGAAGCTGCCGAAATGTGCATCGGCATCGCGCACCAGCGCGCAGCCCACCTCGAAGGGCGCATGCAGCCATTTGTGCGGATCGAGTGCAATGGAATCGGCCCGGGCGATGCCGCGCACCAGCGCCTTGCCTTCGGGCGCTATGGCCAGCAGCGCGCCGATGCAGCCATCCACATGCAGCCACAGTCCTTGCTCTGCACAGAAATCGGCAATCGCCTCCAGATCGTCGATGGCGCCGGTATTGACCGTGCCGGCGGTTGCGATCACGCAGGCGGGCTGGAGCCCCGCCGCGCGGTCGCGCGCGACGGCCATGCGCAGGGCGGCCACGTCCATCCGGCAGGCCGCATCGGATGGCACGCGGCAAAGCGCCCGGTTGCCCAGCCCCATCGCTTCCACCGCGATCTGGTGGCACGAATGGATCTGGTCCGAGCCGTAGAACCGCAGCGGCGCCTTCAGCGCGCCCACCCCCAATTCGCGCAGATCGATGCCGGACATCTGGTTGCGCGCCACGGTCAGCCCGATCAGGTTGGCCATGGACCCGCCCGAGACCAGCGTGCCGCTGGCCGCCGCCGGGTAGCCCATCATTTCCTTCAGCCAGTTGACGACTTGCTTGTCGATCTCGGCCGCGGCATGGTCGCCGCCGCCGAGATTCGAGCCAAGGATGGCGGCAAGAAAGTCTCCCAGCGCGCCGGTGAAGTTGCTCGCGCCCATGTACCACATCCAGAAGCGCGGATGAATGTTGCCCATCGGGTAGGGCAGCATGTTCGCGACGAGATCGTCATAGACCTGCGCCAGCGGCCGGCCCTCCTGCGGCGCCGGACTGCGGAACCGTTCGCGAATCTCAGCCGGCATGTCCCGCCAGAGCGGGCGTTCGCGAACGTCGCGGGTATAGTCCACGGCATCTTCAACTATGCGTCGAGAAAGGCCACGGAGCACTTCCCAATCCGCCGGGTCCAGGGTCTCTTCCCGGATGGTGTTCACTTCTTTCATAATTGCTTCCGTGGTCCGCTTTCCCAAACTGAATGGTTCGTCAGCATGGAGAGCCATCAGGACGGTTCAGGATCGGGTCGCACGATCACGGTCGCCGCAATCGGAAGGTAGTCGTGGCCCGGCATGCCGACACGGCGTGCATGTTCGGTGATCGCATCGCCATCGACCGCCCCGTAGATACAGCAGGTTCCCAGCCGCCCGTCGGGTTCGTTGATGACGTAGGACCGGATCCAGCGAACCTTGTCGGACATTTCCTCGTTGCCGATCTTGCCAGAGACTGCGGCGGTCTTTTCGAGTTCTGCGATGTCGGCCCAGGCGCTGCTGCGACGGATCATGAAAAGTTGCATCACGGTTCTCCTTTAAGCGGTCATTCGATTGCGCATCATTGCGCCGCGTCCTGGGCCTCGATCGGGGCCATGACATGCCAAAGCGGCGTGCCGCCCCACATGATATACGGACCGCCCGCATAGGGATCGTCCGGCAGGTTCGCCACCATGTCCTTGTTCGGGAATAGCAGCATGATGTGGGGGCCTTCCTCGATCCAGATCCCGCCATCGTTCTGGTCGGTGGCCATCGGATTCGAGTTATTGACCATCGCGTCGCCAGCCAGCATGTAGGAAACCCCTACGACGTCGGTCGAAAACGCGTCTCCGGACGAGACGGCGTCAATCCACTTCATCCAGACTGCGTCATTGCACATCGGATGCGTGTCACCGGGAATCAGGGGAACTCCCGGAAAGCAGACCCAGCCGTTCGTCCCTTCCTGCAGGACTGCCCCGTCGAGGTCGAGGACCGTCGCCTGTTCGGAAATGTTGGCCGGCGCTGCCGTCATCGCGCGCGCGATCTTGTCGGCGGCGGTTTCCGCATGCGCTGCGGATGTTCCGAGCGAACCGACCCCGCCCAGAAGAGCGGCGATCATGGCAAACTGATTCATTCCACGCATTGTCCTTGCTCCTTGTTGAGATGTGATTGGCCGCCTCGTCATTCCGCAGCCATGTGAAAGCCTGGCGTCGAACGCGACAGTCCCGTTTCTTCCTCGGTCATGTCCTCGGGGATCGCTGCGAACAGCGGCGTTGACATGTAGCGTTCGCCCGTGTCGGGCAGCATGCAGAGGATGACGGTTCCCGGCCCCGCCCGTTCGGCAATCTGCATTGCGACGGCAAAGGTCGATCCGCCCGAGATGCCTGTCAGGATGCCTTCGCGCTGCGCTAGTTTCTGCGCCCACGCGATGCCCTCGTCGCCGGCAACTGGCATCAGCTCGTCATAGAGCCTGTCGTCCACGGCTTCCTGGAGGACGTGGGGAATGAAATCCGGCGTCCAACCCTGGATCGGGTGTGGCTCGAACGCGGGATGGCTTCCGGCGGGGGAGTGGTCGGGATTGCGCGCCTGCGCGCGGCCGCTGCCCAGAAGCTGCGCATTGGCGGGTTCGGACAGGACGATCTTCGTCTCGGGTCGCTCGCGGCGCAGAACGCGCCCCACACCCGCCACCGTGCCGCCGGTGCCGTAGCCGGTGACCCAGTAATCCAGTCGCTCTCCGGCAAAATCGGCGAGAATCTCGCGGGCGGTCGTGTTCTCGTGGATGCGGGCGTTGGCCTCGGTCTCGAACTGGCGGGCAAGGAACCAGCCGTTCGCCTCGGCTAGTTCCGCCGCCTTGCGATACATGCCGAGACCCTTTTCCGCGCGCGGGGTCAGGACGACCTTTGCGCCCATCATCCGCATCAGCTTGCGGCGCTCGACCGAAAAGCTGTCGGCCATCGTCACCACCAGCGGATAGCCCTTCGCCGCGCAGACCATGGCCAGCCCGATGCCGGTGTTACCCGATGTCGCCTCGACCACCGTCTGGCCGGGGCTCAGGCTTCCGTCCTGCTCGGCCTCCTCGATGATGCTGAGCGCCAGTCGGTCCTTGACCGACCCGGCCGGGTTGAAAGCCTCGACCTTGACGTAGATATCCACACCGGTCGGCGCGAGAGCATTGATCCGGATCGCGGGCGTGTCGCCGATGGTGTCGAGGACGCTGGCGAAAAGCCTGCCGCGTCCCTGCGTCGTGCGCATCGTCATGGCATCCATTGATTTTCTCCCTTCAATTTTCAACGGTCGCGGCAATTCCGGACGTCGCATGTATTCCGCCTTGGGTCCGGGTCCGGCGTCGTTGTATTCTTTGAAACTGGAGCATTTGCATCGGGCAAGCTTGACGGAGTTCTGAAGAATTCCTGTAGAAGCTGGCGATTGTGCTGTATGCTTCCACATGACCTGGTCATTCGGTGGCTTTCAACTCGATCCGCAGCGCTTTCAGCTCAGCCGCGGCAGCAGACCTGTGCGGCTGGAGCCGCAGGTGCTTTCCCTGTTGATCCATCTTGTCCGAAACCGCGACCGCATGGTGACGAAGGACGAGATCGTCGCCGCGGTCTGGCAAGGCCAAGCGGTCTCGGACGCGAGCATTTCCAGCCGCGTTCGCTCGGCCCGTCAGGCAGTCGGCGACGACGGCACGAAACAGAGCGTGATCAGTACAGTTCATGGTCGGGGGTTCCGCTTCGTCGCCGATGTGACCGTCTTGCAGCCCGCGGTTGCAGCTTCGGATGCGCTGGCCTCAGAGCTGCCCGACCATCCGGGCGGTCGCCCCTCAATCGCCGTACTGCCCTTCCAGCCGCTCGGCATGTCGCCGGAACTCACCATTCTAGGCGATGCAATCCCGCATGAGATCATCGAGGCCTTGTCGCGGTTGCGATGGCTTGCGGTCATCGCGCGTGGCTCGTCCTTCCGCTTCCGGCAGGCTCAGGCCGATCTGGATCTGGTGTCGGCAGCGCTCACGGCGCGCTACGTTCTGTCCGGGATCATCGAAAGCCCCGACCGCGGTATCGCGGTGACGCTGGAACTGACCGACACCAGTTCCCGCGAAATCATATGGGCTGATCGGCTTGTCGCCCCTGTCGATGAAATCGGCGACCTGAGGGCGCGCATCGTGGCACACCTGGTTGCGGCGCTGGAGACCCACATTCCCCTCAACGAGGCCCGCCTCGCGCGGCTGAGTGATCCCGAAAGCCTGGACGCCTGGGCCAATTATCATGTCGGCCTCGGTCATCTCTACCGCTTCACGGCGACCGACACGGCACTGGCGCAGGCCTGTTTCGAACGGGCGGTCAGGGCGGATCCGCAATTCGCGCGCGCCCATGCGGGACTTTCCTTCACCAGCTTTCTCGACGCCTTCCTGCATCAGACCCCTGATACAGCTTTGGCGGCCCGAAACGCGCGGCGCCATGCCGAGCGCGGTCTGGAACTGGACGCTCTCGACCCGTTTGCGAACTTCACGATGGGACGTTCATTCTGGCTGACCGACGAACCCGAAATCGCCGCCGACTGGCTGGCGCGGGCGACTGCGCTGAACCCGAACTATGCGCAAGGTTTCTACGCTTCGGCCTTCACCAAGATGCTGACGGGAAATGCGCCTGCGACCTTCGCCGCCCTGGATACCTCGCTGCATCTCAGCCCGCTCGACCCGCTGCTCTACGCCATTCACGGTGTTCGTGCGATGGTGCTGATGCAGCAGGAGGACCATCAGGCCGCCGCTCGCTGGGCAGACCGCGCGGCCACCACGCCCGGGGCACATTACCTGATCGCCATGATCGCGCTCGCTGCAAACGGGCTTGCTGGCCGGCATGACCAGGCGGCCCGGTGGCGCCAGAAGGTCCGTCAACTCAAGCCAGGCGCCACAGGGGCGGACTATTTTGCGGCCTTCCCGACACGCGATACGGCTTCCCGTGCGCGCATCGCTACGGAACTACGCCGGCATGGCTTCTGAAACCCGAGCTCTTCCGTCAAGGGTGGCGTAGTCGCGCAGCAAGCTACGGGTTAGGGTCTGCTATAGTGACCCCCGATGCATGATGCTGCGCTGGACGAATCTGCCAAAGATGGGGGTGGACGTGCTCTCCTCCGTCGGCATCGCCATCTGCCAAACTCGTGATGTCGAAGCTCCTATCGAAGGAAATAGATTCCAGTATAATATAATAAAATCAATCACTAGGAGGTGGAGAACGTTCGACGTGAGACCCATCCCCTCTGCCATCCAATCGAGTGGAACCGGCATTCAGGCGTCTCCAGCCGACCATCGCAATTGGGATCGACACTCCCTGTTCATACCGTTCGAATTCGGTAAAAAAGTTCGAAGCCGCCGCAAATCTCGTCGATACAGATCGCTGTTCAGATAGCGAATGTAGCGGTCGACCTCATAGCGCGGTGGCGGACCGCAGGAGTATCGTGGTCAGTGTCAGCGGCGCCAATACGCGCAGCAACCAGAGCCAGACCAGGCCCAGCCATCCCTGCCCAAGCTCGCTTTCGCTGAGCGCTTCGCCCATTTTGAGCTTCCAGCCCACGAAGAGCGCAATCAGGATGCCACCGAACGGCAGCAGGTAGTTCGAGACCACGGCGTCCGCCGCATCGAGAATACCGTGCCGGCCAATACGGATATCGGCCAGAAGCCCGAAACTCAAAGCCGAGGGCAGGCCCAAGGCGAGCGTGATTGCGCCGATCACCATGACAGCGTTTCTGCGCGTGGCTCCCAGTCGCTGGACCGCCATCGATACCGGTACTTCCAGCAGCGACACCATCGAGGTCAGTGCTGCCGCGCTGAGCAGGAAGAAGAAGGCGACGCCCAGCCAGGCGCCGCCGGGCATCTGCAGAAAGATCTGCGGCAGGGTGATGAAGGCCAGTTCCGGCCCCGAACTCGGATCGATGCCAAAGGCGAAGACCGCCGGAAAGATCGCAAGCCCGGAAATGATCGCGAACCCGGTATCGCCGATGATGATCGCCAGTGCGGAACGTGGCAATCGAAAGCCGCGCGGCATGTAACTTCCATAGGTCAGCAAGACCGCCATGCCGATGCCCAGCGAAAAGAAAGCCTGACCAAGCGCGGCTGCATGCACTTCGGCACGGCCAATTGCCGACCAGTCTGGCGCAAACAGAAAGATTACACCGGCCGCCGAACCTGGCATGGTGACCGAATAGCCAGCCAGACCGACGACGATCAGCGCCAGAAGCGGCATCAGCCAGCGGTTGACCGTTTCTATGCCCGCTCGCACCCCCGCGGCTACTACGGCGACCGAGGCGCCGAGCATCAGAATCTGCCAGATCACAGGCTCGCCGGTGCGCGAGATGAAGGTTCGAAAGTACTGCCCGTATCCTTGCGCGGCCTGATCCCAGAGCGGCCCGAATGCCGCGCCGATCAAATACTTCAAGGCCCAACCGGCGATCACTGAATAGTAGCTGAGGATGAGAATGGCCCCAACGCCGGCCAACGCCCCGGCATAGCGCCAGGAGGAGCGGGGTCCGGAGGCCTCGAACCCCGCGATGGCGTCGCCCTGCGCCCGTCGTCCGAGGGTCAGTTCCGCGATCACAAGCGGCAACCCGATCGTGATCACATAGACGAGATAGAGGAGCAGGAACGCCGCGCCGCCGTTTTCGCCAGCCACATAGGAAAACCGCCAGATATTCCCCAGACCGACCGCCGACCCGATCGTCGCAAGCACAAATCCGGAATATGTCGACCATTGTTCCCGTTCAACCATGCCTGATTACGCCTGCTCGATTATCACGACAGGATCTTAGAAAGCGCAAAGAAGGATGCCAAGTCCGGTTCGGCCGGGAATGTGGCAGCACCGGCAGCGTGGATGGGTATCGTTTGATTGATTTCCGGAAAGAAGTTCCTTTGGTCGCCGTTCGGCGCCCGCCAGTTGCGGCCTCTCCCTGAGAAATTTGGGCCTTCCGACAGCGCATGGGCCGAACGCTCCTCTCGGTGACGCAGAAAGATGCGAGCTAAATATCTGATGTAAATAGTAAAAACATCATCGAGGTCGCCACTTGGAATGCCGGAATCCCGCCATTCGCCTCCGAATCTTGACTGGAGGTCAACAATGAAAATCAAGAGCCTTCTCCTCGGCTCCGCTGCGGCTCTCGTCGCGGTTTCGGGCGCTCGCGCTGCCGACGCCATCATCGCCGAGCCGGAGCCCGTCGAATACGTTCGCGTCTGCGACGCCTACGGCGCCGGCTTCTTCTACATCCCGGGCACCGAAACCTGCCTGCGCATCAGCGGCGAAGTCCGCGTGCAGATCGGCGGCGCCACGGGCGGGACCACTTATTCGGTCCTCGCACGCGGCCGCCTGAACTTCGATGCCCGTTCGGACACCGAGCTCGGCACGCTGCGCGGCTTCATCCGCATCGATGGGACCCGTTCGCACAACACGGCCACAGTTGTCGCTGATTCCGTCGCCCTCGATCACGGCTTTATCGAACTCGGCGGCTTCAAGGTCGGCTACACGGACTCGACCTGGGCGACCTTCGCCGGTTACGGTTCGCATTCGGATAGCGGCCTACTTTACGGCTTCTCCAAGCGCCATCTCGCATCCTACACCTTCTCGGGCAATGGCTTCTCCGCCATCTTCGCTGTTGAAGACGACAACACTGCCAATTTCGTTCCGGATTTCGTTGGCGGTATTGCCTATTCCGGCGGCTGGGGTCGCGCCTTCGCGCAGGTTGGCTACGACGAGAATGCTGCTGGTTGGGGCGGCGCCGCCGGCGTGACCATCAATGTACCGAATGCACCCGGCTCGTCCTTCATCGTCAAGGGCTACTACGCCTCCAACGCGGCCATAACCTCCTACACCGTCGGCTCGCAGTGGTCGATCTTGGCGTCCTATGGCCACCAGTTCAACAGCAAGTTGTTCGCTTCGGTCGGCGTTCAGTATCGCTCTGCGATCGGTCATGTTGCCGGCGTCAACGACTGGAGAACCGAATTGAACGTCGTCTACACGCCGGTTACGAACTTCGCCATCCGCGGCGAACTGGCTTACGTCAAGCCCGCTGGCGCTGGCAGCTGGGCCGGTTTCCTCCGCTTCTCGCGCTTCTTCTAAGAAGAGCGTGACGAACATCTGAACCGGAGGGCGGCGGTGATCTCATCGCCGCCCTTTGTCTTTCAACCAGACTGACGCGGGGGAACGGAAAACAGGGCGTTTCGGGGTGAGCCCACCAATCGAGCGGGGTGACTGCGTGACCTACGGAGACATACACCGACATGTAACATTTGCCATTTCCCATCAAAGTGCGCTATCGGCGCTTCCTAATTTAGTAAATTCGGAAGTGGGGCGTGAAATGGGGGTGGCGCAGGCGGGTGGAGTTTTGCCTGCGGAACCGACGGTGCAACCTTCTGATGCCGCGCGCGAAGATGTTCGTCTGTCGGAGGTTCTGCTATGGTCCACCAGGGAGTTGACCGACAGATATGTCAACATCCTTTGGGAAGTCGGGCAGCACAAACGTCATGTCCAGTCGTTTCTGGGCGAGATCGATGAAATTCTCGGCGGTCTGCGGTATTCTGCGTTCAGCGACGACCTGCTCGACCACGTCATCGGTGTCCTGAGATCCCGCGGCAATTCCAATGCCACCATCAACAGAAAGATGGCGGCGCTGGGAAAACTGCTCCGGAAGGCCCTCAAGATGGGCGATATTCACAGCCTG
>JAIOIW010000083.1 GCA_019912385.1 Notoacmeibacter sp. | reverse complement strand
GATCGCCGCACATGACGCGGCAGCACCGCAGCGATCGCCTCTGCCGGCAACGGACATCACGGTGCTGGCCACCGACCTTCAGTCTGTCTGGTCGGCACCCACGACGGATGCCAGGCTCAAGAAGCGCATTGTGCGCACCGTGTTGATTTCCGCTGAGAACTGACCCGCCTTTCATGTATGTTTCGGGTCTGGGGTCAGGGTCAAGTTGCTGTTTTTCTCCTTTGCGGTTTTTGCGTTGTGCGCGGAGCTGTTCCTGAAGCGGAAACTGTCGTTTCCGGTTTCGAGGATGTGACAGTGGTGGGTCAGGCGGTCGAGCAGCGCCGTCGTCATCTTGGCGTCGCCGAACACGCTCGCCCATTCCGAGAAGCTGAGGTTGGTCGTGATGATGACGCTGGTCCGCTCGTAGAGCCTGCTCAGCAGATGGAACAGCAAGGCGCCGCCCGATGCGCTGAACGGCAAATATCCGAGTTCATCGAGGATGACGAGATCGGAATGGACGAGCCTGTTGGCGATCTGGCCCGATCGCCCCTGTGCCTTCTCCTGCTCCAGTGCATTGACGAGTTCCACGGTCGAGAAGAACCGGACACGCTTGCGATGATGTTCGATGGCCTGGATGCCGAGGGCGGTGGCGACATGGGTCTTTCCCGTGCCAGGCCCGCCGACCAAGACAACATTGTTGGAGTCGTCGATGAACTCGCAACGATGAAGCTGGCGAACAAGGGCTTCGTTGATCTCGCTGCTTGAGAAGTCGAAGCCGCCTAGATCGCGATAGGCGGGAAAGCGCGCCGCCTTGAGCTGATAGGCCACGGACCTGACCTCCCGTTCGGCCGTCTCGGCCTTGAGCAACTGGGAGAGGACGGGAATCGCGGCTTCAAATGCCGGCGATCCCTGTTCGGTCAAGTCGTGGACGGCTTGTGCCATGCCGTGCATCTTGAGGCTTTTGAGCATGATGACGATGGCTGCGCTGGCTGGATCATGACGCATGACGCACCCCCGCGATCTTCGTCAAGGCATCATAGCGTTCGACGTTGGCCTTCGGCTCGTTGGTGAGGGCCAAGGCCTGAGGAGCGTCAACGGTGGGCGGCGTGACGGATTTGCCGTCGACCAACCTGTGGAGCAGGTTCAGCACGTGCGTTTTTGTCGGAACGCCTGTCTCCAGCGCCATCTCGACAGCCGAGAGCACGGCTTGTTCGTCATGTTGCAGGACGAGGGCGAGGATCTCGACCATCTCCCGATCCCCGCCTGGTCTCTTGAGCAGGTGCTGCTGCAACATCCTGAAGGCGTCGGGAAGTTCGGCGAATGGCGCGCCATTACGCAGAGCACCAGGTTTGCGCTGGACGACCGCCAGATAATGGCGCCAGTCATAGACCGTATGCCCCGGCCGATCATGCGAACGATCGATGATGCGGCGATGCTCGCAGACGACCTGACCTTCGGCGACAACGACAATCCGTTCCGGATAGACGCGCAGGCTCACCGGACGATTGGCGAATGAGGCCGGCACGCTGTAGCGGTTGCGCTCCAGATGAACCAGGCAGGTCGGGGAAACCCTCTTGGTGTATTCGACAAAGCCGTCGAATGGGCGTGGCACCGGCATGAGAGTCTCGGCCTCTTCGGCCCGGACATCCGCGATGGTTCCGCGCATCAGGCCATGCGCCGTTTGCGCCCAAAGCTCGTTGCAGCGCTGTTCCAGCCAATCGTTGAGAGCCGGAAGCGATGGAAAGCGCGGGATCGGCTGAAACAGCCGGTGACGGGCATCCCGCACGTTCTTCTCGACCTGTCCCTTCTCCCAGCCGGAGGCCGGATTGCAGAACTCGGGCTCGAAGAGGAAGTGGCTGGTCATCGACAGGAAACGGGCGTTGACATCGCGGTCCTTGCCGCGCCCGACCCTGTCGATGGCCGTGCGCATGTTGTCGTAGATGCCGCGCCGGGGAACGCCGCCAAGAACGCGGAACGCATGGTTGTGGGCGTCGAACAGCATCTCGTGCGTTTGCAGAAGATAGGCGCGCACGACAAATGCGCGGCTGTAGCAGAGCTTGGTATGGGCCACCTGCAGCTTGGTGCGCTCGCCCCCGATGATCGCCCAGTCCTCCGACCAGTCGAACTGGAACGCCTCGCCAGGTTCGAAGGCCAGCGGCACGAAAGTCCCGCGCCCGGAGGTCTGCTGTTCCCTCTGCCGATCCGCCTTCCAGGTGCGGGCAAACGCTGCCACGCGACCATATGAGCCGTCATAGCCGAGGCTTGCCAGATCGGCGTGCAACTGCTTGACGGTGCGCTTTTGTTTGGGTGACGTCCCAACACGTGGTGTAGCTCGGTAGTGCGGTGGTCATCGGCGCTTTCCGGTAGGGTCTGGTTGTCGAAGCCAACTCCTGACTGGAAGGAACACCAATGACCGACGACATGATGAACCTGCGCGCGCTTGTCGAAAAGACACCCGATGCCGATCTCCTGCGCGAGATGATCGGCTTTGCCGCCGAGAAGCTGATGGAGATGGAGGTGGGCGCCGCGACCGGCGCCGCCTATGGGGAGAAGTCTCCGCTGCGGACGGCCCAGCGCAACGGCTACCGCGACCGGGACTGGGAGACGCGGGCCGGCACGGTCGCGTTGCGCATTCCCAAGCTTCGCAAGGGCAGCTACTTCCCCGGCTTTCTTGAACCGCGCCGCATGGCCGAAAAGGCCCTGACCGCCGTGATCCAGGAAGCCTACGTTCAGGGCATCTCGACGCGGTCGGTCGACGACCTGGTCAAGGCCATGGGTATGAGCGGCATCTCCAAGAGCCAGGTCAGCCGGCTGTGCGAAGAGATCGACGGCAAGGTGAAGGCCTTCCTCGACCGGCCCATCGAGGGCGATTGGCCCTATCTGTGGATCGACGCCACCTACCTGAAGGTGCGCCGCGGCGGGCGCATTGTCTCGGTTGCCGTCATCATCGCTGTTGGCGTCAACTCCGACGGCCGGCGCGAAGTGCTGGGCATGGAGATCGGCACTTCGGAGGCCGAACCGATCTGGACCGAGTTCCTGCGCAAGCTGACGCGCCGGGGCCTTCGCGGTGTCAAGCTGGTTGTGTCCGACGCCCACGAGGGCATCAAGGCGGCGGTCTCCAAGGTGCTGTGCGCCACCTGGCAGCGCTGCCGGGTTCACTTCATGAGGAACGTGCTGGCGCATGCCGGCAAGAGCGGACGGCGCGTCGTCTCGGCCTTCATCGCCACCGCCTTCGCGCAGGGTGAGGCTTGCCGAACGCGGAAGCCGCGAGCCTGCAGTGGCGCGCCGTCGCCGACCAGATCCGCCCCAAGGTTCCGAAGCTCGCCACCATCATGGACGACGCGGAGCCGGATGTGCTCGCCTACATGACCTTCCCGAAAGAGCATCGGGCGAAGTTGCACAGCACGGATGAGATCGACAAGCCCTCCGCTTCGGATCGTGGTAATCTCCCTGTGCGCGGGCGACCTCGTGGCGAAGCGCGGTGCATCGGCTGGAAACGCCGCCGGCCAACCTTGCTTGGCGCAGGCATGAACGGTTCGATCAACGTCCATTCCTCGTCCGTGCAATCGCTTGCATAGCGCAGATGTCTCCGGTCATACTGCTCCCGAGTGATTTCAGTCCAGGCCATCCGATCCTCCGTCGTCTTCGCAAACCACAGAGAATCACAAGCCGCTGAAATCACTCAACATAATTTTCGGTTGGGCTCTAAGACGAAACGATGCCGCGCAAAGATCAAGCGGTAGGCTTCCGGAGCAAGAAAGTTATTCCCATCACGTCGAATCTATCTTCGTCCCCCCATGCACCGCGGCGAATATCTGCCATTTGCACTGAATTTGGGGTATTGAACGCATTCTCGTATTGCCCAACCAGTTCAAGCGATGACTGATGAAAGACTCGGCAAAGTCGAGAATATCCATATCTATTTTGTTCGTCGGAACGATAGACGAAGCCGGAAATGTGCTTGGCATGCAAGGTACTGAGCCCTCTTGCTTCCAACTTCATAGACAGTGAATCTTCATCGTTGGTCAAATGTTCCCATGGCTTTATAGGACAATTGTCGTCAGTAAACCGGTAATCCGTACCGCCAATAGTGGTCCATACGTGATGCCCCCTACTGCCGGTCCAAATCGGGCCGCCGTGAAGATATGCAAATCCGCCCGGCTTTAGAACCTTTTCCAAATTTTCAATCATGAGCCACAGTCGGCTTATGTGTTCCAGAACCGCAATTCCGTATGCAAGATCAACGCTATTTTCCTCATAGTGAAGAGAGAGTTCGTTGGCATTTATCTTGCGTTGCGTAATACCGTTACCGAGAATTTTTCGCTCTGGCCAGCCTTCGACAATATTAATTGTATCAACTGCTGTTGCGCGTGCTTCGATAAACCGGCTGGAACTTCTGAGCCATCTATCGCCCCCTATCTCGATAATAAATTTTCCGTCGAAACTCACATGCTCCGCAAAACGGTCAATATGAGAATCAATATAAGGAAAACGCCTATTGGCTGCGCCTATCGCCTCAGACATGCCATCTCCAGTTCCGACCATTGCTTTACTGATAGTGCTTGCTCTTCCAGATGTCAGCTTGTTGTGGATCATATTCTGCAAACCGGTCGTATATAGACTCATACCGTACCTTCAAATCTTCATATATAGATTTAGGAACTTTATGTTTTTCCCCCTTAAATATAACCTTTTCCGCTTCCGTAAATATTTTTTCTATAAAGGGAATTTGTATAAATTCGCAAATCGCCCTTAAAGCTTCAAAAGGCTTTTTTTCTATATCTTCTAGATATAAAAGTAATATATTTTTTTCACTGACAGCACGGATCCACTTGTTAATTATTGTTATATAATCGGACCGATCATAAATATCCTTATATTTTACCGCCTCCAGGTAATCTATATTCGCATTCGCGCTTTTTAACATGCGTAAATGGGAAAGCGCGCGGTCGATCGGATCGCGCATTAAAAAAATGATTTTCGCATTGGGATTCAATTTCCGGACATGCGCGATGCCGGCCGCTGGGAGTAGTGAGTACTCAGGGGTAATTTCTCCGCATATAGTGTCCCAGGGCGCTCGGGAAAATATGTTTCCATACCAATCGTCATCAACCTCTTTTACAGCGATCTCCAACAACCAGTGGAGCCGCTCCAAATCCCATTCGTCCGAGTCTTTATGATTGAGATTGTGAATCAGGGCTTGACGTACATGCCGAGCCAAGTGTGATCCGACCCACTTACGGTGATCCGGCATGTAAAGCTGATTGAAATATTGAAGCTCTTTAACTGGCGGCATCCAAACATTTGGATGCTTAACTATATTCTCATGCAACCACGTAGTACCCGACTTTTGCGCGCCGATACAATAAAAGTCTGGATACCGTGCGTAAAATTTTCTTTTCGCCATGGAAGCCGCTTTCCCACCTTTATCCGACCTAGCTGACGATTTACTCTATGGCAGCTATCGCCAACGTGTTCAAGGCGTAGCGTGATGTTGTGAAAATGCGGCTGGGATTCTCGAACACCGCCCTGTAAGGACATCGAAGGTGGCCTGCAAGCAGATAAAAATGCGGAAATATTCTACATAAAAACCGCTCCGGTTTTGCGTTTGGCGATATCAATTCCGCAGGTTGCAATTCCCTCTCCGATCACCTATCGAGCGTTGGGGCAATGGACATGTGGCGTGAGGGATTATCATGGAATTCGAGTTGCACGGCGACGAAAGCATCGAGGTCTTCGACGGCAGTCTTGTGCGCGCGCGCGATAAAGCGGTTTTGTATCGCATTGCAGTGACCCATTTTGACGGCGCCAATCTCAAGATTATCACCAACGGCAAGAGCAAGTTGATCACCCCGGATGCTCGCAGCCGGGCCATCGATGTAGTCGTTGCCGGGTCACTTTTCTTGGAGGCGGATGGCGGCGGTTCGATCACGGGAACGTTCGAGGCGCTTTTCGGCCTTTGAAAATAGCGACTTTCCAGGGTAGGCCACACGCCCCGGGCGAGGCTTGACTTTCTCTGGCCGGGGTGTTGCTGGCACCAGCATGGGGAACCGTAAACGGCGCTGAAGCCGAACCGCGGAGAGGTCGATGGCCGGCAGGCAGATATTGGTGTGGCAGTGGGGCCGGTTCGGGGCAGGTCCGCGTTTCGCTGCGGAACTGGCGCAAGCCTTGGAAGCGTGCGGCGAACGGCCGGTCCTCTCGCTCTCGCAGCAGGCGGAGAGTTTTGCCAGCCTATCCCGCATGTGCGAGTGCGGATTTCGTTTCTCGGGCGGGGCTGGCTTGGCCGGCATCGCCTGGCACACATTGCTGCTGCCCCTCACGGCGTTGCGGCTGGCGCGGTATCTCGAACGTGACCGGCCCGACTACGCAATTTGTGCCATGCCCGGTTATTGGGATCCCGTTGTGGCTTGGCTGTTGCACCGTCTTGACATACCATTGGTTACGATTATCCACGAAATGGAAGCCCACCCTGGAGATCGGCACGCCGTAGTCTATCACCTGCAGCGCCGAGTGACGGCGCGTAGCGCGTTAGTCGTCACCTTGTCGAAGCACGTCGCCGAGCTCGCCGGCGCGGTACGGTGCAAAAATAGCATTGAGGCCCCGCAAATCGTGCTCTTTCACCCGCCGTTTGGCTTTGCCGACCTGGCATTGCCGCCGCCAGTGCCGCCGCAACCGGTCTTGAAGGGTGAACCGCTGCGCCTGCTCGTCGCCGGTCGGCTACGCGAATATAAGGCCGTCGAAACCGCACTAGATGTGGCGCGGCGCCTCGGGCCGGGCATCGTGACGTTACGCGTGGCCGGCGCGACCAAAGGCCATCCGTTTTGGCGGGACGAGGCCAGAGCTATGGCCAATGTCCAGCTACGCCTGGAATGGCTGAGCGAACGCGACTTGGTCAGCGAGATCGACGCGGCCGATGTGGTGCTGTTTCCCTACGCGGAAGCCTCGCAATCCGGCCTTCTGCCGATCTGCCAGTCCCGCGGTAAGGTGGTAGTCACCACCCCGCTGAGCGGGCTGGCCGAACAGGTGAACGACGGAATAGATGGTTTCGTCGCTAAATCGCCTACTGCCGAATCGATCGTGGACGTGGTTAAACGGATCACCGACGAACCTGCGATCTTGCGAACAATCGGTGTTACCGCTCTAAACCGGCACGATCCCGCCGAATCGTGGTACAGGTTTGCCGACGAGCTGATGAAGGCCGTCGCCGCATGACGGGTTTGTCGGCCCGCCCGGCGGACCGCGCATGCCAATGGCACACCCCCCCCAACTCACCAGGGGTGTAGCGCGGGTTACATGTGCCGGATAGCAAATAGAAACAGGAAAGCGATCAGTGACTTGAAATCTCCCAACACCAAGAGCCGAGGCGCACCTATGGTTGATTCCGAATCCCACCACCGGGTCCCGCGGCGGCAAACCATTTGACGCTACGCCGGGCTCCGATCTAAATGAACTGGTTGGCTGGTTTGCACTATGTGCGGTGGAAGGGTTGATATACTATTTTCCTTTCTGTCTTAAAATATGGACGTGTTTCTTAGCTTGGTAATTATATTAAGATCTGTTATCACGGATATGGTAATATAATTGCATTATTCCCTAGCTATTCGAGGTGGATATTTTAGAGAAAAATGCAAAATTCCGTTTTGTTGGATAGTGTCGTCGGTTCATTGCAGGCGAGCAATCGTTGATGTGCCATGATATCATCACTGCTAGCCAAATCAGTTCCTCCCCGAGGACTGGTAAGATTTTGGTTTTTTGTAACGATTTCAACTATTTTATACATCATCGGATATCTGCTCTACAGAAGCTCCGGAAGAGCGGTATGGCCGTATATGTTTATTGTGACGCCAATCACGGTCGCCATCGCGAACTGGACGGCATAATATTCAACGACATCGTATGTAACCGATTTGGTTTTAGTCCGATCCAGGATATTAGGTTGTTCGCTAGCCTTTTTTCGGCTCTGCGAAAAGAAGCGCCGGATGTGGTGCAAACAATCACAATGAAGCCAAACCTCTACGGTGGCTTGGCGGTGCGGTTGTACAATTTGCTTTTTCGCCGCGATGTTCGACTCGTGATGACGAATCCGGGCTTGGGTCGATTGTTCGCCTCTGGCGGTCGGCGCGGCGAATGGATACGCCGGATCGCCACATTCGCGTTCAAGGTTGCGCTGGCACCGCCTTCCGCCCATGTCGTTTTTGAAAATGTTGGGGATCGGCGGCATTGGGTAAGACTAGGTATCGTCAAACGGGAGAGGACCTCCATTGTTCGTGGCGCCGGCATTGAGTTCGATGATTACTCGATGAAAAGAGAGCGGGACCCGACCGGGCCGACGCGAATTCTTTTCGCCGGCCGCCTGATCTATCAGAAGGGCATCGGCGTATTCTTGGAGGCGGCGAAGAACGTGCTGGCGCACGATGCCAACGTTGAATTCTGGATAGCCGGCGCCAGCGACCCCATCGATCCCGACCACTTCCCGGTGCACCTGAACACGTCGGTCGACCCCCGCATCAAATTCCTCGGCCATACGAGCGACATGCCGAAAGTGCTTTCGGAAGTAGATATCGTTTGTCTTCCAACCGTTTACGGTGAGGGCATACCACGCATCCTCATTGAAGCGGCAGCAACTGGCCTTGCGATCGTGGCGTCAGATCAGATCGGTTGCCGGGCTATCGTTCGTGACATGGTGACGGGGAGACTGGTCCCACGCCGCGATGGCAAAGTGAATTCCAAAGAGCTTTCCGATATGTTATTTTGGTTATTGGAAAATCCCGAAATGGTTAAGATTTTTGGCCAGCGTGCTCGCGAGTTCGTCATACAAAACGGGTTTGATCAATGCTCTATTGATGAAAATTATTCGTCAATCATTCTGCAATAACATATATATTTGCTACTATATGTAACTATATATATTTTTGTTATATTTTATCGCAAAAAATTGCCGCGAGTGGGGAAATTACTTAAATTTATACTTTTTAAACTAATATGCCCAATTTCAAGTATCGCTACTTAGGCTAGTTTGTGATGTTGCGGTTCATGTCACTATGCCGTAAGACCGTATTAGGATCGTGGAAGCTGTGTTCTGTTTGCCGGACTGGATCTGTCCGTTGTAGATAGATGATTAAATATATTTAGCCACCTCCGCGCCATTCTGCAACACGCCGAACTTAACAATCAAGAGCCTATGACTTACGATATTTACAAATCACTAAGGGACCGTATTATTGGTCATTCGATATCGAGCATTGAAAGAAGAGAGCTGTTTTATAATAGTTATCGTCGAAAAATTATCGAAATTGCAAAGAAAAATAATCTCCCTGACGACCACCCCAAGGTGTCTAGTTTTTTTTCACAACTTGATTCTGCTATTATTCGAATAGAAAGAGAAATCACAAATGGAAATATGGAATACATTTCTCTTAAATACAACGATCCCGTTACCACCCTGCCAGCGCCGCCAGCTGAGAGTACTGATTCTCGTCTGGACCGACTGACTATGGGCGCGAGCAAGGGAAATTGGTACCGTGGCATACTACCGGTCGGCATCTCGGTAATTATCCTTGCTTTCGTGGCCGCGTACTACATATTTGGGATTGATTCGCTCACAAGTAGCCATGGGAAAATCGCATTTGCCAAGAACGCGATTTTTGCGGTCTCGTTCGAAACGGGTATCGCTTTGAGAGCCGGTGAAGATAGCATGGTTACCCGCGAGTGGAATCATGTCCGCCTAAGCAGCAAGGCAGCAAAACCGACTGCAGCCGGCCATACAGGCGGTGTCTTTCTTGAACTCGGGAATGACATCGAACGGCTAGTGTCCGGGAAAAAAATTAGAGTTACCGTCTGGGCGCGCAGCGCCGACAAGCATCCATCGCCTGGTTTCGCTGTCGCCTATTCGACTGCAGCAGTTGGAAATTCTGGGTGGAAGATGTTCAAGCTAGGTGCGGAAGTCGAACCGTTCCGCTTCGAATACTCCGTGCCCGTAGCGCAAAAGAAGCCCGGATCCGATTTTCTAGGCATATGGGCCGACACAGAGGGCAAAGGCCGTAGCGTAGATGTTTTTGCGATCGAGATCTCTCCCGTAGGATAGAGCGCCAGTATTTTGCTTGCTTGACCTGACCTGATGTGGTGGGCGGCCTCCGCTCCCGGCATCGCAACGTGGGCGCCTCGCAAAACTTCGCCGTCCCTGTTGACGTGCTCCCCTGGAAAGTCCCCGCTTTGAGGTTAGCCTGTTCCCTGAAGCAGGAGACAGGCAATGAAACGATCCAGGTTTTCGGAAGAGCAGATCATCGGCATTTTGAAGGAGCACCAGGCCGGGATGACGGCTGGCG
>JAIOIW010000082.1 GCA_019912385.1 Notoacmeibacter sp. | reverse complement strand
ACAGAGACTTTCGCCGATTCAGGGCCGATTTCGCGATGAAAACGTAGTCTCTGTTTGTGCCGTAAGGCCACATGCCATTGAATTCCCGCCGCTATTCCGGCAGAATCTCGCGGTATATCAATGACTTGAGGGTGGTGGCTGGGGAACCTGGAGCCGCAGCAAATCTGGAAGTTATTGATTTTATTACGCTAACAACCCGAATTCTTGGCCACGGTGGCCAAAGCTGTGGCCAAAGTCAAGGGTTTGTTTCGGGACAGGGCGCGTGTCACAATCCGGAAGGCAAAGGGTCCATTGTCAGGTGCGGATTGTGAACCTGACAGGGCGCACCCGGTGGACCGACCGGCAGGTGGCGCGCTCATGGGAGCATCAAGGGGCGACCGGAGCAGAAGCAGAGCGGCGGTAGGTTTCATCACCCAAGGATTGTTCACCGGCGGCAACCCCCAGTGAACTACCGACGCGTTTCATCCATAGCGCAGAGGCGGACAATAAACCGGACATATATCCGGCCTTCGTGGATTTTGTAAATCCAGAAAACCTTTGTTATAAGTGAACTTATGAGCGGAAATGATGTGGACAACAAAGCGGACATAAGAACGGCAGAAGACCGGGGAGAGGGCACCGGCCTGATGGAGCCCATGCTCGTCTCGGAAAGCTCCCGTCATCGCACCGAACTTGCCGATCTCGCGCTCATGCTCGCTACCGAATCCGCTGCCTTCCGCAGCTCGTTGCCGGAAGGCATCATGCGCGCGCTGTCCGACCTCGTGCGCGCCATGAACTGCTACTACAGCAACCTCATCGAAGGCCATAACACCCATCCTGTCGATATCGAGCGGGCCTTGAAAGATGACTACAGCGCGAACCTCGAAAAACGAAACCTTCAGCTTGAAGCCAAAGCGCACATCGCGGTGCAGGCCTGGATCGATCAGGGAGGCATCAGGGGGCAGGCGACCCATCCAGATACCCTGCTGGCCATCCATCGCCGCTTCTGCGAACGTCTCCCCGAGGAACTGCTTTGGGTTGTGGAGCCTGACACCGAAGAGCGGCTCCACGTCATACCCGGCGAACTGAGGCAGCGGGACGTGCGGGTCGGCCGGCACATATCTGTCAGCCCAGGCGCGCTGCCGCGGTTTCTCGATCGTTTCCATGACGCCTATCGGCAGCTGGGGCGGGTCGACTCCATCCTCGCAGCGGCTGCGGCGCACCATCGCCTGCTTTGGATTCATCCCTTCCTCGATGGAAACGGCCGCGTCGCACGCCTCATGACGCATGCAATGCAGCTTGAGGCCATGGACACAGGTGCCGTCTGGTCCGTGGCGCGCGGCCTTGCCCGCGACGAGAGAAACTACAAACGCCATCTGGCGGCCTGCGACATGGAGCGGCGCAATGATCTCGACGGCCGGGGAACGCTCAGCGAGGAAAACCTCGCCCGGTTCACGGCCTACTTCCTTGAAACGTGTCTGGACCAGGTGCGCTTCATGCGTGAACTGGTCGCGCCCGATCGGTTGCGGGAGCGCATTCTGCGCTGGGCCGAGATGGAGGTTCGCGCTGACCGGCTCCCGGCAAGCGCGGGGCAGGTCCTTGAGGCCGTCCTCTATCGCGGTGGACTGCCACGCGGTGATGTTCCAGGCCTGCTGGGCGTAACCGATCGTCAGGCCCGCAGAGTGACGTCCGCCCTGCTGGACCATGGGGTCCTGTTCTCGCAAAGCCCGCGGGCACCTTTGTCGCTCGCCTTTCCGGCGGCCCTGGCTGAATACTGGATGCCGGGCCTGTTCCCTCCTCAGCACGAGAAATAACAGGCTTGTCGATTGATCCCGGAAATCTCAGAATTCAGTTACGGTTTTGCGCTGACCAACGAGCGCGTCGGCTGGATGGCATTGTCCGCTGCTCCCGTATTCCCAAGCTGTGAACCGGCGTCCAAGGGGACCCCCTATGCTTGTGTGCAAAGCTTTGATATTCCGTATGGAATTAGGTTTAGGCTGGGGTCCTGAACGGCGCCGGCCGGGACCCCGTTACTATTCCGATTTCGCAAGTTTGGTCCAATAGGACAACCTCAGTATCTACGGGCTATTCAATCTTCACGACACCGTTCCAGTTGAGGAAGCGTGGCGTGGAAGCGAAGCTGATTATCGAAAACGGCCTGAGCAGGGCTCTCGACGAAACCCTGATCAAGAGCATTGCTAAAGCCCATCGGTACTATGACGCGATCAAGCGGGGCCAAACATTTGAGGAGATCGCGGCTTCGGAGAAGCTATCGAAGCGTCGGATCCTGCAGGTGATCGATCTGGCCTTCATCGCCCCCGACATCGTCAAATCGGTCATCCACGGCGATCAGCCGATTGGCCTGACCGCCAAGTGGCTGGGTCAGAACCCGCTGCCGTCCGACTGGCAAGCCCAACGCCGCATTGTCGCCACGCTCTGAAAGAGAACTTCCAGGAAGTCCGACTTTGCTATCCGCGCCCGATCATCGGCCGATGCATTTTCCGCAAACTGTCAGCCCCGAATTGGGCGACAGAGACTTTCGCCGATTCAGGCCTGATTCCGCGGCAGAAATGCAGTCTCTGTTTGTACCAGAAGCCCGCATACCATTGAATTCCCGCCGCTATTTCGACGGAAAATCGTTATTTATCAATATCTTGACGGTGGTGGCTGTGCTTTTTTTCTTGCGCGAACCAGTCTCTTGTCGTTTGCACCAAATGAAGGGTTTCCTGGTTTGATTTCGACAGCGACTTCGCTAAAAGTCAGGGGAATTCAGTGGCATAGGGCAGATTGGCCGGTCCTGCCGTGGCTGACAGACGACCAAAACGAGACCTGGACGGGCGGGCAAAGCGCCCGGATGAGCTGTAACTTAGGCTCGAATTCGTACCGTTTGCCGGGACAGGATTGTCGCAGAGCGGGATGTGATTGTCGTTTGGTGGGATCATATTGCCGTTACGTGGGATTGGGGTGCTTTCTGGCGGGATCGGATTGTTGCCTCCCGGGAATGCTTTGCGATTGGGTGCGCTATGATCCGAGCGGTTTGCAGATTGCGATGACCGGATAGCGTTTCGATAGATCGCGATTGCAAACTTGCCGATCAACGGGTTTGGAACGTCAGTGGGAATCTTCAGGGTACATCGGAATTCCGATCATCCGCCGTTTGTCGGTCTCGGTCTCGCCCTGCGTTGCTTAGGCGTGATCCCGAAGTGGCCTTTGAAAAGGCGCGAAAAATGCGATGCGTTTGCGCATCCTATCGCGAGTCCCACATCGACCAGCGCAAGCGCCGATTGCTGCACCAGTTCATCGGCCTTTTGTAGCCGCATCTCCCGGTAAAAGCGCATCAGCGGCTGGCCCAGATGCTGAAGCGAAAGCCGCTCCAACTGGCGTACGCCAATACCCGACAGGATGCCAAGCTGGCCGAGCGACAGCGGGTCCGCGATGTGGCTATTCATCAGCTCGATCGCGGCTAGCAGTGCGGGGTGCTGAACGTTGTACTGCGCACCGATCCCGGCGCGCTGCGGGTCTTCTGCGGGGCGGATTTCGGTATGAATGAACCAGTCGCTGATACTGCGGGCGAAACGGGCGCCATGCTTGGCCGAAACCATCGCATGCATCATGTCAAGCGGCGCCACGCCGCCCGCGCAGGTGTAGCGGTCGCGGTCGATGACGAACAACCGCCGTTCGATCAGTAACCGGTCCGAAAGGTCACGCAGGGCGTCAATATGCTGCCAGTGAAGTGTGAAGCGTCGGTTTTCCATAAGCCCCGCCAGCGCCAAAATCGCGGCCCCGCCCGAAATCCCGCCCAGACTGACGCGTCGCGCATCGAGCGTCTTTAGATAGCGGGTGACGGTACTGTCACGAAACGACAGCGGCTCGCCCCCCGCGACAACAAACACCAGGTCGAAATCGGTGCCGGCCTCCGCGATAGGCTCGGTTTTAAAATAGCTGCCAACTGACGACATCGCGCAGCTGTGCGCGGGCGACAGGAAGCGCAGGTCGTAAAGCGTTTTGCTGGCCAGAAGGTTAGCCGCGCGCAACGGCTCGACCGCAGCCGATGTCGACATAAGCGCGTAGCCGTCGATCAGCAGGAAACCCAGTTTCATCGGGTCGGAAGCTGCCGGGGTGTCACGCATTGCACGGGATCCTTAAAAAGTCGGCTGGACTGTCAAAGTGAGTACGGAAAAAGTCAAGAACGGAACAGCTTTGAAATCCCGAACATGAAACAAAGGCAGCGCAGATCACCAGGAAGGACCATCCATGCGCTACTCGGGCTTCAGGATTTTGAAAGAGGGGCTGACGGGTCACAAGGGCTGGCGCCCCGCGTGGCGCGAGCCCGAGCCGCAGGCGGCGTATGATTACCTTATCATCGGCGGCGGCGGGCATGGGTTGGCGACCGCCTTTTACCTCGCCAGCGTGTTCAGCAAGGCGCGCATCGCGGTGCTGGAAAAGGGCTGGCTCGGCGGCGGCAACATCGGCCGCAACACCACGATCATCCGCTCCAACTACATGCTGGACGGAAACGAGCCGTTCTACGAATTTTCGATGAAGCTTTGGGAAGGGCTCGAGCAAGAGCTCAACTACAACGCGATGGTCAGCCAGCGCGGGATCCTGAACCTCAGCCATTCGGACGCGCAGCGCGATGCGTTCCGGCGGCGCGGCAATGCGATGCTGATGAACGGAGCCGACGCCGAACTGCTGAGCCGCGAGCAGGTGCGCAAGATGGCGCCGTTCCTCGATTTCGACAATGCGCGGTTCCCGATCAATGGCGGCCTGTTGCAGCGGCGCGGCGGGACCGTGCGCCATGACGCGGTGGCTTGGGGCTATGCGCGCGCGGCCGACAAGCGCGGGGTCGATATCATCCAGAATTGCAAAGTCACGGGCTTCCGGATGAACGGCGGCACCATCACCGGCGTCGAGACCACGCGCGGCTATATCGCGGCGGGCAAGGTCGGTTGCGCGGTGGCCGGAAACTCAAGCCGCCTGATGGCGATGGCGGGAATGCGGTTGCCGATTGAATCGCATGTATTGCAGGCCTTCGTGACCGAAGCGCTGAAGCCGGTGGTGCCCGGCGTTATCACATTCGGGGCGGGGCATTTTTATGTGAGTCAGTCCGACAAGGGCGGGCTGGTGTTCGGGGGTGACCTTGATGGGTACAACTCCTATGCGCAGCGCGGCAACCTGCCCACGGTCGAGGATGTGGCCGAAGGCGGCATGGCGCTGATGCCGATCATTGGGCGCGCGCGGCTGCTGCGGATGTGGGGCGGGATCATGGACATGTCGATGGACGGCTCGCCGATCATCGACCGGACCCCTATTGACGGGCTCTATTTCAACGGCGGCTGGTGCTACGGCGGTTTCAAGGCGACGCCCGCCTCTGGCTACGCATTCGCGCATCTGCTGGCCACTGACACCCCGCATACCACCGCCGGGGCCTATCGGCTGGATCGGTTCCTCACCGGCCGGATGATCGACGAAAAAGGCATGGGCGCGCAGCCCAATTTGCATTGAGGGAACCCTGAGTATGATCATCAACCACCCGCTTCTGGGCCCGCGTGATGCGCAGGAGTTCAGCTATCTGGGCGACGCGCGTCTGATCGAAAGGCCCGATCCCGCGGCGCCGGACGCCGCGCAGCAGTTCTTTGATTACCTGTATCTGCGCGAA
Organism: Notoacmeibacter sp.; assembly: GCA_019912385.1. Lineage (GTDB taxonomy): Bacteria > Pseudomonadota > Alphaproteobacteria > Rhizobiales > Rhizobiaceae > JAIOIW01. The sequence goes on along the minus strand of JAIOIW010000082.1, from coordinate 62,931 downwards.
AACCCCGCTGGCTCCCACCGCGAGCTTTGGTATCACGAACAGGGCGACCGCTCGTGGCTTGTGGTCACGCGCAATACGCTGACCCATGAAATCACTGAGGTCGAGCTTGCGCGCAATGTGGCGTTAGCGCGGGGGGGAAGAAATTGAACCAAACCAACAGGTTGCAAGGCGGTCTTGTCGATCGCACGAAGCCGCTGAATTTCACGTTTGATGGCAAGGCGCTGCGGGGCTACGCGGGCGACACGCTCGCCTCTGCGCTCCTGGCCAACGGAGTTCGCCTGATGGGGCGCAGCTTCAAATACCACCGCCCGCGCGGTCCACTGACTGCCGGATCGGAAGAACCGAACGCGCTGGTCGAGCTGCGCTCCGGCGGACAGCGGGAGCCGAACACGCGCGCGACCACCGCCGAGCTGTTCGACGGACTTGAGGCGCAGAGCCAGAACCGTTGGCCGTCGCTGAAACGGGACGCTCTCGCCATCAACGATGTGATGTCCAACTTTCTGGCCGCGGGGTTTTACTACAAGACCTTCATGTGGCCGAAGGCGTTCTGGGAAAAGCTTTACGAGCCGGTCATCCGCAACGCTGCCGGGTTGGGTCGGCTGTCGATGCAGCCCGATCCCGACAGCTATGACAAAGGTTTTCTGCATTGCGACCTGCTGGTGATTGGCGCTGGGCCCGCGGGTCTTGCCGCGGCCCTGACCGCTGCGCGGGCAGGGGCGCAGGTGGTGCTTGCCGACGAAGACTATGTGCTTGGCGGTCGGTTGATCGCCGAGCGCATGGAGCTGAACGACGCCCCCGCCGGGGAATGGCTAGCGGCGACGCTGGCTGAACTGCAGGCGATGCCGAACCTGCGGCTGATGCCGCGCAGCACCGTGGTGGGTGCATTCGATCACGGCATCTACGGCATCGTCGAGCGCGTCTCGGACCATCTTTCCGTGCCGGTCGAGGGTAAACCGCGCCAGATACTCTGGCGTACCTACGCGCGCCGAGCAGTGCTCTGCACCGGCGCCATCGAGCGCCCCATCGCCTTTGAGCGCAACGACCGACCGGGGATCATGCTGGCTGGCGCGCTGCGCGCCTATGCCAATCGCTGGGGAGTGGCCGTGCACCGGCGCGCCGCGATTTTCACCAACAACGACGATGGCCACCGCAGTGCCGCCGATCTTGCCGCAAAGGGCGTTGGGGTCTGCGCGGTGATCGACACCCGTGCCGATGCGCCGAGGTCCGAGCTCTATGAGGTGATCGCAGGTGCCGAGGTGATCGACACGCACGGCAGGCTCGGGCTCGAAAATATCTCGGTGCGGCTGGCGAACGGCAGGACCCGGCGCATCGACTGCGGCGCGCTTGGGGTCTCGGGGGGCTGGAACCCAAACGTATCGCTGCTGTGCCACCAGAACGGGCGTCCGGCCTGGAACGGCGATATCGCGGCCTTCGGACCTGGCGAAAAAATCCCCCCCGGACTGCGCGTCGCGGGCGCGGCGCTGGGGCAGTTTTCGACCGCGGCGGCATTGGTAAGCGGCGCCGAAGCCGCGCAGGTAGCACTTGCCGATCTGGGCACCGCCGCGCACCTGCCCGAGCTTCCGCGCGCCGAGGATGCGCCGGTGCGGATCGCGCCGCACTGGTATGTGCGGCACGGCAAGGGCCGCGCCTGGCTCGACCAGCAGAACGACGTCACGGTGAAGGATGTGAAGCTGGCACATCGGGAGGGCTTCCGCTCGGTCGAACTACTGAAGCGGTACACGACGCTGGGCATGGCAACCGATCAGGGCAAGACCGCCAATATGGGCGCGCTTGCGATCATGGCGGAGCTTGCGGGAAAGACCATTCCCGAAACCGGCACCACCGTGTTCCGCCCGCCCTATACGCCGGTGGCGATGGGGGTGCTTGCCGGTCGTGCGCGCGGCAAGGCATTCCGCCCGACCCGGCTGACGCCAAGCCATGCCTGGGCTGAGCAGAACGGCGCGGTCTTCGTCGAAACCGGAAACTGGCTGCGCGCGCAGTGGTTTGCGCGCCAAAGCGAAACGCACTGGCGGCAAAGCGTCGACCGCGAGGTTTTGGCGGTTCGCGCCTCGGTTGGCGTCTGCGATGTCACCACGCTTGGCAAGATCGACGTGCAGGGGACCGACGCGGCAGAGTTTCTGAACCGCGTCTACTGCAACGGCTTCGCAAAGCTAGCGGTCGGGCGCACCCGCTACGGGCTGATGCTGCGCGAAGACGGGATCGCCAAGGACGACGGCACCGCCGCGCGGCTGGCGCAGGACCATTTCGTTGTCACCACCACCACCGCCAATGCGGTGAGCGTGTTCCGGCACATGGAATTCGCTCGCCAATGCCTTTGGCCGGAACTGGACGTACAGCTGATCTCGACCACCGAGGCCTGGGCGCAATATGCAGTGGCCGGGCCGAACGCGCGGAACCTGCTGCGCAAGATCGTTGATCCGGTCTTCGACATATCGAACGAGGGCTTCCCGTTCATGGCCTGCGGTCGGGTCACGGTCTGCGGCGGGCTGCGCGCGCGGCTGTTCCGCATCTCGTTTTCGGGTGAACTCGCCTACGAGATCGCGGTACCAACCCGATACGGCGACGCGTTGATGCGCGAGCTCATGCAGGCGGGCGAAGAATATGGCGTCACACCCTATGGCACCGAGGCGCTTGGCGTGCTGCGGATTGAAAAGGGACACGCGGCCGGAAACGAGCTAAACGGCCAGACTACGGCCGCGATGCTGGGCATGGGGCGGTTGGTTTCGACTGTAAAAGACAGCATCGGCGCGGTCCTGTCGCGGCGCGAGGGGCTGAGCGACGAGGACGGTTTGCGCCTTGTCGGGCTTCAGCCGGTGTCGGCGGCCGACAGGATTGTCTCGGGCGCACATCTGATTAATCTGGATTCGGAGACCAGCGCGAAATGCGATCAGGGTTGGGTCAGCTCGGCCGCCCACTCGCCGCATCTGGGCTGTTCGATCGCGCTTGCATTCCTGCGAGGCGGAGCCAGCCGGATCGGCGAGATCATACGCGTTGTCAGCCCGCTGGAAGGCACCGACTTTGACGCCCGCATCGTCAGCCCGCATTTCATCGACCCGGAAGGAGGCCGCCTGCGTGCCTGATCATCGCCTTAAGCCCGCTACTGCCCTAGGCGCGGCGCAGCCTCAGACCGACCAGATCGGTACGCTGCAAATTGTGGAACGGCCCGATGTGGCGCTGGCTTCGGTCGCGGCGCGTAGCGGCCAGATGCAGGTGCTGGCCGCCCGTGCTGCCGCTGTCCTTGGATGCGCGCTGCCGGCTGTCGGGCAGAGCGCGGGCACGGGCGCCGTTCAGGCGCTGTGGATAGGCCCTGAGCAATGGATGTTCTGCGCGCCGCATCACAGCCACGAGACGCTGGCCGACGACATGGCGCAGGCGCTTTGTGGCATCGCCTCGGTCACCGAGCAATCGGACGCCTGGGTTTGTTTCGAGATTTCCGGGCCGGCGGTTGCCGTGCTGCTGGAGCGTCTCTGCAATGCAGACTTCCGCCGAATGGAGCGCGGGGAGGTGCAGCGCACGATGATCGAGCACACCGGCTGTCTGCTTGTTGTGCTCGACCCGATGATCGCCGTAAGGCTTTTTGGCCCGCGCTCCGCTGCCAAGTACCTGCACCATGCGGTCAGCACCGCAGCGGTGTCGGTGTCCTGAACAGAACGAAAGACCTATCTGATGAGTTCATTTGCCCTGACCGTGACTTGCCCGTCAGCGCGTGGCATCGTGGCCGTAATCTCCAGCTATCTGGCCGCGAACGGCTGCAACATAACCGACAGCGCCCAGTTTGACGATCAGGAAACTGGTTGGTTTTTCATGCGGATCAGCTTCAACAGCGAAACCGGCGCGGGCATCGACACGCTGCGCGAAGGCATGGCCGAAACCGCGCGCGCCCATGCCATGCAGTACGACTTTCACGACGAGCACGAGAAGATGAAGGTCATCATCATGGTGTCGCGTTTCGGTCATTGCCTGAACGACCTTTTGTACCGCTGGCGCATAGGCGCGCTCGCGATAGACATAGTCGGGGTGATCTCGAACCACTTGGACTATCAGAAGGTTGTGGTAAACCACGACATTCCGTTCCACTACATCAGGGTCACCGCGCAGAACAAGACCGAGGCCGAGGCGCGCCAGATCGCGATTGTCGAGGAAAGCGGAGCCGAGCTGATCGTGCTTGCCCGCTACATGCAGGTGCTTTCGGACAGTATGTGCCGGATGATGTCGGGGCGGATCATCAACATTCACCATTCCTTCCTGCCAAGCTTTAAGGGCGCGAACCCCTATAAGCAGGCCTTTGAGCGCGGGGTGAAGCTGATCGGGGCAACCTCGCATTATGTCACTAGCGATCTGGACGAGGGCCCGATCATCGAGCAGGACACAGTGCGCGTGACCCATGCGCAATCTTCCGACGACTATGTCTCACTCGGCAGGGATGTGGAAAGCCAGGTTCTGGCGCGAGCGGTGCATGCGCATATTCACCGGCGCGTTTTCCAGAATGGCAATAAGACCGTGGTGTTTCCCGCCAGCCCCGGTAGTTATGCCTCGGAACGGATGGGCTGAGCGGGGTCGTCTCCGCCCGAAATCATCGGGGGGAGGTATCTGCTTCAAGAAGAAGGCGGTTGCGGTCCACAAGATAGGGCAGCCGCATTTGCGCCTTGGCAACGCGCCGCAGTTCCAGGTTAGCGATCAGGATGCCGGGCGCGGCCTGCGCCCGAGCCAGTTCCTCCCCGTCCGGGGCGGCGATGAAGCTTGCCCCGAGAAACTCCATCCCATGCTCTGACCCGGCATGATTGGCATAGCCAAGGAACACGCCGTTTTCATATGCCCGCGCCGGAATCATGGTATTAGCGACCCAGCCCCATTGTGCGCCAAGCGCGGTCGGCACCAGTAGCACCTCGGCGCCCAAAGCGGCGACGTGGCGCGCGGTCTCGGGGAACTCCGCATCGTAGCAGACAAGGGTGCCGAAGCGCACGCCCTTGAAGGTGAACAGCTCGCAGCCCGTGCCGCAGGCGAAGTGATCCGCCTCGAACCCCGGCGGCAACAACAGCTTGCGGTGACCGCCAAGGCGTTTGCCATCGGGGCCGAAGCACTGCGCTGCATTGTAAAGCGCTTCGCCATCGCGCTCGGCGTAGCCGTAATGCACGGCGACCCCGAGACGTGCCGCGAGCGCGGCGATTTCCCGCGCCATCGGCCCGTCTGACGGCTCTGCCCGCTGCGTGATTTCATCCCCGACGTTGTAGCCGGTCAGAAACAGCTCGGGCAGCAGCACCATATCTGCACTTACGCTGGCCAGCTCCGGCATGCAGGCTGCCAGCCAGTCAAGTCTGGCGCGCGGCCCGTCCAGTTCCGCCGGGGATTGCGCCACGGCAAGCCTGAAACTCTTTGCGGTCATTCAGGCACCCGTAACAAGGAGTTGGCGCGGATACTGCGTGAGGTATTCAAAGCCCGTCTGGGTTACCACCACGGAATCGCCGATCCGCCCGGCGGTAACTCCGTCGATCGAGATGCCGCCGTCGACCGCAAAGGTCATGCCGGGTTTCAGCACGGTCTTGTCGCCCGCTTTCAGCTCGGGCGCCTCCAGATAGGCCACGCCGATCGAGCGGCCGGTGCGGTAGCCGGTCTGATAGCCACGCTGGGCATAGATCTCGTTCGCCGCTGCCGCGATGTCTTCGGCCAGGACGCCGGGGCGGATCGCCGCGATGGCGGCCTGCTGAGCGTCGATCGCGGCCTGTTGCACGCGGGCGGCCACATCGGACACCTCGGCAACGTGGAACATGCGGTCAAAACCCAGCTTGTACTGCTTGAATTGCGCCATGTTGCAAAAGCAGAAATAGACCGGGTCGGCACGCTGGTAGCTGCGTACCGAGGCGCGGCGGTGCACCATCGAGGTGTCTTTGCCGCTTTGCAGGATCTGCAGGTTGTGGATCATCGGCGAGACGAAGCGTTCCCAGCCCCTGTCGGTCAGGAAACCGGCTGCGGCGTGGGTGCCGGCCTCGATCACCGCAAGCGCGGATTCGTATTCGTGTCCGCCAACCATCAGCGAGCCATGCGCCGCCTTCATCATCGCGCCGGCAATCTGCCCGGCCTGTTTCATCACCGAGACTTCGAGCGGTGACTTGATCATGCGCAGCGCGCCGAGTACAGGACCCACGTCTTTCAAGACCACGGTGGCATAGCGGTCATCGAGGAAGTTACGCACGATCGCCGGGATCTGCGTCTTCTCGATCCAGATTTCGCCCGGCTTGTCGCTCAGTACTTCGGCAAGCGCGCGCCCCCAGGTGCGCTGCCCCATGTCCTCCCAGACCCGGATATCCTCAACCCAGGTCATCTCGCCCACCATCTCGCTTTCCATCAGCGGGGTGATCACCACAGGGGCCTCGTCGGCGCGCACGATCAGCATGGTCGGACGGCCGAACTCGATCCCCAGATACCCCCAGAACCCTGCGAGGTAGGCGATCGAACTTTCGTCGGTAAACACGGCCAGCGGGATGCCAAGGTCTTTCATCCGCTCTTGCAGAGCCCGCGTACGGGATTTTGCTTCTTCAAGCATTCAGGTTACTCCAAGTTTCAAAAGGTCGAAGCGCGCTTTTCGTCAGTCCAGGAGCCCCGGAAGGAAAAGCGAAAGTTGCGGAACGAAGGTGACCAGAAACACCATCGGAAGATGCCCCAGCAGCAGGAATTTCATTGCCGGTCCGATGTATTCCGAAAGCGATTGCCGGGTGACGCCGCCGGCCATGTAGAGCAGTGGCGCGCAGGGCGGCGAGACGTTTCCGAGCCCCAGATTGGTGCCGACGATGGCCGCAAAATGGATCGGGTCCAGACCAATGCGCTGGGTCACCGGAAGCAGGATGATCGCCGCCAGAATGCCACCTGAAACGTCGTCGATGATCATCCCCATCAGCAGCAAAAGCAGGTTGATCATCAGCAGGATGACAATCCTGTTGTCGGATACTGACAGCAGCAGGTCGGCGAAGCGCGTGGGGATCTTGGCGAGGATCATGCCGCGGCTCATCACGAAGAGGAAAAACAGCACCATCAGGATCGCGCCGGTCAGGCGCGCGGCCTCGACCGTCGATTGAAACAGCGCCGGAAAGGACAGCGAACGGTAAATGAGGATGCCCACAAAGAGCGTGTAGACCAGCGCGACCGCCCCGGCCTCGGTCGGCGTGGCGATGCCCGAGTAGATCCCCCCGAGCACAATAACCGGCATGATAATCGCAAGGCTCGCCTGCTTGCCCGTCAGCGCGATCTCGCGCAGCTTTTCAGGCATTGGCAGCGGCGGCTGCACGGTGATTGTGGTGTTCTTGCGCAGGAAAACGAAGTTCAGAACGCAATAGACCAGCGCCAGCGCGATGCCCGGCCCCATCGTCGCCAGAAACGCCTTTGCCACGGATTCGCGGATCGCAATTGCAAAGACGATCATCGGGATCGAAGGCGGGATCATCAGCGCGAGAACAGATGAGACCGCGACAAGCGCGGTCGCGTGCCCGGGCGGATAGCCTTCGCGGATCATCCGCGGCACCATGATTTTGCCGATCGCGGCGATGGCGGCCGAAGCGGAACCCGAGATCGCGCCAAACAGCGCGCAGGTCAGCACGGTGACCGCGCCAAGCCCGCCCCTTGTGCGTCCGACGAAGGAATTCACGAAATTCAGTAGCCGCTCGGAAATTCCGGTGGCGCCCATCAGCGTGCCCGAAAGGATGAACAGTGGGATCGCAAGCAGCGAGAATGCGCCGACTTGCCCGTAGGCATAGCCCGAGTGAAACGCGATGTCGGTGCCTAACAGGTACCCGTAGATGAGCGCGCCAACCCCGAAGGCAAAGCCGACCGGCACTTCGATCAGTAGCAGGAAAATGACCACCGAGATTGCAATGAAGAAAAAGGTCATGCCCGCCCCCGTTTCATCGAGAGCAGGCTTCGGGCCTCGACCAGCACCTGAAGCGCGCCATAGAGGCTCATCAGCGCAAAGCCCGATACCATCGCTAAGTCCCAGATGTATTTGGGTAGCCGCATATAAGTGCTCTTACGCCCCAGCGAGAGGTTGAACGCCGCGTATTTCCAGGCGAACCAGGCGAAGACTATTACTGCGGCAACCACCACGATCGAGCCAAACAGACGTATCGCCAGCAGTTTTTGCGGGTCTTTCACGACGAGCGTGAGGATGCTTCCTTCGATGTGGTCGCGTTCGCGCGAACAGTAGGACATGCCGAGGAAATAGATCCATAGCGCCAACATCGGCGCCAGTTCCTCAATGCCCAGAAACGGCGACGAAATCGCGTAGCGCATGAACACTTGCGCTGCCATCAGCAGCCCGAGGCTGAGCGTTGCCGCGAACATCGCGACGCGCATCAGAAAGGCAAGCTTCGCCTCCAGCGCATAGAGCCAGCCCAGACCGCTGTAGCAGGGGGCCGACGCCAGTTCGGGCAGCGGCACCGGGGTAAGCCGGGGCGGCAGGATTAGATCGTCAATACTATCGGTATGTAGGAGGTCTTTGCTCATCTGGCCGGCGCCCTCGGCAAGCACAGGAAAAGTGGCGCGGGAATCAAATCTCCCGCGCCAGTCAGGGGTCAGTTGATGCCCGCGGCCTTCTTGATCTCGTTCATGATCTCGGTGCCGATGATGTTTTCCATGTAGGGATATTCGACCGAGACAACGAAGCCTTTGTATTTGTCCAATTGTTCGGGGGTTAGGTCCACCACGTCGATGCCAGCTTCGCGGATTTTGCCTAGCCAGATCGCACTTTCGCCTTCTGCGGTGTCCCAGGCCCAGGTAACGGCTTCGGTCGCGGCGGTGCGCAGCCAGCCCTGCTGCTCGGCGGTCAGGCCATCGAGCCATTGCTTGTTGGCCAGCCAGAAAGTGTGCTCAAAGTTCTCGCGCGTGAAGACATAGGTGCTCAGCACGTCCTTGAACAGCAGCACTTCGGACGGCGGGGAATAGGCGCGACCGTCGATGGCACCGGTCTGAAGCGCTGTGTACACCTCGGAAAATGCCATCGGTACCGGCGAGAAGCCGGTTGCCTTATAGCGTTCGATGGCCATGGGCATGCCCGGCACGCGCATCTTGAAGCCCGCGGCGTCTTCTGGGAAGTTGAGCGGAACATCCACGCCTTTGCGCACCACAAAACCGGTGAAATCGGTCGGGATGGTACCAAGCAGCACCATGCCCATGTCTTCCATGATGCCGTTATAGACGCCGTCCATCACCGAGCCGGGGCCGTAGACGGCCTTGCCGGTTTCCCAGTCGGAGGCGACATAACCGAGGACCGCCACATCCCAGCGCGGATCGAGTTCGGAGTGATTCCACGCCATTGTCATTTGGGTGGCGCCCTGCGCGACCTGTTCGACGATCGAGGTCCAGTCGCCGAGATCGCCGCCGGGGTGATAGTCGATCGTGAAGGCGCCGCCGGAAAGCTCGTCGAGCCGAGCCATGAAGCGCTGCGAGACCTTATGAAAGATGTGCTCGCTGTCCATCACATGGCCAAGAATGGCCTCTTCGGCCATGGCCGGCGGCGTCAACAGCCCAACGGCGATTGCCGCGGACAAAAGCAGGGGTTTAAACGTCATTTTGCAGTCTCCCTATCGGTGGTGATGCGGTTCTCTTGATTGGCCAGGCAACTGGACGGAACACTGAAGTGGAGTTAAGCTGTATGCAGCTGTTCTGTCAATACAGGAGTGACGGCTAAAATGAGCCCTATATTTAAGAATGATGCATACAGCACCCAACCAGACACCGACAAAACCCAGCTTTTCGACGAAGGCATGCATCCGCGCGCCAAACTGGGGTTTGTGCTTCTCGCCACCGAGCAGACCATCGAGGAGAACATGTTCCGGCTGTGTCCGCCCGGTGTCGGCGTTCACTTCACGCGCGCCCAGAATCCCGACAGCATCACCTTCGAAAGCCTCACCCTTCAGGCCGGGGATCTGGCGCGGGCCGCCAGCACGCTGTTGCCGGATGGCAGTCTTGACGTGATTTGTTACGCCTGCACCTCCGGGAGCCTCGTTATCGGCGAGGAACGGGTATTTGCGGAACTCGCCAGAGGCGCGCCAAAGGCCAAGGCCACCTCGCTTATCACGGGGGTTATCCGAGCGCTACAGGCGCTGAAAGTGAAACGAATCGCAGTCGCAACACCGTATCTCGATGAAATCAATCTTCGGGAGAAAGTCTATCTGGAACAGGCCGGGTTCGATGTGTGCCGGATAGAAGGGCTGAACCTTGAGAAGGACAGCGACATGATCCGGGTCAGCGCGGACGCGATCATGCGCCTTGCCCAGTCGGTGGATCGTCCCGATGCGGAAGCAGTATTTATCAGCTGCGGCGCGCTGCGCTCGATCGACGTTGTGGACACGCTGGAGCGGCGGCTCGGAAAGCCGGTGATCTGCTCCAATCAGGCGATGATCTGGGATATGCTGCGACTAGCCGGTATCGAGGACACGATAGAGGGCTTTGGCCGCTTGCTGAAGGAATGCTAAGATTAAAAGATATGTCGCAGTATTTTGAGAGTCGAAATGAATCATGACGCTGCAAGCACGCCGCCGCTGGCCGCGGACAAAAAGATGGACGCCGTCGATATACAGCGCGTGCTATTAGAGCGGATTTGCCTGTTGCGCTACAAGCCAGACGATCAGCTGAAAGAGGCGCTTCTTGCGGCCGAATTCGGGGTTAGCCGGACGCCGGTTCGCGATGCGCTAAACCGCATCAGTCATCTGGGGCTAATCGAGTCGCGCAACGGGGTAGGCACTGTTGTGATGCAACTGTCGGCCGAGCAGATCCAGCATGTCTACGAAATGCGCCTTGAACTGGCGTCGCTGATTGGCCGGGTTTCGCCGATCACGCCGGGGCCGGCGCATCTGACCGCGCTCTTGTCTCTGCTGGAGGATGCCCGCGTCCTGCAACAGTCTTTTGACCCGGACGGATATGTGCTTATCAACCACCGGCTGAACGCCCTGATCGTCACGATGATCGGCAATCAGTCACTGCGGGCGATGTGGCAGCAAACCTATTTTCAGGCGGCGAGCACATGGTACCGCGTAGCTGAACTGCTTGGACCAGCGGTTGGTGACACGCTTATCAACGAGTTGTCGGAGCTGATCGAAGCGGTGAAGATGGGCGATGCCGAGGCGCTTGGATATGTCGAGCGCGTTCATATCAACTACGGCTACACCAAAGTGAAACAGCTTTTTCTGTAATGTTTGAAGGCCGCGTCCGAAATCGGGCGCGGCCTCCTTACCTGCCGTATCCGATCAGCCCTCAACCCACCAGCGTTCGATGATGTGGCGGCCGTCCATGCCCCGGTCGGCCCCAAGCTCGCCATGCCCGACGCGATGGTTGCGCGCGAGAACGTCCTGCGGGAACACCGGAATGATCTGGCCGCCCTCGTCGGAAACGATGCGCTGCAACTCCGAGAACAGCTCCTTGCGGCGCGCCGGGTCGAGCGCGGCCTTCGCCTCCTGTAAAAGGCCGACGAAGCGCTCGTTCTGGAAATGCGAGTCGTTCCACGCGGCGTCCGGCATGTAGCCGGCCTGGAACATCTCCGATTCGGTCGTATAGCCGCCCCAGTAGTTTGTGTAGAACGGCTTGGCCATCCAGACATTCGACCAGTAACCGTCGCTCGGCTCGCGCACCACGTTGATGTTGATCCCTGCGGGGGCCGCACGCTCAGAGAATATCACTGCGGCGTCGACGGCACCCGAATAGGCAGCATCCGAGGCGCTCAACGCGACCTCAAGCGTATCAAGCCCGGCCTGGCGCAGGTGGAAGCGGGCCTTGTCCGGGTCGTAGCTGCGCTGTTCGATGGTCGGGTCGAAATACTGGTACGACGGGCCGATCGGCTGGTCGTTGCCGATCATGCCATAGCCGCCGAGAACCTTATCGAGGATCTCCTGCCGATCCACCGCGTATTTCAGCGCCAGACGCACGTTGTTGTCATTGAACGGCGCGATGTCGGACAGCATCGAGAACAGATTGTGTAATGGGCCCTGCGTGGCCTCGACAACGACATCCGAGTTCCGCTTCAAAAGGCTGGCGGTTTTCACGTCGACCTTGTCGATCACATCGACAATCCCCGAGAGCAGCGCGTTGGTGCGGGCCGCGGTGTCGAGAATGGTCAGCAGCTCGACCTCTTCGGCAAACGCCCGGTCATCGCGCCAGTAATTGGGGTTGCGGGTGAATTCGGCGGTGACGCCCGGCTCGTAGCGCTTCAGCAGATAGCCGCCGGTACCGATATTGCTTTCCCAGTCGATACCGCCTTCGGACTTGGCCGGGCAGATTACCGCATTTCCCGAGGCGAGGAAGTTGGGGAAATCGGCGTTTGGCGCGTTCAGGGTAATGACGATCTTGTCCGAGCCGTCCTTTTTCATGCCGGAAATCTCGCCCAGCGTAACCTTTGCCCCGGATTTCGAATCTGGCCCCAAGTGGTGATTGATCGAGGCGATAACGTCGTCCTGATCAAGGGTCTTGCCGTTGTGGAACTCGACCCCCTGCCGAAGCGTGAACACCCAGCTTTTCGCGTCGGTTGAATCCCACCCGGTCGCGAGGCAGGGCTCCAGCTTGCCGCTTGGGCCGATCTGCGTCAGCGCATTGCGCATCGCATGGCTGGCGGTCCACTGAAAGCCGTTGAACAGCAGCGCTGGGTCGAGCGTGTCGCCGGTTGCGCCATGCCCCATCGCGATTTTCATCCGGCCGCCTTTGACTGGCGCCCCGGCTGCCCGCGCCGAACTGAGAGGCAACCCTGACAGCAGTAGCCCGCCTGCGGCTGCCGAGGCGGCCATCAAGAAGCCGCGTCGCGTTGGAGCTAGCAGTTTTAATCTGCCCTTGAAGGGATCACTCGTGAAATTGTCTTTCATGTTGGTCTCCATCCTGTTGGTTTCGCTTATTGTGCTGACTGCATAGGGTTCAGGATTATTTGCAAACTGCCTACTGTCGACAGAAATGCGTAAAAAAGTACCTCCGTTTGATGGCGGTTCCAGTTGCAGTATGCCTGACTAGACCCAGCCAGCGGGTCTAGTCACGGTTCCGCCACTTTCCTTTATTCTCTGCATCTCGGAGTGAACTGAGAGATGCGAAAAATAGGCGCGCTCAAGGTAGGTGCGCATTTCTGCGGCCGCTCTTTCGCTGTCGCGTGCTTCGAAAGCGGTAATAAGCGACGGTATATGTTCTTCGTAAAATGCGTTGCTCATGCCGGTCTGGCTTTGCTCGAAACGATTCAGAAACGCGGAGACAATATGAATATCGGGCAGCAGGTCGTCGAAGGCTCGGACCAGACGCGGGTTCCGGGTCATTTCGAATATCTGGCGGTGAAAGTGCAGTGCCGCGTCAAGCGCCTTTTCGACGTCGCCACCGTCGGCGATCTCCGACTGCAGGACTTTGTAGCGCCGGCGCAACTCATCTAGGTCGGCGTCCTGCATGCGCCGCAACGCAAGCCTGCAAGCCTCGGTTTGGAGCGCAATCCGCAACTCCATCAGATTGGTGATGGCGTCGGAGCCGAATTCCTTGACGAAGAATCCGCGCCGCGGTTTCGATTCGAGTAGTCCCTGCTGCTCTAGCAGACGGCACGCTTCGCGCAGCGGGGCGCGGCTGATGTTCATGTTGCGTGCAAGCTGGACTTCAACGATGCGCTCGCCGGCGGCAAGGGTGCCATCCACGATCTGCGAGGTAAGCCGCTCGCGCACGATCTCGACGATATTCGCGATCTGGATTGGTTCGGCATCGCTGCGCACTGGCACCCTCCTTGTTCCTTATAAATGTATTTTGGAACGCTTTCTGCATCGAGTCAACTGTCGGCAGCCAAGCTGTCGACAGTTGACTGTACAAGCTTCAATCTCTAACGTCGCGGTCAAATCAGACATCAAAAGCTAGGACGCCTCATGCAGAAACAGCTCCACAATCCTGATGGTCAGCTTGCGGAGCGCGAGCGCCCCTCCCGGAGCAGCGCCTTTGAAGTTACCGAAAACGTTTGGATTCCGATGCCGGACGGCTGCCGGCTGGCGGCCCGTCTTTGGCTTCCAGAAGGGTGCGGCATAGAGCCCGTCGCGACGATTTTCGAGTTTTTACCCTACCGCAAACGCGACGTAACGCGCGCGCGTGACGACGAGGTTCACGGTTACTTCTCCGCGCAGGGCTATGCCTGCATTCGCGTCGATATGCGCGGTTCGGGTGATTCTGGCGGCTTTGCGGCGCCTATGTATGCGCGCGACGAGCGGCTGGACGGCGTTGCTGTCATCCGCTGGATCGCGCAGCAGCCGTGGAGCAATGGGAAAGTCGGGATGATCGGCCTGTCCTGGGGTGGAAGCATTTCGCTTTACTGTGCGAAAGAAGCGCCGCCCGAACTTGGCGCAATCGTATGCGTCGCCGGCCCGCATGACAGCTTTAGCCGCGACATCCTGTTTAAAGGTGGGTGCCTTACCAACGAGGTGATCGGCTGGGCAGCTACGATGGACGGGCTGACCTCGCGCCCGCCGGACCCTGCCATCGTCGGAAACGCATGGCGCGAAATTTGGCGCGCGCGGTTGGACCGGCTTGAGCCGGAGGTGAAGGCCTATTTGGACCACCAACGCCGTGACTGGTTTTGGCGCGAGCGCGACCTGACCGATCAGCTGCCGATCATGACGGTACCCGTGTTGGCAGTCGGGGGCTGGGCAGATTCCACGGTGGGGACAAATCCGCCCGATCTTGTCGCGGGGATGTCCGGTCCGCGTAGGGGGCTTATGGGGCCATGGGCGCATAAATATCCACAACACGGGGTGCCGGGCCCCGCGATCGATTTTCTGAGCGAGGCGAAGACCTGGTTCGACGAGCATTTGTGCGGCATTGCCCCGCAGACGCACGAACCAATGTTGCGCGCCTATATGTTGCGCGACACCCCTGTTGAGAAGTTCATGACTGAGGCCCCAGGCCGCTGGGTTGCCGAAGACATCTGGCCATCGCCGCGCATTGAGCCTGTGGTGATGTTCCTGAACGAGGACGGGCTTGAATGGGTCGCGGTGATTGGGGCAGGGATGCCGGTGTCGACCGATCAGACGGTCGGACTGTGCGGAGGCGAGATGATGCCGTCATTCGGCTTCGGCGAAGGGGAAGAACTTCCCGGTGATCAGTCGCAGGACGATGCAGCCTCGCTTTGCTTCGACTCCGGGCCGCTTGAAGCGGATTTCGAAATCCTGGGGGCGCCGGAGATCACTCTGCGGGTCAGTTCGGATAAACCCAGCGCGATGCTTGCGGTTCGGCTGAACCACCTCTCGCCTGAAGGACAGTCGAAACGCATCAGCTATGCGGTGCAAAACCTGCGGCATCGCAAGGGCGATTTCAGCCCGGCAGATCTGACCCCCGGCGAGACCTGTACGCTTACGATTCGACTTCACGACATCGCCTACTCGGTGCCAAAGGGGCACCGGCTCCGGGTGGCGATTTCTACCACCTACTGGCCGCTTTGCTGGCCGCAGCCCGACGTCGCGACAGTAATGATTACGCCGGGCGACAGCCGGATTTCACTGCCCGGCCGGCCCGAAACCCCGGTCGACGCCGAACTGCGCCCGTTCAATGCGCCGACCGGCACACTGATGCCCGGTCGCAGCACGGTGGTACCGGCAAAGCGCCATCGCGCCACCGTGTTCGATCCGTCGGCCGATACCACAACCCTGACCATAGTCGACGACGGCGGCGTTTACCGGGTCGACGACACCGGATCCGAGATTTCGTCAAAGGCCATCGAAACCAGTTCTATCAGCAAGGGCGATCCGCTGTCAGCGCGTATGACGATTGGCTGGGAATGGTCTTTGTCGCGAGGAGACTGGCAGGTTGAAGTTCGGACAGGAACCAAAATCTGGTGCGATGCGGAGTATTTTTACGTCCGATCGCGGCTCGACGCGCGCGAGGGTGGAAAAAGCATCCACTCGGCCACCCGCGATATGCGCTTTTTCCGCGATAACATGTGACCGTCCAGCCGCGAAAGGAGAAATAAGGTGCTTACGATACTCAGGCTGATATTGCAGCGCCTTATTCTGGGTGCGGCGACGCTGGCGGTCATCTCACTAATTGTCTTCTTCGGGATCGAACTTCTTCCGGGCGACCCGGCAGCCGCAATCCTAGGGAAGTCCGCTACGGCAGAGACGCTCGCGGCATTTCGCCACGAGATGCACCTCGACCTGCCAGCGTGGCAGCGCTACGCGATCTGGGCGTCCGATGTGCTGCACGGCGACTTCGGGCGTTCCATCGCCACCGGGCGCAGCATCGACACGCTGATCGGTGGCCGACTTGCCAACACCTTCTTCCTCGCCGCATATGCCGCGTTGATTGCGGTGCCGTTGGCGCTTGGGCTTGGGGTTCTGGCCGCGCTCCACCGCAACTCGGTTTTCGACCGGGTGGTGAACCTGATAACGCTCACGGCGATTTCTTTCCCTGAATTCTTCGTGGCGTATATTCTCGTGTATCTGCTGGCAGTCAGTGTCAATCTCTTTCCGGGAATCACCAGCCTCAGCCCCGATCTGCCGCTCTGGGATCGTCTGTTCAGAAGCACCCTGCCAGCGCTGACACTTACGCTGGTGGTTGTCGCGCACATGATGCGCATGACACGGGCAGCGATCATCAGCCTGATGTCCTCGCCCTATATTGAAATGGCGCGGCTGAAGGGCATTGGAAAGGTGCGAATCGTGCTGCGGCACGCGCTCCCGAACGCACTGGCGCCGATCATCAACGTAGTGGCGCTCAACCTGGCTTATCTGGTTGTCGGTGTTGTCGTGGTCGAGGTGGTGTTTGCCTACCCCGGCTTGGGGCAGCTGCTTGTCGACGCGGTTTCGACGCGCGATGTGCCGCTGGTGCAGGTCTGTTCGCTGATTTTCGCGGCCACCTACATCCTGCTGAACCTGACGGCCGATATCCTGTCGATCATGTCAAACCCCCGCCTTCTGCACTCTCGCTGAACGGAAGCTCTTATGCGCCCTATGACCACCGCACGCCTCGCCATCCGTTCCTTTTCTCGGGCGCCGATGAGCGCCCGGATGGGGCTGATGCTGGTATTTACTTATGCGCTGGTCGCGGTGTTGGCGCCGGTGCTGGCGCCATACGGTGAAACCGAAATCGTTGGCGCCGAATACGCGCCCCTGAGCAGCAACTTCCCGCTGGGCACCGACAATATCGGGCGCGACATGCTTACTCGCCTTATCTACGGGGCGCGCAACTCGGTCGGTATCGCGCTCCTTACCTCATGCCTGTCATTTCTGCTGGGCAGCATTGCCGGGCTGTTGGCGGTTGCCGTGGGGGGGCGGTTCGAGATGATCCTCAGCCGCGTCGTGGATGTGCTGATGGCGGTTCCCGCGCTGATCGCCGCGCTGATGGTACTGACGATTTCAGGCACCTCAGTCGTGGCACTGGTTGTGACGATCGCGGTTATCGATGCGACGCGCGTTTACCGCCTTGCGCGCAGCGTGGGCGCAAATGTGATGGTGCTGGATTTTATTCGCGCCGCCGAATTGCGTGGCGAAGGGCTCCGGTGGATCATCATCCGCGAGTTGTTGCCCAATATCGTACAGCCGCTGGCCGCCGAATTCGGAATGCGCTTCAGTTTCGTGTTCCTGTTTATCAGTTCGCTGAGCTTCCTCGGGCTGGGGCTCCAGCCGCCAACAGCCGACTGGGGATCGATGGTACGTGAAAACGCAATCCTCATCAGTTTTGGCAATATCACACCGCTTCTGCCGGCGCTTGCCATCGCTGTTCTGACGGTCGCGGTAAACTTCTGCGTGGATTGGTTTGTACAGCATTCCAGCGGCTTGAAAGACTGACAATGACCGACCCGGCACCCCAGACCGAAGCGCCTTTGCTTCTCGACATCCGCGATCTCTGGATCGAGGCCGTAGGCGAAGACGGCGTGAAACCGATTGTGAAAGGCATATCGTTGCATCTTCGCCCCGGCGAAGTGCTTGGCCTGATCGGCGAATCCGGTGCCGGAAAGTCGACACTGGGTTTGGCCGCGATGGGCTACGCCCGGCCCGGCTGTAGGATCACGCGCGGCAGCATCCGGTTCAAAGGGCAGGAACTTTTGGGCTTGACGGAGACGCAACTTACCGCCCTGCGCGGCCGATGCATCGCCTATGTCGCGCAGTCAGCCGCCGCCGCTTTCAACCCCGCGCACCGGTTGATTGACCAGATCACTGAGACGGCAATCCGGTCTTCGCGCATTTCGCGCGACCAGGCCGAAAGCCGCGCGCGCGATCTGTTGCGCCGGATGCACTTCAATGACCCCGACGCGATCGGTCGCCGCTATCCGCATCAGGTATCCGGCGGGCAGCTGCAGCGGTTGATGACGGCAATGGCGATGGTCGCGGACCCCGATATCATTATCTTCGACGAGCCTACGACGGCGCTTGACGTGACTACGCAGATCGGAGTTCTGGCCTCGATCCGCGAGGTGATCCGCGATCTTGGCAAAGCCGCGATCTACATCACCCATGATCTCGCGCTGGTGGCCCAGATGGCCGACCGCATCAAGGTTCTGCGCTACGGAAGCGAGGTCGAAGAAGCGCCGACCCGCGTCATGCTATCAGATCCGCGCGAAGACTATACGCGCTCGCTCTGGGCGGTGCGTCGTTTCCGCAAGACCAATGACGGCGCGCTGAAAGCCGAGGCTCCGGTTCTGGAAATACGCCAGATGTCAGCAGGTTACGGCAACCGCACTGTCATTCAAGACATCGACCTCGCCGTCGGTGCGAGAGAGACGCTCGCGATCGTCGGCGAATCCGGTTCGGGCAAATCGACCACCGCGCAGGTGATTTGCGGGTTGCTCGCCCCGAGCAACGGGGCTTTGGAGTTTCAAGGGGCACCACTCTCGCCAGACCGCAAAGGCCGCAGCCGCCAACAGCTTCGCGACATCCAGATGGTATTTCAGATGCCCGACACGGCGCTCAACCCGCGTCAGAGAGTCCGCGACATTGTCGGCCGACCGGTCGAGTTGTTTTTGGGCCTACGTGGCAAACAGAAGGATGATCGGGTTGGCGATATTCTGAGTATGATCGGGATGGAGCCGGGTAAGTTCATAGACCGCTTTCCACATGAGCTTTCGGGCGGCCAGAAACAGCGCATTGCGATCGCCCGTGCGCTGGTCTGCGAACCCAAGCTGGTGATCTGCGACGAGGTCACCTCGTCGCTTGACCAGCTTGTTGCCGAAGAGATTCTCATGCTGCTGGACCGCACGCGCAAAGCGCTCGGCCTGTCCTATGTGTTTGTTTCGCATGATCTGGAAACGGTTCGCGCCATTGCCGACAGGGTCGTGGTGATGTCAAACGGACGAATTGTAGAGCAGGGCGCTACAGACAGCATATTCGCGTCGCCCGAAAATGAATACACCCGTTTACTGCTTGCCTCAGTTCCGGAAATGAATGCCGACTGGCTGACCCGGCGCCTGTCCGAGTTTACCGAAATTGACGTGGGCCCCAATTTCCCTCCGATTTAGCGGAGAATCTGTCCTCAAGCTGCTTCAGGCGCTTCATCTCCGTCGGCAAAAGCCCATCGTATTTCCTTTTCCAGTTGAAATAGGTCGCCTGGCTGATCCCTGCCCGACGGCAGATCTCGGCAACCGGAATCCCGTCCGCTCCCTGCTTCAAAATGAACGCCTTCTGTGCGTCCGAAAACTTCGATGCCTTCATCGTTCTCCACTCCTCCCAGCCAAGGGATGTTACCGCGGAAAACTCCACTTTCGAACGGTCCAGTTTTCAGGGATCAGAGCACAACGCGTTGTTTCAGCTTGGTTATTGGTCCATTTTAGGGGGCACGATCGGCGTCGATCAAGACCCCCTAAAAGTCCAGAACAGTCTAACAATTACAAATAGTTACGGCCAGCGTGGATGGGGTCATTGTTCGACGTCAATTCACAAATAAATGCGCAAATTACTCCTCCGCATGCGGATATGACCCATGCTAAAGTGGATGCGCTTCTCTAAGAGCCTGACCTAAAAAGAGTTGAGTGATATCAGTGAGTTGTGATTCCTTCGGATTTGCGAAGATTCGATGGAGAGCACGATGCCTTGGACTGATATCACCCGCCGCAATTATGCCCGCGAAGGGTGCCGCTATGCAAGCGATCTGCGCGATACGGAATGGGCGGTGATTGCGCCGCTTCTGCCGCGGCCCAAGCCGGTCGGACGGCCGCGCGTGGCAAACATGCGCGAGGTGGTGAATGGGATCCTCTACATGGCCTCGACAGGCTGCCAGTGGCGGATGCTACCCAAGGACTTCCCGCCTTTCACCACGGTTCAGAATTACTTCTATGCCTGGCGTGACATGGGCGTGCTGCGCGCCATCAACAATACTCTTGTCATGGCGGCGCGGGAGCAGGAGGGCCGGGAGGCCTCGCCGAGCGCCGGGGTGATCGATAGCCAGAGCGTCAAAACCACCGAAAGCGGCGGGGTTCGTGGCTTTGACGCCGGCAAGAAGATCAATGGCCGCAAGCGTCACATCATCACCGACACCAGCGGATTGTTGGTCGGGCTCGTCGTCCACAGTGCTGCGGTTCAGGATCGCGACGGCGCGCCCGATGTCCTCAAGTCCATCCTCAAGCGCTGGCCCTGGCTGCGCCATGTCTTCGCAGATGGCGGCTATGGCGGACCAAAACTGGAAAAGGCGTTGAAGCATCTTGCCCGCTTCAGGCTCCAGATCGTCAAGCGAAGTGACAAGGCCAAGGGCTTCATTGTTCTGCCGCGTCGATGGGTCGTGGAGCGCACCTTCGCCTGGCTCGGCCGTTGCCGCAGACTGGCCAAGGACTTCGAACGCTCCATCGCTTCAGCCGAGGCGTGGATCCACGTTGCCCATATCAGGCTTCTCACCCGACGTCTCGCAAGGGCATGAAATCATTGCGCGCTTTTTGATTAAGGCTCTGAGCGTGAGACTGCGGAGAGAGTAAGTGGTTTACGACCGTAGTGAAACCAAACTAAATATGGAAATATATTAAGAAAAAGGATAGTAAAATATGAAAAAAATAATTCACTATTGAGAGCAATACGTTAAATTCGATCATGACGAAATTGTGCGCGGTCAATTTTACCATTGCTCAGGCGCGGCAGAGTCGAAACAACGGAAAAAACCTTGGGGATCTTGTAATTCGCCAATGAGCCCGTGCAATGCCGCTTGAGCATTTCGGCGCTGACGGTACGACCCGGCTTGCACTCGACGGTGCAATGGACCGCTTCGCCATAAATTTCATCCGCAACGCCGTAGACGACGACCTCGGCTACCGACGGGTGGGTCTCGATCACGGCCTCGACTTCACGTGGATACACATTGTAGCCGCCCGACTTGATCATCTCGCGCAGGCGTCCCCTGATCGACACATTGCCGTCCGGGCGCAGCACGGCAAGATCGCCGGTCTTCAACCATCCGTCGGATGTGAACGCATTGCGCGTTGACGTTTCATCGCCCCAGTAACTGCGCAGGACACAATCGCCCCGGGCCTGGATTTCGCCCGTTTCGCCAACCGCGCAGGTTTTCCCGCTCTCGCCGGCTATCCGTGTCTCGAAACGCGGGTCGAATTTCCCGATTGTGTTGAGCAGGATATCGTCGTCGGCACCTTGTTCCGAATAGGAGAGTGAACTCATGACCTCGGTCTGACCGTATTCGACGAAAATGACCGCGCCGGTCTTGCGGAGTTTGTTCAGGGTCGGGGCAGAGATCGCTCCCCCGCCAATGCAGATGGATTTCAGCGAAGACAGGTCCGCCTTGCCGAAATCCGGATGGTTCACGACGAGCGTGAACATGGCTGGCACTTGCAGCCACGTCTCGATCTTTTCGATTTCGATCAGATCGAGTACGCCGGCGGGATCGAACTTCGCCTGGAAGACAAGCGTGCCGCCGCCGACGAGGCATCCCAGCGTCGTGTTCATGATGGCGCCGACATGATTGATCGGGAGGTTGGAGATGTAGCGCCGAGGCTCGCTGTCCAGGTGATCGTGCTGTGATAGCGCGGCATTGATCAACCCGCTGTGGTGCAGGGCCGCACCCTTGGGTTTTCCCGTCGAACCGGAGGTAAAGACGATCACCGCGACGTCGCCGGGCAGGGCGGGGCTCTTTCGCGGCGCGGAGTCGAGGTCCGGTATATGCAGATCAGGAACCGGCAGGACGTCAATCTGCCCGGCTGCCGACCGCGCCCGATCGACCAACGCGTCATCGTTGGGAACCTCCGCATGGAGCAGAATCTTCGGGTCTGTTACCGCGATGACATGCGCAATCTCATCGACAGAGTAGCGTGGATTGACACCTACGTAAATTGCACCGAGCCTGGAAGCGGCCATGAGAGTAAGCAGGTATGGGATCCCCGGCGATGCGAGCAGCGCGACGCGATCACCCGCTGTGATGCCCCGGGCCTCGATCCATTGGCAATAGGCATTAACAAGCTCATTTAATTGATGGTAACCATAGCGCGTCGTGCCATCAACAGCAACTTCTGCTTCCGGTGTGCATTGCGCATAATGTTCGAGAACAGCGTCCAGAGTCGCGAACTGAGGGAGAGTTTCGGGCATTCCTGCGCCTTTACCGTGCTGGTTGAGGTTCACTTCAAGAATTGACGGGATTAAAAAATTAACATAATTGTAAAAAACGCGCAAGCGGATTGAGTTCGGTCGATCAGGAGGTGGCGATGCCGATGATGCAAATAAATGGGGCGGATTTGTTCGTCGAGGAATTCGGCGACGGACCGGATCCGGTCATATTCACGCATGCGCTGTTTTTCAGCGGAAGAATGTACGAACAACAGATCGCGCGCCTCTCCGCGCAGTACCGTTGTATCACGATCGACTGGCGAGGCATGGGGCGCAGCGGCAAGCCTCTTGGAGGCTACGACGTCGACAATCTCTGCCACGACGTGATGGGAGTAGCGGACGCTCTGGGATTGGACAGCTTCCACTGGGTCGGCATGTCGGTCGGCGGCGTCGCCGGGATACGGCTGGCTGCCCAGAGGCCCGAGCGGATCAGGTCGCTGGCGATCGGGGGCGCGTCGGCCGAAGCCGAGCCCATCGAAAAGGTCGTCAAGTATGAAAACCTGCTGCTGAACGGATTTGCGGTTGATCCGGAGAGCGTCGTCGACCGGCTCCTGCCCATCCTCTACGGCGAGCCGTTCAGAACCGATCCCGATCGTGCCGATATCCTGGCGCGGGAACGCCAGCTCATCGTCTCGAATGACGGCCCTGCAGTCGCCCGTGCCTCGGCGCCGATCCTCCGCCGGGTCGATATCCGCCACATGCTGGCTCACGTCGCCTGTCCGACATATGTGTTTTGCGGAGCGCTCGATGGCGCAAACCCTCCGGAAAAATCGAAAACGATTTCGCAGGGTATCACGGGAAGCGTGCTTGAGGTCTTCGATGGCGTCGGTCACCAGCCCAATGTTGAAGCCCCCGAAATTCTCGCAGATCGCCTCCTGGAACACCTGAGGGCGGCTTCGAAATAGGAAACCGGTCTGTCGGATCGCCATCGCCGCGCAGGAACATCGAAGGATACCGCCGTCCCTGCACCAAAGGGAAGGCGAACCGGCAAATTGCCGGGATCGTGGAGGTATGCACCAATGCAATATGGACCGGGCCCCTTGAGCTTCGTTCCCTTCGTGAGCGTCGATCAAATGATGCACCTGATCCTGGATATCGGGATCGAGCGCTTCCTGTTGGACCTTGCCGGGTACATCGAACAGGATTTCAGGCGCTGGCAGCAATTCGACAAGACGCCGCGCATTGCCGCGCATTGCGCGGACGGCGTGATCGAACTGATGCCGACGAGCGACGGCAACTCCTACGGCTTCAAATACGTCAATGGACATCCGAAGAACGCGCGATCCGGAAGGCAGACGGTGACCGCTTTCGGTGTTCTTGCCGATCTGAACAGCGGATATCCGGTTCTCCTGTCGGAGATGACGATTCTGACGGCCATGCGGACGGCGGCGATGTCCGCTCTGGCTGCCAGGTATCTCGCGCCTGCCGGTAGCCGCGCGATGGGTATGATCGGCAACGGCGCACAGTGCGAATTCCAGGCCCTGGCGTTCAAGGCCATCCTGGGGATCGACACGGTCCGCCTCTACGACATCGACCCGTCCGTGACCAGGAAAGCCGCCCGCAATCTCGAACGAGCCGGACTGAAGGTCGTTCAATGCAGTTCCGGGGAGCAGGCCATCGAGGCGGTGCAGGTCGTCACGACCTGCACCGCCGACAAGCAGCATGCGACTGTCCTGACTGACAACATGGTTGGCGATGGCGTCCACATCAACGCGATCGGGGGGGATTGCCCGGGCAAGACCGAGGTCCATCCGGACATCCTGCATCGTTCGGAGATCTTCGTCGAATACGCGCCTCAAACCAGGATCGAAGGCGAGATCCAGCAGCTTGATGCCGATCATCAGGTCACCGAACTCTGGGAGGTGATTGCCGGCGCCGCGCCGGGACGTTCGAACGCGCGCGATATCACCCTGTTCGACAGCGTTGGTTTCGCGATCGAGGACTTCTCGGCACTGCGGTATGTTAATGACCAGATCAGGATCCACCCGTTCTCCTCCCGCCTCGACCTCCTGGCTGACCCGGACGATCCGCGGGATTTGTTCGGCATGCTGAACCGCGCCGCGGCTCATTATCGGGCTTCGGCCTGACGGTTCTTCGAGAAATCTTCATTTACCCGGAAAGACACTGATGTTTCTGACAAACCAGGATGTGATCGAATTGACCGGTTGGCGGCGCAAGCTGCACTCCATGCCCGAATTGTCAGGCGAGGAAGTTGAGACTGCCGGCGAAGTGCGCCGTGCCCTGGCTGCCACGAAACCCGATGCCCTGGTGGAAGGATTGGGAGGGCATGGCCTGGCCGCGGTCTATGCGGGCAGGGAGCCGGGTCCGACGGTGATGTTCCGGGCCGAACTCGATGGCCTGGCGATCGAGGAAATATCCGACCTCCCGTACCGTTCGACCAGGCCGGGCAGGGGCCACCAGTGCGGTCACGACGGGCACATGACGACATTGATGGCGCTGGCCCGCGGTCTGTCACGTCAAAGGCCCGCGCGGGGCCGCGTCATCCTCATGTTCCAACCCGCCGAGGAGAATGGAGCCGGAGCCGCTGCAGTTGTCGCCGATCCAGACTATCGATCGATCAAGCCGGACTTCGTTTTCGCGTACCACAACATGCCGGGAATCCCGCTTGGACATGTTGCCTTGGTGGAAGGTCCCTTCACCTGCGCGTCGCGGGGAATGCGCATCGGCCTTTCGGGCCGGACGGCCCATGCCTCGATGCCGGAGACCGGGACCTCACCGCTCCCGGCGGTTCTGCAGATCGTGCCGGCGCTCGCCCGTCTGGGTTCGGCAAGCCTGCCGGATCCGCAATTCGCGATGACCACCGTGACCCATGTCGAGGTCGGCGAACGCGTATTCGGGGTAGCGCCCGGAAATGCCGAGATCTGGGTGACTCTTCGCACGCTCACAGACCGCCGGATGGAAGAACTGCGCCTCGAGGCCGAAAGCCTCGTCCATGTGGCGGCGGCCAGGACCGGTCTTGCCGCCGAAATCGAATACGACAATGTTTTCGCCGATTGCAGGAATGATGCCACCGCCGTCGGCCTGCTCCAGCGTGCCCTCGAAGACGAGGGGATAGGACACGACGCCGGCGATCTGCCCTTGCGCGGCTCGGAGGATTTCGGCGGATTCGGCAAGGATGGCACGCATCTGGCGATGTTTCTGCTCGGCGCTGGTACGGGGCGGCCGCACCTGCACAATCCCGATTATGATTTTCCCGACGACCTGATCGCAATCGGCGCACGCATTTTCAACCGCGTGCTGAGAAACATGCTCGGATAGCCGGAGCGTCGTCGCCGCTGCATCCGCTTGCTGGCGAAATTGGCCGACACATGCCGGACACGACACGGCGAGTCTTCGCTGAACCGAGATAATCCGCCGGCTCGCCATAAAGCCGGAAGTCCGCCGCCGGTTATCTCCAAATCCGCTCCTCGGCATCGTATGCGCCGGTGCGCAGGTCGCCGGCACCGGCGATCAGCGTCTTCTTCTCGACCTTGTTGGACGCAGTGCGCGGGAAGCTGTCGACAAAGCCGATGTATCGCGGGATCTTGAATGCCGCCAGGTGCTTGCGTGCATGCGCGAGGATCGTATCGACCGGCAGCGCGTGGCGGCCGACGCCGTCCTTGAGTTGGACATAAATCTTCACTTCCTCGCCGCGGATTGGATCGGGAACCGGAATGGCGGCGGCGTCCTCGACCTCCGGGAGCAGGCAGATCACGGCCTCGACTTCGCGCGCGGCAATGTTTTCCTGAGACCGCCGGATCATGTCCTTGAGCCGGCCGACGATGTAGAGAAAACCCCTGTCGTCCTGGCGAAACAGGTCGCCGGATCGAAACCAGCCGCCCTCGCGGAACGCCTCGGTGTTAGCTTCTGGCTTGTTCCAATAGCCCTGGAAGATCGAGCGGCCGCGTATCCACAATTCGCCGGTCTCGCCATTCGCGACGGGATGCCCGTTCTCGTCGCGGATCGTCGTCTCGCGGCAAGGCGCGGCAAAACCGACGCTTCCGGAATCGAACATGTCGTTCAGTTCCGGCGGCATCCAGGTCCCGAGCCCTATTTCCGTCATTCCGAAACCCTCGCGCGCGGTGACGCCGAAGCGTTGTTTGAACTCGCGGCAGGTCTCCGGTGGCCAGCCGAAAGTCGCGACCTGCTTCAACGGCGTTTCCGAATCGCTCGGCGATGGTGGCTGCCGCGTCATCAGTAGCGGAAACATGCACCACTCGATTGCCTGGTCATGGATCCAGCCAAGGAAACGCGAGGAGGAAAGACCCGGCGCCATCACCAGTGTCGCGCCGGTCAGGAGCGCCTTCAGCGTGATCCATTGCGGATCCATGTAGAAATAGGGCTGGGCTGACAGGACACGACGGGCCGGTTCGGCGTCCCAGCCGATCGCAGCATGGGCGAGAACCAGCCAATAGTCGTGTGTCAGCATGCAGCCCTTGGGGAAGCCGGTTGTGCCCGACGTGTACTGGATATTGGCCAGGCTGTCGGGGCCGATCTCCGGAAAATCGACGGGGTCAGGCGGGCAGGCGGCAGCGATACATTCGAATTCGCCTTCGCCCTCGCCGAGACCCGCAGTCCTCACCGCCTGCCGCAGTTCGGCGGATAGCCCTTCGATCGTGTTGCTGAACATCACATCGTGGAGAAGAAGGCGCGTGCCCGCGTCATTCACGACATAGGCGACTTCCTTCGGCGTGTAGCGCGTATTGACGGGCACGTGAATCGCACCGATGCGGGCAAGCGCGATGAAGAGCGCCGGATAGGCCAGGCGATTGGGAAGCATGATTGCCACGCGGTCGCCCGGGCCGACACCCATCGAAAGAAGGGCGCGAGCATATCGATGGGTCAGCGTCTCGAACTGCGCGAAAGTTATCAGTTCCTTGCGCTCGAAGACTTCGATCGCCACGCGATCGGCAAAACGGGCGCATGCATCGGTTACGGCGCGGCCGATCGTTGTCCGCGGTACGGCTTCGCCGATCTCGCGTGTGCGGTCCATGGCGGCCGCTAACGGGCTTGTGACAGTCGAGGTGCTGTGTTTCATCGGGACGTAGGCCAATCCGTTCGTGCAATGCCCAGAACAATATCGACCAATATTAACATATCTGTCAATTGAATGCGATTGTGGTATCGCTACCGGCACTCGTATTGCGTTTTGGCTGATGTGCCACGATAACGGGTCCAGGGAAAACGGGGGTTAGGAGCAGCATCATGTCGAGTGAAGCGAAGCCGTCCAAGCGCTACTCAAAGCGGCGTGAGGACATCCTGACCGAGGCACTTCGCGTGTTCTCGGAGCGCGGGCTTGAATCCACAGGAATCAAGGAAATCGCGACAAGTCTCGGGCTAACGCACCCGGCGCTGTACCACTATTTTTCGTCCAAGGAGCAGCTTGTCTACGAGGCGGTGGAAAAGGCGATTACCGATGAGATCACCGCTATGGAAAAGGCGGTCGAAAATCTTCCGTCACATCCTGCTCTGCAGCTCTATACCCTTGCGCGCGCACAGGTTTTCCATGAACTCGACGATCGCGCCTACATCCCCTTCGTGAATGCCTTCCTCTACGGTCCGCTCCGCAATGCCGCAAAACTGACCGAAGAACAGCGGGACGATATCCTCAGGCTTCAACGCCGCATCGTTGGCCTCTACCGGGATGTGATCATAGCAGGTCAGAAGTCGGGCGAGTTCGCTCCCGGTTCGCCGACAATGGCGGCATTCGGTATCCTCGGCATCCTGTCCTACACGGTCTTCTGGTTCCGGCCCGACGGCCAGATGAGCGCCGACTCGGTGGCTGACGTCGTGGCTGCCCAGGCAGTGCGTTCGGTCAGTCGTCTGATCGACGCCGAGGAGCAGCCGAAACCACCGCGCTTCGGATAGGTATTGACAAGCTTGTAAAAAAATGGAATTCAATCGCTTCGTGGAACGAATAGGGGAACCTGACCATGAAGCGATTTGTAATAACCGCCGGTGCAATCTGCCTCCTCGCGGGCACGGCGTTCGCCGAAATCCGCGAAGAGAAATTCAAGGTTGTCGGGCTTTGGAATATCGGAGCGATGTATGCCGAGCACGAAGCGCCGCTCTGGAACACCGCCATTCCGGAGGCCTCGGGAGGCAAGATCACTGCCGATGTGCAGTCGGTCACCGATCTCGGCCTCAAGGGTTTCGAGACGGTGAAGCTGCTGCAAACCGGAGTCTTCGACGCCGGCTTTGGCGCCTATACCTACATCGCGTCCGGGAATCCGGTATTCGAGGGCATTGACCTGGCGCTGGCGTCGGACAGCAGCGAGACGTCCCGCCGCATGGTCGACGCGTATGGCCAGGTTGTGGCGGATGCGTTCGACAAGATCCACGGGCTGAAGCTGCTCGCCAATTATCCCTACCCGGCGCAGATCCTTGTCTGCCGCGATGCGTTCTCCGGGCTCGGCGACCTGAAGGGGCGCAAGATCCGCGTCTATTCGACGACGCTTGGCGACATGGCCGAGGGGCTGGGCGGTGTAAGCGCCACCATTCCTCTGGCCGATGTCGTGCCGGCGCTGCAGCGCGGCGTGGTCGATTGCGGCATTTCCAGCGGCATCAGCATGTACACGGCCAAATGGCAAGACGTGGTCAAATATGTCTACGAGACGCCGGTGTCCGCCGGTGTCGGCTTCCTGGCCATGTCGAACAAGAAATGGAACACGCTCGACGCCGACACCCAGGCGCTGATCGAGGCCGAAGCAGCCAAGTTCGCCGACAAGGCGTGGGCGGCGCTGGACGACTCGGCGGCGCAGGGGATCGCTTGCCTCACCGGCGAGGGCGACCAATGCCGGTACGGAGAACCTGGAGGCATGACCCTCGTCAAGGCGACCGAGGAGGATGACGCGATCCGCCGCCAGCTCCTCGCCGATTTCGTCCTCAAGCGCTTCGCCCAGCGTTGCGGCGAGGAGTGCGCGGCGCGCTGGAACGAGACTGCTGGCAAGATGGTTGGCGTCGACGCCCGCCAGTAATCGGCGTGCCGGTAACTGGACCCGGCAGAGACCGGGTCCGGCAACAAGCGATAACCGCTTCTTGTGGTCCCCTGTCAGGAGATGACGGTCATGACGGATAGAGTCCTGCGGCGCGGGAATGGCGCGATCGTGCGCGCCGCCCGCCTTCTGGTCTGGTTGTCGGGCGCCGCCCTCATCGTGATGTCGGTCGTCATCACCATCGAGGCGCTGATGCGCAAGTTTATCGGGCAGTCCTTTGGTGGCGTCGACGAGATCACTTCCTATGTCTTCGCCATCACGACGACCTTTGCGTTGCCGTTCGCAATCCTTCAGCGAGCCAATATCCGGATCGACATCGTTCGCAATTTCCTTCCGGGATATCTGCGCCTCGCTCTCGATATCCTGGCATGGGCCGCGTTCACGATCGTCTTCGGCATTATCGCCTACCGCGCCTGCGGGCTTGCCTGGGGATCCTGGCTGGACGGCGCCCGGTCGATCACACCGCTGCGGAGCTATCTGGCGATCCCGCAGGGTCTTTGGGCGCTCGGCCTTGTGGCCGGCGCCGCCACTTCGGCCTGGATAGCCGTCTGGGCCCTGACGCTGGCGTTTTCCGGCCGGAAACAGGCTGCGGCGGCGGTGCTGTCTCCGGCCGATGAAATCGCGCAGGAACTTTCCTCGATCAACGCAATCGTCGCGCAACGGCCAGCCAATGAGCCGGCAGGAGAATTATCGTGATCGCGACCACCGTTCTCATGCTTCTCGGCACGCTTGCCCTGTCGATCTCGGTCGCCGCCTCCCTTGGCGTCCTCGCCTTCTTGCTGATGTGGGTCTTCACCCCGGTGCCGCTCGACCTGATGATCGGTGAAGTCGGTTGGCAGTCCATGTCCTCCGACACGCTGGTCGCGATCCCGTTCTTCATCCTGCTCGGCGAGATCCTCCTGCGCGCCGGCATCGCAGAGCGGATGTATGCGGCCCTGGTCGAATGGCTGTCATGGCTGCCGGGCGGCACGATACATGCCAATATCGGCGCGTGCGCGCTGTTTGCCGCTTCATCGGGCTCGAGCGTCGCCACCGCGGCGACGATCGGGACGGTGTCGGCGCCGGAGATCGAGAAACACGGATACAGCCCGCGCCTTTTCCTCGGTTCGCTCGCGGCCGGTGGGACCCTCGGCATCCTCATTCCTCCCTCGGTCTCGCTGATCGTGTACGGCGCTTTGACCGAAACCTCCATTCCGCGCCTTTACATGGCGGGCATGCTGCCGGGCATCGTCCTTGCCGGACTGTTCATGTTGCTGATCGCCGGCGTCTGCATCGTGCGCCCGTCGGCGGGAGGGAGGCCTGTCGAGACGTCATGGTCCCGCCGCCTGCGGGCGGTGCCGGATCTCTTCCCGCCCCTGTTCATTTTCGGGCTGGTCGTCGTGACGATCTATGTCGGCATCGCAACGCCCACCGAGGCGGCCGCGTTCGGTGTCGTCGGGGCTCTGGGGCTGGCGGCGTCGCACCGCAGGCTCACGGTCGCGATGCTGACAGACGCAATCGAGGGAACGATGCGCACGACCGCCATGGTCACCGCGATCATCATGACCGCTCTGCTGCTGAACTTCGTTATGACCTTCCTCGGCATCTCCAGGCAAATTGTCGATATCGTGGTCGCCCTCGATCTCAGCCCGACATTTCTGATGATTGCCATTGTCATCTTCTACCTCGTGCTCGGCTGCTTCATGGAGGGCTTTTCGATCCTCCTGGTGACGGTTCCGATCATCGTCCCGATCGTGGTCTCCCTCGGCTATGATTCGATCTGGTTCGGTATCGTCCTGACCCTGCTGCTGGAAGCGGCGCTGATCACGCCTCCGATCGGCATGAACCTCTACGTCGTGCAGGGCGTGCGCAAGAACGGTCCGCTCAGCGACGTCATCGTGGGGTCGATCCCGTTCGCCGCCGTCATTTTTCTCATGATCCTGATCCTGATGGCTTTTCCAGAACTGGCCCTTTGGCTGCCTTCAATTGCCTTTGATTCCTAGGAGAAACAATTGCGTATCGATCTATCCGACCGGACATCCCTACAGCAGCACCTCGGCCAGGAGATCGGCCGATCCAGTTGGCATGCCATAGACCAGATGGATATCGACGCGTTCGGCCGCCTGACGAGGGATGTCGACGCCATGCACATGGACCCGGTCTGGGCGAGGGATCACAGCCCCTTCGGCGTGACGATTGTCTATGGCTTTCAGACCATCTCAATGATGACCGCCATGATCAACGAGATCCTGAAACGGGGCTCCAGGGAGGCTTACAAACTCAATTATGGCTTTGACCGGGTCCGCCTCATGGCGCCGGTCGAGGTCGGAACTTCGATCCGCGGCATCGCGAAACTGAAAAAGATCGAGGATCGCGGACCGGGCCGGTTCCTGGTCACGATCGAGATGACGATCGAGATCCAGGGAAAGGAAAAGCCTGCCGCAGTCGCCGACTGGCTGTTCATGGTGGTCAACGGTGACGAGGTCGAACGCCGCCCCGAGATGACCGGCGAGGCGAAGGGATGAAACGGCTCGGCTTTCTAGCCTATACCGGCGTCGAAGAACTCGACCTCGTTGGTCCGTGGGAAATGGCGACAATGTGGAACGCCTATGCCGGCGGTCCCGAATGCCTTGTCGTCGCCCAGGAACGAGGGACCGTGCGTTGTGCGAAAGGCCTGGGGATCGCCGCGGACCACGATTTTTCGACCTGTCCTTCGCTCGACGCGCTGGTCGTGCCGGGAGGCTTCGCCGCCTTCAACGAGATGCGCAACGAAAACCTCGTCGGCTTCGTCCGAAACAATGGTGGTGAAGGCAAAAACATACTTTCGGTCTGCTCCGGCAGCTTCATCCTGCTGGCCGCCGGCCTCCTGGAAAACCGCAGGGCGACGTCGCACTGGAAGGTCCTTGGCCGCTTGCGCGAAGCAGGGGTCTCGGTGGTCGAGGAGCGTTTCGTCCGCGACGGCAATGTCTGGTCGAGCGGCGGCGTCTCCGCGGGTGTGGACCTGATGCTGCATTTCATCGCGGAAACGGCCGGCGCGGAGGTTGCCTGCGCGGTGCAGCACAATGCCGAATACTACCCTTCGCGCACGGTCTACGGATCGGCGCATCTCGGCCCTGACATGCCCGCATACATGAAAAGGATATGAGGTCATCATGAGCGCTTCGCGGACCAAGGACGCCGTCGGGTATACCGATCCGATCGCTGTGACAGCGGGCGAGACATTGCGGGTCAAGGTCTCCACCACCGCCAGGCAGGTGCGCCTTGGCGTCCGCACAATCGAAAGTGTCACCTGGTCGCAGGAAACCGGCCCGATAGTGAGCCTCGCGAATGCCGAAGGTTTCGAAGATGTGGCTCTGGACGGGATTCACCACGAGGTTCCGCTTGGCTCCTATGCCATGGCTCCGGTTTCGGAGGTCGCGCGCGGCTCGGCGACGAAGACCTTCGGTCTCCTGTTCATGCCGACCTCGAAGAGCGGACGGAGACAAGCAATCGCGCAGTTCTATGATGGGGAAGGCATTTCCCTGGGCGGATTGTGGGTCGATGAAGACCGGCACGTCGCCATCGTGGATGCCGCGAGTGCGACGCTGCTGCGCACCGGGTATCCGCTTGAACGCGGCCGATGGATGGCGATCGCGGCGACCTTTGCGCGGCCGACGGGCGGAGCACTGCTGGCCGTTGCGCCGCTACACGGAGATGTCAGCGTCGCCGGCGACGCGCGCCAGCTTGGCGGGTTGGAAATGGCGCGGTCCCTTTCTCTCGGCGCCTGCGTGACCGGCGGCATCCCGGGTGGGGCAGTCGACGGACGTTTCGCCGACCCGATGCTGGCGGCAGTGGACGCCCAGGAGGTCGCGTCGGCCCTGGCAGGGGGGCCAGAGGGATGGCGTCGCATTACACGCGCCCATGGTGCAGCCGCAATCCAGACGCGATGGGATTTCTCGCGGTTCCCGGAAAGCGACCGCGTCGTCGATGCCGGTCCTGCTCGCTGCGACGCCGTGTTGGTCAACACGCCCACGCGCGCGATCACTGGACCCTTTTGGGATGGATCGGTCTTCGACTGGCGGCAGCGGCCGGATCACTACAACGCGGTGCATTTTCATTCCGACGACCTTGCGGATTGCCGATGGCCGGATGCCCTCAAGTTGGAAATTCCACAGGATTGCGCGTCGGGCCTTTACGGCATCTCGCTCGAAACGGAGCGCGGATCGGACGTGGTCCCGTTCGTAGTCCGCTCGCCCATCGGTTCAAGGGCGCCCGTTGCGCTGCTTTTACCGACATTCACCTATCTGTCCTACGGCAACGCGCCAATGGTGATGCGCGGGCCCGACCACGGGATTGCGTCCTATCCCGACGAGCAACCGGTCGATGGGCATCCGGGATTCGGCCGATCGCATTACGACCGTCATGACGACGGTTCGCCGGTCATGCTTTCCTCCCGTCTCAGGCCGGTGCTCTCGATGCGCTTTGGCAGCCTGCCATGGGGCCTGATCCCGGATACGTGGCTGTTGACCTGGCTCATGGAGCAGTACGGCCAAGTCGACGTGCTCACGGACGAGGACCTGCACCGCGAAGGTATCGACGCGCTTGCTGGTCACCGGGTCGTCGTCACTGGAAATCACCCCGAGTACTACTCCACGGAGATGCTCGATGCGCTTGACGCCTATTGCGACGATGGCGGGCGTCTCCTCTATCTCGGCGGCAATGGCTTCTACTGGCGGGTGAGCGTTTCCAACCGCGTACCCGGACAGATCGAGGTGCGCCGCACCGAAGACGGCACGCGGGCGTGGATCGCCGAGCCCGGCGAAGGTCACCACATGATGGACGGGGGCTATGGCGGGCTCTGGCGGCGGCTTGGCCGTCCGCCGAACCGGCTGGCGGGCGTCGGTTTTGCCGCGCAGGGTTTCGACGAGAGCGGATACTACAAGGTCAATCCGGATGCGCGCTCCGGTCTGGCTGCGTTCGCCCTTGACGGTATCGGCG
The DNA here is from genome assembly GCA_019912385.1 of Notoacmeibacter sp. Taxonomy (GTDB): domain Bacteria; phylum Pseudomonadota; class Alphaproteobacteria; order Rhizobiales; family Rhizobiaceae; genus JAIOIW01. The sequence continues at coordinate 28,457 of JAIOIW010000082.1, read as the reverse complement.
ACACGTTGGGCCATCACGGATGGCTCGGCAATGGTGCGGCGGGCCAGGAAGTCGATCGGGTGGAACGACGCCTTGCACCCGATGCCGACATTCACCTTGTCGCGAGCAGCCTCGGCCATCCCCCGTCCATGCTCCGTACCAAGGAAGAAATGCTCTCGACCGTTCTCCCGTTCGACGATCCCAAGGCGCGGTCGGACATTGCGATCCGGTTCGCCGGCCGGTCCGGCGCGGTCTTTTCGGTCGGGTCCATGACCTGGGTTGGCGCACTGCTAGACGGCGGCGACACGAAAGGCCGCAACGACGTCGTCCGCATGACGGCGAATGTCATCAACCGCTTCCTCGATCCGGCGCCATTCCGGTCAGCCGGGTAGACGAAAAAGTAGAACCGGAAGCACGAACCGGCTTTCGAAACGGGAGCCCACGAACAGACCGTTGGAGGAGTGAATATATGAGACTGAAAATTCTGCTTGCAGCCGCCTTTGCCGCGGCCCTGGCATTGGCCACACCGCTTGCCGCGCAGGAGAGGGGCGGGGCCCTGAAGGTCGCGCTGTTTCCCGAACCGCCGACGGCAGTGGCCGGCCTTTCGGGCCTGGGATCGGCCAGCATTGTTTCGAGCAAGATCTACGAAGCACTCGTCAAATTCGATTTCGAACTGAAGCCGCAGCCGTGGCTCGCCAGTTCCTGGGAACGGTCCGACGATGGGCTGACCTGGACTTTCAATCTGGTCGAAAACGCCAAATGGCATGATGGAAAGCCCTTCACGGCTGCTGACGTCGTGACCTCCTACGAAGTGTTCTCGGTGGAGAACGATCGCCTGAAACTGGTCTCCGCCAAGATCGAAAAGGTTGAAGCGACCTCGGATCACAAAGTGAAGTTCACGCTGAAGGAAAGCATCCCTTCCTTCATCTACATGCTGAACTACGGCAACCTCCCGATCATTCCGTCCCATCTCTATTCGAAGGGCAATTTCCGGGAGAATCCCGCCAACGCGACACCGATCGGTACCGGAGCGTTCTATATCAAGGAATGGAAGAAGGGGAGTTTCATCCAACTCGGCCGCTTTGACGAGTATCGCGATGGGACCAGGCCGTATCTCGACGACCTCTACTTTGTGATCATCCCCGATGCGCAGGGCTGTGCGGTTGCTTTCGAGGAAGGCAGCGTCGATGTCGTCTCCGCCTCGAATCTGGAAGGGTTCGATGTTTCGCGCCTTGCCGGGCTGGATGGTGTCGAGTCGACGACCAGGGGCTGGGAAATGCTGGCGCCTCACGCCTTCCTGTGGATCAATACGCAAAAGGCGCCGCTCGACGACGTGAAGCTGCGCCAGGCCTTGAATTATGCCCTGGACAAGAATTTCATTCGCGACGTGGTTTTCAACGGCCTTGCGACACCGCCGCGCGGGGCGTTCGATTCCCGGACGCGTTTCTTCGATCCCTCCGTCAATGGCTATGAATTCGACGCCGAGAAGGCGAAGGCACTGGTTGCTGCCTCGTCTTACAAGGGGGAAGTGCTGAAACTCAGCACCGCTCCGGTCGGTTCCAGCTGGGCGCGCCTTGCCGAATACGAAGTGCAGGCGTGGAAGGAGATCGGCCTCAATGTCGAGCTCGACAACAACGACGTGGGCGGCTACCTGAAGAAGCTCGCCGAGCGCAGCTACGACCTCGGCAACATCTACCTCTACCAGTATGGCGATCCGGCCGTCGGCGTGACGCGCAATTTCTATTCGCACAACGACGTCGCCGGTTCTCCCTGGAACAATGTCGGCCGCTACGCCAATCCCAAGCTGGACGAGCTGATGGCGAAGGCCGATGCGGTGGGTGATGCTGATGAGCGTGCCGCGCTCTATGCCGAGGCCCAGAAGATCATCGCCGACGACGCCGTTCAGGGCTGGACCGCCGAGCTCGAGTTCCCGACGCTCTACCGTACGAAGGTCAAGGACCTGATCACCACGGCTCTCGGTCTCAGCGACAGCTTCGAGAACGTCTGGATCGCGAAATGAGTATCAGTTCGGCGGGCCGGCGAATGAGCCGGCCCGCCGGGTTTGCCTGGAGTGAATGCCTTGCTCAAGACTGTCGTGTCCGAAATCGCCAAACGCATCGTCGTCATCGTGTTCGTCATCACCGGGACATTTCTCCTTGTGCGGGCGGCACCGGGCGATCCGGCATCATTCATCGCCGGCGAGGCTGCCTCTGGCGATCCCGAATATATCGATTACCTGCGTCAGCAGATGGGGCTCGACCGGTCCTTGCCCGTGCAACTCGGCTACTATTTCAGGAACCTCGCGAGCCTTGATTTCGGCCAGTCCTATCGCGAGGGACGGCCCGTGTTCGACATGATCGCGGAGCGCCTTCCCAATACCCTTATCCTGGCGGGAGCGGCATTCATCCTCGCCCTTGTGATGGGCACGACAGCGGGCTTTGTCGCCGCTGTCCATCGCGGCCGGTGGATCGACCGCTGCATCTCCATCGGTTCGGTGCTGTTCTTTTCCTCGCCCTATTACTGGGTCGCCCTCCTGGCGATCCTGCTCTTCTCCGGCAAGCTCGGGTGGCTTCCTTCTCATGGCACACAGACGATCGGGGCAGGCTACACGGGTATTGCCGCAATCCTCGACTACCTGCACCACCTGGTCATGCCGGCAATGGCCTCGGCGCTCTTCACCATGGCCATCTACGCGCGCCTCGTGCGGGCATCGATGATCGACACCGCCAATGCCCTGTTCGTAAAGGCCGCACACGCTAGGGGCATGGCGCCGTCCAGGTTATGGTTCCGCCATGTCCTGCGCACCTCGCTGCTGCCGATCACGACCATGGCCGGCGTCCAGGCAGGGCAACTCGTGGCGGGGACGATCCTGACCGAAACCGTGTTTGCCTGGCCCGGTATCGGCCGCCTGATGTACGACGCGCTGGGTTCCCGCGACTACAACGTCGTGATCGGCGTCTTCATCGTCACCTCGGTTATCGTGATCCTGGCCAATCTCCTGGTCGACATTCTCTACCGGTTTGTCGATCCGCGAACCCGCGCCGCCTGAGGAGAAACCCGATGCTCATCTGGAAATCGTTGTTTTCGAAGCCCGATGCCGTGCTCGCGCTCGCCATCCTGTGCGCGATCGTCCTGGCGGGGTTGCTGGCACCGGTCGCCTATCCCGACGGACCATGGCGCATGGTCGCCCGTCCTCTGCTTGCGCCCTTCGCCGACATGCGCCACCCGCTCGGCACCGATGCGCTCGGTCGCGATCTGCTGGCCTCGCTGATGTTCGGGGCGCGGACCTCGCTGGCAATCGGCCTCGTTTCGACCTGCGTGGCAACCGTCTTCGGCGCCAGCATCGGAGCGGTCGCGGGGTTCTTCGGTGGTCGGGTCGACAGCGCCCTGATGCGCAGCACGGAAATGTTCCAGACTGTTCCCAGTTTCGCGCTCGCCATCCTGTTGATCGCGATCTACACGCCATCGACTTTTTCCATCATGATCGCGATCAGCGTCGTCAGCTGGCCGCCCGTCGCCCGGTTGGCGCGCGCGGAGTTTCTCTCCATGCGCAGGCGTGAATTCGTTCAGGCTGCCTTGCTCTCCGGGCAGTCGAACCTCCGCGTCGCCTGGTCCCAGATATTCCCCAATATCCTGTCGCCGCTTACCGTCATGGCGGCCCTGATGGTGTCCATGGCGATCCTGTTCGAAAGCGCCTTGAGCTTCGTCGGTCTCGGTGACCCGAAGGTTGTCAGTTGGGGTTACCTGATCAGCGCCGGGCGCGGTGTCATGTCGCAAAGCTGGTGGCTCACCTTCCTGCCTGGCTTCGCGATCATGTTGACGATCGTATCGATCAGCATCCTCGGCGATGCCATCGGTGACAGCCAGGATCCGCATTTCGAGCGCAGGGAATCGAAGTGATGGCCGGTCCCGTCCTTGAAGTCCGCGATCTCTTCGTAAGCCTCCGGCGGGAAGTGCCCATCGTCGATAACGTCACCTTCTCTGTCGAGGCGGGCAAGACGGTCTGTCTGGTCGGCGAGAGCGGCTCCGGCAAATCGATGATCGCCAATGCGGTGGTGGGCCTCTTGCCGGGTACCCGGCTGGCGATCACCGGCGGAGACATCCGTTTCCGGGGCACAAGCCTCCCGGAGCTTGGGCCGAAAGCGATGCGCGACCTGCGCGGCAGGCGCATCAGCATGATCTTCCAGGACCCGACGTCGGCCCTCAATCCCGTCAGAAGGATCCGGACGCAGTTCGACGAGGTGTTTTCCGCCCATGGCGTCGAACCCGAGACCGGGCGCGAAGCGCGAATGCGGCAATTGCTCGAACTGGCGCACCTGCCAAACCCGCGCCGCATTCTTGACGCCTACCCGTTCGAGCTTTCCGGAGGGCAGCGCCAGCGTGTCATGATTTCCATGGCGATGGCGCTGAATCCGGATCTCCTGATTGCCGACGAGCCGACCACGGCACTCGACGTGACGACCCAGGCGCAGGTACTGCAGTTGATCGAGGAATTGAAGGAGAATTTCGGAACGGCGGTCCTGTTCATCACTCACGACTTCGGAGTCGTCGCGGAAATCGCCGACGATGTCGTGGTTCTTCGCCATGGCCGCATCGTGGAGCAGGGGCCGCTCGAAGGCGTCCTTAAGAATCCGCGCAACGACTATACCAGGACACTGATCGCCGCAGTTCCGCATTGGCATCCCCGCTCCGGGGCACTGGACTCAGACCCGCTCATCTCCGCCAGATCGCTGCGAAAGGTGTTCAAGGGCCGGTTCGTGGCGCTGGATGACGTATCGATCGACCTCCTGCCAGGCGAAACGCTCGGCATCGTCGGCGAAAGCGGCTCGGGAAAATCGACCTTCGCCAAGTGCCTGATCGGGCTGGAAGAACCGGATGATGGTGAACTCGTTGTCGATGGCACCGATATAATGCAACTTGCCTTGCCGCAAAGGCGGCGGCGGCGTCATCTCATGCAGATGGTCTTCCAGGATCCGACGGCTGCCCTTAACCCGCGCCACACGATCGGCCGGACGTTGATGGACGTCGTACGGGTCAATGGCTGCCCGCGAGCCGCGGCCAATGACAAGGTGCTGTCATTGCTCGACGATGTGAAGCTCGATCGCAAGTTCGCGGACCGCTTCCCGCATGAATTGTCGGGGGGACAACGCCAGCGCGTCTGCATCGCCCGCGCACTGGCGGCAAACCCGCGGGTGCTGATCGCCGACGAGGCGCTGTCAGCGTTGGACGTTTCGGTGCAGAAGCAGATGTTGAAGCTCTTCGAGGACCTCAAGAAAAAACGCGATCTTACCATCGTTTTCATAACGCATGACCTGCGGGTTGCGGCAGAGATCTGTGACAGCATCGTGGTGATGCGAGGCGGGAAGACCCTCGCCAGGGGAACGCCGAAGGATGTCCTGGAGACCGACCGCCACCGCTATGTCGAGGAACTTTTGGCGGCCATTCCCGGTCAGGACTGGTTCTCCACCGGATCGGCGCCATCGCAATTGCCCACCCTGGAGATTGCCGGACAAGACAATACGCATGCCTGTCAGGATTCCAGGCTTCCGCCAGGATGAAGCTTCCGGCCATCCGGAGTACCGGCTCTTCAAGGCCTACGGCCTGTTTGAAGATGCGCCGCCCGAAAGATCGCGCGACCCGAAAGACATTGGACAAGAACATGAACGCACCCATGAAGAATTCCATCGCCGCCATGCTCCCCGATCTGGTCGAGTGGCGGCACGATTTTCACCGCCATCCCGAATTGATGTACGATCTGCCCCGCACGGCCGGCCTCGTCGCGGATCGCCTCCGCGCTTTCGGATTCGATGAGGTGATCGAGGGAATTGGCAAGACCGGCGTCCTGGGCATTTTGCATGGCTCCGCAGGGCCAGCGGCCTCGAAGGAAAAGCGGGTCCTGTTCAGGGCTGATATGGACGCCCTTCCGATCGAGGAAACCTCGGGGGCCGAACACGCATCGGCCGAAAAGGGGCGGATGCACGCCTGTGGTCACGACGGGCATACCACCATACTGCTGGGCGCCGCGCGCCATCTTGCCGAAACGCGGGCTTTCGACGGAACGCTCGTCTTCTGCTTTCAGCCGGCGGAAGAGGGGCATGCAGGCGCGCAGGCCATGATCGATGCCGGAATGCTGGAGCGTTTCCCCGTCAAGGGCGCCTACGCCCTTCACAACTGGCCCGGAATGCCGGTCGGAGAGTTCGGCGTTGTCCGCGGCCCGGCGATGGCATCAGCCGACGGCGTGTTCATAATCGTCAAGGGCAAGGGAGGCCACGCTGCGGCACCGCATACGGCCCGCGATCCGATCGTCGCGGCCGGCCATATCATAGGTTCCGTCCAGTCGATCGTCAGCCGCGTTGTCGATCCGTTCGAACAGGCGGTTGTTTCGATCACGGCGATCAACGGCGGCGAAGCGTTCAACGTGATTCCCGATGCCGTCGAGATGAAATGCGGGTTCCGATGCTTCTCGGAGACAGTTGCAGCCACGATCGAGCAGGAGCTTTGGCGAATCTGCGAGAAGACGGGCGAGGCCTTCGGGGTCGAAGTGACCGTCAAGCGCCCGCCGCTGACGCCCTATCCGCCCACGATCAACCATCCGGCCGAGACGGAGATCGCGCTTGAAGCCATGCGCGCCGCCGTCGGACCCGACCGGGTAAGGGACGATCTGAAACCCGTGATGGGGTCCGAGGATTTCGCCTTTATCCTTCGCCAGGTTCCCGGTGCTTATGTCCTGATCGGCAACGGCGCCTCGGCTTCGCTTCACAATCCCGCATATGACTTCGATGACGGCGCAATTCCCCACGGCGTCGCCTATTGGAGCGAACTCGCCGCAAGGGTTCTGCCTTAGGTTCCTGTACCCGGTTCCAGCCTCTCACTCGGGGGCGACCCAATCCGGCATAGCGAAGATCATCTTTTCCACCAGGGCATCGAACTGGCGCAATTCTTCATCCGTCAGCGTCGCGCGCATCGCTTCTTGGCGGGTCTCGAACAGCGGAATGACAAGGTCCAGGAGGCGGGCGCCCTCGGCTGTCAGAACAAGTGTCTTGCTGCGCTTGTCTTCGTCCCGAGTCTCACGTTCGATCAGGTCCCGCTCCATCAATTCGGACACCGCGCGGCTGATCGAGTTTTTTGGGAGACCTGTCAGCAGGCAGACATCCTTGGCCGCCAGGCCCGGCTTTTGCGACAGGCAGAAAAGGATGACGAACTGCGGCCGGCTCAGGCCGAAGCTGGCGCCGATGTCGCGATAGATCGGCCCGGTGAAGAAGTTCGCCAGGAAACTGATCCGCCAGGCGTGAACTAGCGGCGTGTCCGTCAACATCTTTACCGATGCCTCGCCGAACCGGCCGATCATCCGTTCCACGGTTTCGAGTGATGCGCGTGTTTGCTCGTTCATGAATGAGACCTAGCACGATTTCGTTCCATTTGGAACTTTACATATTGTTCCAGATGGGACTATATGGGAGCGGATCAGGGATCAGGATCCAGGGAGGATCATTTGGACGCATCGCAAATGATGCGCAGGGGCAATGCGCCAGATCTCGTATCCGCATCGGCAACAATACGTTGTCCGCCACCGATGGCGGATGGCTGTGGCTTCGCATGGCCGGAGCCAGTCAACTGAAGGAGGAACGCCGACATGAACAGAAGAGAGTTCTTGCTTTCCAGCGCGGCAGGTGCTGCCGTCGCGCCCATACTGGTCCGAAATAGCCTGGCAGCCTCGGCCCATGAGCTCAAAATGGTCGGGGCTTTCCCGGAGAACTTCGTCTACACGCGCGAAATGGCGCTTCCCTTCATGAGCCTTGTGGCGGATGAATCCGGTGGCGCCGTGTCAGTCGGCCTGACGGGACCGGATGCGGTCCCGACCTTCGAACAGTTCGAGCCGGTACAGTCGGGCGTTTTTGACCTTCTGTTCACCCATCCTGCCTATCACGCGGGAACCACGCCCGTCGGCCTGGTGATCGACGCGATTGCATCCGACCCGGCCAAGCGCCGCTCGGCTGGCGTCATCGATTTCATCGACCAGCATTATCAGAAACTCGGCATGAAGCTCATCGCGGCGCCGGCGACAGGTTCCAAGGGTTTCCGATACTTCCTCAAGGAACCGATAACCGGTGAACCGGGCCTAGCAGGGCGCAAGATCCGCGGCACCGTCAGCTATCACCCGATGATCCAGTCGCTTGGCGGTACCGGGGTCGTGATCAACGGCGGCGAAGTCTACTCGGCATTGCAGACGGGCGTGGTTGATGGCGCCGCCTGGGGCCTGACCGGCGCCAAGGACTTCAAGTGGTACGAGGTCGCCGGTTACATGGCCGATCCGGTATTCGGGCAGGTTGGCGTGATGATTTTCATGAACCTGGACAGCTGGAATGCACTGGGCGCCGATCTCCAGGCGGCAATCCAGCGCGCCGGCGAGAAACTGGAACTGAACGCGATCTCGCGGTTCGATACACTCGCGGAGCAGGAGAAGCAGGATTTGCTCGATCTCGGCATGAAGATGACGGCGTTTTCTACGGCCGAATCTGCGAAGTTCGAGGAGCTGTGGTCCGGCGGCGTCTGGGCGGTTGCCGAGAAATCGGCCCCCGAACCAGTCGGTGCACTGCGCGCGCTGGCGAAATCCGCCGGCCTGTCGAGCTGAGGGTGGAAGGCGGCGGGATGCGAATCTTCGGCAAATTGCATGATGCCAGCTCCCGCGCCCTTTTCCTGGTCGCGGGCGCTGCACTCGCCCTCGCCGTCTTTCTCTATCTCTTCGAAGTCACAGCGAGATATTTTTTCGGTGCGCCAACGACATGGTCGGGTGAGGTGGTTCAATATTGCCTGAGCGCGATCATCTTCCTGGCACTGCCGGAAATTACCCGCAGACAATCCCACATCGTCATCGACCTCGTTCCAGCGGCGCTTTCCGGCCGCCTCGCCGTGCTTGTGAACAAGGTCAATGGCGCCGTCGCCGGCATCGCATGCGCAATGGCCGGAGGCATCGTGGCATTGGAGGCGCAAAGACAGTTTGTTCGCGGTTTGCTGACCAATGCCGCGCACCCCATCCCGCGCTGGTGGATCACCGCAATCATCGCGGCTGGCCTGCTGAGCGCAGCCACCCATTTCCTGCGAAACCTCCTCACGCAACGGGAACCAGCGTCGTGAGTTGGATCATCTTCCTCATCATCGCCATCGGGCTCCTGCTGACGCTGCTGTTCGCCGGCGTGCAGATATTCGTCGGCTTCCTCGTTCTCAATATCACCGGCGTGCTGCTGCTGATGGGGCCGCGCGGCTTCGGTCTGTTCACCAACAGTCTCTACGAAACCGCCACCTCGCCGACACTGGCCACGGTCGCCTTGTTCGTGCTGATGGGCGAAATCCTGTTCCGCTCCGGTACGGTGGATGTGTTGTTCAACAGCGTGGATCGGCTGGTCGGTAACCTTCGCGGCCGGCTCTATGTCGTGGCCATTGCCCTGTCGACCGTCTTCGGCGCTCTTTCCGGCTCCGCGGTCGCGGTCGCGGCAATGCTCGGGCGGTCCATATTGCCGATGATGCAATCGCGCGGCTACGACATCAAACTGTCGGCGGGGACGGTGCTTGCAGGCGCCAGTCTTGCGCCGATCATTCCGCCCAGCCTGTTTGCGATCATTGTAGGCTCGCTGGCGGATGTCTCGATCGCCGGTTTGCTGGTGGCCGGCATTGTGCCCGGCCTGGTCTTCGCCACGCTCACGCTCGGCTATGTCCTGACGAATAGCCGGAATGCGCCGGCAACCGAAAGGTCGCTCGAAAGCAGCCGAACCGCGGCGGGCGCGATCCTTGACTTGGCCCCGTTCCTGCTCGTGATCTTCGCGGTCATGGGCTTGATCATGCTGGGGGTGGCCACCCCGTCGGAATCGGCCGCGACGGGCGTAGCTGGAGCCATTCTCGTTGCCGCCTATTTCCGCAAGCTCACTCTGAAGATGCTTACGCGGTCGCTGGGGTCCGCCGTGGCAACGAGCGCGGTCATTCTCGTCATCATCTGCTCGGCAAAACTCTTCAGCCAACTCTTGTCCTTCGCGGGAGCCACGCGCGGGCTCATATCATTCGCCGGAACGCTCAATCTCGGACCCGACCTCACTTTCCTGATGATGATGGCGATTCCGTTCGTCCTGTGCATGTTCATCGACCAGATTGCCTTCATGCTCCTCGCCATTCCGATTTATCAGCCCATCGTCAAGACAATGGAGTTCGATCCGATCTGGTTCTGGACGCTTTTCATGATCAACCTGACGGTCGGTAGCCTGACGCCGCCATTCGGCTACACCCTTTTTGCGTTGAAAGCGGCGAACGAAAACCTGTCGACCTCGATCGTCTACAAGGCGGCATGGCCGGTCGTCGCGATATTCCTGACCGGTATCGCGATACTCTGGGCGTTTCCCTGGCTTGTCACGGCTTTGCCTGGGGCTCTTCGCTGATGCAGGGCTGGCGGATATGGGACGAGGCGGCATCTCACTACGTGCCGTCGTCCACCGAAACCGGTCTCATGCTCCATGTCCGTGCGCGGGGGGACAATCCACAACGCCGGCCGGTCCTGTTCGTGCACGGCGCGACCTATGCTAGCCGCCTTTACGATATTCCCCATCCGGGGGCGAGTTGGCTCGAAGCCTGCGAGAACGCCGGCCTTGCCGCCTATGCGATGGATCTTCGGGGATATGGCCTTTCCCGGTCGCGCTGCATGGATGACGCGAAGGAACCGTATGCCCGCGCGGCCGAGGTTATCCATGACATCGATGACGTGATCGGATGGATATTGCAACGCCATGGAACCGAACGCATTGCTCTCGTCGGCGGGTCCTGGGGATCGGTTACCACATCGCTCTATGCTTCAACGATCGGCCGCGATCATGTCGCGCGCCTTTTGCTCTACGCGCCGATCTTTGCCGAGAAGAATGACGGATGGCTGGAAATTCTTGCCGACCCCGGCGATCCGTCCCGGTTTAATCCGGCATTCGGTGCCTTCAGGCTTGTGGATGAAGCGCAGACGCGGGCACGGTGGGATGAGGAGATCCCCGAAGGGGAAATCGAGCAGTGGCGCGATGAGGCGGTATTCCAAGCGCTCGTGAAATCCTCTTTCGCTGACGACCAGGAGGCCCACAATCAGTCGCCTCACGCTTTTCGGGCGCCAAACGGGACGCTGGTCGATTTGTGGTCCTGTTTCAACAGCGAGCCGGTTTATGACCCTTCGCAAATCCTCTGCCCGACCCTGTTGATCCGCGGCAGCGCCGATCGGACTTCTACGCGATCAGACGCCCTGCACCTTTTCGACGTCCTGGGCACGAAATTGAAGCGCTACGTCGAGATCGCGAATGGCGCGCATTTCGTCAGCGCCGAACGGAACGCCTGGCAGGTCTTCAACGAGACCAGTGCGTTTCTTGGCGGTCGGCTATACTGAATTGAAGCGAGGAAAGTGAAACAGTTGCGTCTGTTCCGAGACGCACGTTATGCGACATCGCTTTTGACTTAATCTGAATGTCCGCCTCATGCCGGAACGAGACGGTTCGCCACTGGATAAATCCCTGCCTAATCCGCAGCTGCTGTGGCGACCTTATGAAGATTATCCGCCATCACCTGCAGCAGAGGAGTGTCGGACGGAAGGTGCCTTTCGGTCGGCGAGCATGCCCGCGGGGGTTGCTTCCAGTTGCGTAGACACGCACCCTCTCAAGCCGATCGAGGCCGGCCGTCGCTTGAACGTTGGGTGCGAACCGCGCACAATTCTTTGCATAACCACTTCAAGGGCAGTCAGTTATGACCGGCGATCTGATTTCTGGCCACGTCGCTGCCGGGTGGGAGCCTGTTCATAAGGCCTTTCGCCAGAACTTCGCTTCCGGGGCAGAGATCGGCGCAGCTGTCGCCGTGCAGCATCGCGGCGAGATGGTTGTCGATCTCTGGGGCGGGGTGCGCGACTCTGCAACGGGTGCCCCATGGAAAAAAGACACGATGGTCATCGTCTTCTCCGCCACCAAGGGGGTGTCGGGCCTCGTCATGGCTTACGCACATTCCCGCGAATGGATCGACTATGAGGCGAGAGTTGCCGACTACTGGCCTGAATTTGCGCAGAACGGAAAGGAGAAGGTTACGGTTCGGCAATTGCTGTCTCATCAGGCCGGGCTGCATGCCTTCCATCAGAAGGTCGACCGCAATGTCATCGCTGATTTCGACCGGCTGGCCCGGATCATGGAGGCCGAGCGCCCCGAATGGCCGCCCGGACAGCACTACGCCTATCACATCATCTCTCTCGGCTTCTACGAAGGTGAACTGATCCGCCGCGTCGATCCGCAGCACCGCACGCTCGGTCAGGTCTTTCAGGAGGACATCGCCGATTCGCTGGGGGCCGAATTCTATATCCGCCTGCCGCCGGACATTCCCAACGATCGACTTGCTCCGATCAAGAATCCGGGCATCGTCGCCTCCGTTTTGGGGCTGCCCTTGGCCATGATCCCGAAGGTGCTGAACCCTTGGAGCCATGTCTTTCGCTCAACTATGGTGAATCCCGGAACAACTGTCTCGGTGGACCGGGACAGGGTTTATGCCCGAGACCTGGAAGTGCCCGCCGGAGGCGGTGTCGGGACCGCGCGCGCGCTCGCGAAGCTCTACGGAGAGTTCGCAACCGGCGGGAAGAGGCTGGGGATCCGTCGCGAGACACTGGACGCTCTGAAGGCGCCCGCCATCCCGCCAACTGGCGGGACGAAGGACATGAGCCTGACGGTCGACGTCTCGTTTTCCCTCGGCTTCATGAAACCGTTCTCCGGGTTCCCCATCGGGTCGCCCTCCGCCTTCGGGACGCCTGGCGCAGGCGGGTCGATGGCTTTTGCGGACCCAGACAAAGAGCTTGGCTACGGCTACGTGATGAATCGGATGGGCACCGGGGTGGATCCTGATCCGAGAGATGTGGCTCTGCGAGACGCTGTCGCAAAGGTCCTCGAATGATGCACCTTGCTATCAATAGAAAGTGGCATTTCCCGAAATCCGCTTCGGGGCCGATTGCTGCCCGGCAGATTCTGGAGCGCGACGTGCTCAAGCGCAAGTGGTTTCGACCCACGCCCCCGCGAAGGGGACGACCTTTTTCAGTTTGCCCGCCTTCACCAACACATACAGTTTCGATCCACGCCCCCGCGCTGGGGGCGACTTGAGCGGCACCGGAACTGGTGGCTCGCGTCAATGTTTCGATCCACGCCCCCGCGCTGGGGGCGACGTGAGGGCGAGGGCGTCTATGAACGCCATTTGATGTTTCGATCCACGCCCCCGCGCTGGGGGCGACGTAGCTGTCGGCTGTGGTCTGCGTCCCGTCATGGTTTCGATCCACGCCCCCGCGCTGGGGGCGACCCAGGCCGGCCCACGAAATCAGCGGCCCGGTGAAGTTTCGATCCACGCCCCCGCGCTGGGGGCGACACGTCCTGGCCGCAGAAATTCGGGAGGCGATGTGGTTTCGATCCACGCCCCCGCGCTGGGGGCGACGTTCCTCCTCAGGTCAGTGCGTCACGCAGACGCGGTTTCGATCCACGCCCCCGCGCTGGGGGCGACTCTATGGCCAATCGATGGTCAACGTCAGGGACAAGGTTTCGATCCACGCCCCCGCGCTGGGGGCGACGTTGCTGTAGTACACGGCCTCGGCCTTGCTGTCGTTTCGATCCACGCCCCCGCGCTGGGGGCGACTGTAACGTTAACGGATGCTCGGGGCTTTGTGATGGTTTCGATCCACGCCCCCGCGCTGGGGGCGACATTTTGATGCACGGGTTAGCGTCATGTCGGCGCGTGTTTCGATCCACGCCCCCGCGCTGGGGGCGACGCATGTCGCGCATGATCGACGGAATGCCGTAGCCGTTTCGATCCACGCCCCCGCGCTGGGGGCGACGGCCGCACCATCGAGGCGCTGAACTACTCGATTCTGTTTCGATCCACGCCCCCGCGCTGGGGGCGACCGGATCTGAGGTCTGGTGCTCGGTCAATCAGGACTTGTTTCGATCCACGCCCCCGCGCTGGGGGCGACGAGGCTCCAGATCGAGCAGATGCGCCGGGAGACGGTTTCGATCCACGCCCCCGCGCTGGGGGCGACGCAGGCCGGCAAGAAACTTCGTCGGCAGGAGCGCGTTTCGATCCACGCCCCCGCGCTGGGGGCGACGATATACAGGATCACCCCGGTATCATCGTCGAAGTTTCGATCCACGCCCCCGCGCTGGGGGCGACCTCGATTGCAAGACAGGCCGCCTCCCTCGTCGATGTTTCGATCCACGCCCCCGCGCTGGGGGCGACACTCGTGGGCTGTGCCTAAGTTCGCGTGGCTTGGGGTTTCGATCCACGCCCCCGCGCTGGGGGCGACCTGCGGGCCATCAATGTCTTTCGTCATCGAGAATCTGGTTTCGATCCACGCCCCCGCGCTGGGGGCGACCTGCGCCCCATGTCGCCTGCGTGGTGGAGAAGTTGTTTCGATCCACGCCCCCGCGCTGGGGGCGACCCGGTGCGGTCATGTCAGCAGCCACCAGAAAAAGTTTCGATCCACGCCCCCGCGCTGGGGGCGACCCCGCGTTCTGCGGCGCGGTGCACGTATTTGTTGTTTCGATCCACGCCCCCGCGCTGGGGGCGACCTGGCTGCTGTCCTGCCCCGCCATGCCGTATTCGTTTCGATCCACGCCCCCGCGCTGGGGGCGACGCCATTGAAGCGCGGCATCGGCGATCAGGTAATGGTTTCGATCCACGCCCCCGCGCTGGGGGCGACGTGATCCTGCTGACGAAGCGGATCGGCAATGTCGTTTCGATCCACGCCCCCGCGCTGGGGGCGACACTCGCGCGCGACCACATCCTAAGCTGGTCCAATGTTTCGATCCACGCCCCCGCGCTGGGGGCGACAGTCTTCTGTGCACCGCACACGCATTCCTTTTGTGTTTCGATCCACGCCCCCGCGCTGGGGGCGACTTGCGACGGAGACGTTGAGTATTGGTGGGTGAAAGTTTCGATCCACGCCCCCGCGCTGGGGGCGACGCGGCGTAGACGTACCTGCTCACGCTCCGCTACGGTTTCGATCCACGCCCCCGCGCTGGGGGCGACCCACCATGTCATGGCAACGCTGCACGCACACCAAATGTTTCGATCCACGCCCCCGCGCTGGGGGCGACTCGCGACGAGGCGTATATCCGCAATCTTTCCAAGGTTTCGATCCACGCCCCCGCGCTGGGGGCGACGCGAAGGCGTCACGCATTCTGGAGCCGGCAAGGGCGTTTCGATCCACGCCCCCGCGCTGGGGGCGACATTGCGCTGCCGTCTGCATTACGTGCCATTCTGTGTTTCGATCCACGCCCCCGCGCTGGGGGCGACATGAATTCACGGCTCGATATGCGTTCATGATGGCGTTTCGATCCACGCCCCCGCGCTGGGGGCGACGGGACGTTGCGGTTCGTTCGCTCCGAAGATGAGGTTTCGATCCACGCCCCCGCGCTGGGGGCGACCAGAGCCCGGCATCTCCGCTTCACCCGTTTGACGTTTCGATCCACGCCCCCGCGCTGGGGGCGACACATGGGCGGAAACGGCGTTGACCGCCTTCGCCAGTTTCGATCCACGCCCCCGCGCTGGGGGCGACGGTGTTGCGTCGATCCTATCGGCTATCTCAGGGGGTTTCGATCCACGCCCCCGCGCTGGGGGCGACGCTCCATGCTCTGTCCGACGGCATGGCCTCACGGTTTCGATCCACGCCCCCGCGCTGGGGGCGACGAAAGCGAGGCCCGCGCTGCAATACGGGTCGTTGTTTCGATCCACGCCCCCGCGCTGGGGGCGACTTGGAGCGGGAGTGCGCGGCACTTGAAGGGAAATGTTTCGATCCACGCCCCCGCGCTGGGGGCGACCCCCGTTGCGATAACATCTTGAAGTTGATCATGAAAGCCGCATTGCGGCGCGAACCGGCGACGCGCAGGCGTTTTCTGAACGCATCGAGCCAAGCAGAAATGCGATTCTTTCACGATTTCAAAGAACTGGGCGGAGCGCGAACCCTACGCCAATCGGCGGCACGCTTCGGGTTCGCGCCGCCGGGCAAGCACATCATACTATGAGCGTTCCGCCCAAATCAGCCGCCGGTTTGGCGCCGACATGCTCGACGCGCCGCCGCCAGTTTGCGCCAAGATGATAGTACCGCAGGCTGTCATGGCTCGGATCGATGATGGCTTCCAGGCGGCTCTTGAGCAAGGTCCATTGCGCAGGGTCGACTTCAACCTCGAAGACAGAGTATTGGACGCGTTGGCCGAAGTCGCGGCACGCCTTGGCCACGCGCCGAAGTCGCCTTGCGCCGCCGGCTTCCGTCGTACTCACGTCATAGGTCACCAGCACCATCATTCCGGCTACCCCTATTTCCAGAACCAAGGCGGATAGGCATTGAGATCGCCGCGGAGATGACGGGCGAGCAGCTGCGCCTGCAGATGGGGAACCAGCCCAAGCGGGGCGGACTCTTCAAGGAAGGCATGGCGCCGTTCTTCCTTCTTTCGCTCCTGCCATGCGGCAAGCACCGTTCTGCGCCCCTCGGCGTTGAGGAAGACGGCGCCTCCGTCGCGGCGCTCGAAGTCCTTCTCGCGGAGTTGGCGCCGGTTCACCAGCGAAAGGGCGAGACGATCGGCGAAGACAGGGCGCAACTCCTCCATCAGGTCGAGCGCGAGGCTCGGGCGTCCCGGCCGGTCGCGATGCAGAAAGCCTACCGCCGGATCGAGGCCCACGCTCTCGGCGGCGCTCCGGCAATCGTGGGTGAGCAGCGTGTAAAGAAACGAGAGTAAAGCATTCATGGGATCAAGGGGCGGCCGCCGCGACCGGCCGCGAAAGCTCAAGCTGTCATCCGGCGAGCGGATGAGTTCTCCGAACACCCGGAAATAGAGATTGGCGGCCTCGCCCTCTTCGCCGCGGAGGAACTCGGCGGGCTCATTGCCCAAGCCGACGCGGCGCAGTATCCGCGCCATTCGTTCGACCGCGGCGGATATCTCGGCATGGGCCTCCGGCGAAAAATCGTCACCGTAGTCCCTGCGCGCGCGCATCAGGACCGCGCGCTGGTTGGATATCTTGCCGGTGACGAGGCTGCGAACGATTTCGTCGGGATTGTCCGAGGCACTGTATTGAGATCGCCGAAGCAGGACATTGCCCGCGACCGGCCCCTCCACGCGGGCCTGGAAGCGGCCGACCCGGTCGAGTAGCACGATCGTGATCCCCGCTGCGGCGCAAGCCTGGATGAGCGGCGGAGAAATGTAGATGGGGCCGAAGGCGACGACCGATGCGAGCATGTGAAAAGGGACGCGCGCGCTCTCGGCACCTTCCACTTCGGCGACGAGGTTCTCGCCGTCTTTGCGCAGCGACGCCCCCTCGGTCGTGACATAGACGGTATTGAGCAGCTTCTTCACATTGCGCTCTCCTCCTCGGCCAGCGCCGCCTGGACCATCCTGTCGCGCCACTGACGGGCCAGCTTTGCCGAGGCCTTCGGCCGGCACAGCTCAAGGAGCGAACAGGCACGGCAGCGGTCGGCGCGAAAGGTGGCCGGCGGCGTCTGAAACGTGCTGAATATCTCGCGCAACTTCGCGGCGGTCTCTTCCGTCAGCCGCCGCAATCCCTCGTCGAACGGAACGACGAGCCGGCGCTTCGTCTCGGCGTAGTAGAGCGCGCCTTCCGGCACGTCCCGTCCCGTCATCTCCTCCAGGCACAGCGCCTGCGCGCAAAGCTGCACCTCGTCGGCACGGTGCAGCTTCGGCTTGCCGCGTTTCATTTCGATGGGAAAGGGAACCTGGCCGTCGCCGTGAAATTCGACGAGGTCGGCAATGCCGGCAATGCCGAGCCGCTTCGAGGCGAGCGGCAGGGCCGCCACCCGCCTGATGCCGCGCACCTTGCGCTGCGCGGGTTTGTCGGCGGCGACGTGCAGCACGTGGCCTTCGGCCGTGAAGCGGTTTTCCGCCCACATGCGCTCCAGATGGATGAGCGCGGCCTGGCGCAGACAGTAGACGGCGTGCTGCAGCGCCGAAAGCGGGATCGGGTCGCTCTCACGTTCATCGGTCGGCACCGCCTCGTCGCTGTGCATGACCGGGCCTACAGCCACTCCTGTATTTCGACACCGTCGGGCAGGCCCGCGCGGTCGATCTCGACGATATAGTCAGCGAATTTGCGGGCCGGAGGCAGGTTCTCTATGCCCTTGTCGTCGACCTCCCGGAACTCACCATCAATATTGCGGCCCACCTTGACGCGATCGAAAAGCGTGTGCGCTGGCGCGTTGCCCAGCGCGTTCTGATGCTTGAACGCGATAATCTTGCGCGACGCCATTTCGCCACGGGCGGCCGACCGGTCGTGCTCGAACATGGATACGAGTGCCTCACGCAGAAGTGCCAGATCATCCTCGGAAAAGCCCGTGCGCTCGGCTAGCTTGGCGGAAACGAAGCCGTGGGAGCGGTAAAGCCCATAGGGCACGATATGCTTGCGGCCCATGGTGCGGTTGTCCGTGCGCTCGTTGTTGTCGTCGCCGGCCTGACGCTCCACCTTTTCCTTTTCGCTCGTCGCGGCCATACGGGTGATGGAAATTTCGAGTGGTACTATGGGCTCGACAGAATGGGCGAAGGTCATCTGCACGGGCCCACGTACCTGACCGCAATTGATGTTGGTGGACATGACCGCGCCGAAAGTGCGCACATCGAAGAAATTGGCGCACATGAAATCCTTCAGCTTGACAGCCTCGGCGTCGTCCCTCGGGTTGAGTTTCGCTTCCTTGCCGATCTTGGCATCATCCGGGCGGATCGCCTTGTAGGCCTCCCTGTGCTTTTCGTTCAGGATTGCGCCTTCCTGGACATAGATTGCGGAACCGGGAACGCCGTCTCGCGCGAATTCGAGATAGTTGCGCACCTTGCGCTTCAAGCTCACGTCCGTGACGAGGCCGTGATTGGTTTCGGGGTCGAGTCGCGGCAGGTTGCCGGCATCGGGGTCACCGTTCGGATTGCCATTGGCAACGTCGAACAAAAGGACGAAATCATAGCGATTGGCGATCATGGTCATCGGGTTGCCTCCTCAGTGTCGGCGGGCTCGTTCCTGCGGGGTTTGAAGAATTCGCTGCGCTGGTGGTAGTAGCCGAGCCCGAACAGCGCCTGCTGCTCGCTTGAAAGCGACGCCGGAAATGGATCGTCATCGGGAGACATCCGACCCATGATGTCGCCGATCATCCTTTCGAGCGTCACCCGGTAGCCCGGCGACTGCTTGCCGACCTTGGAGAGATGGTTGGCCGAGCCGCTCTCCAGCATCGCGAATACCTTGCGCGGCTGCGCGGAAGCCGCGCCGTAGAACTTGTCCTTGATCGTCGCATTGACATTGTGCCCAAGCGCGGCGGACTGCACATGCTCATAGGCGGCGAACAACCGCCCCAGCAGATAGCCCTTGTTGGTGTTTTCGGGATCGAGCGCCACCGGAGCCTCCTTTTCCATCTTGAAATTACGTACGAGCACCGCCTTCATCATGGCCGCGCGCAAGGCCAAGGAATCCCGGGTCCGGCCGGCCTTGTCCGCCCGCATCCGCATAAGGATGGTCGAAAGCAGCGTCAGCGGATAGGGTGTGCCAGAGAGGATCGCGCGCATCCATTCGCCGGCGAGATTGGGCGGAACGTTTTCACGTTTGCCCTGGGCGGCCGTTTCTATGAGGTAGCGCCAAAGCGGCGGATCGCCGTCGCGCGGGCCGGGCTCGATCCGCATATCGGCGAGAAAGCGCTGATAGTTGCGGATGAGCGTGCCGAAATCGTTCTCCATCCAGAAGCGGATCGAAAGACGGGCAGCATTAGGCGCAAGGCCGAGCACGTAGAAGCGCACGCCTTTCGCGAGATCGGGGGCGGCCTCGTTTAAGGGCAGCCCCATGCGAATCTTTTCGAGCACGGTACCCACCTTCCGCGCTTCCGACGTCTCGTCGACGCTTTGATCGTCGGCGCCGAAAAGGACGGAGAAGACCGTCTCCGCTGTCTCTGCACCTGATCCATCAGCCCAGAAGACGGTCGAGGCATCGCCGATCTGAAGGCGATGGCCGGAATCCTTCCCGAGGAAACGGTTGAGCGCGGTAGTGTAGGCGAAGGCTGATGCTTCCGATACCGGCGCGTTGTCGCCCTGTTCGTGGCCGTATGACTCATAGGCATCGTCGTTAAATGAGATGATGAACGCGCCTGAGGACTGCGCCTTATCGACGCCCTTTATTGGCGGATGCGAGCGGGCAATCCGCTCCCGATTTCCGGAAACAAGGCATGTCGCACAAGTAGCGTCGTCGCGAAGCAGGATATCTAGCCATAATGCCCTGGCGGCGTCCCGTTCGTGAATGAAACGATCACGGTGTTCGCCCTCCAGAGCAAAAATGATATTGGAGTCCTTAATTTCGTCCGGCCACCCGGCACTTTCGAATTGCGCCGGCTGCCATCGTTGAACGAAATTTCTGAACGCAACGAGCCCAAGGTCAGCCGTATCAGCTAGCACAGTCTTGTGGAATTGCACGAATTCGGCGTGTTCCTTGGCCGTGCGATTCCCGTTTCCCGCCGTAACGCCCAACGAATAGGCGGTCTTGTCCCAGAGAAAGTTCGGCCGTATCCCCGAAGTCCTTTGGACGAGAGGCGTTGGCAAGTCCTTCTTCGGGCCAGTTTTTCTGCGGCCTCCATCTGTTCGAAGATCAATGGGATCAAAGGCGATAGTTCCATCCGGTCGGAGCACGACACAATAGCCGACCTCCGTTCGCGCATATCCGAACGGCGGCGCATCGGGCAGCCGCTCATACGCCTTCACGAGCGAAGCGAGGATGCTCATCGGCGGATCTCCGGCGAACTCGGATGGGGCACCTTCACCACGCCGTTCTCAAGCTGCGCGCGAAAGAAGAGCGACGGCCGGCCTTCGGCCTGATGATCAATGTCGAAGAGCATGAAGCCGAGGTCGCGGCTTTCGTCGATCGCTTTCGGCAACGGCTCGTCCGGTGGAATCAACTCAAAGCGCGCATCGAACTCCCGCGTGCCGAGACAAGGCTGGTGAAAGCACTGGCCGCGCGCCGCGCGGCGGTTGAAGATGTCGAGATGCTTCCCCTCGTTGTCGTCCCCGGTGGCCTTATCCGTCATCTCGAAATGCGCGGCGACGACATAGTCGACATCGACGAGCACGGTCGCCGCACGTTGCTGGCGGTCCTCGTCGACGAGTAGCGAAAGCCCTTCGAGGCTGCCGCGGTTCATGGCGGTCTTGATATTGCGCGTCGATCCCTTGTGACCGACCTCGTTGCGGCGGATCGACTGAAAGCGAATGGCTTTGAGCACATGGATTTCATCCACGACCCAGCGGATCGCCGGCTTCCAGTGGATCGCCTCCAGGATGCCGCGCGCCGCCGACGGCGTCATCACGTCGTATGAGACACGCTCGACCTTCATTTCCGGGCGAGTGAAACAGGCATACTTGCCTGAGACGCGAAGTCGGATGCCGTAAGTCAAGCTTACCCCCATACCCCGAACAACGAAAGCATTGAAATTGTAATAAGCGATTGAATCAAAAAGAACATAGAAAGAACAAATGTTCAAGTACTTTTTCGGCCACAGCACGCCTTTGATTTCTATCAGATATCAAATCATCCACTGCTCCAATCCGAGATATTCTGCGTCCTCCCAGATCAGCCCCGTTTCGGGCTTGTATAGGCTTTCCGTGCGCAGCACGGCGAACTGATCGGCGCGGAGTTTCTCCTCTGCAAAGGCGACATGGCCGTTCGCGACCAAACGCATCCGCGCCTTGGGCGGTACCTGCACGGTGTAGGGCTGCAGGGTGCGAGCGATTGCGCCGGAGGGAATATTTTCGAGCCCAAGCTTTTGAACTGCTGCCCTGGCTCTCTTGTCGCCCGGAACAATCACCGGCGCCATGCCGCTCTCGATCAGGCGGAATTCCTCGGCAACCGTCCTGTAAGCGAAATCCGTCTCTGCGCCGTTCAATCTAAACTTGTCGAGTACCTTCTTCGCGTCGAGCCGTTCACCCTTGCGCCAATAGACCTCGTCGAAATAGGCTTGGATGGCGGCTGGAGAGAGGAGATCGTCGTGCTTGCCCTCCATGCGCGCGAAGTCGCCGGCAAGCTGGCGGATTTCGGGCGGCGGCGGATTGTCGGGCGTCTCGAATACGGTGACAATGCTCTCCTTGATCGAGCGCTTCCCCTCACGGTTACAGCGGCCTGCGGCTTGGGCGATCTGGTCGAGCCCGGCTTCGGCCCGCCATACACGCGGAAAGTCGAGATCGACGCCAGCCTCGACCAGAGAAGTGGCAATCAGCCGGCAGGGGCGGCCGCCCGTCAGCGCAGCGCGGACTCCGGCCAGGATTTTGCGGCGATGCGCGGCATATTGGCGGGTCGTCAGATGCACGGCGCCTTCGAGTCCGGCTTCTTTGGCGCGCCGGTAGAGCGAAAGTGCATGGGCGCGGCTGTTGATTATGACGAGCCCTTGGCGAACCCGAGAAAGCGCTTCCACGAGACCCTCGTCGTCGATCGGCCCTTCCCTGCGGATCGTCACCCGCCCGAGCTTCCTTGCCAGTTGCGCCGGATCGGGAGCAAGCTCGCGACCCGCGAGCGCAAGTCCGCCGTCGAATTTCGGCGCGGCGAGTGCCGGCTGGGTTGCAGTGCACAGCACAATTGATGTGCCGTAGTTGCGCGCAAGCTCATCCAGGGCGGCGACACAGGGCCTGAGAACGGGCAGTGGAATCGTCTGCGCCTCGTCCAACACGATGACGCTGCGCGCGATATTGTGCAGTTTCCGACAACGCGACGGGCGGTTCGAAAACAGACTTTCGAAGAGTTGCACATTGGTGGTGACGATGATCGGCGCTGCCCAATCCTCCATGGCAAGTTTCAGCTTGTCGGCACCTTCGCGCCTCCCGAAGGAATCTTCATCGATCGCTGAATGGTGCTCCAGCACGATGTCATCGCCGAGAACATCACGGAAGATTGCTGCCGTCTGGTCGATGATCGAGGTGAAGGGTATTGCGTAGATGATGCGTTCGAGACTGTGCCGCCGCGCATGATCGAGCGCGAAGCCGAGTGAAGCGAGCGTCTTGCCGCCGCCTGTCGGTACCGTAAGCGTGAACAGGCCGGTCGGCTCGCCCGCCTTCGCCCTGATATAGGCCAGGACATCGCTGCGCAGAGCGTTGACCATGTTTTGCGCGCAGCCAGCCTGCTTTTTGGCCATATAGGCATCGAAGCGGGCTGCGATTTCGCAAACGATCGACCCGAGTGCCCGCCATTCGCGTTCTCGCTGCCGCCCTTCGATCCGGTCGTAGTATGCCTCCGTATCGCGGAAATCAGCGTCCACGAGGCAGGAGAAAATCATCCGCCCGAGAAAAGAGAGTTGAAAGGCGGCCTTCTCTTCGAGCAGCCTGAATTCCGGCATGATGCCTCTCGTGTCCGGCGCAATCTCGTCACGCCACCGCGGAGCAAGAGGGTCGAGTGTTTTCTTCAGTCGTTCGGCGAGCGAGCCGCTAGCCCCGATGCGGTCGGGCATACCGGCGTGGTGGCCGGCGATCGCATAGGCGATCAGTTCGGCTGCAATCCTATCACGCGGGTCGGACGCAAGTTCGCGAATGATGAGAGCACCAGCGGTCGAGTGATCGACTGGTTCGCCTCCCTGGAGGCGGGCCTGAAACGGTACCGTATACTTACCGACGTCATGAAGCAGCCCGGCAAGTCGTGCTGCCTTTCCGACGCCAAATGTGTTCCCGAAAAGCTCGGCTAGCGACCCGACACCGACAAGATGCTCCCGGAGAGGTTGCCATTCGCCTTGCGGCAGGCGCTCGGCTGAATGTGCGTAGAACACTGGCTCTCCATTGGCTTGTGCGAGCGAGCAACGTATTCAGGCAAGTAATTCGATGAATGCGCCCGTGCAACATGGAAGCCTACGCCGACTCGGTACCAAGATCAGCAGTCTGCACGACACGATGTTGGATCGCAATGCTGTCCCTATCTCGGACCGATGCGGCGAGCCCACGGGTAGGGTCCCAAATAGGGGAGGGCACTGTGTGTCCCACAGGTGCGGGCCAGACGGAGTGCTTTGGAAACTGCTTGTTCTGTTGACGTTGGAGAAGCCGGTGCTCCTCTTCAGGTATCGACATTGACCGAGGTCCAGATGGCGCTAAGAATTGGTGGCGGTGAACCTCCAAATGATCAAAGCGAAGGCGGCGAATTCGCCGCCTTCGCTTTTGCCTCAGGCAGCCCGCTTCCGGACTGTCCAGAGTGCCCTTCTGGCGAGGTGGCGCGGCTTGGACCAGATCTTCCCGATTTTCGGAAGCAGCAGCATGCGCCACCAGATTTCGCGCGTGATCTCCGATGCCGGCACATCGAAGACGTCGCGCCCAATCATATGCGCGGCGAATTTGCGGCGGAGATGCATGAGCGTCTGCGTCGGAGAGATATCCGTCGCCAGCGCGATATAGGCGATGACCGCCGTTCCGGTGTCCGCGCTCAGCTTGCGTCGGACGCCATCCGGCGAGCGGCCAGAGCCGACATGAACGAAACCATGGCCGTCGATGATTGCATGGAGGAACCGCATCAGGCGCCTCCATCTGATATTTTGTGGGAGATACCCAGCGGATGGGCGTTGACGGCGCGGACGCGCCCAAGCATGGTCTGAACAACCATTTGAGACTCCTCTTAGCCAGGAGTTGATGATGGCCAGGCTGCAGCTACGACGCCAATCGTGGCTGCGGCCGCTTTCGCTCGCCAAAGCTATTGCGGCGTCCTGACGTGCCGGGACCACCCCAGCACACATTTTACGTTGCCCGGCATTTTTCAGCGCGGCAAGCCATTTTTTGAGCTGTTTGCGAGCAGGGTTAACGGTTCAAAAAATACATCGCGCAATTGCGCGGGCAGTTTTTCACAAACGTATAAGAATTCAATGAAAACAACGGTATAACGGTTGAAAAATTGCCATCAATAATTCGATCTGCGGCAACTGGACGATCGGTGCAGGGACCAGCGGAAGGCCGACCGTGTAATCTCACGGGGCGAGCTCGTCGGATTTATTGCTGATTTTTCTGCACTATTTTTCAGTGCGAAAACGCAGGGGCCGCCGCCTGGCGCTTGCTGAAATCGCTCCAGCTGATTGCTTCACCACGCCGCATCTTCGAGGAGAGCGAGGCGCCTGGCCGGACCTTGGCAACGAGGGCCGGATCGGCGACGACACAGGGCGCTTCACCCCATCCCGACCTCGCATGTCCGTACACAGCCTGGCTCGCTTCGCTGGCGTGGCCGAGTAAGCCCGCGATTGCCGGACAGTCGAGGCCGGCCGCTGCGAGGTTCGATCTTGCTTGGTGGCGCAGCACGCGCAGCGTCGCTTGCTTCAAACCAGCCTCAGCACTCAGCTTTGCAAACATCCGCGAGATGCGACGAAGAACCTTCGACGAATCTCCCCCTGTGCGATCGATTTCGCAATGGATGAGGCCGAGCGTCATTGCGAGGTTCGTTCGTTCGCGTTCGGTAAACCTGCGTCGATCCAGTAAAAGTCGGCGCTCTTCCGCAATGCCGCGGCCGTTATCGTTCGAGAACTTTGCGCTGCGGACGACGAGTACATCACCGTCGAGGCGCGCTTGCATCCATTCGCTCGGCCGCAAGCCCAGGTGCGCTCCGAAATGCACCACCCCGGCCAGGATCGCCGCAGTGCGCGTGTTCGTCTTTACGGCCCCCTGGATGACCATGGCCAGCGACTCTTCCGTGATTTTCTTCGCTCGCTTTGCGCTGGTGCGCGCCGGGGCCGAAGGAGGTAGGAAGGGTGTCTCGTCGCCGGTGCGTTCGATGCGCAGAGTCTTGGCGACCAGTTCCGCGTCCTCGGCGGTGAGCATGCCCCGATCAAACAGATCGCGCGCGAACTGGAGGGCCGCTGCGACGTACTGGCGGTAGCTCGCATGGCGGAGCGACGGTGCCTTCGCCCGCACGAAAGTGGCGAGTGCCAGCACCCCAATGGTCTGGACCCCTGTGTCGCGCTTGCAGGCGGCGAGCAACTGCGCGTATCGTTTTCTGTACGCTGCGAGTGTCTGGCCGCTGCGTACGCGAGTCCGCCCCCCGAGATCGGGGGTTCTGAGGGCCGGAGGATAGTGAATTTCGCTCGCCGGAATGCCGTCCATTGCGGGTGCCCGCCCATGTTACTCGCCATACAGCGAGCATAAGGGCAACCCCTGCAAATCCAAAATCATAGCAGCCCGGAACCGGTATATGTGCGGCCCGCCGACGCAGTCAGGCAAGGACGTCAATCAGATTTCCGGCGGCCCGCGCGCCTTCGTAAGCGGCGATAATGTTGTCGATGCCCACGGGCAAATCGATCTGGTCGATTACGGCCTTCGCGATGCCTGCAGCCACCGCCTTTGTGTACCGGATCTGTTCGCTGCTGACATTCTCCGGAAGATGGCCGACGATATAGCTGTTGACGTGGATGCTTCCGGGTCGCTGGTTCATGTTGGTGATCACCGCATGGCGCAGCGGATGGAAGGCGCCGCTGGCTTCGGAACCGTCTTCTCTGGTCAGTTCAATTCCCAGACCGTCGAGCACACGTGCGAAGCGCTTCCCAAGGCTGACCCCGTAGCTGCCGTGTGCGTTGTCATTGTTGAGCTCCGGAAAAAGGTGTGCCTCGGGATCGCGACCGAGCACCCAGCGATCGATGAAATCCGTTTTGAGCAGCCATTTGTGAAGGGGAACGATGCGAAAACCTTGCGCTGTCTTCATGTTCAATTCGGTGTCGATGAGTTCAAGGCACCAGACAGGTGTTCCGGTTTCGTCGGGATCGCTTTCGCTCGTCTTCGCGAATACCTGCTTGACATGCTTGACCCGGACCTGCGCGATTTCCTCGCGACGCAGACCGTGGAGCGCTATGATTAGGGGGGCCCAGTAGAGACCGTCTCGTACAATCACCGAGCCAGGCTGTGCATAAAAATGCTCGGATCTCCTTCCGAGATACAGGGGAGCGCTGAAGATTTGACGAATCTGATCCGATGAATAGGCCGGCCGCGCTTCCTTGGAGGTGTGTCGCGGATTTTGCGACCGCCTCTTCTTCAGGCTCGCTCCGGTCCAGAACTCCGCAAAATCCCACGGAAGGGCCCCGGCGACGGCCTTTTGATGGCCGAAGAATGCCGAAATACCGGAGAGATGCTTGTTGACCGTTTCGTCACGGATGCGCTCGTAGTCAGGATTCTTCGCCTCCCGTTCGGCGATGATCTCCGGGATCGACATCGCCTGTTCCGTCGCAGATTTTCGGTAGATTCTCGGAAGTCTTCTGAGCGTATCCCTGAACGTGTTGATATCATCCCTGCCGTAGGCGGTGATCGGCCGATTGCCGATGATCTCCAGCCATAGCTTCATGACCTGCAGTTGGTCACGCTCGGCCGAGGGTTTCAGGCTGCCAACACTGATCCGTTCCTTGACGGAAGCGACGAACGCTACGGAAAACAGCGGTCCCGCGGACATGTCCGTTTCAGCGGCGTCGGGGACCGTGGCCGGGGCCGGATCCCCTGCCTTGGTCGGTTCCGGTGTGGCCGCGGGTGCGGGCGCCATGACGACGGATTGGGCGACCGCGGGCTCGGGAAGGATCTGGTTTTCCAGCACCGCGGCCTGGCGGCGCCAACGATCCAGAGGCAGTTGGTCGCTGTCGTCGAGACCGTGCCGCTCGGCTTTCGCAATCACTCTTCTGAACAGGGAGAGCGCAAGAGCCAGGGTCAGTGCGCCGCCGATACGCGTGTAGGTCACGGGATCGCGTTCCGGGTCGAGGCCGCAGGATGCCAGGCGTTCGCGAACGAACGGTTCCTTGTACAGGTAGACGCCCTTGTCGTAGGACTTGAGAACCATCTCCGCGGCGTCGCCGTCTTCGCGGATCTGTTCTTCGATCGGAATTTCGGATGCGAAAGCCCTCGAAGCCTGAATGGCCCGGTTGTTCTGGTCATTGTCTTCCAGAAAGCCGAGGGTGTGGCCAACAACCGCCCGCAACTCTTCACGCACTAACACAACGTCTACTCCGTCACGCGCGAACAATTCGTCCGACTTCACGGCGAGCCTGCGGGCAATGGCGAGGGCCGTCGCCCGCGAGACCGCGCCCAGCCGGATGCTGATCTCGCTGACACCCCATGCCCTGCGCAGACCGGCCGGCACACGGCGCCGAAAATAGCTTGTCCGTTTCTTCAGGCGGAGGAAAGGCTCCATTGCGTTTCCCACAGTTTTCGGACGCATTGAGCAGCGAATCTGCTGAGGAAACACGTCCCCAGCGCGACCCGCGCCGCATGGCGCCGGTGGCCAGACCTGTGGCCAAAACCGTGGGAAAACAACGGTCTCAGCCGGCGATCGGGCCGTAAAGCAATGGAAAATCAATAACTTGTGGGGAGGATTGGCTGGGGAACCTGGATTCGAACCAGGACTAACGGAGTCAGAGTCCGTGGGTCTACCGTTAACCTATTCCCCAAAACCGGAGCCGCGGGCATTCGTGAGCGCCTGACGACCGATCGGCGCCGCGACCGGCCCCTATTTAC
>JAIOIW010000081.1 GCA_019912385.1 Notoacmeibacter sp. | reverse complement strand
GCGACCGGCGCGCCCATGCTGCTCGACGCATCGGTCAAGCCGGACGAAGCGGTCACGGCCCGCATCAAGGAACTTGCCGCGCCGATCGAGGAACTGAAGGCCAGGCCCGTTTCGCAGTCGACCGGGGCGATCGAAGGCAGCCGTGAAGTCTGCCGCGCGATGGAATGCGCGATGGGCAATCTGATCGCCGACGCCATGCTCGACCGCGTCAGGAGTCAGGGCATCCAGATCGCCATCCAGAACGGTGGCGGGCTGCGCGCTTCCATCGACGCCGGCGAGATCACCATGGGTGAGGTTCTGACCGTCCTGCCGTTTCAGAACACGCTGTCGACCTTCCAGCTCAAGGGCGCCGACGTGGTCGCCGCGCTTGAAAACGGCGTCAGCCAGATCGAGGAAGGCGCCGGCCGCTTTCCGCAGGTTTCCGGCTTGAAATTCTCCTTCGACAAGTCGAAGGAGCCCGGCAGCCGCGTCTCAGGCGTGATGGTCATGGAGGACGGCGCCTGGAAGCCGATCGATCCGGCCAAAACCTACGGGGTCGTCTCCAACAACTTCATGCGCGCCGGCGGCGACGGCTACAAGGTTTTTGCCGACAACGGCATGAACGCCTACGACTACGGTCCGGGGCTGGAGCAGGTGGTTGCTGACTATCTGGTCGCCAATGCTCCCTACCAGCCGCTTGAGAACACCGGCCGCATCACCGACGCGACGCCGGCGATGGCGGAGGAGAAGCCGGCCGAGGAAATGAAGGCCGAAGAGCCCAAGGCGGAGATGAAGGCCGAGGAAGCCAAACCGGCTGAAGAAATGAAGGCCGCCGAAGCCAAGCCCGCCATGGAGATGAAGGGCGAGGAATACGTCCTCAAGCGCGGCGACAACTTCTGGGATCTCGCCCGCAAGTTCTATGGCGACGCGCGCATGTGGAACAAGCTCGCCGAAGCCAATCCGTCGATGAAGCCCACGAGCCTGAAGATCGGCGACAAGATCGTGGTCCCGCCCGCCAACTGACGAATTGAGACCGTTCCGCGCGATTGCGCCCCGAAAATCGAGACCCGCCCCTGACCATGGGCGGGTTTTGGCTATATAAGCGCAGCGAACAGGCCTTCAGGCAGGAGAGAACGCGCATGAAACAGGTGCCGATCGACGCGCAGGAAGCAAAAGCCATCGGGCCCTTGCCGGACGGCCACCCCCAGGTCCGGGTCGGCAAGGTCGGCGTGCTCCTCGTCAATCTCGGTACGCCTGACGGCACCGGCTATGAGCCGATGCGGCGCTATCTCAAGGAGTTCCTCTCCGACAGACGGGTCATCGAGTGGCCACGCGCGCTCTGGTACCCGATCCTCTACGGCATCGTGCTCAACACCCGTCCGAAACGCTCCGGCGCCGCCTATCGCAAGATCTGGAACACCGAGCGTGACGAATCGCCGTTGCGCACCTTCACCCGTTCGCAGGCCGAAAAACTCGGCGAAGCACTTTCCGACAAGGCCGATGTCGCTGTCGGCTGGGCCATGCGCTATGGCAATCCGTCGATCGAAAGTGTGACGCGCAAGATGTTCGGCGCCGGTTGCGACCGCATCGTCATGTTCCCGCTCTATCCGCAATATTCGGCGACCACGACGGCGACGGTGAACGACAAGTTCTTCGAGGCGCTTGCCGGGATGCGCTGGCAGCCTGCCATCCGCACGGTGCCCGCCTATCACGACGAGCCGGCCTATATAGAGGCGCTGGCCGGTTCGATCGAGAACCATCTGGCCTCGCTCGACTTCAAGCCCGAGATCGTCATCGCGTCCTTTCACGGCATCCCGAAGGACTATTTCGACAAGGGCGACCCCTATCACTGCCACTGCATGAAGACGACGCGGCTTCTGCGCCAGCGTCTCGGCTGGGACGAGGGCAGGCTCGTCGCGACCTTCCAGTCGCGCTTCGGCCCCCAGGAATGGCTGCAACCCTATACCGACAAGACGATCGAGAAACTGGCAAGGGACGGCGTGGAGTCGATCGCCGTCATCAACCCGGGCTTCGTGTCCGATTGCCTGGAAACGCTGGAGGAGATCGCAGTCGAGGCCGGCAAGATCTTCCACGCCGCCGGCGGGAAGAATTTCACCCACATCCCCTGCCTCAACGACAGCGACGATGGAATGAAGGTGATCGAGACGATCGTACGGCGCGAACTAGCCGGCTGGACCTGAGACCGCCGGCCAAGCGCCATTGGCTTTCTTACAAAACCTGCCGATAATCCCTATCTGGCTTCAAAGGACTCGAGATTCTTCGCCGGATGGCCGGCCAATTGCAAAGCAACAGGGAGGCATTCATGCCGTTTACCGGTTTCGACATCGGAATTGCCGTACTCACACTGCTGGTCATCCTGGTCCTCTTCGCGGGCATCAAGACGGTGCCGCAGGGCTACAACCATACCGTCGAGCGCTTCGGCCGCTATACGCGCACGCTGGAGCCGGGCCTCAACCTCATCGTGCCGTTCTTCGACCGCATCGGCGCGCGCATGAACATGATGGAACAGGTGCTCGACGTGCCGACGCAAGAGGTCATCACCCGCGACAACGCGACGGTCGCCGTCGACGGCGTGGCCTTCTACCAGGTGCTCAACGCGCCGCAGGCCGCCTATCAGGTGCTGGGGTTGCAGAATGCCATTCTCAACCTGACCATGACCAATATCCGTACCGTCATGGGCTCCATGGATCTCGACGAACTGCTGTCGAACCGCGATGCCATTAATGACCGTCTGCTGCATGTCGTCGACGAGGCGGCAAGCCCCTGGGGCATCAAGATGACCCGCGTCGAGATCAAGGACATAAATCCGCCCAGGGACCTGGTCGAATCGATGGGCCGCCAGATGAAAGCGGAGCGCGACAAGCGCGCCGAAATTCTCGAGGCGGAGGGGCGTAAGCGCAGCCAGGTGCTGGAAGCCGAGGGTCGCAGGGAAGCCGCGTTCCTCGACGCGGAGGCGCGCGAACGCGCCGCGGAAGCCGAGGCCAAGGCCACCCGCATGGTTTCCGAGGCCATCGCCCAGGGCGATGTGCAGGCGATCAACTACTTCGTGGCCCAGAGATACACCGAGGCGATGGCGAAGATCGGTTCCGCCCCCAACTCCAAGATCGTGCTCATGCCGATGGAAGCATCGTCGCTGATCGGCTCGCTCGGCGGCATCGGCGCCATTGCGAAAGAGGTGTTCGGCGACGCCGACGGGCAGGCTTCGGCCCGGCGCGCCGGACGGGTGCCGCCGACCAGCCGACCCACGGGCGAAAGCTAGGTTTTCCGCCATGATCCTGAGCATTCTTACCGAACTCGGTCCCTGGAACTGGATCGTCCTAGGCTTCGTGCTCCTGGCAGCCGAGATCCTGGCGCCCGGCGTTTTCCTGATCTGGATCGGCCTCGCCGCGCTCGTTGTCGGCATCATCTCCCTGATAATCTGGGGCCCCGGCACGGCGCTGTGGACCTGGCAGGTCCAGGTACTCGTCTTCCTCGCCATGTCCGGCCTGTCGGTCCTGATCGGCAAGCGTCTGGTGGGCGGAAAGGATGGCGACACGGACCTGCCATTGCTCAATCGCCGCTCCGAACAGCTCGTCGGTCGCACGGCGACCCTCGCCGAGCCGATCGTCAACGGTTATGGTCGCGTGCGTATCGGCGATACGTTGTGGCGCGTGCGCGGCACGGATAGCGAGGCCGGCACGCAGGTCAGGATAGTGCGCGTGGAAGATAACGAGCTCGTGGTCGAGGCTGCGTAGCCCTCAGGCCGCCCCGATCCGCAGCAGGTCGTGGAAATGCAGCACGCCGACTGGCTTGCGCCCGTCGGTGACGAGCAACGCGCTGATCCGGTAACGGTCGAGCATCTCCATCGCCGTTGCCGCGAATGTATCCTCGGCCACGACCTTCGGATCAACGGTCATGATGTCTTCAACATGAAGATCGGCGAGGTTACGCGTGATGCTGCGCGCCAGGTCACCGTCGGTAATGATACCGGCCAGCTCGCCATCGCAGTTCACGACGCCGACGCATCCGAAGCGCTTTTCAGCAAGAACCTGCACGGCCTCGGGAACCGTGCAACCACCGCTGACGAGCGGGATCGCATCGCCGGTATGCATGATGTCCCCGACGCGTGTCAGGTTGGCGCCCAACTGTCCGCCTGGATGGAAGGTCCGGAAATGGTCGGGCGTGAACCCCCGCGCTTCCAGAAGGGCGATCGCCAGCGCATCGCCAAGCACGAGTTGCATCGTCGTCGAGGTGGTCGGCGCAAGCCCGTGCGGGCATGCCTCCGCCGCGCGCGGCAGGGCGAGCACGATGTCTGAAGCCTTGCCGAGCGCCGAGGACGGGTTGGACGTCACCGCGATGAGCGGAATCGAGAACCGTCGCGAATAGGCGACGATTCCCTTCAGTTCCACTGTTTCGCCCGACCACGACATGGCGATGATGGCATCGTCGCGGGTGATCGTTCCCATGTCGCCGTGATTCGCTTCGGCCGGATGGACGAATGTCGCCGGCGTGCCGGTCGACGAAAGCGTGGCGGCAATCTTGGTTCCGATATGACCGCTCTTGCCGACGCCGGTCACGATCGCGCGTCCGCGAATCGAGGCCAGCAAGCGCGCGGCTTCGGCAAACGGCCCGCCCAGGCCGTCGCCCAGCGATTCCAGCAGGGCCGCGATCCCGGCATGCTCGGTCTCCAGCGTGCGAAGCGCTGATCTGACGGCTGCGCCGGTGTCGATATCGCGCGTGACTTTGAGGCTGTTCATGAAGTGAGCCTGTAACGCCTTCCCGGTCACCTGTCCATTTTTTCGTCATTACCCGCCCCGCAGCCGTCGAGCAACCGTCCGTTAACCATCGCCGTTTACGGTTCGGCAAGGAATTGTACCCGCGGCCGGATTGCCGTGACGACGGATGAAGCAATTGAGAATGACGCGCACCAGCAAGACGGCGTCGACGCCGCGTTCCCGCAGGGCGTTGCTGGCGTCTGTCGCCATTGCCACGATTCTGTCAATGCCTGCCGCCCGCGCCCAGACCGTCGAAGGACTCAGGCCGGCCACCAGTGAGCAGCCGGCCGACGACACCCTCATCAAGCGCCGTCTGCTGGACAAATCGGCCGGGGACCTTACAGCGGCCACGCGATCCAGCTATGTCCCGCAAAGCGAAGGCGCGGTCGCCGACGAGGAACTGCAGGACCCGTCGCTCTATGGCGAGGCAACCGATCCGGCGGACAGCACCGCCACGGACCTCCTCGAACTCAACCGGCGTCCCGAAGCGCCGCGCCTGCCGCTTGGTGCCGCCGCCCGTGCTTCCGACGACTCCGAAACCACCTTCGATGACCCGCAGAACGATCCGCGAGCCGAAATCCGCACGACCTCGACCCGGACTGACTCTGAACCCGCTGACGGCGCCATCTCCACCGGCCGGACGACAAGCCTCGCCAACCAGGACGAAGAAAGCAATCTCGCCGCCGATCCCGATTCGATCCGCACCGGTACGGTCGACGGCCAGTCGCCCGAAGCCGATGACGATCCCTATGCGGCCATCGGCATCCGTGCCGGAAGCTTCATCTTGAGGCCATCGCTGGAAACCGGGATCACCGCGACGACCAACGCCGACTCGGGCGCCGGTGGCGGCCCGGGCGTCCTTTCGCAAACCGTGCTGCGGCTGCAGGCCGCGTCGGACTGGTTGCGCCACGCCGCAACCCTTGACGCCAGTCTCGCCTGGGAACACCCGGTTTCTCCCTCCGCCCCGGGCCGGCCCGAGATCAATGTCGATGGAACCTTGCGGCTCGATCTCGCCGGCGATCACCAGATCGATGCGGCCGCCGGTTACGCCCTTGCCCGCGAGGCCGCCGATTCGCCCGTGCCGGTTCCGGCCACCGCCAGCCGCCCTTATCGTCATACGATCACCACCAGCCTCGCCATCGCCAAGGCGGCCGGCAAGCTGCGCTACAGCCTGACCGGCGACCTCGAGCGCGACATCTATTCCGACGCCGCCCTGGTCGGCGGCGGCATGCTGTCGCAAGGTTTCCGGAACAACACCCTGGCGACGTTGACCCTGCGCGCGGGCTACGAGATTTCCCCCGCCATCGTGCCCTTTGCGGAAGCGGAGATCGGACGGCGCATCTATGACCAGAGGATCGATCCTGCCGGCTATGCCAGGTCGGCCAACCGGCTGGCGTTGCGGGGCGGCGTGGAACTCGATTTCGGCGAGAAACTGACCGGAGAGGTTGCTGTCGGCTGGCTGCGCGAGGCTTTCGACGACCCGACGCTGGCGGCCATTTCCGGCGCCAGTGTCGACGGCAGCCTGGTCTGGTCGCCGCAAAGGGGAACGACGGTGACCCTTGCGGGGCAGACGACAGTCGAACAGACCACCACGGCGGGTAGTTCCGGGTCCGTCTTCTATTCCGGGTCTCTCGGCGTCGAACATGCCCTGCGCACGAACCTGACCGGCACCGCGCTGGTGTCGGCCGGTCTGCGCGACTACGCAGCGAGTTCCGACCGGGATTTGACCTTCGCCGCCGAACTGGGGTTCACTTGGTGGCTCAGTCGCTACACCGGCGTCACCGGGCGGGCACGGCACGAGCGTCTCGCCAGCACGATTTCCGGCCGCGCCTACACCGCAAACAGCGTGTTCCTGGGCCTGAAACTTCAGCGGTAGAACGGCGCGACAACACTGCCGCCGTCGGCTCAGCCGCGTGCGCCGGTTCTGCGTTCCTGCGGCGCGGATTCGCCGAGCAGGTCACGCATGACCTTCTCGACATGCGCGTGCATGCCGGGACGCGCCATCGCGAAAGCCATGTTCGCCTCGACGAATCCCTCGGGATTGCCGCAATCGAAAGTGCGGCCGGTGAAGTGGTAGCCGTAGAAATTCTGTTGGGCCTGCAGCCGCAACATGGCGTCCGTCAGCTGGATCTCGTTGCCGGTTCCCCGCTCCTGGGTGGCAAGGAGATCGAAAATCTCCGGCTGAAGGATGTACCGCCCGTTGATATAGAGGTTCGATGGCGCGGTATCCGGCGCGGGCTTCTCCACCATCTCGGTGATCTCGAAACCCTGCTCCACATCGGCTCCGCGGCCGACGATGCCGTAGCGATGGGTTTCCTTCGGATCGCATTCCTGCACCGCCACGATATTGCCGCCGGTGCGCTCGTGCAGCTTGACCATCTCGGTAAGGCAGTTGGTTTCCCCCTGCATGATCATGTCGGGAAGCAATAGCGCGAAGGGCTCGTCGCCGACGAGGTCGCGCGCGCACCAGACCGCATGTCCCAGGCCGAGCGGTACCTGCTGGCGGGTGAAACTCGTCTGCCCCGGTTTGGGCTGTAATTCGTTCAAGTGGTCGAGCGCAGCCAGCTTGCCGCGTTCGCGCAGTGTCTCGTAAAGCTCGAATTGCACGTCGAAATAGTCTTCGATCACGCCCTTGTTGCGGCCTGTGATGAAAATGAAGTGCTCGATGCCGGCCTTGCGCGCCTCGTCGACCACATACTGGATGACCGGCCGGTCGACCACCGTGATCATTTCCTTGGGAACCGCTTTCGTCGCCGGCAGAAAACGGGTGCCCAGGCCGGCCACGGGGAATACTGCCTTGCGGAGTTTCTTCATGTTTCTCGCTCAGTCGGTTTCCGTCTCAAAATAGTTCCCGCCGACATTTTCACGGCAAAATTGAGATTTACTGAATGCGAAGCCGATTCGCATCTTCGCACCCGCCGCGCCGGCAATCCAGTTGCCAGGATCATGGTAAACGGATTCCTAACCGCGATGTGCCAAGGATAGGTCATGAAACGGCAAAGGGAGAACTTCATGCCGCTCGAATTCGTCGGCTCGATCATCAGGAAGAAAGCAGCAGCGTTGGCTCTCGCCCTGATTACTGTCGTTGTCGTCGTCGAGGCACCCGCCTTCGCCGACCCCGGCTTCCAGCGCTGGATCGCCCAGTTCAAATCGGTCGCCGGCAGCAGTGGCATCTCCGCCAACACCTACGACCGGGCATTCGCCGGCGTGACGTCACCCGATCCCGAAGTGCTGGAGAAGGCGCGCAACCAACCAGAATTCAACGCCCCGGTCTGGCAATATTTCGACAACCAGGTCAATGAAGGCGCAGTGGCTGCCGGCCGGCAGATGGCGCGCAAGTGGAAGAGTTGGCTCGACCGGATCGAACGCCAGTTCGGTGTCGACCGTCACATCCTCCTGGCCATCTGGTCGGTGGAGTCGAATTACGGCGATATCCTCGACAACGAACGTATCGTGCGTTCGGTTCCACGCTCGCTGGCAACGCTGGCCTACGCCGACAAGCGCCGCGCCAAGTTCGCACGATCACAATTGATCGCGGCGCTCAAGATCCTGCAGACGGGTGACATCGACGTTGGTCACCTGACCGGTTCCTGGGCCGGCGCCATGGGGCATACCCAGTTCATTCCGACAAGCTACCAGGCCTTCGCGGTCGACATGGATGGCGACGGGCGCCGCGATATCTGGAATTCGGTACCCGATGCCCTGGCGACGGCAGCCAATCTGTTGCGACGATCGGGATGGCGCACCGGCGAGACCTGGGGCTACGAGGTAACGCTACCTGGCGGGCGCAAATTCCCCGGCGGCTGGATGAGCCTGTCGAAGTGGAACGCGATTGGTGTCGATCGCGTCGGAGGCCGGAAATTTCCCCGGCCATCGGACAGTGCCGAACTGAAGGTTCCCGATGGTCGCGCCGGCCCGGCATTTCTCGTGTTGAAGAACTTCGCCGTTCTCAAGCGCTACAACAATGCCGACAAATACGCGCTGGCCGTCGGCCTTCTCGCCGACCAGATCGCCGGCCGCGGCGGATTGGAGCGGGATTGGAACCGCCCGTTCACGCCGCTCGATTTCGCCGAGAAGGAGGAGTTGCAAAAGCATCTCAAGGTACTCGGTTTCTATGACGGCGAGATCGACGGCAAGATCGGCAGCGGCTCGCAGGCGGCCATCAAGGCCTATCAGGCGCGGGTAGGCTTGACGCAGGACGGCTATCCCAGCAAGGAAGTGCTTTCAGCGCTCAGACGCCGTTAGAGTGGATATTTCGGATGCAGTGCCGAACGCAGCAGAACATGAACGCACGGGCCCTCGGCAGGGTCTGCATGGCGCTGGCCGTCGTCATGCTGGTTCTACATTTTCCAGCGATCGACGACCGCGCCTTCGCCCAGGAAACCCGGAGCACGGGCGGCCTGTTTCAACTGCTTTTCGGCAAGCGAAAGGACAGCACCAAGTCAGACAACTCGAACGACGATGCCCGCAAGAACGCAGCGCGGCGCAAATCGAGCGGGGCAGCGCCCGTGGAGTCAAAGCCGAAGGTCGAAAAGCTCGAAAACGCACGGCAGGTACTGGTAATCGGCGACTTCATGGCTGGCGGCGTCGCCGAGGGACTCCAGGCGGCATTTTCCGAGCTGCCCGGCGTGGTGGTCGTCGACCGCTCCAACGGATCGTCCGGTTTGGTCCGCGACGATTACTACGACTGGCCCGGATCGATCGGCGCAATGATCGAGGAATTGAACCCGGCAGCCGTTGCCGTCATGATCGGCGCAAACGACCGCCAGCAGCTCCGCGTCGACGATACCAGCGCAGCGGTGCGCTCCGATTCCTGGTCCAGGGAATACAAGCACCGGGTCGAGCGCCTTGCCAGGGCGATCGCGGAACGCAAGGTCCCCCTGATCTGGATCGGCGCGCTTCCTTTCCGGTTCTCGTCCATGAGCGCGGACATGCTGGTATTCAACGACCTCTACAAGCAGGAGGTTAAGAATGTCGGGGGTGAATTTGTCGATGTGTGGGAAGGTTTCGTCGATGAAAACGGGGCATTCGCGACAACCGGTCCCGACATCAACGGCCAGGCTGTCCGCTTGCGTGCGAGCGACGGAATCAATCTGACGAGAGCGGGCCGCCGCAAGATCGCCTTCTACGCCGAAAAACCGCTCAAGCGCATCCTTGGTGATGCCGCATCGCCCGACATCGCCCGGCTCAGCCCGGATTTCCTGCCTGAGTTCACGCCTGACCTCGTCCCCAGCGGCCCCGCGCCCGTTCAGGAACGCACTGTTCCGATATCGCTGGTCGATCCCGAACTCGACGGAGGCAACGAACTTCTCGGCCGCGTGGCAGTGCCCGGCAAGGACCTTCCGGAAACCCCGCTCGCGGGCGAGCGGCTGGCAGTCGAAGGCATTGCGCCGCCGCCCAAGCCGGGACGCGCTGACGATTTCCTGCAACGCAAGCTACCGCCCGCCGCCCCGAGCCCGGACACGGAGGCAGCCCCTGCCTCTCCGGTTGAGGAGAGCGTGCAATAGCCCGGTTCAGGCGCCCTTGGTAAGCGCCAGAACCCGCTTGCCGATAATCATCGCCACCGGAATTGCCAGGATGGCACCAGCGATAGCGGCTGTGATAATCTGGTTGGGCTCGGACATATTCATCGACAGCAACGCGACGATGAAAACACCCATAAGCGTAGGTGCCGTCAGAATATAAATGGCACCAAAAATCTTCATCATGATCCACCTCCACCGGCGCAGAGTAGGATGATTCCGCCGGCTGGAAAAGCTTGCGCAGCTCCCGCCCGCACGCATTGATCCATCTCAAGTCGATTGCAAATGCAAGAAAGCGCCTTGCGGCGCTTTCTTCTTCGGCAAATCGCGCAGATTGGATTTCTCAGCGCGGCAGCAGCGTGCTGCCCATCAGCGCCTCGTCGATCGCGCGCGCCGCCTGGCGCCCCTCGCGGATCGCCCAGACCACCAGCGACTGCCCGCGGCGCATGTCGCCCGCCGAATAGACCTTGGGATCGCTGGTCCGGTAATCCTTCACATTGGCCTGGACATTGCCGCGACCGTCCAGCTTGACGCCGAGCACCTCGATCATGCCCTCGTGAACCGGATGCACGAAACCCATCGCCAGCAGCACAAGGTCCGCCTTCAGTTCGAATTCCGAACCCGGGATCGGCTGCATCCTGTCGTCCACCTCGACGCATTTGATCCGGGTGACCCTGCCGTTTTCGCCGGTGATCTCCTGCGTCAGCACCGAGAACAGGCGCTCCGCACCTTCCTGGTGGCTCGATGACGTGCGTAGCTTCGCCGGCCAGTCGGGCCACGTGACCAGCTTGTTCGGCTTTTCCGGCGGCTCCGGCATGATTTCAAGCTGCTTGACCGACAGCGCGCCCTGGCGCACCGAGGTTCCGATGCAGTCGGAACCGGTATCGCCGCCGCCGATGACGACGACATGCTTGCCAGCCGCAATGATCGGACGATTGTCGGCTGGCGGTTCGCCGGATACGCGCCGGTTCTGCTGCGGCAGGAATTCCATGGCGAAATGGACGCCATCGAGCTCGCGGCCGGGAACGGGAAGGTCGCGCGGCTTCTCGGAACCGCCGGCCAGCAGGATGGCGTCGAACGCGCCGGTCAACTCCTCGATCTTCCTGTCGACGCCGATATGTACGCCCGTGTTAAAGACCACGCCTTCAGCTTCCATCTGCTCGACACGGCGATCGATCAGCTGCTTTTCCATCTTGAAGTCGGGGATTCCGTAGCGCAGCAGGCCGCCCGGCTTGGCGTTCTTCTCGAATACCTCGACATGGTGTCCGGCACGAGCGAGTTGCTGGGCGGCAGCCATGCCCGCGGGCCCCGCGCCCACGATCGCGACCCTCTTGCCGCTCTTGCGGGAAGCGATCTCAGGCTTGAGCCAGCCGTTCTGCCAGGCGCGATCGACGATTGCGCACTCGATGGTCTTGATCGTCACCGGCACGTCTTCCAGGTTCAGCGTGCAGGATTCCTCGCACGGCGCCGGGCACACCCGCCCGGTGAACTCGGGGAAATTATTGGTGGAGTGCAGATTGCGCGATGCCTCTTCCCACTTGTCCAGATATACCAGATCGTTCCAGTCGGGGATCTGGTTGTTCACCGGACAACCAGTGTGACAATAAGGAATGCCGCAATTCATGCAGCGTGCCGCCTGGTCGCGCGTCGCTTGCTCGCTCAGCGGGATGACGAATTCCTTGTAGTTGCGGATGCGGTCGGACGCCGGCCTGTACTTGCGGTCCTGACGGTCGATCTCCAAAAATCCGGTTGGCTTGCCCATTCCTGTTCCCCGCTTACGCTACCAAGACGGCGGTGCCGGATGCCAAAACCATCAGCATGGAACCGCT
This sequence comes from Notoacmeibacter sp., assembly GCA_019912385.1. Taxonomy (GTDB): domain Bacteria; phylum Pseudomonadota; class Alphaproteobacteria; order Rhizobiales; family Rhizobiaceae; genus JAIOIW01. The sequence goes on along the minus strand of JAIOIW010000081.1, from coordinate 3,346 downwards.
CGAACCGGTGGAAATGTTTTCATAGTCGGTGTCGACGCCGATAACCGCATTGGCGCCGACCCGCCGTGCCTCGTCCTGCAATTGGGCGAGCGCGGTTTCGCGTGCCTCGCGCAGGACACTCTCGTAGGACGCGGACCGGCCGCCGACGATGTCGCGAATGTCGGCAATCAGATCGCGGAAGATGTTCGTCCCGAGGATCGCTTCACCGGTGACGATACCCTTGTCGGCTCTGATTGGGCGTTCCTCTATGGTATTGGTCGTCGAAACAATCATGATTGATCCCTGTCCTTCAGGTTTGCAGCGGCGCCAACCGGGCGCCCGCCGCTTGCCCTTGGCGCCCGTGCGCCGGCCGCAGCGTTACTCCGCTGCCACGGCCGACTGGGCCAGCTCGATTTCCCTCAGCGCCCGGCGATACTCGACGGGCATGACCTTGACGAAGAGCGGCAGCATCTCCGCCCAGTTGTCGAGGATGTGCTTGGCCCGTTTGGAGCCGGTGAACCGGTAGTGGTTGGAGATCAGCTGATGCAGCCGTTCCGCGTCCATGCCCGACATGTTTGCGAGCACATCGATGCGTCCCTTGGTCTGCAGGTCGCCAGCCGAATGATGGAGCTGCTCCATCAGGTCCTCTTCCTCCGGAACCGGCTCCAGGTCCACCATCGCCATGTTGCAGCGCTGGGTGAAATCGCCCTCCTCGTCGAGCACATAGGCGATGCCGCCCGACATGCCCGCCGCGAAGTTGCGCCCCGTCTTGCCGATAACCACGACGACGCCGCCGGTCATGTACTCGCAGCCATGATCGCCGACGCCCTCGACGACGGCCACGGCACCGGAATTGCGCACCGCGAACCGTTCGCCGGCCACGCCGCGAAAGTAGCACTCGCCCTCGATAGCGCCGTAGAGAACGGTGTTGCCGACGATGATCGATTCCTCGGGAACGATGTTCGAGTCTTCCGGCGGCCGGACGATGATCTTGCCGCCTGAAATGCCCTTGCCGACATAGTCGTTGGCATCGCCCGACAACTCGAACGTCACGCCGCGCGCCAGGAATGCGCCGAAGGACTGACCGGCCGTTCCGTTGATCCGGAAGGTTATCGTGTCGGCGGGCAGGCCCTTGTGACCGTAACGCGCCGCGACCTCGCCCGAAAGCATCGCCCCCGCGGTGCGGTCGGTATTGCCGATCTCTACCGTGTGGTTCACTTTCTCGCCGCGTTCGAGCGCCGGCATTGCCAGTTCGATCAACTTGCGATCGAGGATGTCGTCGATCGGGTGGTTCTGGTTTTCGGTATGGTAGATCTGTTCGGGCGCCGCTTCGGGCTTGTAGAACAGGCGCGAGAAATCGAGCCCCCTGGACTTCCAGTGGTCGATCGCTTCCTCGCGGTCGAGCAGGTCCGTCTGGCCGATGATCTCGTTGAACGTCCGGTAGCCCATCTCGGCGAGGATCCGGCGCGCCTCTTCCGCGATGAAGAACAGGTAGTTGATGATGTGCTCGGGTGTGCCCTTGAAGCGCTTGCGCAGCACCGGATCCTGCGTCGCGACGCCGACAGGGCAGGTGTTGAGATGGCACTTGCGCATCATGATGCATCCGGCCGCGATCAGCGGGCCGGTGGCAAAGCCGAACTCGTCGGCACCTAGCAATGCGCCGATGACGATGTCGCGCCCCGTTCTCAGGCCACCATCGACTTGCAGCGCGATGCGCGAGCGAAGCCCGTTCAGCACCAGCGTCTGGTGGGTTTCGGCAAGGCCGATCTCCCAGGGCGAACCCGCATGCTTGATCGACGTCAGCGGCGAAGCGCCGGTACCGCCCTCGAAGCCGGAAATGGTGATGTGGTCGGCGCGCGCCTTGGCGACGCCGGCGGCGACCGTGCCGACGCCGACCTCGGAGACGAGCTTCACCGAGACCTGGCCGCGCGGATTGACGTTCTTCAGGTCGAAGATCAGCTGCGCCAGATCCTCGATCGAATAGATGTCATGGTGCGGCGGCGGCGAGATCAGCCCGACGCCAGGCGTCGAATGGCGCACCCGCGCGATGGTCGAATCGACCTTGTGGCCGGGCAGTTGGCCGCCTTCGCCGGGTTTTGCGCCCTGCGCGATCTTGATCTGCATCATGTCGGAATTGACGAGATACTCCGCCGTCACGCCGAAACGTCCGGACGCGACCTGCTTGATCGCCGAACGCTCCGGGTTCATCGATCCGTCGGCAAGCGGCTCGAAGCGGTCGGATTCCTCGCCGCCCTCGCCGGTGTTCGACTTTCCGCCGATCGCGTTCATCGCGCGCGCCATCGTCGTATGCGCCTCGCGGCTGATCGATCCGAACGACATCGCGCCGGAGGAAAACCGCTTCACGATTTCCTTGGCCGGTTCGACCTCGTCGAGCGGCACCGGCTTGCGCCCGGTCTCTTCCGCCGTGCGGATCTTGAACAGCCCGCGGATCGCCTTGGCCTTCGCCGTCGCGCTGTTGACCAGCGACGAGAACTGCTCGTAGGTCTCGAAAGAGTTCTCGCGCACGGCGTGCTGCAGCCGCGATACGGTGTCCGGCGTCCAGACGTGCCCTTCCCCGCGCATGCGGAACATGTACTCGCCGCCGATATCGAGCGCGTTGCGGAGCACCGGATTGTCGGAGAATGCATCGGTGTGACGGCGCACGGTTTCCTGCGCGATCTCGTCAAGGCCGGCACCCTCGATCCGCGTCGCCGTTCCCGTGAAGAAGCGGTCGATGAATTCCGAGCTCAGCCCGACGGCATCGAAGATCTGCGCTCCGCAATAGGACTGGTAGGTCGAAATGCCCATCTTGGACATGACCTTGAGGATGCCCTTGCCGATCGACTTGATGTAGCGTTCGACGACTTCCTTGGCATCGACCTCCGGCGGGAACTCGCCGCGCGCATGCATGTCGTTGAGCGTATCGAAGGCAAGATAGGGATTGATCGCTTCGGCGCCGTATCCCGCAAGGCAACAGAAATGATGCACTTCGCGCGGCTCGCCCGATTCCACGACCAGGCCCACCGAGGTCCTGAGCCCCTTGCGGATCAGGTGGTGGTGCACCGCCGCCGTGGCCAGCAGCGCGGGGATGGCGATGCGGTCCGGCCCGATCTGCCTGTCCGACAGGATGATGATGTTGTAGCCGCCGGCAACCGCAGCATCCGCGCGTTCGCATAGCCGCTTGATCGCGCCTTCCATGCCTTCCGCGCCCTCGAGGGCGGAATAAGTGACGTCGAGCGTCTTGGTGTCGAAACGGTCCTCGGTGTGGCCGATGGAGCGGATCTTCTCCAGGTCGCCATTGGTCAGGATCGGCTGGCGCACCTCGAGGCGCTTGTGCCGCGACGCGCCGGCATGATCGAGGATGTTC
>JAIOIW010000080.1 GCA_019912385.1 Notoacmeibacter sp. | reverse complement strand
CAGGGCGACGTGCTGGTGGTTTTCGATATCCGGCGCTACGAGCACGACATCCACAGGCTCGCCGACATGGCGCGGGCCAGGGGCGTGGAAATCGTGCTGTTCACCGACCAGTGGGGATCGCCTGCCGCCGCCAGCGGGACGCATGTGTTTCACGCCCGCATCGAGGCGCCGTCGGCTTGGGATTCCTCGGTCGTCATCCTGTTCATCGCCGAGGCGCTGATCGCGGCGGTGGAGAACCGCACCTGGGCGACGACCAGCGAACGCATGCGGTCGCTGGAGGAACTTTTCGAGAAGACCCGGCTTTTCCGCAAGTTCGTCTGACGCCGTCGCGCTGCGGCGGCTTTGATCCATGTCATCGTCACGAACGCGATGTGATATATGTTCAGCGCGAATTGTTCCGGCAACTGGAGGACAACATGTACAAGACCATCATCGTACCCATCGATATCGCCAACGCCGAACGCGGCAGGTCGATGATCGCCAGGGCGCGGCTTCTGGGTGGCGACGGTGCGAAGATCATCCTCCTTTCGGTCATGGAGAGCATTCCCGGCTACATTCGCGCGGAAATGCCGTCCGACATCGAGGGCGCGCGCCTGGACCAGGCGAAACGGGAGCTCGACGGCTATGCTTCCGCGGCCGGCGGCAACATCACCGCGGAGGTGCGCTCCGGCAAGCCGGCATCCGAGATCATCCACGCCGCGGAAGCGCATGGCGCCGACCTCATCATTGTCGCCTCGCACAATCCGGGAATGCAGGACTATTTCCTCGGATCGACGGCGGCGCGCGTGGTGCGCCACGCCCAATGTTCCGTGCTCGTGGACCGCTGACGGTTTTTTGTTTTCCGCCCATTGCGTCCGCCTCGCCTTGCCGTTTCACTGGAGGCCTGAGCGAGGGCCAGTCGGGTAAGCGGAGGTGCCAGGACCATGTCGGGCAGGCGGATCGCGATCGCTGTGGCGGTCGTCATGGCGGGGCTGGCTCTGGCGGCCGGCGGCCGGGCGGCATATGCGCAGGAAGACGAACCAGCGCAAATGGAGGGCGCAGGCGCGGCCGCCGGTGATGATGCGGCCGACAGCATACCGGGCGAAGTACCCGACGCGGCGGATGCTCCGGTGCCGATGACGCCGCGCCGCTCCGACGTCCTCATCGCGACACCGCCGCAAGCACCGCAACCGCCCCGCCTCGGCGATATCCACTGGATCGGGAGCGAGGCGCATTGCCGCTTCCTGCGCGAGGGACAGGCCGAGAATCCGGAGGACCCGGAGAGCTGGCGCTACCTCCTGCTGATCGAACGCTTCCATGACGGCCAGGTCACGCTGGAACGCGGATATGCGCGCATCGACGGGCTTGTCCGCGAGCTGGCGCTGCTGACGCGCGAGGCGTCCGGCGACGGCGAGATCCGCCGCTACGAGACGCTGGGCGAGGCGCCGGTTTCGCTCACGGTGACGATGAAGCTTCTGGGGCGCACCCGAGCGGTCACGCGCTACAGCGGCGAAATCACGCTCGAGCGCGACGGCCTTTCGACCTCGGGGAAGTTCGACGGAACCTGTGCGCCGGACGCCGCCAACCTGCGCGCCAAATCTTGACAGCGTTGCGCGGCCGCAGGAGACCTTGGCGCGGGCCGAACGAGGATCAATCAGGGGGCGAGTGATGGAGTTCGCATTTCCGTGGCCGTTTACGACCGGTGAATGGCTGGCATGGTCAAGCGCGGCAGCGACGGTGTTTATCGGCCTGGTCCTGCTTTTCATGCCGCGGCTCGCGTTGGGTCTGCTGCGGCTGCAACCCGTGCCCGGCCGTCCCGAGGCGGTGGCGCAGGGCCGCGCGACGATGGCCGGCTTCTATCTCGGCGTCGGCGCGGTATCGATCCTGCTGGCGCAACCCTCAATCTATCTGGCGCTGGCGGCGGGATGGACGATTACCGCCTTCGGCCGGATCATCTCCATGCTGTCGGACGGGGGGAACAGGCTGTTCAACTGGATTCTTCTGGCCGTCGAAATCGCTCTCGGCGTGCTGGCGGGCGCCTATCCGCTCGGATTCATTCCCTGAATTGGCGGTCCGGCTGTCTCAGGGCCAGACCGATGCGGCAAAATTGATGCGAAAGCACGACAACCGCCATGTTGCGAGTCCCTGGAGCCTGTGCTAGACGGCAGACGAATTTTGGCTGGATCAGGGCGGAGCGCCCATGGTCGGAACCAAAAAAGTCAATTAGATCAAATGGTTGACGAGGGGACTATTGCCCCCGCCAGTCAAGCTTTGATTTTCGCAGGAAGAGAAACGGTCGAACGTGGCACAGACTTCATCTCTCATCTCCGGTGTCGCCAAACGCTATGCCAGTTCGCTTCACGAACTGGCGCAGGAATCCCGGTCGGTTCCCGCGGTTGAAAAGGACCTCGATGCCATCGAGAATATGATCGATGGATCGGCGGATTTACAGCGTCTGGTCAGGAGCCCGGTCTTTTCGGCCGAGGACCAGTTGCGGGCGATTTCGGCGATTGCCGACAAGGCCGGCCTGAAGGGGCTGGTCGGCAATTTCCTGCGCGTGGTCGCGAGGAACCGCCGCCTGTTCGCGCTTGCGGGGATCATCCGCGCCTTCCGTATCATCGCCGCCGAGGCGCGGGGCGAGATTGCCGCCGAAGTCACGGCAGCGCATGATCTTACCGCTGCCCAGCAAAAGGAACTCGCCGCGACGCTGAAGCAGGTCGCCGGCAAGGATGTGGCGATCAAGCTCACGGTCGATCCGTCGATTCTCGGCGGGCTGGTCGTCAAGATCGGCTCGCGCCAGATCGACACGTCGCTGAAAACCAAACTCAATTCGATGAAGCTTGCACTGAAAGAGGTCGGCTGATGGATATCCGCGCCGCGGAAATTTCCGCAATCCTGAAAGATCAGATCAAGAATTTCGGCAAGGAGGCTGAGGTCTCCGAGGTCGGCCAGGTCCTGTCCGTTGGCGACGGTATCGCCCGCGTCTATGGCCTCGACAACGTCCAGGCGGGCGAGATGGTCGAGTTCCCCGGCGGAATCCGCGGCATGGCGCTGAACCTGGAAGCCGACAATGTCGGTATCGTCATCTTCGGCGCCGACCGCGACATCAAGGAAGGCGATGTCGTCAAGCGCACGGGCGCCATCGTCGACGTGCCGGTGGGACCGGAACTGCTCGGCCGTGTGGTCGACGCGCTCGGTAACCCGATCGACGGCAAGGGCCCGATCAAGGCCAAGGAACGCCGCCGCGTGGACGTGAAGGCGCCGGGCATCATCCCGCGCAAATCGGTGCACGAGCCGATGTCGACCGGCCTCAAGGCGATCGATGCGCTTATTCCCGTGGGCCGCGGCCAGCGTGAGCTGGTGATCGGCGACCGCCAGACCGGCAAGACCGCGATCATCCTCGACACGATCCTCAACCAGAAGCCGATCCACGACAACGGACCCGAAAAGGACAAGCTGTTCTGCGTCTATGTCGCCGTCGGCCAGAAGCGCTCCACCGTCGCCCAGTTCGTGAAGGTGCTGGAAGACCGCGGCGCGCTCGAATATTCCGTCATCATCGCGGCGACCGCGTCCGACCCGGCGCCGATGCAGTTCCTGGCGCCGTTTGCCGGTTGCGCGATCGGCGAATATTTCCGCGACAACGGCATGCACGCGCTGATCGGCTATGACGATCTGTCCAAGCAGGCCGTTTCCTATCGCCAGATGTCGCTGCTGCTGCGCCGCCCGCCGGGCCGCGAAGCCTATCCGGGCGACGTCTTCTACCTGCATTCGCGCCTGCTGGAACGCGCGGCGAAGCTTAACGAGGACAACGGTTCGGGTTCGCTGACGGCGCTGCCGGTCATCGAGACGCAGGCCAACGACGTGTCGGCCTACATCCCGACCAACGTGATTTCGATCACCGACGGCCAGATCTTCCTGGAAACCGACCTGTTCTACCAGGGCATCCGCCCGGCGGTGAACGTCGGCCTGTCGGTGTCGCGCGTCGGTTCCTCGGCGCAGATCAAGGCGATGAAGCAGGTCGCCGGATCGATCAAGGGCGAACTGGCGCAGTACCGCGAAATGGCGGCCTTTGCCCAGTTCGGTTCCGACCTCGACGCCGCCACGCAGCGCCTGCTCAATCGCGGTGCGCGCCTGACCGAGCTGCTCAAGCAGCCGCAGTTCTCGCCGCTGAAGACCGAAGAACAGGTCGCCGTCATCTATGCCGGTGTGAAGGGCTATCTCGACAAGCTCGCGGTATCGGATGTCGGCCGGTTCGAACAGGGCCTGCTGGCGCATATGCGCACCGAGGGCAAGGACGTGCTCGAAGCCATCCGCGCCGAAAAGGCGCTGTCGGCCGAAATCGAGGAAAAGCTCAAGGCGCAGATAGACAGCTACGCCAAGACCTTCGCCTAAGGATCGACGGGAAGCGACATGGCCTCTTTGAAAGACCTCCGCGTTCGCATTGCCTCGGTCAAGGCGACGCAGAAGATTACCAAGGCGATGCAGATGGTCGCCGCCGCCAAACTGCGCCGCGCGCAGGAAGCGGCGGAGGCCGCGCGGCCCTATTCGCAGCGCATGGGCGCGGTTCTGGCCAATATCGCCTCGGTGGTCGGCGAGGGTGCCGACACGCCGGCCCTGATGAACGGCACCGGCAGGGAAGAGACGCACCTGCTTATCGTATGCACGGCCGAGCGCGGTCTGTGCGGCGGTTTCAACGCCCAGATCGCCCGGCTCGCCCGCGAGAACATCCGCAGGCTCCAGGCCGACGGCAAGACGGTGAAGATCATCTGCGTCGGCAAGAAGGGCTATGACGCGCTTCGCCGCGAATACGACAAGCTGATCATTGACCGTGTCGACCTGCGCGAAGTCAAGCAGCTCGGTTTCGCCAATGCCGATGCCATCGGCCGCAAGGTCATCGCCCTGTTCGAGGACGGGCAGTTCGACGTTGCGACGCTGATCTACTCGGAGTTCAAGTCGGTCATCAGCCAGATCCCGACCGCCCAGCAGCTCATTCCGGCTGCGCCGGGCGAAGAGGCGAAATCGGCCGGCGAAGCGACCTACGAATACGAACCGGGCGCAGCCGAAATCCTCAAGACCCTGATCCCGCGCAACATATCCGTCCAGATCTTCCGTGCGCTGCTGGAGAACGTGGCGGGCGAGATGGGTGCCAAGATGTCGGCGATGGACAATGCCACGCGCAATGCGGGCGAAATGATCGACAAGCTGACGATGAGCTACAACCGCCAGCGTCAGGCGCAGATCACCAAGGAACTCATCGAAATCATTTCGGGCGCCGAAGCGCTCTAGAGGCTCAAAGAAGGTAAGGATCGATGGCAAAAGCAGCGACCCCCAAGACCACCGTGGCGGCGAAGACGCCTGCCGCCGCCAAGGCACCGGCGGCGAAGAAGCCCGCTGCCCGCAAGGCCGCGCCGGCCAAGGCCGCCACGGGCGCGCCGGTCAAACTCGGTTCCGGCGCAACCGGCACCGTCCGCCAGGTTATCGGCGCCGTTGTCGACGTGGCGTTCGGTGATCAACTGCCGGCGATCCTGAACGCGCTGGAGACCGATAACAACGGCGTCCGGCTGGTGCTCGAGGTTGCCCAGCATCTCGGCGAGAACACCGTGCGCTGCATCGCCATGGACTCCACCGAAGGCCTCGTGCGCGGCCAGCAGGTCGTCGACACCGGCGAGCCGATCTCTGTTCCGGTCGGCGACGAGACGCTCGGCCGCATCATGAACGTCATCGGCGAACCGGTCGACGAAGCCGGTCCGCTCAAGACCAAGGCCAGGCGTGCCATCCATCAGGAAGCGCCGGCCTATGTCGAGCAGTCCACCGAGGCCGAGATCCTGGTCACCGGCATCAAGGTCGTGGACCTGCTGGCACCGTACGCCAAGGGCGGCAAGATCGGCCTGTTCGGCGGTGCCGGCGTGGGCAAGACCGTTCTGATCATGGAACTGATCAACAACGTCGCGAAGGCGCATGGCGGCTACTCGGTGTTTGCCGGTGTCGGCGAGCGCACCCGCGAAGGCAACGACCTCTACCACGAGATGATCGAATCGGGCGTGAACAAGCTCGGCGGCGGCGAGGGCTCCAAGGCCGCGCTGGTCTACGGCCAGATGAACGAGCCGCCCGGCGCGCGTGCCCGCGTCGCGCTCTCCGGCCTGACGGTCGCCGAGCATTTCCGCGACCAGGGCCAGGATGTGCTGTTCTTCGTCGACAACATCTTCCGCTTCACTCAGGCGGGATCGGAAGTGTCGGCGCTTCTCGGCCGCATTCCCTCGGCCGTGGGTTACCAGCCGACGCTGGCGACCGACATGGGCGCCATGCAGGAACGCATCACCACGACCACCAAGGGCTCGATCACCTCGGTGCAGGCAATCTACGTGCCGGCCGACGACCTGACCGACCCGGCGCCCGCGACCTCGTTTGCCCACCTCGACGCCACGACCGTGCTCAACCGGGCAATCTCGGAGAAGGGCATCTATCCGGCGGTCGATCCGCTTGACTCGACCTCGCGCATGCTCGACCCGATGATCGTCGGCGAGGAGCATTACGAAGTCGCCCGTAGGGTGCAGTCGACGCTGCAGCGCTACAAGTCGCTGCAGGACATCATCGCCATCCTGGGCATGGACGAGCTTTCCGAAGAGGACAAGCTGACGGTGGCGCGCGCGCGCAAGATCGAGCGCTTCCTGTCGCAGCCCTTCTTCGTCGCCGAAGTTTTCACGGGTTCGCCGGGCAAGCTGGTCGATCTCGCCGACACGATCAAGGGCTTCAAGGGCCTGGTCAACGGCGAGTACGACCACCTTCCCGAAGCCGCCTTCTACATGGTTGGCTCGATCGAGGAAGCGGTGGAGAAGGCGCAGAAGCTGGCGGCCGAAGCGGCCTGATTTTCATGAACCGGGAACCCGGGATGCAATCGGCATCCCGGCACCGGGCACACCTGGTAAGGCATCATGGCTCAACCCTTCAAGTTCGAACTGGTGTCGCCGGAACGGCTGCTCGTTTCCGAAGAGATCGAATCGGCCATCATTCCCGGCACTGACGGCGAGTTCACGGTTCTCGCCCAGCATACGCCGCTGATGACCTCGATCCGTCCCGGCGTCGTGACCGTCAATTCCGGCGGTGCTTCCCAGCGCTATGTCATCTTCGGCGGATTCTGCGACGTCACGCCGGATGGCTGCACAGTGCTGGCGGAAGCCGCGACCAGGGTCGACGAGATCGACCGCGACGACGTGGCGCGCCGGATCCAGGAAGCACGCGAAGACCTGGCCGACGCCCACGACGACGACAGCAGGCAGCGTACGCAGGAATATCTCGACCAGCTGACCACCCTGCAGGCGGCGCTGGCCGCCTGAGCGCGGGTGTCTTTGGGAAAAATTCCGAACGGGCCTTCGGGCCCGTTTTTGTCGGTTGGTACGGATCCCGGAATTCGGACCGGTCTCAGGCCTTTGCGCCGGCCAGATGGGCGAAGGCCGCGACGACTTCTTCGTAGACCTTGCGTTTGAACGGCACGATCAGGTCGGGCAGTTCGGCCATGTCCTTCCAGGCCCATGCGTCGAACTCGGCATGGTTGCCGCCTGGCGGCGGGTCGATGGCGATCTCGTTCTCGTCGCCCTCGAAACGGAAGGCGAACCAGCGCTGCTTCTGGCCGCGATACTTGCCCTTCAGGGCGATGCCGACCAGTTCCTCCGGCAGGTCGTAGGTGATCCAGCCGGGGGCTTCCTCGATCAGCGAGACCGAGCGCATGCCGGTTTCCTCCCAAAGCTCGCGCCTGGCGGCCGCAAGCGCGTCCTCGCCCTTGTCGATGCCGCCCTGCGGCATCTGCCAAAGATGTGCGGCGGCGGCCATCTCGCTGTCGGATTTGGCGATGCGGCGGCCGGCCCAGACCCGTCCTTCGTTGTCGAGCACCATGACGCCGACGCAAGGCCGGTAGGGCAACTCGGCCGCCTTGACGTGTTTTTTCCTGCCCAACGGTGCCTCTTTTACTTCTCGGGATCGGCCGCCAAGGCGGATACCGCGACGATCTCGATGCCGCGCTTCTTGGCTTCCGCGACCCAGCCCGCGACGGCATCGACCGTGACGTCGAACGCACTGCCCGAACCGATCGCGAAGCCGCGCGCGCGCGCCGTCGCCTCCAGTTGATCGAGTTTCTTCAGGATATCGCCGCGGTCCGGCGTGGAATCGAGGATCAGGTCGCCGGCGACGAACGGGACGCGGTTGGCGGCGGCAAGATCGCCGGCGGTCGAGCGGGCGGAAGAACCGTCATCGATAAACATCACGCCGCGCTTCGCAAGGTCGGCGATCACCGGTTTCATCGCCGCGCTGTCGGCGAGAAAGCGCGCGCCCATGTAATTCATGATGCCCGTATAGTTGGTCATGCGACCCATCGAGGCGTGCAGGTCGCGCAGGTTCTCTGCCGGCGACGCATCGACCGTCAGCGTGTTGCGGCCGGGACTGACGCGGGGGTAGTCGAACGGCTCGAAGGGCACCTGGAGAACGACCTCGTGGCCGGCGCGGCGGGCCTCAGCCATCCAGCGGCCGAGGCTGTTGCCCTGCGGAGCGAAGCCGAGCGTGACCTCCTCGGGCAGTTTAGCTATCGCTGCCTGGGTTCCCGTCTGCGACAGGCCGAGGCCGCCGATGACGATGGCGACGCGCGCGCCGCGGGTGCCGGACCAGGGGCGGGCATAGACATCGAACGGCCGCCGCCCGTCAGAGCCGCGGACGGGAAGGGGGCCGAAATCGGATTGTTCGATCAGGGCGCGGTCCGGCAAGTGGGCGGTGCGCGGGTTCTGCTGCAATGCCGAGGGATCGCGGATGACGATGACACCGGGAGACGAGACGGCCGGCGCCGTGTCGCCGACAGCGGCGCTGTCGTCGGGCACGACAGTGATGATCGCGGGACTTCCGGCCGGATGGCGGGGTTCGGGCGCGGTGCTGGTGCCGGAATCTCCGGTTGCCGCCGGCGGTTCTGCCGCTGCAGGCAGTTCCACCGTCACCATGCGGAACGGCTGGTCGCGCAACGCGAGATAGCCGGACGCGCCGACCACGAGTGCAACCATCGCGGCAGACGCCAGCACGCCGCGCGAAAGCGCAATACGGGTCTTGCGCTGGGGTATCGTATTCTGCCCGAGGGGGCGATCGATCGTGCGGTTGCCGCGGTATCCGTCGGTGTCGTTCATCAGTGGTCGCGTACCGCTCGGAATTGGGACGATCAGTCCGGCCCCGCGGGGCGGGGCCGGCCGACGCGCTACTGATTGAGGACGGCCTTGTCCGGGTTTGGCGGGAAGGCCGGGTCGGTCTTTTCGCCGCGCAGCAACGACAGGGCGTAATTGAACTGCACGTCGTCCTTGGGATCCGGCGGGACATAGGCGATGGAGCCCGAACCGTTATCGTCCTCCTCCTGGCCCTTGATGTGGCCGCGCAGATCGGACTCGCCGCGCGTCAGGTCACGTCCTTTCAGCTCGTCGGGCAGCGGCTCCTCGACCCTGATATCCGGCGTGATGCCCTTGCCCTGGATCGAGCGGCCGGCCGGCGTGTAGTACAGTGCCGTGGTCAGGCGCAAGGCGGCACTGTCCTGGAGCGGGATGATCGTCTGCACCGAACCCTTGCCGAAGGACTGGGTGCCGAGAACAGTCGCACGCCGGCGGTCCTGCAAAGCACCGGCAACGATCTCGGAGGCACTTGCCGAGCCGCCATTGATCAGCACGATGATCGGCTTGCCGCCTGTATCGTCGCCGGGATTGGCCGAGAAGCGCTGGATATCGCGCTCTTCGCGGCCGCGCGTCGAGACGATCTCGCCATTCTCCAGGAAGGCGTCGCTGACACTGATCGCCTGATCGAGCAAGCCGCCGGGATTGAGCCTCAGATCGAGCACGTAGCCCTTCAACTGGTCCCCGGGAATCTTGGACCTGATGTCCTTTATCGCGGTGCTCAGGTCGTCGAAGGTCTGTTCGGTGAAAGACGTGATCTTCAGGTAGCCGACATCCTTCTCGACGCGGTACTTGACGGCCTTGACCTTGATGATGTCGCGAACGATGGTGATCTTCATCGGTCTGTCGGCGCCTTCGCGCAGGATGGTCAGCTCGATGGGCGTATTGACCGCGCCGCGCATACGGTCGACCGCCTGCTCGAGGGTGAGGCCGCGCACTTCCTCGCCATCGATCTCGGAAATCAGGTCGCCCGCCAGCACGCCGGCGCGCATCGCCGGGGTGTCGTCGATCGGCGTGATCACCTTGACCAGGTCGTTCTCCATCGTGACTTCGATGCCAAGGCCGCCGAATTCGCCCTTGGTCTGGACCCGCATGTCCTTGGCGGCTTCCGCATTGAGATAGGAGGAATGCGGATCGAGCGACACCAGCATGCCGTTGATGGCGGATTCCACCAGCGCCTTCTCGTCCGGCGGCGTGACGTACTGGGCACGCACGCGCTCGAAGATATCGCCGAAGATCGCCAGCTGGCGATAGGTTTCCGATCCGGCTGCATTGGCCGGGGAAGACGGCGGCCCATAGACCAGACCAACCGCGGTGGCGCCCATCAGAGCGCCTGCAAACAGCAGCGACAACTTACGAATCATTCCCAGTCCTTCCGGATCGCCGATCCACCCACCATTGGGCGGGATCGACAGGTTTCTTGTCCTTGCGGAACTCGATGAAGAGTTCCGGCTGCTCCGAGGGATCGCCCAACGTGACTGCGCTCGCGACCCGCTTTTCTCCCATTGCGCCCACCGGCTCTCCCGCGAGCACGTTCTGGCCCTGGGCGACGGATAAATTTCCCATTCCAGCCAATACAATATGATACCCGCCGCCGGCATCAAGTATCAAGAGTTGGCCGTAAGAACGGAAGCGCCCGGCAAAGAGAACAATCCCGTCAGCAGGCGCGGTGACGATAGCGCCGGATTGTGTTTGAACGGTGTCACCCGTGGCGTGGATTCCGCTGGCGTCCATCTCGCCGAACCGCCGGACGAACTGGCCGTAAACCGGCAGAACAAGACGCTTTTTCAAGGCGTCGAAGGGTAAAGACGCATCCAGGCGGTGGCTCTCGGGAATGACCTGCTCGGTATCGCGCAGGCGGGCGAACCGGGCTTCCTCCTCGCGCTTTGCCTCGACTGCCGCCCGCACCTCGTCGATTTCACTTTCGAGTGATGTAATCAGGTCCTGCAGTCTGGTGGCGCGCCCGGCCAGTTGCTCGACCTTGACACGCTCGGCCTCGATCTCGCTCTCGGTGCGCGCCCTCAGCGCCTTCTTTTCGGCCACGAGAAGGTCGAGGCGCTCGCGCTCGGTGACCTGCTCCGCGACCGTCTGCTTCAGCCGGTCGCGCTCGGCCAGGATGGACGTCGTTACACGATGCAACTCGGCAAGGTCGGTAACGAGGATCTCGGTCTCGGCGCGCAGTTCGGGCACGACCGCGCCAAGAAGGATCGCGCTACGCACCGACGACAGGGCGTCCTCGGGTGCCACGAGTATGGCCGGCGGCGGATTGAGGCCCATGCGCTGCAGCGCCGCCAGGACCTCGGTCAGTACGGCGCGCCGCCCCTGCAGCGATTCGCGGATGCCGTCCTGCTGCGTCTTGAGGTCGACAAGGCGCGATTCGATGTTGCCGATGTCCTCGGCTAGTTTCTTTTCGGTCTTGGCGGCCTGGATCAGAGCCGCCGTGATCGTCGACATATCCTTTTTAAGGCTCGCGACCTCGCCGGCGAGGCGATCGCGGCGTTCCTGCGAAACGGCTATCTCGCGCGCGATATCCTCGTATTGGCGCCTGACCTCCTCGCGCCGGATTTCCAGTTCGGAGGGATCGACGGGTTGCGCTGCCGCAAGCACGGACAACGCCAGCACGGCCACAGGGACGACCATGGCGATGTCGAAGCGAATCCTTGCGATAGCACGCTGTATCATGCCCCGAGCTTAGTGCGCGGATTTTAATGAAACATCAACCATGCCGGACCGCCGGCGCCTCATTCGCGGTGGTAGGGGTGCCCGGCCAGGATCGTCGCGGCGCGATAAAGCTGTTCGGCCAGCATGATGCGGGCAATCTGGTGCGGCCAGGTCAATTTTCCGAAGGACAGGACGAGCGCGGCCTTCGAGCGCAGGGCCTCGTCGTGGCCATCGGGTCCGCCAAGCGCGAAGACCACCCGTGCCGTCCCACCGTCGCGGATTGCGGCCAGGCGCCGCGCGAAATCGCCAGAGCCGATATTGCTGCCGCGTTCGTCGAGAAGGACGAGGGCAGCGCCGTCGCCGAGCATTGCCTCGAGCCTGACCGATTCCTCGCGCTTGCGCTGGGCGGGCGTCCGCGCCCGGCTTTCGGCGTTTTCCGTCACGCCGGCGAATTCCAGCCCCACGGCGGGGCCCGCCTTCGACAGGCGGTCGAGATAGCGCTGCGCAAGATCGCTCTCGGGGCCGACCTTCATCCGGCCCACAGCATGGATCGCCAGTTTCATGTCCGCGTCCCCGGTCACTCCCGCGCGGGGAGGCCGCGTTTCAGTGGACGGTTCCTTCGCCGAGGTCCGGAGCCTGCCACATTTTTTCGAGGTTGTAGAATTCGCGGACTTCGGGGCGGAAGATGTGGATGATGATGTCACCCGAATCAATCAACACCCAGTCAGCGCCCGAAAGACCTTCCACGCGCGCATTGCCGAGGCCGGCATCCTTGAGCGCGCGCAACAGGTGATCGGCCACCGCCGCGACATGGCGATGCGACCGGCCCGAGGCGACAACCATGTAGTCGGCCAGGCTCGATTTTCCCTGAATGTCAATGGAGACAATATCTTCGGCCTTCGAATCCTCTAGCGAGGCAAGGACCATCTGGAGCGCAAGATGCGTGCCGGGATCCCGGCTGGCATCTGCCTGAGAAGGCACGCTGGCGGCCTTCCGTTCTGTTGCTGTTCTCAGCGTATTTCCTTTCCAACAAGAACAACGGCTCGTACCGGTTCGCCCGGCACACACAATAGATAGGCAGCATTCCCCTTCAATTTCAAGACAAAGAACATTTCGGCCGCGTAACCGGACCGTGCGCCCGGTCAGGACTTCTTCGCCGCGTTGCGCAATGCGGTCGACGACAGCGACGAGCGGGGGCCGTGAATGAAGGTCCAGGCGGGCGGGCGCATGCGCGCGAGCAGCGGTGCGTCGTCCTCGTCGACGCGGGCGTGGCCGAAGGCCTTGGCCATTTTCGAGGACAGGAAGGACAGCGTCGCGCCCGGCCGGTCGATCACCGCGATCGGAACGGTTGCCGCGATTTCCCGCCAGCGCTGCCAGCGGTGGAAGTCGCGCAGATTGTCGGCGCCCATGATCCATACGAAGTCGACGCCCGGATTGCGTGCCGTCACCAGCGCCACCATGTCGGCGGTGTAGCGCACATTGTGAGCGGCCTCGAAGGCGGTGACCTTGACGCGCGGGCCGGGCTTGACGGCCTCGCTGGCCGCCAGGCGCCCGGCCAGCGGCGCGAGGCCGGAATTGTCCTTCAGCGGATTGCCGGGGGTGACGATCCACCACAGCTGATCGAGGCGCAACCGGCGCAGCGCGATCTCGGCGACGAGGGCATGGCCGGCATGGGGCGGGTTGAACGAACCGCCAAACAGGCCGACCGCCATGCCGCGGCCGGCATGCGGCATGTGCAGATAATGCGGCGGCACGCCAGCGGCGGGGGCGGCTGGGTTCATCAGGGCCGCGTCTGGCCGGAGCCGCGGACGCGGTACTTGAACGAGGTCAGTTGCTCGACGCCGACCGGGCCGCGGGCGTGCATCTTGCCCGTGGCGATGCCGATCTCCGCGCCCATGCCGAATTCGCCGCCATCGGCGAACTGGGTCGAGGCATTGTGCAGCAGGATCGCCGAATCGATCTCGTTGAAGAAGCGGTCGACCACTGACGCATCCTCGGCGATGACCGCCTCTGTGTGGTGCGAGGAATAGCGGTTGATATGACCGATAGCGCCCGAAATGCCGTCGACGAGAGCAACCGAAATGATCGCGTCGAGATATTCCGTCGACCAGTCCTCTTGCGTTGCCGGCTTCGCAGCCGGAAAGGCTTTGACGACATCGCCGTCGCCGCGGATCTCGCAACCCGCTTCGGCCAGATCCTTCAGGATGGACACGAGATGGGTCGCGGCGCAGGCGCGGTCGACCAGCAGCGTCTCGGCGGAACCGCAGATACCGGTGCGGCGCATCTTGGCATTCAACACGATGGCGCGGGCCATGGCGAGGTCGGCCGACTTGTCGACATAGACGTGGCAGATGCCTTCCAGATGCGCGAAGACGGGAACCCGCGCCTCGGCCTGGACGCGACCGACAAGACCCTTGCCGCCGCGCGGGATGATGACGTCGATATTGCCGCCAAGGCCGGTCAGCATCTCGCCGACAGCGGCGCGGTCGGTGACCGGCACGCGCTGGATGGCGTCGGCGGGCAGGCCCGCCGCTTCCAGCCCATGCACGAGGCAGGCATGGATGGCGCCCGAGGAGTTTACCGAATCCGAGCCGCCGCGCAGGATCACCGCGTTGCCGGCCTTCAGGCACAGCGCGCCGGCGTCGGCTGTGACATTGGGCCGGCTCTCGTAGATGACGCCGATGACGCCGAGCGGCGTGCGTACGCGCTCGATATGCAGGCCGTTGGGCCGGTCCCATTCGGCGATGACCTCGCCGACAGGGTCCTTGAGTTCGGCGATGGCGCGGATACCGTCGGCCATGGCGTGGATGCGGTCGGGCGTCAGCTTCAGGCGGTCGAGCATGGCCGGCGAAAGGCCCGCCTTTTCGCCATCGGCCATGTCGATTGCGTTGGCGTCGAGGATCGGGGCTTCCGCCGCCACGATGGCGTCGGCCATCGCTGCGAGTGCGGCGCTCTTGCGTTCGCTGGATGCAATGGCGAGCGGGGCGGCGGCGGCGCGGGCCCTGGCGCCAATGTCCGCCATGATCGCGGCGATGTCGCCTGCCTTGGTCTTGTCGAGCATGGTTCTGTCTCCCGATTTCAGTGCGTGCGGCCGTGACAGGCCGTCATCACCAGATCGTCGCGGTGAATCATGGCCGAGCGCGCCTCGTAGCCGAGCACCTTCTCGATATCGCCGCTCTTCAGTCCGGCAATCCTTACGGCATCGGCGGCATCGTAGGCAACCAAGCCGCGGGCGGCCTCGATGCCGTCCTCGCCGACCACCGCCACCGTGTCGCCGCGCGAGAACCGGCCCTCGACGCGCCTGACACCGGCGGCCAGCAGCGACTTGCCCTGGCGCAGCGCGTTGAGCGCGCCGTCATCGATGACCAGCCGCCCAGCCGGTTCAAGATTGCCGGCGATCCAGGTCTTGTAGCCGGAAACCGGCGCCGGGCTCGGTTTGAACAGGGTCCTGCGCTCGCCGGCGTCGATCGCCGCCAGCGGGTGCTCGCGCGATCCGGCGGCGATGATCATCGCGGCGCCCGCATTGGTCGCGATCTTGCCGGCATCGAGCTTGGTGCGCATTCCGCCGCGCGACAATTCCGAGGCCGCGGCGCCTGCCATCGCCTCGATCTCGGGCGTGATGCGCTCCACTTCGGCAATGAAGCGTGCATCGGCGGCCTCGGCCGGCGGGGCCGAATAGAGCCCGTCGACGTCGGACAGCAGCACCAGCAGGTCGGAGCCCAGCATGGTGGCAACGCGGGCGGCGAGCCGGTCATTGTCGCCGTAGCGGATTTCGGAGGTGGCGACCGTGTCGTTCTCGTTGATGACCGGCACCGCGCCCAGCTTGAGCAGCGTGCCGATGGTGGCGCGCGCGTTGAGGTAGCGGCGGCGCTCCTCGGTGTCGCCGAGCGTGACCAGAACCTGGCCGGACTTGATGGAATGGCGCGCGAGCTCTTCGGACCAGGCGTGAGCGAGTGCGATCTGGCCCGCCGCAGCAGCGGCCTGGCTCTCCTCCAGCTTCAGCCGTCGGCGGCCAAGGCCGAGGATCGTGCGGCCAAGCGCGATCGCCCCGGAGGAAACGACGAGCACCTCGGTTCCGGATTTTCGCAAGGCGGCGATGTCGGCCACCAGCGAGGCCAACCAGTCGCGTTTCAGCCCGGCAGCGCGGTCGACGAGAAGCGCGGAACCGATCTTGACGGTGATGCGCTTGTAGGAAGACAGGGATACGCGGCTCATCGGATCACTTCTGCCAGCGGTCATCGGATTTTTCGGGCGCCTCGGCGGCGCGGGCGGTTCCGATCACCTCCATCAGGGCCCGCAGGACGGCCTCGACCCCTTCGCCGGTGACCGCCGACAGCAGCAGCGGAGCTTTCCCCGCAGCCTTTTTCAGGGCCGCTGCCTTCTCCTTGCGCGCCTGCTGGTCAAGAATGTCGATCTGCGACAGGGCGAGAATTTCGGGCTTGCCGGCCAGATCGTGGCCGTAGGCTTCGAGCTCATGGCGGACCGTGCGATAGGCTTCGCCGGCGTCTTCCTCCTGCGACGACACAAGGTGCAGCAGGACGCGCGTGCGCTCGACATGGCCAAGGAAACGGTCGCCGATGCCCACGCCCTCATGCGCGCCTTCGATCAGGCCGGGGATATCGGCGAGCACGAATTCGCGCGCGTCGACGCGGGCGACGCCGAGGCCGGGGTGCAGCGTGGTGAAGGGATAATCGGCGATCTTGGGCCGGGCCCGCGTGACAGCCGCCAGGAAGGTGGACTTGCCGGCATTGGGCAGGCCGACGAGACCGGCATCGGCGATCAGCTTCAGGCGCAACCAGATCGTGCGCTCCTCGCCGGGAAGGCCGGGATTGGCGTGGCGCGGCGCCTGGTTGGTCGACGATTTGAAATGCATGTTGCCGAAACCGCCATTGCCGCCCTTGGCCAGGCGGAAGCGCTGGCCGGTCTCGGTGAGATCGCAGATCAGCGTCTCGTTGTCCTCTTCGAAGACCTGCGTTCCGGCGGGAACCTTGAGAACGACATCGGCGCCCTTGGCGCCGGTTCGATGGCGGCCCATGCCGTGGCCGCCGGTCCTCGCCTTGTAATGCTGTTGATAGCGGTAGTCGATCAGCGTGTTGAGGCCGTCGACCGCCTCGATCCAGACATCGCCGCCGCGACCGCCGTCGCCGCCGTCCGGGCCGCCGAACTCGATGAACTTCTCGCGTCGGAACGAGACGCTTCCCGCGCCGCCGTCGCCGGACCGGATATATGCCTTGGCCTGATCGAGGAATTTCATGAACGTGTTACGATGCTCTGAGAGAAACAATTGACGATGATGGCCGCTGCGCCGCGCCTCATGTAAAGCATTTTGGCCGCGGAAAGAAGCGGATCGACGCCGCGATCCGGCGCCAGGAGGGATGAATGGGATTTATCTGCGTCACCTACAATATCCAGTACGGTATCGGCATGGACGGACGCTACGATCCGGAGCGCATCGCCGAGGCGGTGCGCGGGGCCGACGTCATCGCGCTGCAGGAAGTGACGCGGAACCATCCGCAAAACGGCGGTCGGGACATGGTCGCGGAGCTTGCCGACCTGCTGCCGGACTATTTCCATCTCTTCGGGGCGCCGTTCCAGGTGCACATTGGCAGCCATCTCGACAATGGCCGGGCGGTCAACCGCTTTTTCGAGTTTGGCAACATGGTGCTGTCGAAGACGCCGATCCTGGCGGCGCGCAACCTGTTGCTGCCGCGATCGCAGCGCACCAGCGAGCTCAATCTGCAGCGCAGTGCGCTCGAGACGGTCATTGCCACGCCGGTTGGGCCGGTGCGCTTCCATAGCGTTCATCTCGATCATGTCAGCCCTGCCGAGCGGCTGGCCCAGATCGACGTTTTGATGCGGCTTGCGGTGGAGCACCATCTCGACGGCGGCGCGGTGAGCGGCGTCACGAAGCTCGGCTATCCCGAACCGCCGCTTGCCAATCATTTCATGCTCATGGGCGACTTCAACCTGGTGCCGGAGTCGGCGGAATATGTCGCGCTCACCGGGCCGGACGACGCCGAATACGGCCGGCCGCTCAACGCCCGCCTGGTGAGCGACGTCTCGATTCCGGACGGTGTGGCGGCGGCCGACAGCCTCACATGGTTCGACCCCGACGGCGTCGAGCCGGCGAAGCGGCTGGACTACTGCTTCGCCTCGGCGTCGCTGGCGCCGCATTGCCGCAACGCCAGCGTCGACACGCGAGCCCAGGGCTCCGATCACAGGCCGGTCCGTGTGGAGATTGCCTGATCCGTTCACGCGGCCGCCTCCGCCTGGAGCCGCGCGATCCAGCGCGCGCGGTCGAGTTCGAACAGCAGGGACGGGGATTGCCCCGCGATGCGCGAGTGCAACACGCCCTCGCCGGTTCGCGTGAAGCCGGCCTTTTCCAGAACCCGGCGCGAAGCGCGATTGTCGGCGCGGCAGGACGCCTTGAGCACATCGACGCCGGTCGCCCGGAAAGCGAGGTCGACCAGGGCGCCCGCGACCTCGGTGGCGTAGCCGTGATCCCAGTAAGGTTCGCCCAGCCAGTAGCCGATCTCCATGCCTGTGCCGCGCCAGTCTTCCAGCCCCGCACAGCCGATGAAGCGGCCGGTCTCCGCCAGCGTCACGGCATAGATGCATCCGGTCGCGCGCTGCTCTGCCATCGCCAGGAATTCGAGCGCATCGACAAGGCCATAGGGATGCGGCATGCGCGCCAGCATCTCGGCGATACGGCGATTGTTGGCGAGCGCCAGCAGATCCTCGATGTCGTCGGCATGTGGCGGGCGCAGTACGAGGCGCTCCGTCACCAGGACGGGGCAGTCGATGCTGCCGTCGATGTTGGGTGCGGTGGTTTCGGTCCTGTCGGCCATGGCGGCCTCCTCAAGCGCGCATGAAAAAGGGGAGATGGCTGCCCATCTCCCCTGATCCTTTTGCCTTACGCGACACCGGAACCCGAGACGGGCGGCCGGTGTATGTCAGCGGAACCGGCTACTCCGCGGCCTCCATCATCGGTACGACGGAGACGTATGTACGGCCATTGGCTTTGGTTCGGAATTCGACATTGCCTTCGGTCACGGCGAAGATCGTATGATCCTTGCCCATGCCGACATTGGTTCCCGGATGCCACTTGGTTCCGCGCTGGCGGATGATGATGTTTCCGGAAACGACCTTCTCGCCGCCGAATTTCTTCACGCCAAGGCGGCGGCCGATGGAATCGCGACCGTTGCGCGAAGAACCGCCTGCTTTCTTGTGTGCCATTTCTCTGCTCCTTTACGCCCGCGGGCGCTTTCCGTCTCTTATGGGCGCTCGCAGCGCCGAATTCAAGTTCGGGCGATTACTTCGCCAGTTCCTTTGCCTGCTCGCGCCAGTCGCTGATCTGCTCGGCGCTGAAGGGCATCGCCTCGTCGATACGCACGATGTCGGCGTCGGTCAGCGCGGCGACCTGGGCGAAGGTGGTGATGCCCTGCTCGGCGAGCTGGCCGCGGGCGACCGGGCCGATGCCCTTGATCTTGGTCAGGTCGTCAGGCTCGCCGGCCGGCGCGGTGAAGAGCGGCGCGGCGGCGGCCGGAGCCTCGGCCTTCGCGGGCGCGGCTTCCTTCTTGGCGGTAGCCTGCTTCTCGGCCTTGGGCGCGGCCTTCTTCGACGGCTTGGCGCCACCGGTCAGGATCTCCGAGATGCGCACCGTGGTGAGCAACTGGCGATGACCCTTCTTGCGACGCGAATTCTGGCGGCGGCGCTTCTTGAAGGAAATGACCTTCGGGCCGCGGTTCTGCTCAACGATCTCGGCGGCGACCGAGGCACCGTCGACCAGCGGCGTGCCGATCGTGGCCTTGTCGCCCTCGCCAACCATGAGGACGTCGGAAATGGTGATGATCTCGCCGGCATCGCCCGCGATGCGCTCGATCTCGATTACGTCTTCGGCGGCGACGCGATACTGCTTACCGCCGGTCTTGATGACTGCGAACATCTTTCTAACCTTTCAGTGTCCGTCCGGATCTGAACGCGTGAGCGCCCGTCCGTCTTTTTGTCAGTCTTGGAGCCCGTCCGGCATTTTGGCGCCGGGTTTCAGGCCCGTTCGGAACTGCCGCGGAGAATCGGAACGAAGTTCCGGAAAGATGTCCGCGGCGATGACCATGCAAACAAGGCAAGCGGCGCAATTTCAAAAACCGCGCCGCCAGCCGTGCGTGCGATTACTTGAGCGCCGGCGTCGAGTCAAGCGAAAGGCGGAAGGAAGCCTGCCGA
The DNA here is from genome assembly GCA_019912385.1 of Notoacmeibacter sp. Lineage (GTDB taxonomy): Bacteria > Pseudomonadota > Alphaproteobacteria > Rhizobiales > Rhizobiaceae > JAIOIW01. The sequence continues at coordinate 104,281 of JAIOIW010000080.1, read as the reverse complement.
AAAGCCACCGGGTGGCGATTTTCTCACTTGTAAGCGCGGAACATGCCCGCTATCTAGACGCCCGCGCCTGACGGCGCCGACCACGGACGCGGAGAGGTGGCTGAGTGGTTGAAAGCACCGCACTCGAAATGCGGCATAGGGGCAACTCTATCGGGGGTTCGAATCCCCCCCTCTCCGCCAATAATCATATTAAGCTATTGAAAATGCTGAAATAAATATTTAGCATTCGCTGTTGCATACAAACTTACGCACAAAGCAATTTTTTACGAAATATTGCCGAGATGCGTCAACTCGTCACTTCCTTGAGTGCCCGCTCCTTCAATTTTTCGTACGCCTGTGCGGCTTTCTAGACGAAGGCTAGCGCTCGATGTCGGTCATGGATTTGCGCCGAGCTAGACGCCGGGCGGGGGCGGGGCGTGATATGGTTTCTATTGTCGTGTTCCGAGTGGGGACCAGAGAGAAGTCATGGTATCGCGGCGAGAAGCGAAACCTTCAACCAAGCAGCCGCAAAGCGGCAAAAAAACGCGGCATACAACCTGACGAGAGAGCAGTTGGACATGATGGACGGGCTGGCGAAACTGAAGGAACCCGCGTATTCAAGCAGGAGGATAACGCCCCGACAGTACGCGGAACACCTTCTCGGCAGGCCATTCAGGGCGGATGAGTTGCGCGAGTACGAAGAACAATTGGCGCGGAGACAAGCCGCCCGATTGATGAGATCGAAGACCCCGGGGCCTGATCCGCGAGGCGATGGAGATGTTGGGGTCGGTCGGCGCTCAGGTCACCGCCTTCGACGACTATAGGAGCACTAGCCGACGGGGTTGAAATCTCCAAAAAATGGCGTCAGGCGCGCAGCTCCGATCTTGGCAATGGAGCACGGCCAGCCGGGCGGGCGTGTTGTCTCACTGGGTACGGCCAACGGCAAGACCGCCGGATTACGCGAACTCGTGCTGCCGTTGCGTCCTGCGATGGCGAAGCAGTTCGTATTTGCCTAGCGATCCCAACGCTTGTGCATCCTGCGCCTGCCGGTCTTAATGGCCGCGTAGCAGGAGGCCGTTTCATGATCCAACCCGTTTCCGTCTGGGGCATTCACATGGGCGAGCACGTCGGTGCCCGTCCGGTGGAAAAAGGCTATGTCGCCATTGGCTGGGCGGCTTTGGGCGACCTTCGCCAGTATCCCGACCGGGAGGCACTCAAGGCTGCGCTGGCCAAGCACTACCCGGACAAGAAGTCGGGGTCGCGGCCTGTCGATGCGGGCATCCTCTTTCGCTTCACCCACGAGATGAAGGCGGGCGACATTGTCGTCTACCCCTCAAAGCATGACCGCATGGTCAACATCGGGCGCTTCACCGGGGCGTTCGAACACGTAGCCGACGATCCCCACGATTACCCGAACCGCCGTCATGTCGAATGGTTGGGCCATTCCCCCCGTAACGATTTCAGCCAAAGCGCGTTGAACGAAATCGGGGCCTTCATCTCGGTCTTCCTGATCCAAGGGCACGCGGGCGAGTTCCTTGCCAAGATCGGCATGGCCAAGCCCATGGTGACGACACCAGAAACGGGACTTGCCGAGGACGCGCCCGACGACGACACGGCGACAGTTGCCGTCTCGAAACAGGCTGAGATGACAACGGGCGATTTCGTTATCCGCCAGATCATGGCCAAGCTGTCTGGCTATGAGTTCGAGGAATTCGTCGCTCACCTGTTGGAATGCATGGGCTACACCGCCCGCGTTACCCAGCGCTCGGGCGATGGTGGCGTTGACGTGATCGCACACCGTGACGAACTGGGGTTCGAGCCGCCGATCCTGAAGGTTCAGTGCAAGCGCAAGACCGACCAGACCCCGCGCCCTGAGGTCGACCAATTGCTGGGCACCCTTGGCGAAGGAGAATATGGCCTCTTTATTGCGCTGGGATCCTTCAGCCGTCAGTCGGTCGACCTTGAGAGGAACCGCCCCAAGCTGCGGCTCATAGACGGCGAGCAGTTTGTCGAACTGGTGCTGGAAAACTACGCGCGGCTCTCACCTCGCTACCGCACCATGATCCCCCTCAAGCAAATCTACGTGCCCGATTTGCAAGGCTGATGTTCGGCGCTCCGGTGTTGCCCCTACAGGCCCGCTAGGGCGGGGCTAGGGCTTGGGTGTGGAGTGTTCTGGCGGGGGGTTTGGCTTGCCGGCGTATCAAGTGCCTATCAGCGGCCACGCTCCGTGGCGCTGTGCAGCTAGCGGGTCTGGGCGGCGCTCTGCTCTCGCCAGCGCTGGGGAACAGAAGCATGGCCTGCAGCCGGTTTCGTGGACACCGAGATGAGGTGTCGAAGACGAAACCGGAGTTTGTGGATGTAGAGAAAAAGATTCAACCGAGAGTTCAAGCTTGAGGCGGTGAGATCGGTCAAGGAACGTGGTGCTGCGGTCGCTTAAGCGGCACGTGATTTCGATGTCCATGAGAACGTTCTGCGCAAACGGGTCAGGGAATTGACTGCTGATCCGCAGCATGCCTTTCCTGGCTCAGGGCCATGATCGAAAGAATTCGGACCAACTGGTGGATATTGGCGGGAGACAGTCACTGCCGCAATTTTCTGAATTAGAGTTCTGCCGATCGGCGTGTTCATTACATCAGTATTTTTCAACTATGGAAATTTAGCAAAATCTAAACGGAACTTCCGTACAAACAGGATCTATTTCTGGAAGCAATTGGACGACATTCATGTTTTCGTTTCAGGTGTCGAGTATTCGCGCCAAGCTTTCGGTCGCGTTCGGGGTCGTGCTGGCACTCCTGGTCGCGATTGGTTTACTCGGTCTCACCGAACTTCGATCATTGAACACCGCCATCGGTTCGGTGACCGAAAAATGGTCGCCCAAGATCGAAAAACTCGAGTCGATAAAGCGGCTGGCGATAACCGAATCCCTTCTGCTCACCCGTCACGGGATTGCGAGCGATGCTGATCAACAAAAAACAATCGTGTCGGCAATCGATGCAACGAGATGGGCGCTCCATCGCGCAAGGGCCGCTTACAATCGCGAAGCGCTCCTGGACGACGAGCACGGGCGGTTCGCCGCGTTTGAATCCTTGTGGTCGCGTTTTGAAACCGCAAGTACGCAAACCGACGTCGGACCGGGAATCGTTGCGGTGCCGGCCGACATCGGGGATAAGACATTATATTCCCAGCGCGCTTTCGATGGCGCCATGGCGATTCTCGACGACCTGATCGTCGTGACCCGGACAGAGAGCCACAAGGCGGCCGCCAGCGCGAACAGCGCATTTGCGATGTCCTGGCGCCTGATCGTAGCGGCAATCCTGCTTGGAACCGCTCTCGTGGCGGTGGCGGTCGTATGGACCACGGTTCGTGTGAGCATGCCTCTGCAGCGTATCAGCCGCGCGATGAACATGCTCGCCGCGGGCGACTATGAAGGCGCGGCGATCAAGGACAGGGAGCGAAACGACGAAATCGGCGCGCTTGTCAACGCGTATGCGGGATATCGGGAGAGCCAGATCGAAAACCGGCGCCTGGCCGAACTTGCCACGGTAGAGCACACCCGCTTGCAGGCAGCCGTGGGCAATATGCCGATCGGGCTGGCGATGTTCGACAATGAATCGCGCCTGATCATCTCGAACAACCGCTATTGCGAGATGTATCAGATACCGGAAAAGTTCCTGAAGACGGGGGTGTACCTTTCGGAAATCATGGAAGCAGCATTCGCCGGGCATTCGGTTCCCAATGAAGAGCGAAAGAAAATCTTCGGGAAACTTGCCGGCCTTTCCGAACACGACAACCGCAGTTTTGATGCGTACGAATTTTCCGACGGCCGCTCGATAAACATCACCTTGCAACTGATGGAAGACGGCGGCTGGGTCGAGGTCCATGAAGACATAACGGAACGCCGGCGCAACGAGGCGCAGATCGAATATATGGCAAAACACGATGCCCTGACCGATCTGCCGAACCGCGTCCTTCTGGCGGAACGCGGCGAATACGCATTGCGCCTGCGACGCCGAGACGAAACCATTGGCGTCCTCTATCTCGATCTTGATCGCTTCAAGAACGTCAACGACACATTGGGACATTCCGCCGGCGATACGCTGCTCAAGATGGTCGCCGACCGCCTGCGCGATATCGTCCGCGATACCGATACGGTCGCACGCCTGGGAGGAGACGAGTTCGCGATCATCCAGGCGCCGTGTTCCCGTCCCGAAGACACGATCACCCTGGCGCACCGGATCCTGCAACGCATCAGCGAGGCCTATGAGATCGAAGAGCGCGAGGTCGTCATCGGGGTCAGCGTCGGCATAACCACTTCGCCGGCCGACGGCGAGGACATCGAGCAACTGCTGAAAAAGGGGGATATCGCTCTCTACCGCGCAAAAAACGACGGGCGCGGAACCTTCCGCTTCTTCGAGCCGGAGATGGATGCCTGGGTCCAGAACCGCCGGCTCCTCGAACTCGACATGCGGCGCGCCCTTACCAACGGCGAATTCCGGCTCCACTATCAGCCGGTCGTCCATGTCGAAACCGACACGGTAACCGCTTTCGAAGCCCTGATCCGCTGGGAGCATCCTGAACGGGGAGACGTGGGACCGTCCGAATTCATACCGATCGCAGAAGAGATCGGGCTGATCATTCCGATCGGTGAATGGGTTCTCAAGCAGGCCTGCAAGGATGCCGCCGGATGGCCAGACGGGATCGCGGTCGCAGTGAACGTCTCTCCCGCCCAGTTCCGCAATCCGGCATTTCTCGGAAGCGTGCTCTCGGCGCTTGCGGTGTCGAAGCTGCCCGCCGAACGTCTCGAAATCGAGATCACCGAAGGTGTACTCATTTCCGATCACGATACCATGCTTGCGCTCCTGCACCAGCTCCGCGCTCGCGGCGTTCGCGTTGCGATGGACGATTTCGGGACCGGCTATTCGAGCCTGAACTATCTTCGCAGCTTTCCTTTCGACCGGATCAAGATCGATGCTTCGTTCATCCGGGGCATTGTGGAAGACCGGAATTCGATGGCGATCATCCGCGCGACAGCCGGGCTCGGCGTCAGTCTCGGCATGGCGACAACCGCCGAAGGGGTGGAGACAGCGGAACAGCTCAAACGGGTTCGAGAAATGGGCTATAGCGACGTCCAGGGATTTTTCTACAGCAAAGCCATACCCGTCTCCGACGTTGCAGCATTCCTGAAGACACGGAAAGCACATGGCGGGCGCGCACTCGAGGCAAATGCAGGGTGACCCGCGGTCAGTTGGCGGGAGACCGGCGCTCGGGGCAATTGCAGACAGTGCGCGCCGGGATGCCGAAGGCGACGGCGATATCGCCAGCCTTCCGCGCAAGCTGACAGCGAAGGACACTCTGCTCCCGGTCGCAAGGACAGGCGCGGGCCCCCCTGATGCGGGGGTTTGTTCATTCCAGGGCTTCCGAAACCGCTCAGGATCCGTATCACGCCCTGACAATCACCTTGGGAATCACACTCGGTCTTTCACCGGTCTGTCGCGGCTTCGGAATGCCCGGTCCCGACCTCCTGCCACTTGAACCTGAACCGGATCCGCCCGTAGCACTGGCAAACGCGCTCCTCCAACGCCGGGCGGTCGATGAAGTTCACGATGCCTCTGGAATAGCTGATGGTGCCCGCCTGCTGAAGATTTGAGCAGGCCTCGTTAATCGTCGCGCGCCGCATTCCCAGTGCGTTGGCGATCGCCTGCTGCGTGACCATGACGACATCGCCGTCGACGCGATCATGGGCGTGCAGCAGCCAGCGCGTCACGCGCTGCTCCGCGGAATGCAGGGTGTTGCAGGCAACGGACTCCATCAACTGGCTGATCAACGACTTCGCATAGAGCAGCATGGCCTGCCGGACGCACTCGTACTGTTCGAGGGCTTCGTCGAGGTCCCGGATCGCCAGCCAGGATGCATATCCCGGCACCTGGACGATGGACCGGCTTATCGCGCTGCCGCCTCCCAACAAGAAGGCGAAACCCAGGAAACCTTCCCGACCGATCGAGGCCTTCTCGACCGTCCGGCCATGCTCCTCCTGCGCCATCAGCGACAGGACACCCTCATGCGGAAAGACCGCGTGAGTGAACGGTACACCATCCTCAAAGATCACGTCGCCGGCATGGATCGGCCGGGTCAAAACTCTTGCCTGGATGAACTCCTGTGCTTCCGGGCGGAGCGCGCGCAAGACCTCGTTTTGTATTTTATAGTTGTCTAATGTTTTAATATTCATGCCGCCAAACCAGTTATAGTAACCAGTATTTACCTCCAATTAACCCCGTTAATGCACGCTAACGTTCACAAGAATATTCGACACCGTTCCTACGTACGTTCTGGTAGAGGGAAATCTGATAGGTCAACCAACGATAGCAGGCATATGAACCGACGGCCATATGAACTTTGGCCATGACGGTCGCCCGTATCCAACGAGGTATGACATTGAGAACGAAGAACAACTACTGGGCAGACCCCCGCATGGCGAAACTTTCGTCACGCTGTCCAACCGGCTTCGTACCGGCGGGCCACCCTGTGCCTGAGCGCCGTTCGCGCCCTGACGTCGCGTGTCACCTGACCGCTGCTACCCCAGGAATCGTTTTCGCACAACAGCCAATCCCGCATGAAGCCGGGTCGATACAAGAGAATCCCGTTTTCGTTCATCGGCCTTTGAATGCCGATGGCTGGAACCCGTCAACAAGAGCGGTCACGAAAACAACTTCGCCTCGCGAGTTTGCAGGTGCAATTCACTTAAAAACGGATGGGACAGATGAATACGCACACCAACATGGCCGAACGGCCTGACCAGGATATTCGCGGACGTCTTGCATTCCTTGGGATCGATCAGCGGAGCACGGGAGATCTCCAGCGCCTGCGGCCTATCATCGAGCGCGAGCTGCCGAAGGGGCTGGACCGGTTTTACGACAGGGTCCGCAACACGCCGGAGACGAGGAGCTTCTTCTCCTCCGACGAACACATGAACCGCGCCAAGAGTGCGCAGATTGGCCACTGGGGCGCGATCGTGACCGGCCGCTTCGATCACGATTACGTGAATCGCGTCAGGACAATCGGATCCGTTCATGCGCGGATAGGATTGCAGCCGCGGTGGTATATCGGCGGATATGCGCTCCTCGTCGAGCAACTCGTCCAGGCGATCCTGGAGGAGCATTGGCCGAAAGGCGGCCTGCTCGGCAGGAAGCACGCGTCCTCGGGAGAAACCGCCGCGCTTCTGGTGAGCTTCTTCAAGGCCGTCATGCTCGACATGGACCTCTCGATCTCGGTCTTTATCGACGAGGCGGAAGAGGCCAAGAAGAAGGCGCAGCAGGAGGCGATCGCCGCGGAACGCCAGATGGTCGTCGGCGCATTCGGCCAGGCGATGGCCCGCATGGCCGACAAGGACCTGACCTACCGCATCGAGGATGACCTGCCGGAGGCCTATACGGCGCTGGCCGACGACTTCAACAATGCCCTTGCCGAACTGGCCGGTACGATCAACGACATCGGCGGCGCGGCGCGGCAGATCGATTCCGGATCGAGCGAGATCCGGTCTGCGGCCGACGACCTTTCCAAGCGTGCCGAGCAACAGGCGGCTGCCGTGGAGGAAACTGCGGCGGCGGTCGAGCAGATCACTTCAGCCGTTCGATCGTCGACGGGGCGGGCCGAGGAAACCGGGCAACTGGTCGAGAAGACCAGGAAGGACGCCGAGCATTCCGGAGAAGTCGTGCGTAACGCGGTCGACGCCATGGGACGTATCGCCAAGTCCTCCGAGGACATCTCGCGGATTATCGGCGTGATCGACGATATCGCATTCCAGACAAACCTGCTGGCGCTCAATGCCGGCGTGGAAGCCGCTCGGGCGGGCGATGCCGGCAAGGGCTTCGCAGTGGTTGCCCAGGAAGTGCGCGAACTTGCCCAGCGCTCGGCCAACGCGGCCAAGGAGATCAAGCAACTCATCACCACCTCGTCCAACGAGGTGAAATCGGGAGTCGCCCAGGTCAGCGAGACCGGCAAGGCACTCGAGACGATCGTCGCCGCGGTCCGCGAGATCAGCACCAATGTGGTGTCGATCATCGAGTCCGCCCGCGAGCAGTCCGGCGGGCTTGAGGAAATCAACACGTCGATCGGGTCCATCGACCAGGGGACGCAGCAGAACGCGGCAATGTCGGAGGAACTGACGGCCAGCAGCTATTCGCTGGGCCGGGAGGTCGAGTCGATCAATGCCATGTTGCGGGAATTCAGGACCGGGAGGCAATTCGAGGCAACCAGCAGCAATGCATCGCACGAGGTTGTGGCGTCCCGGCCGTCGCCGGCGCGTGAACTCGGACGAAAGGTCGTCAAGGCATTCGCCGGCAATGCCGCCGCTGAGGCCGACGATTGGGAGGCGTTCTAACGACCGGCTTGGAATTTGGGACGGAGTTTCAGAAAAATGACCGGCTATATCCTGGACATGAACCAGTTCCTGAACATGGATGACGTACCCGATGGCGTGGTCGTTTGCGACCGGGAAGGACGGATCCAGGCGGCCAGCGTCGCCTTCCTGGAATTGTTCGGCTACGCGGACGGCGAACTGATCGGCAAGCCCATCGAGGTCCTCATTCCCACCCGCTATGCCGGGCATGCCCGACAGCGCGAGCGTTACCAGGAAAAGGCGTCCAAACGGCCGATGGGGGCCGTTCAGAAAATCTTCGGACTTCGCAAGGACGGAACCGAGATCCCTCTCGACATCAGCCTGCAACCCGATTCGAGCGGCGAGCGTGTGATCTGCTTTGCACGCGATGCTTCCGAGCATGTCAGGCTGACCGAGGGGATGCACCGAACCGCGCGCCTCGATCCCGTCACCAATACGTGGAACCGGCGGGCGTTTGGCGAGGATCTGAAGCAGGCCGTTTCGGAACGGGCCGCGTTTTCGAAGGGTATCTGCATCTCCCTCTTCGACATCGACCGTTTCAAGGACGTCAACGACACGCTCGGGCACTCGGCGGGGGACCAGCTTCTGGCCGCCTTTTGCGACCGGCTGCGCGAGGTCATGCGGCCGACAATGCAGCTCTACCGCATCGGCGGCGACGAGTTCGCCCTGATCATGCAATGTTGCGCGGGGCGCGAACGGGGTCTCGCCTTCGTGGAGGCCGCGATGGCGCATCTTCAAAGGCCCCTGACGGTGCACGGCCATTCAATTCCGATCGGCTGCAGCGCCGGCGTCGTCCAGGCCCCCGCCGACGGCGAAACGGCGGAAGAGCTGATCAGCAACGCCGACCTCGCTCTTTACAAGGCGAAGACGGTGCGCGGCAGTTCGGCAGCCTACACGCCGGAGCTAAGGGACAGTGTGGAACAGCGATTCACGCTTCTGTCCGAGCTGCGGGACGCGTTGCGGGAGGAGCAGTTCGTGCTCCACTTCCAGCCGAAGGTCAACCTGCGGTCGGGGGTCGTTGTCGGCGCCGAGGCGTTGTTGCGCTGGTCGCATCCAGCCAGGGGCGTCATGCAACCCGCCCAGTTCATCGACATCGTCGCGGACAGCGAACTGGCATTGCCGATCGGGCGGTGGGTTATCGCCGAGGCCTGCAGGCGCGCGGCCGAATGGAACGAGGCGGCGGGACGGCCTGTCAGCGTTGCCGTCAACGTGTTTCCGAACCAGGCCAAGAGAAGCCACACCCTGCGCGAGGATGTGGAGAACGCGCTTTCGCAGGCCGGCCTGGAACCGGCGATGCTGGAGATCGAGATCACCGAAAATACGGTGCTCGATTCCTCGCAGGAGTTCCGCGAAGTCCTTGCTCATTTCCGTTCCAGCGGCATCTCGATTGCGCTCGACGATTTCGGGACAGGCTATGCCTCGCTCAACAGCCTGACGGACTTCCCGATCGACACCATAAAGATCGACCGGCGCTTTATCCGGGGCGTCTCGCAACGCGAAGGCAATGATGCCGTGCTCAAGGCGATGGCGACGCTGGGCCGCGAACTCGGGCTGAAGTCCGTCGCGGAGGGCGTCGAGAGCGTCGAGGAAGCGCTACTGGTCCGGCACTACGGATGTGATCTTGGCCAGGGTTATTACTGGGGCAAGCCTGTTCCCCACGCCGATTTCATGAGAATGCTCGAACGGCCGATGGAGAAATCCCTGGCCGGGCAGGGTGTCAACCTGACGCCGATGCAGATGGATTACCTCGAGAAGATCCTGAAGCACAGATTTCCAAAGTCCGCATGAAGCGGCCCGAACCGGGCGGGAGCGCGGTCGTGTGCGCCATGCAGCAGGCATCAAGGCGTCAATCGGTTGGAGAGGAACCTGGCCGTCGCTGCATGACGGCGTGCCGTTGCCCAGCGCAGCCCGTCATCCGGCCTGATCCGGAATACGGATCGCGGCGGCCAATACTGCCCGCATGACCATCAGCGGCTCTTGAAGGCGCACGGCATCGCCCCTTCGATGGGTGCCAGGACGACTGCCATGACAATGCGATGGTGGCAACCGTGTCCAAAACGACCGGGAACGAATTGATCTGCAAGGCCAGCTTCCCGACACGCAACGCCACCAAATTGGCCCTTGGCCGATACATCGACGGCTTCTACAATCCCAGCCGGCGACATTCCGCTCCAGGATACAAATCGCCGGCATCATTCGAGGCCAAATGGCCATCACAGGGCGAAAAGCCTCTCTACTGAATCCGGGCAAGTGCAGTCGGTGTTCCATGCCGGCTTGTCCGGCAAACGATCCAGGTGAACGTCAAGCCCATGAAGCAACTGATTGAAGAACTGAGGCGGTTCCGCGACGAACGGGACTGGGGACAGTTTCATACGCCGAAGGATCTTGCCATCTCGGTCAGCGTCGAAGCAGCCGAACTCCTGGAACTTTTCCAGTGGCAGAAGGAAGCAGACCAGCTGGATCCGAAGGTCAGAGACAAAGCATCCGGCGAAGCTGCCGACGTGCTAATGTATCTCCTGCTCCTGTGTGACCGGTTGGAGATCGATCTGGTGACAGCCGCACGCGACAAGCTCGACAGGAACAGGCGGCGGTTTCCCGTGGCCGGCTCGAGGGGGGTGGCAAAACCGGTGGATCAGGAAGCGGACTGATCACCCCGATATATCAATGACTTGGACCAACCAAGCGGATTCATGCCTGCCGCCAAAGCGCCGTGAGTCCCTTGAGGCGCGCAAAGGACGATGAAAGTCGTTGAATCCGCGCATCGTGCTTTCCGAAAACCGATTCCGGTTTTCGGGGCGAAAGGGCTCTGGGATCAGGAACATTCCAGCGCGTGAGACGTACCATGGCAATCCGTTTCACGCCGGCCCGGCCACGGGCCAGCCATCCGCGTCTCGGTCGAAAAGCCGGTGGCCGGATCATGCCGGTGGATGGCGTAGAGCGGGACCGGCTTCATGGTATCGGGATACTCGCCGCGGCGCAGTGCGGTGGCGACGCAGGTCGCGACGGTTACCGGGATCGACCCGACACGGCCGGCATAAGGCCGGTGCACATGTCCGCTGAAAACCTGGATCACGCGGCCGGAGCGCGTGAGCGCATCGCGCAATGCCTGCATGGCATCGAGATTTTCAAAATGGTAGCGGTCGGGACCAACCAGCACCTCGATCGGCGGGTGGTGGGTGAAGACGGCGATCGGCTTCTCCGGCTCAGCGCCGATCATTGCAGTCAAGCGGTTGAGCCGGGCGGGGCAGAAGTCGCCCTTGTTCGAGGCGGCGCTCAGCGTATCGAGCATGATCAGCCGCACCGGAAAATCCTCCACAGCATAGTCGATGAACGGGCTGCCGGTGGCGAGGTGGTGCTGACTCGAGGAAAACGCGCCGAGGAGGTTCGCGCGTTCGTCCTTGTTGCCGGCCATTACGTATACCGGCGCCCGTGCCCTGGCGAGGATCGCCGCCGCTTCGGCATATTCATCCGCCCGGCCATGGTGCACGATGTCGCCGGTATGTACGATCACGTCGGGCGCCGGATCGAGGGCGTTGATATCATCGATCACGCGCGCGAAATCGCTGAGACGCCGCTCCCCCTCGGGCCCGTCGAGCGCCAGGTGAGTATCTGATATCTGTACTATTATCATGAAGCGTGACCGTAATTCGCACCGAGGCGAAAAGCGGCCATGCGCGCCAGGCCGCCTATGCCGGCAGGTACGGATTTATCCGATCGGCGCCAGGCTTGCATAGTATTCCTTGAGGATCTTGACCACTTCCGGGCGGCTGAATTCGAGCGGTATGTCCGCATCGGCGGCCAGCATTTCACGCTGCCTGGTGCCTGAAATCGAAATGTGATGCTCGTGGTCGTGTGGACAGGTCCGCGCAGTTGCCATGCCGTAGCACTTTCGACAGTAGAAAGTCACGTCGATCTTGAGCGGCTTGGTCTGCAGCGCGCCGTCCCACAATTCGTCGAAGATGTGGTGTGCATCGAACGGGCCGTAGTAGTCGCCAACGCCGGCATGGTCCCGCCCGACGATAAGGTGCGAACATCCGAAATTCTGGCGGATCAGCGCATGCAGCAGCGCCTCGCGCGGACCGGCATAGCGCATTTCGATCGGGTATCCGGCCTGGATAATTGTACTGGGACGGAAATAGTTGTCGATCATCGCCTGGATGGCGCGGGTGCGCACCTCGGCGGGAATATCGCCAGCCTTGAGTTTGCCGAGCACCTGGTGGATGAAGACGCCGTCGGTCACCTCGACGGCGATCTTGGCCAGGTATTCGTGGCTTCGGTGCATGGGATTGCGGGTCTGGAACGCGGCGACCTGCGACCACCCCTTTTCCTGGAACAGGGCGCGGGCCTGGGCCGGGCGGATGTAGAGATCCTTGTACTTGACCGGGTAGCTCCCTTCCGAAAGCACCATAACGCGCCCCGCCAGGTTGACGTCGCCCTGTTCGAATACCTTGGCTACGCCGGGATGCTGCGGATCCGTCGTGCGGTAGACGTGCTCGGCCTCGAACTTCTTGTCGATCTCGTATTTCTCGCGGACTTCCATGATCGCAAGAATGTCGCCGGTCTCGCCGTCAGCGAGCGCCACTTCCTCCTCGGCGCCAATGCTTTCGGCGATGTCCCTGGTCACCGGCAGGGTGATCGGGATCGGCCAGAAGACGCCGTTCGTCAATTTCATGTCGCGGCACGAGCCGTGCCAGTCGTCGTAGCCCATGAAGCCGTCGAGCGGCGTATAGGCGCCCATCGCAAGCATGAAGACGTCCGAGACAGCGCGCGAATCGAGAGGTATCTTCCTGAGCCTCTCCGCCCGCTTGAGTTCTTCGGCGCGCTCGATTTCCGGGATAAGCAGCGGCTTGACCGAATCCGATCCGTGCGGCGGTACGAGCTGGGACATGGCAGGTCCTTCCTGAAATCAATCGGTCTCCGACAGGATGACCTTCTTGGACTACTCCGGTCGGTGGGTCAGGCGCTCACGCAAGTAAAGCCGCGACCATCCGCAAGATGTCGCATTTCGAGCGGTCGTTCTTCCGTGGGGGACCGCGAATCGTGCGATCGTCTCTGTGAGAATTCCCGCTTCACGGGTGCAGGCCCCGCCCGGCTTACCTGAGCTGCGGTTGACGTTTACGGCCGTTTTGGGGTCTCGTATTCGGCTTCCTTCTGGAACGATTCCCAGACGGTTTCGTATCCGACAAAGCCCTTTTCGTTTGGCTCCTTCTGACGCGTTGTCAAAAAGCGTGCATGGCCGTCAGGAATTTTTGTCGCGGGTTTTTTCTCGCTCATAATTTACCTCTTGTCGTTGCCGTTCGTAACATTTCGCGAATTGGTGCTCCTGGTCAGAGCCGCTTGGGGAAAGCGGCGTCTAGTCTCTGAGGAAAAGCGGATCGGCATCGCTGCTCAAATGGGTCTCATGAGTGACGGATCGATATTCGCCTCTGCTATGACCGCCCCGCCCGTTCTTGTTTCCTCATCGGTTGCGTCGCGCACAGTCAGTACCTCGAGCGCAAAGACGACCTCTCTGCCGCAAAGCGGATTGTTGCCGTCGACAGTCAGAGTCTCGTCGTCCATCCGGGTCACGAGAAAGCTGCGGGTCTGGCCCTTTTCGTTTTCCATGAGGATGGAGGTGCCGACTTGCCGATACTCCTCGGGAACGCTTTCGATGTGATCGGTAAAAACCAGCGACTCGTCTCTGGGGCCGTAGATCTGATTGCCATCGATCGGCACTTCGATCACGTCGCCTTCGGACTTGCCCTCCAGTTCCTTGTGAACGGAAGGAGCCAGGATTTCATTGTGTCCGTGTACATAGCCCAACGGGAATTCGACCCTGGTGAGGACATTGCCCGATTTCTTGTCGGTCACCTTGTAGGTCAGTTCGACAAATTTACCGTCCTGGATGGTTTCACTCATATCGGCTCCAAACAAACTGCTCAGAAGATGGATGCACCGAAAATCCTGACCTCTCCATTTTCATAGCCGAGGACAAGTCTTCCAAGCCATTCGCCCTGTTTCTTGGTACTGCGCTGCCGGTAAAGAACCGTCACATGCTCGCCCCGGCGGATTATGCCGAGATAGTCGGCCTCTTCAGACAGGTTCCTGGCCAGTTCGCTGTTTGCGAACTGGTGGCCCACCGCAACTTGATTCATGGCAAGCGCCAGGGAACCGGAAAAGTTCTTGACGAAATCTCCGTATTTGCCTTCGTTTGAATATTTTACGAGGTCTCGCCACAACGGATCGGCTGTGGCGAGTATTTCCTCATCGGTTTTTTCTACAATGTTCACACGCGGCTCTCTGCGATCGGAATAGACCAGCTTTACGGGGCGCATCAAAAAAAGACCGATACATGGCATGCTGGTCTTTTTCCCAGCGGAAGTTCAACGCGAGCTTCCGCTGGGGGATATTACTACTCTTCCGCCCCGACCAGGTGATAACAAGGCGCCTTCTCCATGGTGTATTCACCGGTCTCCGGATCGCGACGCGAAACTGTCAGCACATGCCAGTTTTCGTCGTCTACCTTCATGGCGTCGCCCCGGTAGTAGTAGCCTGGCCAGCGGGTCTCCTTGCGGAACAGGGTGTGTTGCGTGACACACTCCGCAGCGCGATGACGATGCTTCAGCTCCCACGCACGTAGCAACTCGTGAAGATCCTTTGCGGCCAAGCTCTCGAGATCCTCCTCCATGATCTTGAGCTTCTTCAATCCGATATGCAGGAGCTTCTCGTTGGTCATGTAATTGACGGTCACGCCGCCGCAATACTCGTCCATCAGCTTCTGCAGGCGGTCCAGGCCCTGTTTGGGATTGATGTAGTGCGGGTTGACATCGCCCGCCACGATCGCGTTGCGGTAGATCTTGTAATGCTCCAGAGGCTTGTAGATTTCCTTCCTGCGACGATTGATCTGCGCATCGGAAACGACAATGCCTTCGGCCTTTCCGTCGTCGATATATTGGCAGGCGGCCTTTGCGGCGAGACGGCCTTCGGTGAACGAGCCGGATGAAAAGGCGTGCGGCGTGCCGCCGACCGCGTCACCGGCGCCGAACAGGCCTTCGATCGTCGTCATGCGGTTGTAACCCCAGAAGTACTCCGGCGGAGACACATCCTCGGGACCCGAACACCAGGCGCCGCTGCCGGTTGCATGGGAGCCCATCACATAGGGCTCGGATGTGGTCAGTTCCGGGTTCTCGTTCTTGGGGTCCACATCGGTAGCGGCCCACAAGACCGCCTGGCCGACAGTCATGCCGAGAAAGTTTTCCCAGCCTACCTCTTCCAGATGAGGATCCTGGAAGGCGCGCATGGTCACCATGTGAATGGGGCCACGGCCGGCATTCACTTCACTGATCAATGCATGGTTGCGCAAACAGGTCGGGATCGGTCTGTGGGTCAGGTGCGAAGCTTCAGGATCCAGATATTCCTTGCCGACCATCTTCTGCAGTTCGGGGAACCATTTGGACTCATATTCTTCGCCGTAGGCGTTCTGGGTGTAGGTCTTCAGATGCAGGAAGTAGGCGCCGACCGGGCCATAGCCGTCCTTGAAACGCGCCAGCACGATGCGGTTTTCCATCTGCGTCATCTTGGCGCCGGCTTCGATCATGAGCCCGTAGGCAGACGCGGACGACCAGGGCGCATACCAGGTGCGGCCGGAACCTTCGCCCACCGAACGCGGCTTGAAGATGTTGGATGCACCGCCCGCGCCGCAGATCACGGCCTTGGACTTGAAAACGTGGTAATTGCCCGTGCGGACGTTGAAGCCGACGGCACCGGCAACCCGGTTCTCCTTGCTTTCGTCCATCAGCAGGTGGGTGACGCAGATGCGATTGAATACCTTGTCAGCCGATTTCTTGGCGGCCTCGGCCACGATGGGCTTGTAGGACTCGCCGTGAATCATGATCTGCCATCGCCCTTCGCGAAGATATTTCCCCGTTTCCGGGTTCTTCATGATGGGCAGGCCCCAATCTTCGAACTGGTGCACCGTGGAATCGACGTGGCGGGCCATATCGAACAGCAGGTCTTCGCGCACCAGCCCCATCAGGTCGATGCGGGCGTAGCGGACATGGTCTTCCGGGTTGTTCTCGCCCCAGCGGGTGCCCATGTAGCAGTTGATGGCGTAGAGACCCTGGGCGACGGCACCGGAGCGATCGATATTGGCCTTCTCGGCAATGACGATTTTCTTGTCCTGCCCCCAGAACCTGGCCTCCCATGCGGCACCGGTGCCGCCAAGGCCCGCACCGACGACCAGAATATCGATGCCGTCTTCGACAATCGTTTTGTAAGCCATCAGTAATACACGCCTTTCATCATCTTGAGACCATTGGATTCCAGGGTGTGCAAGCCGCCCTCATCCAAGCGGATATATTTTGGCTCGTTGTACAACAGCTGGCTGTCGCGCATTTCCTGGCTGGGTCCGGGTACATCCGCGAGCTTTGGGATCGCCTGTCCCCAGGGCTTGGTGGTGATCGGAGACAGGAAGTTCTTTTCCGTACCGTTGCGGAACTTGATCCTCCAGGCGATCGTGCCCTTGTCCTCGTCGCGGTCGACGCGAACGCTGTGGCCGAGCGGGGCGAAGTCGGCATACCCGCGCACATCGATCGCATGCTGCGGGCAGGCCTTCACGCAGGAGTAGCACTCCCAGCACATGCTGGGCTCGATGTTGTAGGCGCGGCGATAGGTTGGATCGATGTGCATGATGTCCGAGGGACAAATGTCGACGCAATGTCCGCATCCGTCGCATCTTGTCATGTAGACGAAGGTTGGCATGAACCGGCTCCTTATCTTTTCGAATAGAACTTGCGGACTGCTCTCTAGTAGTGGCGGGGCGCTTCGCGCTTGATGCCAAGCCCCATGTGCATCGGAGCGTCCTGCAACAGTTCCATGGAGTGTCGTTTCTGTTGTTCAGGATCGTCACGGGTCAGCGTCGGCAAATTCTGGGCCGAGCCATTGGCCTTGGAAACTCTTTTCTCGAATGCAGCGGCCGGCTTGAAGAACATGTGCGAGAATTTCGACCAGAGTATCGAACCGAACAGAACCGTCGTGGCGATGAGGTACAGACCGAGGAAAACGGACGACCAGGTGCTGCCGCCGTTCTGCAGCAGTGCCCAGACGATACCGAAGGTCACGCTCGACACCAGCGATACGATGAACAGGTCGGCGCGCACGAAGCGCAGCGGCGAATGGCCCTCGGCGCTAACATCGACGCGAATGAAAAACCAGAACCAGTAGCCACCGGCGCAAACCATGAGGGCGCCGAGGAACCACAGCTGCGGCCAGATGCCCGCCGCCTTCGCCGTCGGGTAGGCGAAAACCAGCACAATCGTCGAGGCGAGGTAGATGATGAATCCCCACATCGTCAGCAGGTGAGATGCCCTGCGTTTCTGGTTGCAGAATTCGGCGGATGTCGCGACTTCGACAAGCAGCGTCTTCGCGGCCAACCCGATCTTCTCTCCGCCGCCGACCTGCCGGGTGGCGTTGGCCTTGGTCTTTTGCATGTTTTCGAAGAAGTAGGCAGCGCTCTTCTTGTGCGCCATATCGAGCAGCGTGCCGCCGATGACCAGAATGATCATGAGGACGACATAAGTCTGCATGAGACCGGGTGAAATGAACGCCGAAAGATCGGCAAACGGATTGCTCGTCAACATTAAGTCGCCCCCTCCCTTGAGCTACCGATTCGATCTGACCGACACCGATCAGTATTCCGAATTAGGAGCAAAGCCTATATCACATTTTCATACATATCAATTGCACTATCTGTTGTAAATTTCACATTGTTTTTAGATATTTAGCACGCCTGCGGCAATTTGAACGCACAAAAGCCCATACCCCGCCGCTCTTGCGGCGGGAACCGGATATCGGATATTTGCGGGTGGAAACGCGGCTTCAGAAGTGGGCTGTCTGCAGATTTTCGATGCCCTTGAGGCGGGACTTGAACTTCTTGCGCCGGTAAGCTCGCTGATGGAACGGCAAGCTGCGCTCGACCATGTATTTGTGCACGTCTTCCTGGGTCCAGTCCAATAACGGATCCACCAGTACCAGGCGGCCGTCGACGTCCACCCTGTTCTTCAGGTTTTCGCCGCGCGCCATGTGGTAGACTGCGCTGATCCAGCAATCGTATGGCGCAAGCACGTCGTTGAGATGCACCACCTCGAAGGTTCGCCCGGGCAATGTCTTGTTTTCCGACCACATGCGTTCGCAATGGTCCTCGTCACATTCCCTTATTTGCGTCTCGTGGCCGGCCGATTCGGAGACACTGGTGAGACCGAGGCGTTCGACAATGAGGTCCCGGTATTTGCGGCTTTCCTCAAACAGGTGGCCAGGCCTGCAGAACACGATCGGCGTCGCCGGATCGATTTCGGCGACCATGCTGAGAACGACAATGCTCCTGGCGCGCAGCGAAGCGGTAACCAGGGTCTTTCCGGGATACCGCTCCTTGAGCAGGTAACGCAGCAACTCCTGCGTCGTCATCCCGTCGGTTTCCCTCTGGACTTCGATGAAAGGCGACATGTCGATAAACCTCCGATGGCGGCGGTTGGCGAGCGTCCGTAGGATACATGGCGACGCTATACGGTCAAGGCGGAGCATGCTGCGCGAATCAGCGCAATTCACCCGTTGACGACGGCTTGGATTGCGGCCTTCGGGTTGGCGGCGAAGGCACCGCGGGCAGAGGGCCGGGTTATCGTTTCAAACCATCCCTCACGCCGCTTTGCGCCATTGCTCCCTGCGGACAAATTCCATCAGCCTTTCCGAGGACATGGGGGGCGCGAACGCATAGCCCTGCAGGGTGTCGCAGCCGAGGTCGCGCAGAATGGCAGCATGCTCCCTGGTCTCGACGCCTTCGGCGATAACCTTGACGCCAAGAGACTGGCCGATGTCGATGATGGAAGCGATCAAACGACGCTGGCTGTCCGAGCCGACAACGGGCTGGACGAGCTGCCTGTCGATCTTCAACCGGGTGGGGCGGAGGTGAATGAGGCTGACTATGGAGGCGTAGCCGGTTCCGAAATCATCGATCTCGATATCTATGCCCAGCGACTTCAGGCGATCGAAATTGCTGGCGATGGCTTCGCTTCTGTCGTCCAGGAAAATGGACTCCAGGAGTTCGAACGAGAGCGTACCCGGCTCGAAGGCGAGACTCTCAAGATAGCTGATGAGGTCGGTGTCGTGCAGGCGGCCGGCCGAGACATTGACCGACATGCGCGGGATCGAAATGCCGGCGGCTTTCCACCGCACCGACTGCCACAACGTCTGTTCGAGGATGGTATGATCGATCAGCGGATCGACATTCAGCTCTTCGGCTATCCGGAGAAACGCCTCGGGCGCCAGCAAGCCTTCGGTCGGATGTTCCCATCGCGCGAGCGCTTCGACGCCCACGATATCGAGGGTCTCCGCGTCGAACTGGGGTTGAAAATAGGGCAGGAACTCCTGCCGTTCGAGGCCTTTCAGGATGCCGTCGGCCACGCTCTTGTTGCGAATGATTTCGGCCTTCAGCGAGGCGGAGAAAAACTCGAAGCGATTGCGGCCGTTGCTCTTGGCCCGGTAAAGCGCGATATCGGCGTCGACAAGCAGTTGCTGGCCGCAATCATCGGCGCTGGTGTCGGCCATCGCGATCCCTATGCTCACGCCGAACCTGCACTCGTGGCCGTCGTAAGGGACGGGCTGGCGCATTTGCTCGATTATGCGGCTAGCCAGGGCGGATGTCTGCTCTTCGCTGGTCGGCGACGTGGTCGCAATCAGGAACTCGTCGCCGCCAATCCGGGCGACGAAATCACCGGTACGCGTATTGGCCCTGAGGATGGCCGCGGCGTGAACGAGCATCGCGTCCCCGGCGGCATGGCCCAGAGTGTCGTTGATCTGCTTGAAACGGTCGAGGTCGATGTGGAGCAGGGCCGTGGGTTTGCGGTGAACGTGACCGCACAAGAGATGCTGGTCAAGGAAACGCCTGTTTGGAAGACCCGTGAGACTGTCATGGAGCGAGTTGTACTCCATCTGGGCCCGGGCATCCTCGAGTTCGCGGTTCCTGAGTTCCGCATTTTGTTTTGCAGCGAGCAGATTCGTCTTGAGCAGGATATCGTCGGATACGTCCCAGTTGACGCCAACAATATACCGCTGTCCGCCGATGTCGTCGTGCACGGCCCCCATGGCCCGGATCCAGCGAAACCCGCCGTCAGGAAGGGCTGCGCGGAACTCGGAATTGTAAGTCCCGCCAGAGGAAATCGCCTCGCGGAATTCCGCTTCGGCCCGTGCGCGGTCATCCGGGTGAAGCCTTGCCGACCAGGAGCCGTATTCGGTAGGCTCGACGTCGTACGGAATGCCGTACAGCTCCCTCATCCGCCTGTCCCACGTCAGTTCCGACGTGGTCAGGTTCAGCTCCCAGACGCCGATCTTCGAAGTATCCAGCGCAAGTTTCAGCCGCTGCGACAGTTTCTGCAGCTGACTTTGACGCCGCCTCAGTTCGCAGATGTGAGCGCGGCGCTGGTCATAGAGTCCGCCAGCGATCGAGATCGGCACAACGACAAGAAGACCCGCAAAAAGTATGATGAACCGGATCTGCCAGGCATTCGCGGGGGCGTCGGACCAGCCACCACGGGGAATGGCCGCAATCTGCCAGCTTCCGCTCGGCAACGGCACCTCGGCCAGCACCGGTTCATTGTCGAAAATGTCGGCCGGTCCGAAAAATATCGCACCGCCATCGCCGGTCGCGTCCTGTCCGGCGATTGCGATATCAATCGGGAGATCGGCTGCAAGAAGCCCACTGTCAGCGTAGAGACGGTCGACGTCGATGACTGCAGAAACAATTCCCCAGAGCCGCGACGTGCCGTCGCCGCGGTTCACAAAAACCGGAAACCGCCCGATGAAGCCCCGGCCACCTTGCAGGAGATCGACCGGTCCGGCCAGCACCATTTCCCCGGAGTTGACGGCCCGAAAGGCTGCCTCCCGTTGCTTTTCATTTTTCCGGTAGTCCAGACCGATGGCCCTCTCGTTGCCGTCGATCGGATGCATCAGCCTGACGACGAGGCCGGGAGCTGCCGCGATATTCCGCAATTGGGAGTGCCGGTCGAGCAGCCCGGACACGATGCTGCTGAACTGCTCCTGGTCGATATCTGGATGAGTGGCGATGACGGCGACAAGACCGCGCACAAGCTGAATATTGCTCGTGATGTTGCTCTCAAGCCTGGCGCGAACCTGCCCAAGCTGCTTGCCGACAGCAGCACGGTCGCTTTGCTGATGAACGATGCGGTTCTGATAATCGGCGAAAATGCCACCCGCCGCGGTGACCGCCAGTGCGATCCCGCTGGCAATCAGGCTGGGACGAAAAAGAACATGACCGATCTTCAGTCGGGTTAATGAAGAGATGAGCGATGTAGTCTTGGCGGGCTTGTCGCGTCGCCGGAACCTCTCGAACATAAGGACCCGATTCCAACTGATGTTTTGTCTATTGATTGGAATACGGATTATTCGCTAAAGAGCGCTTAATTCACGGGATCAACCTGCCGCCGCATTTTCAGGCAGCGAAGACCGGACCGACAACATGGCCGGCAAAATGGATTGACCTGAATTCCGGCTTCCATCCGGTCATGGCGCGCTGCGCGGATCGGTCAAGCTGTAAAATCCGCTCTTGCTTGGTATAATGCTTGCGAATTGTTGTTGTTGGGGATTGGGGCGGTCATGACAGAAGCCGAAAAAATACAGCGCGACATCAATAAGCTGAGGGAGGCGGTCAGCGTTGACTGGGCCGATCTTTCCCGGCTCTCGCTAACGCCGGAACAAACTCTCGGCATCCTTAGGCACGTTGGCTTGTGCATCGATGAACTGAAGGACCTCTACGCGCGTCTGCACGGGCTTCACGTCAGCACCCGGTGCTGATCGAGCGGGCGCGGGGCCGCGACACCGATCGTTTCCCGGTTGGCGAGGCTGTTGCCCTGGCCGGATCACGCCCGATCCATCGCCCGGCCGCGTGACATGCCTTCGCACCCGGCCGCAAACCGCAATTCGACGGGCGGCCCCGGCCGGACAGTCGCCGATGGCCGCCGGCAAAAGAGGAGGAAGCCCATGAGGAAACTGCAGATCCAGGGTGTCCACCATATCACCCTCGTCGGCGCGGACCGGCAGACTTCGATCGATTTCTGGGAAGGCGTGCTCGGCATGCCCTTCGTATTCGAGCAGCCGAACCTGGACAAGGAATCGGAGAGCCATCTCTATTTCGATCCGGGCGACGGACGGCTGATCACCATCTTCACCGACGAAGGGCGCAAACCCGATCCCGCGCGCACGCCCACAGATATCGGCTGCGTGCATCACCTCGCCCTTGCCGTGTCGCAGGCGACGTTCTGGCAGGCGGTGGAACGGCTGGACGAACGCGGCATCAGGCACAGCGGACCCAAGGACCGCGGCTTTATGGATTCGATCTATTTCAACGATCCGCTGGGCTTGCTGATCGAACTCGCCTCCTACCGCTTCGAGCCGCCCTTCGGCGTGTCGCACGGCCAGGTGATGATCGAGGCGCACCGGATCCGGGTCGCGCGCGGCGATCACCATATCGACAGGATCCACCTGGCCGACGCCATCGAGAACCTGACGGCGAAGACGTTTGACAGCCTGTCGGCCGACCGCAGCCCGAAGGACCCCTACCGCAAGGCCTGAACGGCTCTGTTGCAGGACGATGAATCTGACGGAGCGCGCGTCGATCCCGCGTTATTTCGCCGGCAAGTGCGACATTCCGCGGTATCGAATGCCGAAAACCGGCCGAACAACGTGAAGAAACCCGGAAAGCGGGGCGAGGTCTCCGAAGCGCCCGACGGATTTGCAGCTTCGCTCGAAGGACATGGTTCCGTCACCGCATAGGTCCGGAAGTCGGGTAGAGAGGCGCCCCGTTCCACGCTCCTTCGGCGCGAACGCGCCCGCACAAATAGCTCCCCGCGTCGCAAGACTAGCCCGCCGTGCGGCCTTGCGCGTCCATGTCGACGCGCGGCGCTTCCGGCGAATGCGTGGTGGCGCCCACCGCGCGAAGCAACCTGAAATTGACTTTCGTCATAGCCGCGCGTTGTGCGGTGTGGCATCAGTCATGTTCGTACAGCACTCGAGGGATACGATGCTTATGACGGATATGGTGCGAAAGGGGCGGCTCGCGCTCCTGCTCGCGTTTGCCCTTGTGGCCGTTGCTGCCATCGCGGCAGAGGCGGGACAGATCTCGCGCTTCCTGCCAAGCCTGTCGCCGGCCGACCTGATGGAGGGGGCAACCGGTTTCGGCACGCCTCGCGACGACGTTCCCGTCGTTCCCATCCTGAAGGGTTCCGAAGTGGCTGGTTACGTCTTCCTGACGTCCGACTTCGTGGGCACGACCGGCTATTCGGGAAAGCCGATCCACATCGTCGCTGCCGTGTCCGGCGATGCGGTCATCACCGGCGCTGTCCTGGCGGAGCATTCCGAACCGATCGTGCTGGTCGGTATCCCGGAATCGAAAATGCGCGCGCTGATCGGCCGATATGCCGGTCTGGACCTCAAGACGGAAGTGGCCGCAGGCGGCAGCGGGCACGATCTGGACATCATCTCCGGAGCGACGGTCACCGTCATGGTGATCGACGACACGATCGTTCGCGCCGGCATCATTGTCTCGCGCTCGCTTGGCCTTGGCGGATTGGCGCCGGAGGCAAGGGCGACCGGCCCGACGTTTGAAATCGTCCAGGAAGCGGGCGAGGCGCGCGACTGGTCCGCGCTTGCCGGTGACGGCTCGATCCGCAGCCTGAATATCGATGTCGGGCAGGTCAATGCCGCGTTCGAGGCGACCGGCGACAAAAGGGCAATCGCACGGCCGGAAAAGGGCCAGCCGGCCGATACGTTCATCGACATGCGCGCTGCCCTGGTCAGCATACCGGCGATTGGCCTCAACCTTCTGGGACCGCAGGAATTCGCCAATCTGGAGAAGTGGCTCGAGCCCGGCGAACAGGCGATCCTGGTAATGGGGCGGGGGCGCTATTCCTACAAGGGGTCCGGCTACGTTCGCGGCGGCATTTTCGACCGTATCCACCTCATCCAGGGCGATGCGTCGGTTCGGTTCAGGGATCGCCAGCATCGGCGCCTGGGCAGCGTCGCGGCGGCGGGCGCCCCGAGCTTCAGCGAGGTCGACCTGTTCAGGATACCGGCGGATGCCGGGTTCGATCCGACGCAGCCGTGGCGGCTGCAGCTTCTCGTCCAGCGTCAGATCGGCGCCATCGAGAAGTCGTTCCTGACGTTCGATCTCGATTACCGGCCGCCGGAAAAATACCTCCGCCAGATCGCACCCGGGCGATCGGCCGCTCCGGTGACCGACGTCGCGAAGGAAGCGGCGGCAAAGGCGGCGCTGTGGAAGCGCATCTGGAGGGACAAGACGCCGGAGATCGTGGCGCTTCTTGCCATGCTCGGCACGCTGACGGCCGCCTTCTTCTTCCAGATGTTCGTCACCAGATCGGAGCGCTTCGTGTTCTGGTTCCGGATCGGTTTCCTGTCGATGACGCTGGTGTATCTGGGCTGGTACGCCAACGCGCAGCTCTCGGTCGTAAACCTTATGGCGCTCGGCAATTCGCTGGCGACCGGGTTCAACTGGGATGCGTTCCTGATGGACCCGCTGACCTTCCTGCTGTGGTTCTCGGTGGCGGCGGCGCTGCTGTTCTGGGGGCGCGGCGCCTACTGCGGGTGGCTCTGCCCGTTCGGTGCCCTGCAGGAACTGCTCAACCGCGTGGCGAAGCTGCTGCATATCCCGCAGTGGACGTTGCCGTGGGGGCTGCATGAGAGGCTGTGGGCGGTCAAATACCTGATCTTCCTCGGCCTGTTCGCGCTGTCGCTCGTTTCACTGCCCATGGCTGAACGCTTCGCCGAAGTGGAGCCGTTCAAGACCGCGATCATCCTGAAGTTCGACCGTGCCTGGCCGTTCGTCACCTTCGCTGCCGCGCTGCTCGGCGCGGGCCTTTTCATCGAGCGGTTCTACTGCCGCTATCTGTGCCCGCTGGGCGCGGCGCTGGCCATCCCGGGCCGCCTGCGGATGTTCGACTGGCTCAAGCGATACCCCGAATGCGGCCGGCCCTGCCAGACCTGCGCCAACGAGTGCTTCGTCCAGGCCATCGCTCCGACCGGGGAAATCCAGCCAAACGAATGCCTCTACTGCCTGCACTGCCAGGTGCTCTACCAGAGCGAGACGAAATGCCCGGTTGTCATCAAGAAGACGAAGAGCCGGGAGCGGATCATGAAAAGCAATATCCGCAACGAAGAAGCACTCGACAGGGTCCTGAAGAAGCAACCATGAGCAAAGGAGAACTGCCATGACCGACAAGAAGACACTTTCCGGCCTGAGCCGCCGCGAACTGATGAGCGCGCCGGCCAAGCTGGCCCTGCTCGCCGGAACGGGCGCGGCGCTCGGCGGCGCGGGAGCGCTGTTGCAGCCGACGCAGGCGCGCGCCGCGGAAGGCGTGAACCTGGCTCCCGGCGAACTGGACGAATATTACGGCTTCTGGTCGTCGGGCCAAACCGGCGAATTGCGCATTCTGGGTATCCCCTCGATGCGAGAGCTGATGCGGGTGCCGGTGTTCAACCGCTGCTCGGCCACCGGCTGGGGCCAGACCAACGAGTCGCTGAAGGTGCTGACCGAAGGCCTGACGCCCGAGACCAAGGCCTATCTGGCCGCGCACGGCAAGGTCACCTACGACAATGGCGACCTGCACCACCCGCACATGTCGTTCACGGACGGCACCTATGACGGCCGCTATCTGTTCATGAACGACAAGGCCAATACCCGCGTGGCTCGGGTGCGCTGCGACGTGATGAAATGCGACAAGATCATCGAGATCCCGAACGCGCATGACATCCATGGCATGCGGCCGCAAAAATTTCCGCGCACCGGCTATGTCTTTGCCAACGGCGAACACGAGGCGCCTTTGGTCAATGACGGCAAGATCCTGGACGAGCCCGACAAATACGTGAACATCTTCACCGCCATCGACGGCGACGAGATGAAAGTGGCATGGCAGGTCATGGTCTCGGGCAACCTGGACAACACCGACTGCGACTATCAGGGCAAGTATGCCTTCTCGACCTCGTACAACTCCGAAATGGGCACCAACCTGGCCGAGATGACGGCGTCCGAGATGGACCACGTCGTGATCTTCAACATCGCCGAGATCGAAAAGGGCGTGGCCGCCGGCGACGTTCAGGTTCTGAACGGCGTACCGGTGATCGACGGGCGCAAGGGAGTGAACAAGAACTACACCCGCTACGTGCCGATCCCGAATTCACCCCACGGCGTGAACACCGCGCCCGACAAGAAGCACGTGGTGATCAACGGCAAGCTGTCGCCGACGGTGTCGGTGATCGACGTGACCAAGGTCGACGCCCTGTTTGAGTCGGACGCGGACCCGCGGTCCTGCATCGTGGCGGAGCCGGAACTGGGCCTGGGGCCGCTTCACACCGCCTATGACGGTCAGGGCAACGCCTTTACCACGTTGTTCCTGGACAGCCAGGTGGTGAAGTGGAGCATCGACAAGGCGATCCGCAAGTTCGCGGGCGAGGATGTGGATCCGATCATTTCAAAAGTCGATGTGCATTATCAGCCGGGCCACAACTCGACCTCGATGGGCGAGACCGCCGAAGCCGATGGCAAATGGCTGATCTCGATGAACAAGTTCTCGAAGGACCGGTTCCTGAACGTGGGCCCGCTGAAGCCCGAGAACGAACAGCTCATCGACATCTCGTCCGACGAGATGAAGGTCGTCCATGACGGCCCGACCTTCGCCGAGCCCCATGACAGCATCATCGTCCACCGTTCCAAGGTGAATCCCAGGACGGTGTGGGACCGCAATGATTCGACGTTCGCCGATGCCGTGGCCCAGGCCGAGGCGGACGGTGTCGACCTGGAAAGCGCGGCCGACGTCATTCGCGACGGCAACAAGGTGCGGGTCTACATGCATTCCGCGGCGCCGATGTTCTCCCTCGAGAAATTCACCGTCAAGCAGGGTGACGAGGTGACGGTCTATGTCACGAACATCGACGACATCGACGACCTTACTCACGGCTTCTGCCTGTCGAACTACGGCATTGCCATGGAGGTCGGGCCGCAGGCGACCGCCTCGGTCACCTTCAAGGCCGAGCGGCCAGGCGTGCACTGGTTCTATTGCCAGTGGTTCTGCCACGCATTGCACATGGAAATGCGCGGCCGCATGCTGGTCGAGCCGAAGGCGGTCTGAGATGACGATGCGTTGCCTGGCCATGCTGCTGATGCTTTCGAGCGTCCCCGCGTGGGGTGCCGAACGGCTTGTGCCGGCAGAGCCGGGGGCGCTCATCGCAAGCGTGGCTGCGGCGGAGGCGGGCGACATCCTCCGCCTCGCGCCGGGGCTTCACCGGGGACCGGTCGCGATAGACCGGTCCCTGACCATCCTGGGCGAGCCGGGTGCCGAGGTCGACGGAGGCGGGCATGGCTCCGTCTTCGTCGTCACCGCGCAGGACGTGACGATCCGCGGGCTCAAGATCACCGGTTCCGGCTCTTCGCACGAGGAGATCGACAGCGGTGTCCGACTGCTCAAGGGCGCCGACAGGGCGCTGGTCGAAGTCAACCGCATAGAGGGCAATCTCTATGGCGTCGATGTCCATGGCGCGCGAGACGCTGTCGTGCGTGGCAATATGATCGAGGGACGCCGCGACCAGCGCATGAACAGCCGCGGCAACGGGGTCTATGTCTGGAACGCGCCCGGCTCGAAGGTGATCGGCAACGATATCCGTTGGGGTCGCGACGGCATTTTCGTCAATACATCGAGCGACAACGAGTTCAGCGGCAACCGGTTCCGCGATCTCCGGTTCGCCGTTCACTACATGTATGCAAATGACAGCCTGGTGTCCGGCAATGTCAGTATCGCCAACCATCTCGGCTACGCGGTAATGTTCTCCCGTAACGTGACCATCACCGGCAATGTCTCGATCGGCGATCGCGACCACGGGATCATGCTCAACTACGCCAATGAAGGCGAGGTCGCCGGCAATGTCGTGCGCGGCGTCGACGACCGCTGCCTGTTCGTCTACAACGCCCACAAGAACGCGATCCGCGGCAACAGCTTCGAGGGATGCGGCATCGGCATTCATTTCACCGCCGGATCCGAGCGCAACCGGATTCTGGGGAACGCCTTCATCGGCAACCGCGTCCAGGTGAAATATGTCGGCACGAAGTGGGTCGAGTGGAGCAGCCCCGAGAGCGGCAATTACTGGTCTGACAATGCCGGTTTCGATCTGGACGGCGACGGTATCATCGACACACCCTACCGCCCCAATGACGTGATGGACCATATCCTGTGGACCCAGCCGGCGGCCAGGCTGCTGCTCGGTTCGCCGGCGGTGCAATTGGTGCGCTGGTCGCAACGGGCATTTCCCGCACTTCTACCCGGCGGCGTGATCGACAAGCGCCCGCTCGCACACGCGCCGGAAATCACGGTTCCGCAATGGGAGATCGGCGGATGAGCCTTCAGATCACACATGCAATCCGGCGTTTCGGCGCGGTGGAGGCCATATCCGACGTCAGTCTTTCGGTGGCGCCGGGCGAGCGAGTGGCGCTGCTCGGACACAATGGCGCGGGCAAGACCACCTTGATGAAGATGATCCTTGGCCTGACGCATGTCGATGGCGGATCGATCAGCGTGTTCGGCGCGGCGCCGGGAACCAGCGCTGCCCGCGCCGCCTGCTCCTATCTGCCCGAAAACGTTGCCTTCCACCGGGCGTTGACGGGACGCGAACAACTGCGATTGCTGGCACGTCTGCGCGGGGCCGGCCGCAAGCAGGCGGATGATCTGCTGGAGCGCGTCGACCTTTCCGATGCGGCCGACCGGCGGATCGGAACCTACTCGAAGGGAATGCGCCAGCGTCTCGGCCTGGCCCAGGCGTTGCTCGGCCAGCCGCGGCTTGCCGTTCTCGACGAGCCGACCTCGGGCCTCGACCCGATCTCGCGCGGCGAATTCTACAACCTCGTCAACGAGCTCGCTGACGGCGGAACGGCGGTGTTGCTTTCCTCGCATGCGCTCACCGAACTGGAGGCCAGAACCGACCGGATCGCCATCCTGCTGAAGGGCAAGCTGGTCGCCAATGCACCGCTGGCGGAACTGAGATCGCAGGCCCGGCTGCCGATCCGCCTGCGGGTCGCCGCGCGGCCGGAGAACACGGAAGAAGTGGCCGGCCGGCTGGGCGGAATCCGCGTCAATGGCCAGTCGGTGGAGATCTCGTGCCTGCAGGGCGAGAAGCTCGGGCATCTCGGGCGCATCGCGGCGCTGGAGACGATGATCGAGGACGTCGAAATCACGCCTCCGAGCCTTGAGGACCTCTACAGGCACTACAGCGGGAGGAATCCGACATGAGCGCGGTGTTGGCCATTGCCGGCGTGGAGCTGAGGATTGCGTTGCGCAACCTGTGGGTCGCGCTTGCCGTCGGGCTGATGGCGGTGTTTGCCGCCGTGCTGACATTTGCCGGCAGCGGTCCGACGGGCACGCTGGGCGTGGACCTGTTGGCCGTCGCCGTTGCCAGCCTGACGACGCTGACTGTCTATCTGGCGCCGCTGATCGCGCTCCTGCTCGCTTTCGATGCCATTGCAGGCGAGGCGGAGCGCGGAACGCTAGCGCTGCTGCTGACCTACCCGGTGTCGCGGCTTTCGCTCGTCGCAGGCAAATTCGTCGCGCATCTGGGTGTGCTCGCCTTCGCGCTGGCAATCGGGTTCGGTCTTGCGGGCGTGATGGCGTGGGCCATCGGCGGGGCGGCGGGAGGTATTTCCCCGGCAAGCCTTCTCGCGCTCGTCAAGCTCTGGTGGACATCTGTGCTGCTGGGTGCGGCGTTTCTCGGGTTTGGTTACGCCCTGTCGGCGCGCGCGCGGCAGCCGGGCGTCGCCGCGGGTCTGGCAATCGGCCTCTGGCTGGTTCTCGTCGTGCTCTACGATCTCGCCATGCTGGGCGCGCTCATAGCCGACAATGGCGGCGTCTTCACCCGGACGGTGTTCCCGTGGATGCTGGTCTCCAATCCCGCGGACGCATTCAGGATCGTCAACATGCCTGCTGGCGAAGCGCAAGCGCTGGCGTCCGGCATCAGCGGCGCGGCGAAAGCCGTCTCCTCCAGTTTCGCGCTTTCTGCCCTGGCCGCCTGGTCGCTTGGTGCCCTTGCGCTCGGCTGGGTGGCGTTTCGAAAGGTTGAGCCATGAAGTTCCCTGCTGCGATTGCCCTGCTTGCCCTCGCCCTTTCAGGATGCAGCGGATCGGCGTTGACCGAAACTCCCGGGCCCGTTGCGATGACCGAAGATGCCGTTGGCCACTACTGTCAGATGAACGTGATCGACCATTCCGGCCCAAAGGCGCAAATCCACCTCGCGGGCCTGCCCGCGCCGCTCTGGTTCGCCCAGGTGCGCGATGCCGTCGCCTTCCTCCGCGAACCGGAGAAGGTGGCCGATGTCACCGTCGTCTATGTCAGTGACATGGCACGGGCCGAGAGTTGGGAGATCCCCGGTGACGAGAATTGGATCGCGGCGGACAAGGCCACTTTCGTGGTTGGTTCGGACGCCAAGGGCGGCATGGGCGCGCCGGAAGTCGTGCCGTTCGGCACGGAGGATGCGGCGAAAGCGTTCATGGCGAAGCATGGCGGCCGCCTCATGCGGCTGGACGACATCCCGAGCGAGGCGGTGCTCGGCGGAGTCGATATCCCGCATGAGGAAAACAGCCCCACCATGCAACACCAAACGAAGGACTGAGGCCGGATTGGCTGAAAGGGCTCCAGGATGCATGTCAAAATAGATCGACGCCGGTTCCTCCAGATTGCAGCAGCGGTGACGCTCCTGCCCGGGGCCGGTTTCGCGGCAACGTCCGACTTCCGCTGGCGCGGCGTTGCACTCGGGGCAAGGTCCTCGATGGCGCTCGCCGGCGTCGACCAGGCGCGCGGGCAGGAGATTGCAGCGCGCATGCAGGCCGAGATCGATCGCCTGGAAGCGATCTTCAGCCTTTACCGCGGGGATTCGGCAATAAGCGTGCTCAACGCGCGGGGCCGGCTCACCGAGCCGCCGGCAGAACTTCTGGAAGCGCTCAGCCTCTGCAGCGCGCTTGCGGCGGCGACCGGCGGCGCTTTCGACCCGACGGTCCAGCCGGTCTGGCGGCTCCATGCGGAACGTTTGCAACAGGGCCGGAAACCGTCGCGGGGCGAAGTGACGGAAGCCTGCGGCGTCGTCGGCTGGGACAATGTGGCATTCGGACCGGACGAGATCGCTTTCAGGCGACCTGGCATGGCGATCACCCTCAACGGGGTTGCCCAGGGCTACATCACCGACCGGATCGCCGCCCTGTTGCGCGCGGAAGGCATGCGGGATGTCCTGATCGACATGGGCGAAATCGCGGCCACAGGCGGCCACAGCGACGGATCGCCGTGGCAGGCAGGAATTGCCGATCCGCAAGGACGCGTCGTCCGGCGCATCCAGCTGCGCGACCGGGCGCTGGCAACCTCGGCACCGCGCGGAACCGTGCTCGATCCCGAGGGGCGGGTCGGGCATATCTTCGACCCGCGCACGGGTGCGACAGCCGAACGATGGAACCTTGTCTCGGTCTCGGCACCCACCGCGGCCATCGCCGACGGCCTCTCGACGGGATTCTGCATGATGCCGCGTTCCGGGATGGCGGCGGCGCTTGAACTGCATGACGGCGCCAGGATCGAGATGCTTGCCTGAACGAACCTCGTCGCCCGGCATTTGCGGCCTTCCCTGCGGGCGGTTGACGGCGCCAGCGCATATTCCGCTTTGCGTCCAGGATCGATATGTTGATGCTTGAGATATCAATATCAATGGTATTATCATGCATGTCGATATCTCAAACGGGAATTGACGTGTGATCACCGCTGCACAGATGCGCGCCGCCAGGATGCTTCTCGGCATCGACCAGAAGACGCTGGCCGAGCTTGCCGGCGTCTCGGTTCCAACCGTCCAGCGCATGGAGGCGAGCAAGGGCAATGTCCGCGGCGTCGTGGAGAGCCTCACGCGGGTAGTCGAGGCCCTGGAGCGCGCCGGCGTCGAGCTGATCGGCGAGGGTGCGGTCAGTACGCCCGGCGGGCGCGGCGTCAGGCTTCGCGCAGCCGCCGGATCGTTAGCGGGCGGGTCGGCGGCAACGGCAGGCGAGGGTGGCGATGCTGCTTGATGTCGCGATCTCCTGCGCGGCTTTCCTGCTGTTGCTGGCGGTTCCGGCGGTCGCGCTCGGCAGCCGCCCATTCGCGTCATCCCTGATCTACGCCCTGTCGGTCATTCCCCTGGCCATCGTGGCGGTCGTCGGCGTATCGGCGCTTCTGGGTGTCGGCGAAATGACGACGGCTGTCCTCCCGGTCGGCCTGCCCTGGCTCGGGTCGCATCTCAGTCTCGATGCGCTGTCGGCCTTCTTCCTCGTCGTCGTGGGGCTCGGAGGTGCGGTGACCGGCGTCTACGCGATCGGCTATGGCCGGCACGAGCACGAGCCGTGGCGTGTGTTGCCGTTCTACCCGGCGTTTCTCGGCGCGATGGTCATCGTCGTGCTGGCCGACGACGCCTCCACCTTCCTGTTGTCCTGGGAGGTGATGTCGCTGTTGTCGTGGGCGCTGGTGCTGGCCCATCACCGCGAGAGCGAGGCTCAGAAGGCCGCCTATGTCTATCTGGTCATGGCGGGGTTCGGGACGATGGCTCTGCTGCTCGCCTTCGGGCTGCTGGCCGGCGGCGAAGGCGGTTACGCCTTCGAGGCGATCCGCGCGGGAAAGCGTTCGCCGTTGGCCGCGACCGCCATCCTGGCGCTGATGCTGATCGGTGCGGGCTCGAAAGCCGGCCTGGCACCGCTGCATGTCTGGCTGCCGCTGGCCCATCCCGCGGCCCCCAGTCACGTCTCGGCGCTGATGAGCGGCGTGATGACCAAGGTTGCGCTCTACGGTTTCATCCGGGTGGTTTTCGACCTGCTCGGTCCGCTCGAATGGTGGACCAGTCCCGCCGTCATCCTGCTGGGTTCGACCACGGCCGTGCTCGGCATCGTCTATGCGATGATGGAAAGCGACATCAAGAAGGCGCTCGCCTATTCGACGATCGAGAATATCGGCGTGATCTTCGCCGCGCTCGGGCTGGCGCTCGCCTTCAAGGCCAGCGGGTTGACCGCGCCGGCGGCGCTGGCGTTTTCGGCCGCGCTGTTTCACATCTTCAACCACATGGCGTTCAAGAGCCTGCTGTTCATGGGCGCCGGCGCGGTGCTGAACGCGACGGGCCGGCGCGACCTGGACGGGCTCGGCGGGCTTATCGGACGCATGCCGGTCACCTCCTTTCTCGTCCTTGTCGGCGTGACGGCGATCTCGGCGCTGCCGCCGCTCAACGGTTTCGCCTCGGAATGGCTGGTGTTCCAGTCGGTGCTGAAAAGTCCGGAACTGCCGCAGATCGGACTGCAGATCCTGATCCCGGCGGCCGGCGGCTTGCTGGCGCTCGCCGCAGCCCTGGTGGCGGCGGCTTTCGTGCGGATCTACGGGGTCGGGTTTCTTGGCCGTCCGCGCAGCGAGGCGGCGCGGCAGGCGAAAGAGGTCGACCGCTTCTCGCTGACCGCAATGGCGCTGCTGGCCGCCATCTGCGTTCTTGCCGGCATCTTTCCCGGGTTGGTTCTCGATACGATGGCGCCGGCGGTCCACGCCATGCTCGGCTCGCAGCTGCCGCTGCAGGCCGAACAACCGTGGCTGACGCTGGTTCCGATCACCGAGTCGCGCAGCACCTACAATGGCCTGCTGGTGATGGTGTTCATCGCCGTGTCGGCATCGGCGGCGGCATGGATGGTCCATCGTCTCGCCTCGCGCCGGCTGCGCCGTGCACCGGCCTGGGATTGCGGATTTCCCAATGCCGATCCGGCCACCCAGTACGGCGCGGGGAGTTTCGCCCAGCCGGTGCGCCGGGTGCTGGGCACGATCCTGATGCGCGCGCACGAGGAGGTAAAGATGCCGCCGCCGGGCGACCCGTCGCCCGCGCGCCACACGGTGCATACGCGCGATCTCATCTGGGAAGAGATCTATCTGCGGATCGCAAGCACGGTCAACGTGATCGCGACACGGATGAACCATCTGCAGTTCCTGACGATCCGCCGCTATCTGAGTCTCGTGCTGTTCTCGCTGGTCTCGCTTCTCCTGGTGCTGGCGCTATGGAACTGATCGTCAACCTCATCGTGCAGGGTATTCAGATGGCACTGGTCGTGGCGCTGGCGCCGCTGCTGGTTGGGCTGGTGCGCAAGGTGAAGGCGCGGCTGACGCGCCGCCGCGGCGCGTCGCTGGTCCAACCCTATCGCGATATCGCGCGGCTGATGCGCAAGGAGGTCGTGCTGGCGGAGAATGCCTCGTGGCTGTTCCGCGTCGTGCCCTACATGGTGTTCGCCGCTACCTGGGTCGCTGCCGCTCTGGTGCCGACATTTGCGACCGGCCTGCAATTCAGCTGGACAGCGGACCTGATCGCGATCGTCGCGCTCTTGGGCAGCGCACGGTTCTTCCTGGCGCTGGCGGGCATGGATGTCGGCACCAGTTTCGGCGGCATCGGCTCGAGCCGCGAGATGATGATCGCCACCATGGCGGAACCGGCGATGCTGCTGACTGTGTTTTCCGTGGCACTTGTCGCCGGGTCGACGCAATTGTCGACGGTCTCGCACTTCATGGCCTCGCCGGAGGTGGGGCTCAGGGTTTCGCTTGGCCTGGCGCTGGTGGCGCTGATCATCGTCGCAATCGCCGAGAACGCGCGCATTCCGGTCGACAACCCGGCGACCCATCTGGAACTGACCATGGTGCACGAGGCGATGGTGCTGGAATATTCCGGCCGGCATCTGGCCATGATCGAGATCGCGGCGGCGCTCAAGCTGCTGCTCTACATCTCGCTGATCGCCTGCGTCTTCTTCCCCTGGGGCATCGCGACGGAAAGCGACAGCCTGGGCGCCTATGCCGTCGGCGCGCTGGCCTATTTCGCCAAGCTCGGTGCGGGCGGCGTGGCGCTGGCCGTGTTCGAGACCTCGATCGCCAAGATGCGCGTGTTCCGTGTGCCCGATTTCCTCGGTGTGGCGCTGATGCTGGCGCTGCTTGGCACGCTTCTCCTGTTCGTGTCGCGGAGTCTGTGATGGGCAATATCGCTTTCGACCTCGCTCATCTTCTCGCCGGCGGGCTGGTGCTGGTCAGTTTCATGATGCTCTACCAGGACCGGCTCTATGCGCTGCTGAACGTGTTCGCGCTGCAGGCGGTCGTGCTTTCGGCGGCGGTCGCCTGGCAGGCGCTGATCCAGGACGCCTCCCATCTCTACGTCACGGCGCTGATCGCGCTGGTATTCAAGGCGCTGGTCATCCCGGGGGCGCTCCACCGCATCATCCAGAAGCTTGGCATCCATCGCGAGGTCGAGCAGGTCGTCGGCGTCGGCACGACGATGCTGGCGGGCATGGGTCTCGTGGCGCTGTCGATCACGCTGATGCTCAGCCTGACCTCGGCCGCCGACGCCATCGCGCGCGAAGACCTCGCATTCGCCCTCTCGGTCGTTCTGCTCGGCCTGCTGATGATGGTGACGCGCCGCAACGCGGTCAGCCAGGTGGTGGGCTTCATGTCGCTGGAGAACGGGCTGATCCTGGCGGCGACCGGCGCCAAGGGCATGCCGCTGGTTGTCGAGATTTCCGTCGCCTTTTCGGTGCTGATCGCCTTCATCGTGATCGGCGTCTTCCTGTTCCGCATCCGCGAGCGCTTCGACACGGTCGATGTCGGCGCGCTCGACAGTTTCCGCGGTGAAAAGCGATGAACCCGTCCGGCTTCGATCCGACCGTGCTGGTCCTCGCCATACCCGCCATTTCGGCGGCGCTGCTGGCCGTGTTGCCCGGTTACCGCCTGACCGCCCGGCTGAACATGCTGGCGAGCCTGGCGACACTGCTCGCCGCGCTGGCCTTGTTCGCGGTCGACAGGCCGGCGCCCGGCGACTACCTGCTGATCGACGATCTCAACATCGTCTTCATCGTGCTCAACACCTTTGTCGGCTTCACGGCCGCGACGTTTTCGGCAAGTTATATCGGCCACGAGATCGAGACCGGGCGGCTGACGCCGACCCACGTACGGTTCTACCACGCAATGTATCAGCTCATGATGTTCGGCATGAACCTGGCGCTGGTTTCCAACAATATCGGGCTGATGTGGGTGGCGATCGAACTGGCGACGCTGACCACCGTGCTGATGGTCGGCATCTACCGGACGCATGAAGCGCTGGAGGCGGCGTGGAAATATTTCATCCTCGGTTCTGTCGGCATCGCGCTGGCGCTGTTCGGCACCATCCTTGTCTATGTCACGGCGCAGCCGGTCCTCGGCGAAGGCACCGCGGCGATGGTCTGGACGCAACTGATGTCGCGGGCCGGCGAATTCGATGCCTCGCTCCTGAACCTCGCCTTCGTGTTCCTGCTGCTGGGTTACGGCACGAAGGTCGGTCTTGCGCCGCTGCACGCCTGGCTGCCCGACGCGCATGCGGAAGGCCCGACGCCGATCTCGGCGGTGCTGTCGGGGCTGCTGCTCAACGTCGCGCTCTATGCCGTGCTGCGTTTCAAGATGCTGATGGCGGCGCATCCCGAGGCGTTGGCGCCGGGGCCGCTGATGGTCGGCATGGGGCTTCTGTCGCTGGTTTTCGCCGCCTTCATGCTCTACCGGCGCCGCGACATAAAGCGGCTGTTCGCCTATTCGTCGATCGAGCATATGGGCATCATCGTCTTTGCCTTCGGCATGGGCGGGCCGCTGGCCAATTTCGCCGGCCTGCTGCACATGGTGATGCACAGCCTGACGAAATCGGCGATCTTCTTCTCGGTCGGCCATGTCACGCAGATCAAGGGCACGCAGAAAATCGCCGACATCCGGGGGCTGACGCAGAGCCATCCGGTGCTCGGATGGGGGCTGGCGCTCGGCGTGCTGGCGATTGCCGGTATGCCGCCCTTCGGCGTGTTCATGAGCGAGTTCCTGATCGTCAGTTCAACCTTCGCGCGCTCGCCCGTGCTGGCGCTGGTGCTGGTGTTCGGCCTGCTGGTCGCCTTCGGCGCGCTGCTGATGCGGCTGACGGGCTTCATTTTCGGTGAGCCGACCGGGGAAATGCGTCCGGCGCAGGCGTCGTTCGTGCCGCTCTATGCGCATATGGCCATTGTGCTGATCGCAGGCGTCTACATGCCGGGGCCGATGGTGGCATGGTTCCAGGCCGTCGCGCGGCTGCTGGGTTGAGGTTGAGCGAATGCCGCAAATCCCCGACATGATCGATACCGCGCCTAAGACCTTCCGCAAGGAAGCGATGCCGCGACGCAAGGTGACGGCCGCACAATGGGAGCAGGCGGCGGGCGATGCGGCGAGCGGCTTACTGACGCTGACGGGTTTGTGGGCACATGGCAGCACGGTCCACATGGCATTGCACAATCGCGAGGCCGGGACGGTCGGAATCATCAGCCTCGGCGCGCGCGGCAGGACGTTTCCGTCCGTTGGACGCCTGCATGCGCCGGCCCAGCGGCTGGAACGCGCCATTCGCGATCTTCACGGCCTGGAGCCGGCGGACGCGCCGGACGGCCGGCCATGGCTCGACCATGGCCGCTGGCCGATCTCCCATCCGCTCGGGAAGGAACAGCCGGCGGGTGGGCCTCATGACTATCCGTTCCTGCCGGTGGAAGGTGAGAGCCTGCACCAGGTGCCCGTCGGCCCCGTCCATGCCGGCATCATCGAGCCCGGCCATTTCCGGTTCACCGCCCAGGGCGAGACGGTGGTGCGGCTGGAAGAGCGCCTCGGCTATGTCCACAAGGGCGTCGACCGACTGATGCAGGGCGCCACGATTACGCGTGGGGCGGAACTTGCCGCCCGTATCTCGGGCGACAGCACGGTTGCCTATGGCTGGGCCTATGCGCAGGCCGTCGAGGCCGCGCTGGGGGTGGAGGTTCCGCGCCGGGCGCTCTGGCTGCGCGCGCTGATGGCGGAACTGGAGCGGCTGGCCAACCATCTCGGCGACATCGGAGCGATCTGCAACGATGCGGCGTTTGCGATGATGCTCGCCCATTGCGGCGTGTTGCGCGAGCGGGTACTGCGTGGCGCCGCCGCCTGCTTTGGCCATCGCTTCATGCGCGACCGGATCGTTCCGGGCGGCGTCAGCCGCGACCTCACGCGCGAAGGCGTGGCCGAACTGCGCATGCTCGTGGCATCCATCCGCGCGCCGTTTGACGAACTGGTCGAACTCTACGACAACACGGCGTCGCTGCTGGACCGGACCGTGGCGACCGGCAGGCTCGATCCGGCGCTGGCCGCGCGTTTCGGCGCCGGCGGATTCGTCGGCCGCGCCTCCGGGCGCGATTTCGACACGCGCCGCGATCTCGCCTATGCGCCCTATGACGAACTGTCATTCGAGGTGCCGGCGCGCGATGACGGCGACGTCAATGCGCGGGTCTGGATCCGCATCGGGGAAGTTCGCCAGAGCCTTTCGCTGATCGAACAATGTCTCGCACATATGCCCGAGGGTCCGGTCATGGCGGGATTGCCCGCACCTGCCGAGGCCCGCGAGGGACTGGGGCTTGTGGAGGGATTTCGCGGCGACATCCTCGCCTGGGTCGCCATCAACGCCAGGGGCGGAATCGCGCGCTGCCATCTGCGCGACCCTTCCTGGTTCCAATGGCCGCTGCTGGAAGCGGTGATCGAGGGCAACATCATCGCCGACTTCCCGCTGTGCAACAAATCCTTCAACTGCTCGTATTCCGGGCACGACCTGTAGGAGGGACCATGCGACGATTCCTGCTTCGCGGTCTCATCCGCAGCCCGCTGACCGAAAAGGCGCCGGCGTCATCTGATGTCGCGCTGGAGGAACTCGGAAACGCCGTCGGCAAGGCGGCCCGGCAGCGGCTTGGCCGCAGTCTTTCGATCCGGCAGATCGATGCGGGTTCGTGCAATGGCTGCGAACTGGAAATCCACGCGCTGAACAACGCCTACTACGACCTGGAACGCTTCGGTCTGCATTTCGTCGCTTCGCCGCGCCATGCCGACGTGCTTCTGGTCACCGGGCCGGTGACGCGCAACATGGCCGAGGCGCTGGAGCGGACCTGGAATGCGACGCCCGACCCGAAGTGGGTCGTGGCGGCCGGGGACTGCGCGCGCGACGGCGGCTGTTTCGCGGGAAGCTATGCGATCGCCGGCGGCGTCTCGTCGGTCGTGCCGGTCGACCTGCACATCCCCGGCTGCCCGCCAACGCCGACCGCGCTGCTAGAAGGCCTGCTGGCCGTGCTGGAAAAGGCGGAAAGCTGACGGGTCACGCGGCGATCGGGCAAGCTCTCTTTCAGGCATCGACGCGATCCGCTGCCAGTCAGGCGTGGCGAACGGTGTGGATGAACTTCACCCCGATACAGTTGTCGTCTTCCCAGACGACGCTGGCCGGAACGGTGATCCCCGCAACGATCTCGATATTGAGAAACCGTGGCAATTTGCCGGCGAAGAAACGGCGGATCCGCGCGCCGCCGGTGGACATGTCCGCGATCAGGCACTTTTCCGGGGGCTGGCCGAACAGACGTATCGATCCGATGATTCCTGCCTTTGATCGCGGAGCCAGCCGCCTCTCGATGGGGAGAAGTCCGGAATTGTCGCATAAGGCAAATTGTACATCGTCACGCATCCGCAGGTCCCAGAAACGAGGTTTCGAGATCACATTCCGGTCATCCGGAGCGCAGCCCTGCATCATGCGCTCGAGGTTTCGCTACTTGCCGTCACCCCTGCTGCTGGGGGGAATATGGAGGGCGCCGATCAAGATCGCATTAAACGGATCGTTTGAATTTGATCGTTTTGGCTGCGAAAAATCGCCTGCCACCCGCGGAAACCGGCAGCGCTAACCATAATCGCATTTCATCGGGGCCATCCCCCTGCCGCCGCGATAAGCTCCACACGTCTGCCCGCAAACTAATTTGTTCCGGTCGGACTCTTCCCTTTTCCGGGGAAAGCCGAAGCTCGCGAGGGCTTCGGCTGCTCCGCCGGCCGGACTCCCGTCTCAGCTCACGCAACGACATTGCTGCGGCGGGGAACGCACTCTCCCGTCAAGCGCATCTCGACCGCGCGGGCGCAGCGGCGGCGCAAACCCTCCGCGTTCACCATATCCCAGCGGAAGGGATCATCGGGCTTCGCGTGCCGCATGGCCAGCGGCCCGCCTTCGTGCGGCGCAGCGAGATAGAGGTAGCCGTTGCTGGCGCAAAGCCGGTGGACTGTCCTAATTGTCCGGGCCCCGTGTTCATCATCGATTTCCAGCGCGTCGCCGTGGTGCAGGCGCATGACCAGCTTGCCGCCAACGCGCTCGCGCTCCCAACGGGGCCGGAATCCCGGCTGGTTCACCTCCAGGCGCGTCGCCCCGAAGGCCACCCAGCGGCCGTCGCGGAGCGCGACGATATCGATATGGTGGTTGCCGGCCGGCACGAGCATGCGCGAGGGATCACCCAGGGCGCCGACCGCACCGGACATCCGGCGTACGAGACGTACACGGTGGATGGCGCGGCTGGTCGAGAAAGCGTGCAAGTGCGCGGAAAGCCCCTTTGCATCCTTGCCATCCGTGAATGCGGTAAGGTCTTGTCTCAGCCGCTTGTCCCGTATGGCGCGCAGCTCGCTTTTCGTCAGCATTTCGAGAGGCTTGCGGTAGACGCAGTTTCCACGCGCGGCATCGCTGTCCCGCGCTCGGCCATAGATCGTTTCCGCAACCAGGCGGCCTTTCTTCTGGCGCAACGGGCGCGTGGTGACGTTGGCGCGCGCGGTGGCATCGATGATGGCTGGGAAGGCTGGCAGACGGTCGGCAACGGCAAGACCGGCAAGCATGGCGTCGAGCGCATGGTGTCGGTGGTCATGGCGGTTCTTGACGGACAGACAGGCGCCGGATTCGATCCGGAGCCGCTCCCGGGCCGCAGCGACGGCAAGAGGAGAAACCGCGATCTGCCTGGCGCCAGGCCAGCGTGCGGAAAAGAACGACCAGGCCGCTTTAGAAATCCGGCCCATGTCATGCGCGCTTCTCGCTCCCGTTCCAGTTGTCGGGAACCGTTGCGTGTCGCGCAGCATGAAGGACGCCTTGAGGTCCGGCGGCAGGAGGCTTGCCCTTTCCTCGATCCGGCTCCAGGCGGAAGTGTGGCCGAAAGCGGCAATAGGGGTTTGCGCGCCCTTCGCGCGATTGGAGGCGGCGGTGCACAGCACGAGGTTGTCGTCACCATTTTCGCCGCCCCAGGCACTGGGCACGACGTGATCGATTTCGATGTCCGCGGCGAACAGGCCGGCGAGGGTGATCCGCTCGCCGCTATACGGACAAACCGGTTCGCCGGCGGCGGCGGCCGCCTGGCGATGGTAAAGCCGCAGGCGAAGGACATGATCGCGCGACGGCGTCATGCCAAGTCCGGCGAGCTCGGCTTTCAGACGTGCCGTTTCCCGCCTGGCTGCAGCGCTGGCGCCGCGGTCCCGGCCGCCGCAGCCGATCGCGTCCTCCACGGCGATACAATCCGGAGCGCCGAACCTGGCGGCCATTGCGTTTGCGAGCGGCCGCAATTCTCTCAGGAACGCGGCGACCGCGGCATTGCGTGCGCCCTTCCTTCCTTTCGCCGGGCCGCCGACCGGGGCGTCCGACGTCAATGCGGACCGAATCTCGAGGTACAACTCGTCCGGCAGGATGCCGGGACGGAACCGATCTTGCGCGGCCGCGAGCGCGTCGAATTCGTGAAGGATCTCGTCACGTGTCGCGGCGCGGGCGGCTTGCCCGCCGGCGAGCAAATGGCGGCGCTGGCGAACCGCCTTGCGCGTGCGCGGCGATCCGCGATGGCGGTTCCACAAATATTCGCCGTAGGTGCGCCAGGTATCCGGTTCCCCGCTCTGTTGGCAAATGGCGCCTGGCGGGACGCCCTGACGTCGGAAACGATGCTTGTGAAGATGCCACAGCACACGCCCGAACTCGTGGCGGGTGAGTGGCCGGTCGAGGCCGCACGCGCGCAATTCGTAAGGGTCCAGCGCGTCGAAAGCGGTCCGCTCCGCAGGGTCCGCCGGCAGTAATGCCGCGTTGCGAAGAAGGGCCGCGAATGCCTTCAGGCGCGCACGCCTGCGCTTGATATAGCGGTTCTGGCGTTGTCTCTCGGCGACGCGATCGGACGCGGCCCGGCGCACCGGATCGTCGAATTTGCGTATGCCGGTCCATAATATGGCCGGCGCGGCGGTCTTCGCGCAGGGGATGTGGATAACCGCCGCGCCGATGGACGCCGTGCCGAGATCGAATGCAAATGTGATTGTCATAACGATCCTCCGGCTGCGGAGCCCGGGTCAGAATAGGCGCGTCCGCGTCGCGCAGGCCATGGTGCGATCGCGTAATACGCGATCGCACCATTCACGCCGGACGCGCCGGTGTTACCGTGGCGCTACCGGAAAAGGGGCGTTTCCCTCAGGCAACAAGGCGAGATGCTGCAGTAACGGAGCGGGCTCCGGTCCGCTCCTCCCGGTTCTGGCGCGCTGCAACCGGGCTTCGTTGCTACAACGCGTTCAGCAGCAGTTGCGAGCCGAGCAGGAGGCGGTAGCCGGCCTGGATCGCGACATCCGGGCCAAGGCGGTCGGATCGCGCGATATAGCGATCGAACACTTTTTTCATGCGCCGGTAGAATGCCTCGTCGAGGACTACCAGGCCGTTTTCGCTGTCGAGCAGGAAGCTGCGGTGATTGAGGTTGACGGAGCCCGTGACCGAGAGCCTGCCGTCGATCATCATCATCTTTGCATGAAGGACCACTTTTGGTGCCTTGAACTCGTACATCTCGAACTTGCCGGCATATTTTTCGACAAACAGCTTGTTCAATTCGGTCAGGAGCTTACCGCCGAAGTCGCCCTTCAGATTGACGCGTGCGGCAATGGTGACGCGCACGCCGCGGTCATGGGCGCGTTCCAGCGCAGCGGCGACCGGCGCCGGGGGATTGAGATAGGGCGTGACGATCTCGATCGATTGGCGGGCATTGTCGATCAGTTCGACATACCAGTTTTCGAGCGCCTGATTGTCCTCGTAGGGCGTGGAGATGAAGTGGCGGACGCCCGCTGCCGGGGCGCGGGGTTTCTCTACCGAGATGGTGAACGGGCGGACGACGTTGGTCGCGGCGTCGCGCTGCCACAGCGTCGACAGGTGCGCGGCGAGCGTGCGGACCGCCCGGTCGCCGGTCAGTTCCACTTCGAAATCGTGATAGGTCGCAAAATAGTTGAGGGAGAGCTGGCCGGGCTCTCCGTAGTTCTGCAACTCGGGGTAGGCGGACAGGTCGACGGCTTCGGGAAAGAGGAACCCGTCATGGATATTGCGGCCGCCGACGATCGCCCGCGTGGCCCCCGGCTGCCGCGACAGCGTCGCCAGCATCTTGACGTGGTTAGTGCGGTGATAGCGCGCGGCCTTGTCTTCCACATCGGCGCCGCGCGGCGGATCCCACGCGAATGCCTGCAATTGCACATTGGGATAGTCGGCGGCGAGCTGTTCCAGCGGAGCGCGATCCTTCTCGCGCTCAAGGATATCGGTGAGCAAGATGCGGATCGGTGTGCCACGTCCGGCATGGTAGCGCAGCATGCGCAGGAAGATCGTGCCCGAGAAATCGGCCTTCACGTCGAGATAGGAGACGAGGATCAGGTCGAGCCTGGGCGCACGCGAAAAATCGAGCGGAAGATAGGGGTCGCCCTTGTCGAAGGCGGAATCGGGCAGCGTGGTGCCGGTCAGCGCCTCGACCTTGGCGTTGAAACCCTGGCGGGACTCGGGAAGCAGGCGAATGCCGCGCGCGGGCATGACGCAGCTTTGCGACAGC
This sequence comes from Notoacmeibacter sp., assembly GCA_019912385.1. Taxonomy (GTDB): domain Bacteria; phylum Pseudomonadota; class Alphaproteobacteria; order Rhizobiales; family Rhizobiaceae; genus JAIOIW01. The sequence continues at coordinate 60,149 of JAIOIW010000080.1, read as the reverse complement.
CAGCGATCGGCAAAGAAGACGCGCGCCAGCGGATCGAGCGATGCCGGCGGCGGGACGGCGCAAACGTCATACCGGACATCCATGGCTGCAAGCGCCGGCGCGGCCGTTTCCTCGCGTTCAAGGATGATGGGCCGGGCGCGGGCGGCGCCCTGCGCGCGGACGGAAAGCCGGCAGGATTGCGCCTGCTTTCCGGGAATGATCCTTGTGCGATCGCGTTCCAGCGGCGCGATCTCCAGGTCGAAGCGCGATCCGGCCGAAACCCGTCTTGTTGCGGCCGGGCTTTCCAGTTCCACCGCGCCGTCGCACCGCCCCTCGACATGGACGGCCTTGTCGGTGGTCGAGCGGAGGAAGATCGTGGTCGAGATCGCCTGGATGCCGGAGAAGCGGAACGTGTTGCGCGCATCATCCGGCGCATCGGCAGCGAGATAGAGATAGGCATGGCTGGACCGCCAAGGTTCGCTGTAGGAACGGTCGCCGGGGTCGCCGGATTTGCGCGGTGCGATCACGTCGCCGTCGATCGGGACCGCAGCGCCGGCCGCGGCCCGATAGAGCAGTTGCGTCTTGCGGTTGGGATACTCGGATATGGCGGTGCCGTTGATGTCGATACCGGTTCCAAGCCGGATCCGGTTCAGCTCGTTCCAACCGGCAAATGCCAGCAGACGGCGATGATATTCGGTCGCGGCGGGATCGCCGGCGCCGGGGGTGGTCGATGCCAGGCATGCCGTGGAAGGCGTCGACGACGCGCACAACGTGTCGATCGCGGCCATGCGTGTGCACCCGGCAATCATCAGTGCGATTGCCGTGACAAATGCTATACGCAAGCCTGCCTGCCTGTTTGTCATGCCCGGTCCGGAACTCTCCACGCGCGACGCCGAAAGGCGCAAATATCATGTTTTTGGCAAGGCACCCCTGTCACAGCATCAACTCCTGTTACGCCGGCCGATCGAATGCCGGCAGGAACCCGTCCGGGAATATCTTGCAGATCGGTAAGGATACGCTTTGTGCGATGATCGAAGCCCTTTTGCGCATTTCCCTGGCAAGCCGCTTGTCTTTTGCCAGGGCATTGGCCTTTCCGGCAAGTTCCGCATCGCAGTCGCAACGAGCCCGTCCGGCGCCATAGCAAAGGTCATGGCTCCGGCAGGCGGCGTCGAGCGGGTCGACCGGGGGCACCGAAAAGGACGCATAGCGGCGACCATATCCGCAGTAGTTGCCATATCTTGTGGATACGGAAGAAATGACCATCCTTTGCAAGCCTGCCTCGAACGAGCCTCGCGGCGGCATTTTCCATGGATTGGCGCAGGCACCGGGCACGGTGAGAACGGCCGCCAGGATCGCGAGCCTGCTGATCCGGTTCGTTTCCAATGCCAACATGCCGCCATACCGCCCGATAGATGCGACGAAACGATTCCTGCCCACCTATTCCTAGCGCCGCTCCGCGTGATGAACAATGGCCGGCGAGCGGTCCATCGGCCTGCCGCACAGGGTCGTGTCGCGGCCATTTGCCTCACAACACGAACAGGGCGCGGTCTCTCTCCGCCCTTTCCTGGATGAAACGCACGACGGCCTGGACGCGCCGGAGCGGACGCAGCGATTCATGATAGACGATCCAGTAGGCGCGCCGGATCGGCGGGAAGGCGGGCAGGGCGACCAGATCGTCATGGTCGCGGGCGACGAAGCTGTGCAGGATGCCGATCCCGGCTCCCGAGCGCACCGCCTCGACCTGGCCCAGCGCGGAGGAAACGCAAATACCGGCCTTCCATCCCGGGCAGATCTCGCTGGCATAGTCGAGGGTCGGATGGATCACGAGATCCTCCACATAGCCGATCAGGCGGTGGCGCAGGAGTTCATCGGCGGTTTCGGGCAGGCCGTGCGCCCGGGCGTAGGTCCGCGCGGCATAAAGCGCGAGCGTGTAATCGGCGAGCTTTCCGGCGACCAGGCGGCCTTCGGCCGGCCGCTCGACGGTGATCGCGATGTCGGCTTCGCGTTTCGAAAGCGAAAAGGACTGCGGCACCGGGACGAGCTGGATCGACAGGTCGGGGTGGGCTTCGATCAGCGCGCCGAGGCGCGGCGCCAGCCAGGCGACGCCGAAGCCGTCCGGCGCGCCGATGCGCACGGTGCCCGACACCTCGCTCTCCTCGCGCCCCAGTTCGGCGCGGGCCGCGATCATGTCGGCTTCCATCCGCTCGGCGATTTCCAGGAAGCGCTCGCCGTCGGCGGTCAGCTCGGTGCCGGTGGTCTGGCGGGTGACCAGCCGTGTTTTCAATTCGGTCTCGAGCTGGGCGAGGCGCCGCGAGACCGTGGCGTGGTTGAGGCCGAGGCGCCGCGCGGCACCGAGGATCTGGCCAGCGCGGGCCACGGCCAGGAATATCCGCACGTCGTCCCAGTTCATGAGGACGCCCTTCCGTGTTGCGTCGATTAATGCTTCTGTTTAGTCGAACATCAAAAATCGCACAACGGCTGTTGACTGGCGAGCGTTGCATGAAGGGCGGCAAACGCAGACAATGACCGCATCGCAGGATGCCGACCAGGCAAATCGCAGGATGCCGAACAGGCAAAGGGAGAGACAGCATGTACGAGATCGGGCATTTCATCGACGGCAAGCGGGTTGCCGGGAAGAGCGGCCGTTTCGCAGATATCTACAACCCGGCCACGGGCGAAGTGCAGGGCCGGGTCGCTCTGGCATCGAAGGATGAACTCGATGCCGCCGTCGCCGCGGCGGCGAAAGCCCAGGTGGCCTGGGGCGCGACCAACCCGCAGCGCCGCGCGCGCGTGATGATGAAGCTGGGCGAGCTGCTGAACCGCGACATGGACATGCTGGCCGAGGCGCTGAGCCGCGAGCACGGCAAGACCTTTCCGGATGCCAAGGGCGACGTGCAGCGCGGCCTCGAGGTGGTCGAGGTGTGCATGGGCGCGCCCAACCTGCTCAAGGGCGAGTACACCGATTCCGGCGGCCCCGGCATCGACCTCTATTCGATGCGCCAGCCGCTTGGCGTCGTCGCCGGGATCACACCGTTCAATTTCCCGGCCATGATCCCGCTGTGGAAGCTCGCGCCGGCACTCTCGGCCGGCAATGCGATGATCCTGAAGCCCTCGGAACGCGATCCGTCCGTGCCGATGATGATCGCCGAACTGCTCCAGGAGGCAGGACTGCCGGACGGCGTGTTCCAGGTGGTGAACGGAGACAAGGAATCCGTCGACGCGATCCTGGACAACGAGACCGTCCAGGCGGTGGGTTTCGTCGGCTCCACGCCGATCGCCCAGTACATCTACGGCCGCGCCTGCTCCAACGGCAAGCGCGCCCAGTGCTTCGGTGGCGCCAAGAACCACATGATCATCATGCCCGACGCCGACATGGACAAGGCGGCCGACGCGCTGATCGGGGCCGGCTACGGCGCTGCCGGCGAGCGCTGCATGGCGATCTCGGTTGCCGTTCCCGTCGGCGACAAGACCGCCGACGCCCTGGTCGAGCGGCTGATGCCGCGCATCGAGAAGCTCAAGGTCGGCCCCTACACGGCGGGCGCGGACGTGGATTACGGGCCGCTGGTCACCAAGGCCGCGAAGGAGCGTGTTCTGGGCCTGATCAATTCGGGCGTGGAGCAGGGCGCGACGCTTCGCGCCGACGGCCGCGGTTTCAGCCTCCAGGGCTACGAGAACGGTTTCTTCGTCGGCCCGACGCTGTTCGACAATGTCGAGCCGGAGATGGACATCTACAAGGAGGAGATCTTCGGCCCGGTGCTGTCGATGGTGCGGCGCAAGTCCTACGAGGACGCGCTGAAACTGACCATGGACAATCCCTACGGCAACGGCACGGCGATCTTCACCGCCGACGGCGACACCGCGCGCGACTTCGCAAGCCGGGTCAATGTCGGCATGGTCGGCATCAACTTCCCGATTCCGGTGCCGCTGAGCTACCACACCTTCGGCGGCTGGAAGAAGTCGGCCTTCGGCGACCTCAACCAATATGGCCCGGACGCCTTCCGCTTCTACACCAAGACCAAGACGGTCACGGCCCGCTGGTTTTCGGGCATCAAGGAAGGCGGCGAATTCCACTTCAAGGCGATGGACTGAGCTTCACCGGGACATTGCCGAAAAAAGAAGGCCGCGCGAGGAAACTCGCGCGGTTTTTCATGTCGATGCTTCCGCCATCTCGGCCAGCAGTGCCATCAGGCGCAACGCCTCCTCGCCGGCGAGGTCCTCGTCGCGGCTGACGATGGCGGTGATGAGCGCGACGTGATGTTCGGCGGCTTCGGCCAAATCATCGGCGCGGGCGCGGGCGAACCAGAAGCGGCGCGAATGGGTCTGCAGGGGGCCGGCCAGGCGGGCGGCGTAAACATTGTCGGCGGCTGCCGCCAATGCCTGGTCGAAATCCTTGTCGGCGAGGAGAAAGGCGCGGATGTCGCGACGTGTCACGGCTGCCTCCATGGCGAGCGCGGCATCGCGGAAACCGAGAGCGGCACCCGGCGTCAGATTTCGCGCGGCGGCGCGTGCCAGGACGGCTTCGACGCCGCGGCGCGCCTCGATCACCTTCAACCAGTCTCCGGGTTCCAGCGGCGCGACGGCGAGGCCCGCGCGCGGACGGATTTGCAGGAAACCTTCCCAGGCGAGGCGCTGGATCGCCTCCCGCACCGGCGTGCGCCCCATGGCAAGCCGGCCGATCAGGGCGCCCTCGGTCTGCACGCTGCCCGGCGCCAACTCCAGCGTTACCAGCATTTCTTCCAGCCTCAGATAGGCGATTTCGGCTTGGCTCAGGCCTGGATCGAAATGCTCCATTTCGTCTACTTCATTGATATTATTATAAATATTTTGCGATGGCACACTCTGATATATCAGTCTTGACCAGTGCTGTCAAAGCAGATACGGTTTTGATATATCAGATGGAGGCGCATATGTGGAGCGGCGTATTCCCGGCGGTCACGACCAAGTTCACCGAGGCTGACGATCTCGACCACGGCGAGATGGAGCGCTGCTTCGCCTTGCAGATGGAAGCCGGCTGCGACGGAATCATCGTTTGCGGTTCGCTCGGCGAAGGGCCGATGCTGTCGGCGGATGAAAAGCGCGCGGTGCTCAAGACCGCGCAATCGGTTGCCGGCGGCAGGCCGGTGCTGATGACCATCAACGAGGCGGGCACGCGCGAGGCCTGCGCCCGGGCTCGGGAAGCGGCCAGGGCCGGCGCCGACGGGCTGATGGTCGTCCCGTCGATGGTCTATCACGCCAACGCACAGGAAACGGTTGCGGCCCTGCGCGCGGTGGCGGAAGCCGGCGACCTGCCGGTGATGATCTATTCCAACCGGGTCGCCTACCGGGTCGACGTGACGCCGGATATCATGGAGGAACTGGCCGCCGATTGGCGCTTCGCCGCGATCAAGGAAAGTTCCGACGACATCCGCCGCTCGACCGAAATCGTCAATCGTCTCGGCGACCGCTACGACCTGTTCACCGGCGTCGACAACCTGGCCTTCGAGGCGCTTTCGGTCGGTGCCGTCGGCTGGGTCGCGGGGCTGGTGACCGCGTTCCCGCGCGAAACGGTGGCAATCTACCAGTTGATGAAGCAGGGGCGGTCCGCCGAGGCGCTCGCCATCTACCGCTGGTTCCGCCCGCTGCTCGATCTCGATGTCTCGAGCTATCTCGTCCAGAACATCAAGCTGGCCGAAGTACTGGCGATCGGCACCAACGACCGGGTGCGCATGCCGCGCCAGCCGCTTGCCGGCGAAAGGCGCGCCGCCGTCGAGACCGTGGTCCGTGCTGCGCTCGACCAGCGGCCCGCCCTTACGGGATATTGATGTCGAGCAGTGATGACCAGAACAGCCCTGTCAGTTGCGGTTAAATTGGATGTTGCAGCCCTTCTGGATGGCGGCCTTTTCGATCGCCTCCATCTCGCCCTTCAACCGGGAAAATTCGGCTTCCGTGGCGCGATTGCCCTTCACGAAGAACAATGCGGGCCAGAACAGCACGACGCCGACACCCACCGCTACGGCATCGTTGGTGGCCTTTTTCTCCTGTACGCCCGCCATTTCCGCCGCACGCGTCGAAACGCGCCCGGCTTCCTGTGCAAGCTGGTCGCAGGTGTAGTTCTGATACGTCAATGGCGAAATATAGGAAGCGGAGATATTCTCCGGTTTCGAAGCGCAACCTTGGAGGAAGGAAATGCCCATCAATGCGGAAAGCAGACTCGATTTCACTTTGATGGTCATGTCGTGTCCCTTTTGGAAAATTTTGCAATCAGATTCCTACAAGGATCTAGTAAAGCTTGTAAAATGCTATGTCGATGGATCCTGTTAAATGTCGCCGCATCTTTCCCACAGGAAAGGGATGGAGACAGCGCATGCAAATGCGGCGCGACGTAATGGCGTCAACATGAGCACTGCTCCGGCGACAGATGTCCTCATTGTCGGCGCGGGGATCATCGGCATCGCCTGCGCGGCCCGTCTCGCAGAAACGGGCCGGCGCGTCACCGTGATCGACCGCACCGGCATCTGCGAGGAAACAAGTTCCGGCAATGCCGCCGCACTCGCCTTTTCCGACCTGCTGCCGCTTGCCCACAAGGGCATGCTGCGCAACCTGCCCGGCTGGCTGATGGATCCGCTGGGGCCGCTGTCGATCCCGCCGGCCTATCTGCCGAAGCTTGCGCCATGGCTCGTGCGCTTCCTGCTGGCGGGCAATCCGCGCGCCTTCGATCATGCCGTCTCGGCGCAAGCGGCGCTGATGGCCCTGTCGGAAAGCCAATGGATGGCGCTGATGGACCGCTCCGGCACAAGCGGCTTCCTTCGCGAGGACGGCTGCCTGGAACTTTACGACAGCGAGCGCTCTTTCGCGGCCGCCCGGCCAACCTACGACCTGGGCGAAAGGTACGGGATCGAGTTCCGGCATTTGTCGCGTGCCGAAATGCAGGATTTCCAGCCGGGCCTTTCCCCGGATTTCGCCGCCGGCACCTTCGTGCCGCGGTGGAAGACGGTCGCCGAGCCCGCGGAATTCGGCAAGGCGGTCTGGGCCCATGCGGAACGCAAGGGAGCCCGCTTCGCGGCCGGTGAAGTCAAGGCCGTTGCCGGTATCGACGGCGGCGCGGAGGTGACGCTGGCGGACGGGCGCCGCTATCGCGCCGGCCATCTGGTGATTGCGGCGGGCGCCTGGTCGCACCGGCTCGCCGGCCAATTGCGGGACCGTATTCCGCTGGAAACGGAGCGCGGCTACAATACCACGCTGCCGCCCGGCGCCTTCGATCTGAGGTTGCAGCTCTTTTTCGCCGATCACGGCTTCGTCGCCACCCCGTTGTCGACGGGGGTGAGGATCGGCGGCGCGGTGGAGCTCGGCGGCCTCAAGCGGCGTGCGAACTACGAGCGCGCGAGGGCGATGCTGAAGAAGGCGCAGCGCTTCCTGCCGGGGCTGAAAGCCGAAGGCGGGCGTGAGTGGATGGGCTACCGGCCGTCGCTGCCCGACTCGTTGCCGGTCATCGGCCGGTCGTCGGCATCACCGCGTATCCTCTATGCTTTCGGGCACGGCCATCTCGGGCTGACCCAGGCGGCGGCAACCGGGCACTTGATTTTGGAACTCGTCGGGGAGCAATCTCCCTCGATCGATCTTTCCCCGTTCGATCCCCGGAGATTCTGATTACGATGGCGCGTCACTCGTTCTTCTGTATCGACGGTCATACCTGCGGCAATCCGGTTCGCCTCGTCGCCGGCGGCGGCCCCGACCTGAAGGGCGCGACGATGATGGAAAAGCGCGCCGATTTCCTTGCCAACCACGACTGGATCCGCACCGGGCTGATGTTCGAGCCGCGCGGCCACGACATGATGTCCGGCTCGATCCTCTACCCGCCGACGCGCGCCGATTGCGACGTCGCGGTGCTTTTCATCGAAACGTCGGGCTGCCTGCCGATGTGCGGCCACGGCACCATCGGCACGGTGACGTTCGCCGTCGAGCACGGGCTGGTGACGCCGAAGGTGCCCGGCGTGCTGATGCTCGATACGCCGGCGGGCTTGGTCAGGGCGGAGTACCGTCAGGAGGGCCAGTTCGTCGAGGAGGTGCGGATCACCAACGTGCCCTCCTTCCTCTATGCCGAAGGGCTTTCCGTGGAGTGTCCCGGTCTCGGCCCGTTGACCGTCGATGTCGCCTATGGCGGCAATTTCTACGCCATCGTCGAGCCGCAGGCGAACTATCGCGACATGGCCGACCATTCTGCCGGGCAACTCATCGCCTGGAGCCCGGTGATGCGCGAGCGGCTGAACGCTGCCTATTCGTTCGTCCATCCCGAGAATCCGGCAATCAACCGCCTGACGCACATCCTGTGGACCGGGGCGGCGACCGTCGAAGGCGCCGATGCGCGCAACGCGGTGTTCTACGGCGACAAGGCGATCGATCGCAGCCCGTGCGGCACCGGAACGTCGGCGCGCATGGCGCAACTTGCCGCCCGTGGCGAACTGAAGCCCGGCGACGGCTTTGTCCATGAATCGATCATCGGCTCGCTGTTTGCGGGCCGCGTGGAGGCGCGCGCGCGCGCCGGCGACCGCGACGCGATCATCCCGTCGATCGGCGGCTGGGCGCGGATGACCGGCTACAACACGATCTTCATCGACGACCGCGATCCGTTCGCCAGGGGATTTTCGGTGATCTGACCGTATGGTCGCAATTATTCAGAGATTACTAAAATAACAAGAAGGCGCAAGGGAATGGGGCCTAACCAGAAAACGACGCAAGAAACTCCTGTTTCGCGGGCATGGCGACTGGAATCTTGCAAGGACTTTGCGTCGGTTCGGTGTTAGAACCGGCGCGGTCTGGAACGGGCAAACCGATGGCGGGAGGGCCTTCGCAAGAGATAGCCGAACACGAGACGTGGGCGGTTGTACGGATTTGCGAAAAGGATAATGTCTTGCTGCATAAAAAGCGCGACAGACGCTTTCCATGGTCCGAAAAGGGCTTGGGCAAAGGGGAACACGAATGGAATATTTCGTTCAGCAGCTCATCAACGGGCTGACGCTGGGCTCGATCTATGGGCTCATCGCGATCGGCTACACGATGGTGTACGGCATCATCGGCATGATCAATTTCGCCCATGGCGACATCTTCATGGTCGGCTCGTTCATCGCTTTGGCGCTGATCGTCGCACTCGGGATCGCGGCCAGTTCGAGCATCGGCTTCATCATCTTCGCGCTGCTGGTCGTTCTCATCATTTCGATGGTGTTCACGGCTGCCTGGGGATGGACCGTCGAGCGGTTGGCCTACCGGCCGCTGCGCGGATCGTTTCGCCTGGCGCCGCTGATAACGGCGATCGGCATGTCGATCGTGCTGCAGAACTTTGTCCAGGTCGCCCAGGGCGCGCGCGTCAAGCCGCTGCAGCCGATCATATCGGGCGGAATAACGCTGATGGAAGGCCAGACGGAAAACGGGACCATCGTCGTCCAGCTTTCCTACATGCAGATGCTGATCATCTTCACGACCCTGGCGTTGATGGTGGGCTTCACCCTGCTGATTTCGAAGACGCCGCTGGGGCGCGCGCAGCGCGCCTGCGAGCAGGACCAGAAGATGGCCGCGCTGCTTGGCGTCAATGTCGACCGGACGATCTCGCTGACCTTCGTGCTGGGGGCCGCCCTTGCCGCCGTGGCCGGGTTGATGTTCCTGCTGCTCTATGGCGTGATCGACTTCTATATCGGGTTCCTGGCGGGCGTTAAGGCCTTCACCGCGGCGGTGCTCGGCGGCATCGGCTCGCTGCCGGGCGCAATGCTGGGCGGGCTCCTGATCGGCCTCATCGAGGTCTTCTGGTCGGGTTACTTCACCGTCGAGTACAAGGACGTCGCCGCCTTTTCGATCCTTGCCATCGTGCTGATCTTCATGCCGTCGGGCCTGCTCGGCAAACCGGAAGTGGAGAAGGTCTGATGACGCCGCACCAACCGACCGAAACCACCACGCCCGAAGGCGCGCAACTGGAAAGCGAACTCAGGGCCTCGGCCCCGGGGCCGGTGCCGGCCCGCCACCCCCACTCGGCGGGCGAATCGATCAAGGATGCGTTCTTCGCAGCCCTGCTCGCCGGCGTGCTCGGCTTCTTCTTCCTCGCGCTGCGGACAGACATCGCGCCCGGCGGGCTGGTCATGACGACCCGCTGGGGATTGTTCATCAGCGCCGTCGCGCTGGTCTTCGTCGGGCGCCTGGCGCTCAACACATTCGTGTTCCGGACCGACAAGCCGGTCACCCGCAGGGTCAAGATGCCCTCCGGCAGCGTGTTGGAAACAACCGGCCTCTGGCTCAAGCGCGGCCTGTTCGCCTTCGCGGTGATCCTGCCGTTCTTCTTCGTCTACTTCTTCCCCAACAAGGACCGGCAGTTCATCGATCTCGCCATCCTGATCATGACCTACATCATGCTCGGCTGGGGGCTGAACATCGTCGTCGGTCTCGCCGGCCTGCTCGATCTGGGCTATGTCGCATTCTACGCGGTGGGCGCCTATTCGTTCGCCCTGCTGGCGCAAAACTTCCATCTCGGATTCTGGATGGCGCTGCCGCTGGCCGGCATGCTTGCCGCGCTGTGGGGCCTGATCCTCGGTTTCCCTGTCCTTCGGCTGCGCGGCGACTACCTGGCGATCGTGACGCTTGCCTTCGGCGAAATCATCCGCATCGTGCTGCTCAACTGGTACACGTTCACCAACGGACCGGACGGCATTTCCGGCATTCCCAAGCCGACGCTGTTCGGCCTGGAATTCTCGCGTTCGGGCGGCGTGGCGGAATTCTTCGGCTTTGCCTACGACCCGATCCAGCGCTTCATCTACCTCTACTACATCATTTTCGTTCTCGCGATCATCACCAACATGGTGACGATGCGCATGCGCAAGCTGCCCATCGGGCGGGCCTGGGAAGCGCTGCGCGAGGACGAGATCGCGTGCCGGTCGCTCGGCATCAACACCACCAACACCAAGTTGACGGCGTTTGCGCTCGGCGCGATGTTCGGCGGGTTTGCGGGTTCCTTCTTTGCCACGCGCCAGGGATTCATCTCGCCGGAAAGCTTCACCTTCCTTGAATCGGCAATCATCCTGGCCATCGTCGTGCTCGGCGGCCTGGGCTCGCAGATCGGCGTCGTGATCGCCTCGGTGGTGATGATCGGCGGCATCGAGATGCTGCGCAATCTGGGCTTCCTCCAGAACATTTTCGGCGCCGGCTTCGATCCCACCCAGTACCGCATGCTGATCTTCGGCCTGGCCATGGTGGCGATCATGGTGTGGAAGCCACGCGGGCTGGTGTCGACCCGCGAACCGTCGGTGGTGCTGAAGGAGAAGAAACGGATAGGCGCCGACTTGGTTGCGCAGGGCGAGGGGCACTGACGATGGCATCACAGACGCAGACGATGACCGCTGCCGGAAACGCCTCGCCATGGGACGAGGATCCGGTCCTGACGGTGGAGCACCTGACCATGCGCTTCGGCGGCCTGGTCGCCATCAACGACCTGAGCTTCAATGTTGGGCGCGGCGACATCACGGCGCTGATCGGCCCGAACGGCGCGGGCAAGACGACCGTGTTCAATTGCGTGACGGGTTTCTACAAGCCGACGGAGGGGCGCATCGTCATGCGTCACGGGCTTGGCCAGCAGGCCGACAGCGTCGATATCGTCACGCTGAGCGGGCGGCCGTGGATGGAAAAGCGCGACAGCGCGGTGTTTCTTCTGGAGCGGATGCCGGACTTCGAGATTTCGGCGCGGGCGAAGGTCGCACGCACCTTCCAGAACATTCGCCTGTTTGGCGGCATGACCGTACTGGAGAACCTTTTCGTTGCCCAGCACAACAAGCTCATGGGTGCGTCGAACTGGACGATAGGCGGCATTCTCGGCCTCTCCGGTTACCGTTCGGCGGAGCACGAAGCGCGCGACCGGGCAACTTACTGGCTGGAGCAGGTCAACCTGATCGACCGGGCTGACGATCCGGCCGCCGATCTGCCCTACGGTGCCCAGCGGCGTCTCGAAATCGCCCGCGCCATGTGTTCAGGACCCAGGCTGCTGTGCCTTGACGAACCTGCCGCCGGCCTCAATCCGCGCGAGACTGCCGAACTGAACGAACTGCTGCAGTTCATCCGCAAGGAGCATGAGACTTCCGTCCTGCTGATTGAGCACGACATGGGCATGGTGATGGAAATCTCCGACCATATCGTGGTGCTCGATTACGGCGAGAAGATCTCCGACGGCAATGCGGAGGATGTGCGCTCGGATCCGAAGGTGATCGCGGCCTATCTCGGCGTCGAGGACGAAGAGGAAATCGCCGAGCTGGCGGTTGCCGTCACGCCGAAACCGGCAAAGAAGGGCGGCAAGAAACCCGCCGAGCCGTCCGCCACCGCAAAATCCGCGGCCGCGAAGAGCAAACCGCCGGCGAAGGCCGCCACGCAGAAGCCTGCTGCCAAGACCGTGGCGAAGAAAGGCGGCGCCACGGCCGCGGTATCCGATGGCCGGCCGGAAGGCCTGAAAGCGCCGCGCGGCGGCGTCGCCAACAATCTGACCCGCATCCGCGGCATCGGCCCGGCGAGCGAGAGGAAACTCAACGCACTCGGCATTTTCCACTTCGACCAGATCGCAGCATGGAAGAAGAAGGAAGCCGAGTGGGTCGGCGACCATCTCGCCTTTCCCGGCCGGATCGAGCGCGAAGAGTGGGTCAAGCAGGCAAAAGTCCTGGCAAAGGGCAAGGAGACCGAGTTTTCCAGGCGGGTCGACGCCGGCGACGTCAAGACAAGCCGGCCGGGCAAGGCGCGGGCTGCCAAGGGAGGCAAGGCATGAGCGAGGGTTCCAACATGCTCCTGTCGGTCCGCGGCGTGGAGACCTATTACGGCAAGATCATCGCGCTGAGGGGCGTCGACGTTGAAGTCAACCGTGGCGAAATCGTCACTCTGATCGGCGCCAACGGCGCCGGCAAGTCGACACTGATGATGACCATTTGCGGCAGTCCGCAGGCGCGCAACGGTTCGGTCGTGTATGACGGAAACGACATCACCCGGCTTGCGACGCACGAGATCATGCGCCGCGGCATCGCGCAGTCGCCCGAGGGCCGGCGCATTTTCCCGCGCATGACGGTGATGGAAAATCTGCAGATGGGCGCAGCCCTGGTCGACGACGCCCTTTTCGACGACGACCTGAAGAAGGTGTTCACGCTGTTCCCGCGGCTCAAGGAGCGCCTGAGCCAGCGCGGCGGAACATTGTCGGGCGGCGAGCAGCAGATGCTGGCGATCGCGCGGGCATTGATGAGCCGGCCGAAACTGCTGCTGCTCGACGAGCCTTCGCTCGGGCTGGCGCCACTGATCGTCAAGCAGATCTTCGAAGCGATCCGCGAGCTCAACGTCAATGAAGGGCTGACGGTTTTCCTGGTCGAGCAAAACGCTTTCCACGCGCTGAAGCTGGCCCATCGCGGCTATGTCATGGTCAATGGCAACATCACGATGAGCGGGACCGGGCAGGAACTGCTGAAGCGCGAGGAAGTGCGCGCGGCCTATCTTGAAGGCGGACGCCACTGAGACGTGACATACCGGCGCGCGGCGAGCGCAGGCGGACCGGGTCCGCGATGAAGGAACAGAGAAATGGAAGCTGAGAATTCGCTGATCTGGGAAGTTTCCGCCTGGGAGTTCGTGTTCGTTACCATCATCCTGGGCGGCGGCGCGGCCTTTCTGACGGGCCGAGCGATGGCATCGAACTGGAACCCCAAGCGGCTGGTGGTGCTGTACACGATCCTTCTGGCGGCGGCCGTGCGCTTCATACACTTCGCGCTGTTCCGCGGAACGCTCGTTTCTCCCTGGTACTACGTCGTCGACCTGATCGTGCTGCTTGTTTTCGCGTTCGTTGGCACGCGGCTGACACGCGCAAAGCAGATGACGACGCAGTACGGGTTCCTGTATGATAGGATGGGTATCTTCGGCTGGAAGTCCCGCAGTTAACCCTGCCGATACTTGATCCGTCATGGATGCAATAACCCTTTATTTTGCAACAGAATTCGGCTTTCATGCCGATCAGGCGGGAGCGGTCCCGCAATACCGGCTGGCGGAATACACCCACCGCACCGGTCATTTGGACGCAACGGGTGGACAATGGGAGTTGTCATGAAGAAAGCACTTTTGGCTGGCGTGGCCCTGGGCTTCGCCTTTTCTACCCCGGCTTTCGCCGAGATCGTCATTGCGACCGCCGGCCCGATGACCGGTCAGTATGCCTCGTTCGGACAGCAGATGAAGGCTGGCGCCGAACAGGCGGTTGAAGACATCAATGCCGCGGGCGGCATCAATGGAGAAATGCTGAAACTGGAAATCGGCGATGACGCCTGCGATCCGAAGCAGGCCGTCGCGGTCGCCAACCAGATGGCCGGTTCCGGCGTTGTGTTCATGGCCGGCCACTTCTGCTCGGGTTCCTCGATCCCCGCTTCGGCGATCTATGCCGAGGAAGGCATCGTGCAGATCTCGCCCGCCTCGACCAACCCGAAATTCACCGACGAGCGCCCCGGACCGGGCACTTTCCGCGTCTGCGGCCGTGACGACCAGCAGGGTGCGGTTGCCGGCAAGTTCCTGGTTGACAATTTCGCTGACAAGAAGGTCGCCTTCGTTCACGACAAGACCGCCTACGGCAAGGGTCTCGCCGATGCGACGATGGCGGCTTACGAGGCAGCCGGTGGCAAGCCTGCGATGTACGAGGCCTACACGGCTGGCGAAAAGGACTACACCGCGCTGGTCTCCAAGCTGAAGTCGGAAGGCGTCGGCGTGCTCTATGTCGGCGGCTATCACACCGAAGCCGGCCTCATGGCGCGCCAGATGCGTGAACAGGGCATGGATACCGTACTGGTTTCCGGCGACGCGCTGGTCACCGACGAGTATTGGGCGATCACCGGCGAAGCCGGTGCCGGCACGCTGATGACCTTCTCGCCGGATCCGCGCAAGAATCCGGATGCCGCGCCGCTGGTCGAGAAGTTCCGTGCCAAGGGCGTTGAGCCGGAAGGCTACGTGCTCTACACCTACGCCGCTGTCCAGGCTTGGGCCGACGCCGTGAAAGCGGCCGGCGGCACCGGCTATGACGAGGTGGTCAAGGCACTCGACGCTGGCACCTTCAAGACCGTCCTGGGCGAACTCTCCTTCGACGACAAGGGCGACGTGACCCTGCCGGGCTATGTCTTCTACGAGTGGAAGAACGGCACCTACGACTACTTGCAGTAAGCATCACGACGCCTGCAAAAACACGGTCCGGCTCCCGCAAGGGGGCCGGACTTTTTTGTGCGTGCGCGAAACGCCGCTGCGTGCATTATGGATTTTGCGCCGCACAATGTCCTGCGCTATAGAAATGCCGTTCAATCGATTTGAAAGGGGGCTTTGCCTTGGCCATCCGCAAGATTCTTGTCGCCAACCGGTCAGAAATCGCCATCCGCGTATTCCGCGCGGCCAATGAGCTGGGCCTGAAAACCGTGGCGATCTGGGCGGAGGAGGACAAGTACTCGCTGCACCGGTTCAAGGCGGACGAGAGCTACCAGGTCGGCAGCGGCCCGCACCTGGGAAAGCAGCTCGGCCCGATCGAGAGCTACCTGTCGATCGACGAGGTGATCCGCGTGGCGAAGATGTCCGGGGCGGACGCGATCCATCCCGGATACGGGCTGCTGTCGGAAAACCCCGAATTCGCCGAGGCTTGCGCCGAGAACGGCATCATCTTCATCGGGCCGAAGCCGGATACGATGCGCCGCCTCGGCAACAAGGTCGCCGCCCGCAATCTCGCGGTCGAGATCGGCGTGCCCGTGGTGCCGGCCACCGACCCGCTGCCCGACGACATGGGCGAGGTTGCCCGCATGGCGGAAGCGGTGGGCTTCCCGGTGATGCTCAAGGCGTCATGGGGCGGCGGCGGGCGCGGCATGCGGGTGATCCGCGCGGCGAAGGACCTGGAGCGCGAGGTTACGGAGGCCAGGCGGGAAGCCAAGGCCGCCTTCGGCAAGGACGAGGTCTATCTGGAAAAACTGGTGGAGCGCGCGCGCCATGTCGAAGTGCAGGTGCTGGGCGATACCCACGGCAACGCGGTGCACCTGTTCGAACGCGACTGCTCGATCCAGCGGCGCAACCAGAAGGTCGTGGAACGCGCGCCGGCGCCCTATCTCGACGACGCGCAGCGGGCCGAACTTTGCGGTTACGCGCTCAGAATCGCCGAGGCGACGGACTATGTTGGCGCGGGAACCGTCGAATTCCTGATGGATGCCGATGCGAATGAAGGCCGGGGCGCCTTCTATTTCATCGAGGTCAATCCGCGCATCCAGGTCGAGCATACGGTTACCGAGGAGATCACCGGCATCGACATAGTCAAGGCGCAGATCCGCATCCTGGAAGGCGCGACGATCGGCGAACCGGGTTGCGGCGTGCCGAAACAGGGCGACATCCGGCTCAACGGCCACGCGCTGCAATGCCGCATCACGACCGAGGACCCCGAGCAGAATTTCATTCCCGACTACGGCCGCATCACCGCCTATCGCGGCGCGACCGGCTTCGGCATCCGGCTTGACGGCGGCACAGCCTATTCGGGCGCGGTGATCACCCGCTACTACGATCCGCTGCTGGAAAAGGTCACGGCCTGGGCACCGACCGCCGAAGAGGCGATCTCCCGCATGGACCGCGCCCTGCGCGAATTCCGCATCCGCGGCGTCGCCACCAACCTCACCTTCCTGGAAGCGATCATCGGCCACAAGGCGTTTCGCGACAATTCCTACACCACTAGGTTCATCGACGAGACGCCGGAACTGTTCCGCCAGGTGAAGCGGCAGGACCGCGCCACCAAGCTCCTGAACTACCTCGCGGACGTCACCGTCAACGGCCATCCCGAAACGCGCGGGCGGGCCGAGCCCAAAGTGGACCAGGCGGCTCCCGTCGTGCCCTTCGTGGGCGGGCCGGTGCCCGACGGCACCAGACAGAAGCTCGAGGCGCTGGGACCGGAAAAATTCGCGCAGTGGATGCGCGCGCAGCCGCAGGTACTGATGACCGACACGACGATGCGCGACGCGCACCAGTCGCTGCTGGCAACACGCATGCGCACCTTCGACATTGCCGGGATCGCGGGCACCTATGCGCGCGCGATGCCGCAATTGCTCAGCCTGGAATGCTGGGGCGGCGCGACCTTCGACGTCGCCATGCGGTTCCTGACAGAGGACCCGTGGGAGCGCCTGGCGCTGATCCGCGAGGGCGCGCCGAACCTGCTTTTGCAAATGCTGCTGCGCGGGGCCAACGGCGTCGGCTACACCAATTATCCCGACAATGTCGTGAAGCACTTCGTCGCCCAGGCGGCGGCCGGCGGCATTGACCTGTTCCGCGTGTTCGATTGCCTGAACTGGGTCGACAACATGCGTGTCGCCATGGATGCGGTGCGCGAGGAAAACAAGCTGTGCGAGGCGGCGATCTGCTACACCGGCGATCTCCTCGATCCGAACCGGGCGAAATACGACCTCAAATACTATGTCGGCCTGGCGCGGGAACTGGAGAAGGCGGGCGCGCACATCATCGCCATCAAGGACATGGCCGGGCTGCTGAAGCCGGCGGCGGCAACCGTGCTGTTCAAGGCGCTGCGCGAGGCGACCGACCTGCCGCTGCATTTCCACACCCACGACACGTCCGGCATCTCGGCTGCGACCGTGCTTGCCGCCGTCGATGCCGGCGTCGATGCTGTGGATGCCGCGATGGACGCGCTTTCGGGCAACACCTCGCAGCCCTGCCTGGGTTCCATCGTCGAGGCCCTGAAGGGTACCGGGCGCGATCCCGGTTTCGATCCGGAATGGATCCGGCGGATCTCGTTCTACTGGGAGGCGGTGCGCAACCAGTACGCGGCCTTTGAAAGCGACCTCAAGGGGCCGGCCTCCGAGGTCTATCTGCACGAGATGCCGGGCGGCCAGTTCACCAACCTGAAGGAACAGGCTCGCTCGCTGGGACTGGAGACGCGCTGGCACGAGGTGGCGCGCGCCTATCACGACGCCAACCTGATGTTCGGCGACATCGTCAAGGTCACGCCGTCGTCCAAGGTAGTCGGCGACATGGCGCTGATGATGGTGAGCCAGGACCTGTCGGTGGGCGACGTGGAGGACCCCACCAAGGACATCGCGTTTCCGGATTCGGTCGTCTCGATGCTCAAGGGCGATCTCGGCCAACCGCCGGCGGGTTGGCCCGAGGCGTTGCAGAAGAAGGCGCTGAAAAGCGACAAGCCCTATACCGCGCGCCCGGGATCGCTGCTCAGGGATGCAGAACTGACGGCCATGCGCAAGGAGATAGAGGACAAGCTCGACCGCAAGCTCTCCGAGTTCGAGTTCGCGTCCTGGCTGATGTATCCGAAAGTGTTCAGCGACTTCGCCGCCGCGACCGAGGAATACGGCCCGGTCAGCGCCCTGCCGACGCCGGTCTATTTCTACGGACTGGAGCCCGAACAGGAAATCTTCGTCGATATCGAGAAGGGCAAGACGCTGGTGGTGCGGTGCCTGGCCATCGGCGAGACCGACGAAAAGGGCATGGTCACCGTGTTCTTCGAACTGAACGGCCAGCCGCGCCGGATCAAAGTGCCCGACCGGGCGCACGGCGCGGCGGGCGCCAAGGCGCGGCCGAAGGCCGAGGCCGGCAACGACAGCCATGTCGGCGCGCCGATGCCGGGCGTCATTTCCACCATCGCCGTTCATGCTGGCCAGGAGGTCAAGGCCGGTGACGTGCTGGTCTCCATCGAGGCGATGAAAATGGAAACCGCGCTGCATGCCGAACGCGACGGCGTGATCGCCGAAGTGCTGGTCCATGCCGGCGACCAGATCGACGCCAAGGACCTGCTGGTGCGTTACGCCGAATAGGCGGACCCGGGAGGCGCGGAGGAAGGGCGGCCCAGCGGCCGCCTTTTCTTTTCGCTTCAGCCCGGCTGGTGCGAGAGCGGCAGGGCGGCGAGCGCTTCGGCGATAAAGTCGTAGGCGCGCCGGACGCGGAGCGACGTGCGCAGTTCGCGGTGGGCGGCGACATACATCGGCAGGGGCGGAAGCGCCATTTCCGGAAGGATGCGCTTCACCCGGGGTGACTGCATTCCCGCGTAGAGCTGACCGAAGCCGATACCCGCGCCGGCTTCCACCAACCGCCAGTTCAGCACCTGGTCGTCGGTGCGCACGGGAAAAAATTCGCGGGGTACCTGGTAGCCCAGCGCCGCAAATCCGCGCAGCATCAGGTCGTCGCGGTCGTAGCCGACGATGACGTGGCTCATGAGATCCTCGGCCTTTGCGGGAGTGCCATGGCGTTCCAGGTAGGCCGGTGCCGCGAATATGCCCATCGCGACGTTGGCGACCTTGCGCGCGATCAGTTCGGCCTGGGCCGGCGGCGTCATGCGGATGGCGATATCGGCGTCGCGCGTCAGCAGGTTCTGCACCGCATTCGAACTGACGATCTCGATCTGCAGCCGGGGTTCGACCTGCCGCAGCGCGACGATGATGCCGGGCAACAGGAAATGGGCAACGATCTCGCTGGCGGTAACGCGGACGGTTCCGGCGATCTCCTGGGCACGGCCGGTGGCGGCAAGCGACAGGGCGGCGGTATCCGCGGCGATCCTCCGGGCGTATTCCAGCATCTGCACACCGGCTTCCGTCAGCGCCATGCCGCGCGGCACCCGCTCGAACAGCGTCAGCCCGAGTTGGCCTTCCAGCTCGCCGATATGGCGGCCAAGGGTCGGCTGGCTGGAGCGCAGGCGCCGCGCGCCGGCAGACAGGCTGCCGGTCTCCGCGACGGCCAGAAAGCTCTTGAGTAGGTTCCAGTCGAAGTCCTTCATCTATTCAATCCTGAATATCAACTAGGCATAATATGAGAATACACATTCAATAACAACGGGCCTATCTCTTGACCATCAAAATGCGAGAAGATGAGGTTCATCATGAAAACGATCGCAATCATCGGCGCGGCGGGCCGGGTCGGAAACGCGGCCGCGCGCGCCTTTGTCGTGGCAGGCTGGCGGGTCAGGGGCATCGGCCGCAACGCCAGGGTCAACCAGATGGCGCCGGGCGTCGAGCCGGTCAGCGCCGACGCCTTCGACGTCAAGTCACTGATCGAGGCATGCGCGGGCGCCGACGTGGTGATGAACGCGGCCAATCCTGCCTACGACAACTGGGAGACGACCGTCCTGCCGATGGCAAAGAACGTACTGGAAGCGGCGAAGGCAACCGGCGCGACGCATATGCTGCCGGGCAACGTCTACAATTTCGGATACGGCATCTCGACCGGGATGAAGGAAGACGCGCCCCAGGTGGCGTCGACCGACAAGGCACGGATCCGCATCGACCTGGAAAACATGTGCCGGAGCTATGCCGAGCGCGACGGTGTCCAGACGATCATCCTGCGCGCGGGCGACTTCTACGGCGGCGACAAGCCGGAAAGCTGGCTCGACATCATGATCCTCAAGGACGTGAAGAAGGATGTATTAACCTGGCCGGGGCCGTGGAACGTGGCGCACGCCTTTGCCTATCTGCCGGACCTGGCGACGGCCTTCGTGGCGCTGGCCGAGCGGCGCGGGAAACTGGAGCGCTTCGACCGCTTCCATTTTGCCGGCCACACGCTGACCGGCGAGCAGATGCATGCGGCGGCGGAAAAGGCGGTCGGACGCAAGCTCAGGCGCAAAAACGTCAACTGGACGATGATCCGTATCGCCGGGCTGTTCATGCCGCTGCTGCGCGAAGTGGTGAAGATGTCCTACCTGTGGCGCACCGCCCACTCGCTGGACGGCGCCAAGCTCGAAAGGACCGTCGGACCGGTTGCCGCGACGCCGCCCTCGCAGGCCATTGCCGAGGCCGTTGCCGAGCTCGGCCTCGACCGCCATCGCCAGGCGATGGCGGCCTGACGGCCTCTATTCCGCGGCCTGTGGTCGCGTCTCGAGATCTTCCGGGGTCTCGGGATGCGCCGCTTCCCCGTTTGCCATAGCCGTCGCTTCGCCGCTGCCGGGACTCCTTACCCGGAAGAAGCCGCCGAACCGGCGAAGGGTGCGCGTGACCCTGGAGTCATTGGAGCGCGTCACGATCATCAGCAGCGATGGCGTGACCACGAGCGTCAGGACGGTCGCGAAGGCGAGGCCGAAAACGATGGCGCTCGACAGCGCGATCCACCATTGCGTCGACGGCGCGCCATAGGTCGTTTCGTGCGCCATCAGTTCCAGGTTCATGCCAAAAGCAATCGGCAGCACACCCAGAATGGCGGTCACGGCGGTCAGCACCACCGGGCGGGCACGCTCGCGGCAAGTCTGGAGCACGGCGTCGAGCTTGTCCCATCCTTCCTTGCGCAGATGGTCGTAGGTGTCGATCAGCACGATGTTGTTGTTCACGACGACGCCGGCGAGCGCGATGATGCCGATGCCGGTCATGACCACCGTGAAGGGCTGGCCCATGATGATCAGGCCCAGCAGCACGCCGATGGTCGACATGACCACCGCCGAAAGGACCAGGCCGACCGACAGGAAATTGTTGAACTGCGCCAGCAGCACCACGAAGATCAGGAACATGGCCGCGCCGAACGCCTTTGACAGGAACGACATCGCCGCCTGCTGCTCCTCGTCCTCGCCGGCAAGCTTCCAGCGGATGCCCTCGCCGGCCAGGTTCATGCCTTCCAGGTTTGCGACCACCTGCTTGCGCACGCCATCGGCCTGCACACCCTCGGTGATCGCGGCCTCGACCGTGATCGTGCGCATGGCGTCGATGCGGTTGAGCACGCCCGTTCGCTGCGCCGGCTCGCGGATGACGAAATTCGAGATCGGAACCGAGCCCTGAGCGGTCTCCACGCGCAACTGGTCGAGCGTCGACAGGGTGCGGCGGTCTTCCGGCAATCGCAGCCGGATGTCGACGGCGTCGTCCGAGCCGGCGGGGCGGTAGTCGGTGAGCTTGAGCCCGGTGGTCACGAGCTGGACGACCGTGCCGACGGAGCCGGGGCCGATGCCGTAGCGGGCCGCCTTGGTGCGGTCGACCTTGAGCTCCCAGTCGACACCGGGCGCGGGCAGGCCGTCCGAAATATCGATCACGTCGCCGATGCCTCCAAGCATGCGGGCGACTTCGCCCGCCGCGGCGTTCAGTCCGGACGGATCTGTCGCGGACAGGCGCACCTGGATGGCCTTGCCGGTGGGGGGGCCCGCCTGCGGAACGGAGACCTCGATTTCGGCGCCGGGGATGCCGCGCATGGCGACCCGGAGATCATTGAGGATTTCGCTGGCCTGCTTGCGTTCGCGCCAGTCGACGAACTCGTACTGTATGACCCCGACCGTGTCCTCCGAGGTCTGTGCGCCGAACCCGCCGGACGCCTTGCCGACGCGCGTGTAGACGGTCTTGATGCCCGGCCAGCCGAGAATGCGCTGCTCCGCCTGGCGCACCGCGTCGTTCTTTTCCTCCAGCGAGAGGTTGCCGCGCGCGTGGACGTAGAGCAGGCCGTATTCGGGCTCGACATCGGGAAAGAAGATCACGCCCTTGCCGAGCTTTCCATAGGCGACCGGCACGGCGATCAATGCCGCGGCAGTGAAGGCGACCACGATGAAGGGGTGACGGACGGCGTGCCTGACGAAGCGCATGTAGAGACCGTCGCGCACCGGACCTTCCTCGACGGTCGGCTTGGCGAAGATCGCACCGAGCGTTGGCGTGAAGATCAGCGCGTAGATCAGCGACGATGACAAGGTCACGATCAACGTGATCGGCATGTATTTCATGAACTCGCCGACGACACCCGGCCAGAACAGCAGCGGCGAGAAGGCGGCGATACGGGTCATGGTGGCGGCGACCACCGGCCCGGTCATGCGGTGCGCGGCAAGCGCGAAGGCTTCCTTCTTGTCCATGCCCTCCGACATGCGCCGCTCGGCGAACTCGGTAACGATGATGGCGTCGTCGACCAGCATGCCCACGGCCAGGATGAGCGAGAACAGCACGACGATATTGACGGTGTAGCCGGCAAGCGACAGCCACAACATGCCCATCAGGAAGGAGGCCGGGATCGCAAGGCCGATCAGGACAGAGGCGCGTCCCGAGAGCGCATAGAGAATGACGACGAAGACCAGGATGACGGCAGTCAGAACCGAGTTTTCCAGATCGCCGAGCAACTGGCGGATCGTCGTCGACTTGTCCTGGCTGTAGGACACGACGCTGCCATTGGGCAGCAGCCTGGAGAATTCGTCGGCGACCTTCTTCACCGCGTCGACGGTCTCGACCAGGTTTGCGCCGGTGCGCTTGGAAACCTCGATCGCGATGGCTGGCTTGCCGTCAAGGCGGGTGATCGTCTCGGCGTCCTTGAAGGTGGAACGGATGGTGGCAAGGTCACGTGCGCGGACCACCGCATTGGGGCCGGCCACGATCGGCAGGTTGGCCACGTCCTCGACAGTCTCGATGAGCGAGGGCACCTTGACGGCATACTTGCCCTCGTCGCCCTCGATCGTGCCGGCCGCCACAAGCGAGTTGTTGGCGTTGACGGCGGCGATCATCTGGTCGAGTTGGAGACCGTAGGACGAGAGCTTGACCGGATCGATCACAACTTCGACCAGTTCGTCACGCGCACCCTGCAAAGCGGCGTCGAGAACGCCGGGCACCTCCTCGATGCGGTCGCGCAATTCGCGTGCGGCGGCTGTCAGCGCCCGTTCCGGCACGTCGCCGGCGAGCGTCACGACAAGGACCGGGAACTCGGAAATGTTGACCTCGTTGACGGTCGGTTCGTCCGCACCCTGCGGCAGGTCGCGCTTGGCATCGGAAACCTTGTTGCGTACGTCGTCGAGCGCCTTGTCGAGATCGGCGCCGGCCTGGAACTCGACGATGACGTTGCCGCCGCCCTGATAGGCGGCCGACTTCATTTCCTTGATGCCCGCGATCGTCTTGATCCGCGTTTCCATCGGGCGCAGCAGCAGACGTTCGGAATCTTCAGGCGAAATACCCTGGTAGGCGAGGCTGACATAGATGATCGGGATCTTGACGTCCGGCTCGGCTTCCTTCGGGATCGAGACATAGGCCAGCGATCCCGCGACCAGGAAGAACAGCAGGACGGAGATCGTCAGGCGCGCGTTGCGGATGGCGTATTCGACGAGGCCCATGGTCTTAAATCCTAGTTCGTCGCGCCGGTGGCTTCGCGGATCAGCCGTTTGACGGTCTCGGCATCGGCTTCGACGGCGTTCACCTTGTCGCCTTCGGAGACGAGGTCCTGCCCGGCGACGATGACGCGCGCATCTTCCGGGATGCCGGCGAGGAGCAGGCCGTTCGGCGTGTCATCGACCAGGTCTATGGGAACGAAGGCGGCGATGTCCTCGGGCCCGACGATGCGGATGCCCAGATCGCCCTGCCTGGAGAGCGTGACGACGGATCGCGGCAGGATCACGGCGCGCACGGGTTCGGCCAGCAGCGTGATCTCCGCGGTCATGCCGGCGGGAATGGCGGTGGTGGCATTGGGCACCGCGACCTCGACCGGGAAGGTCCGGGTCTGGGGATTGGCCTGCCGGCTGATATAGCGGATCGTGCCGTCGACTTCCTTGCCGCTGACCAGGCGCACGCGCGCCTTGTCGCCGACGTTTACATGGAGGAGATCGGTTTCGGACACTTCGCCGGCAGCAATGATCGGGTCGAGTTGCAGCAGCAGGGCGACCTGTGCGCCCTGGCCGACCGAACTTGCAAGCTCGACGTCCAGCCTGTCGATAATTCCGGCGAAGGGGGCATGGATCTGCAGGCGGTCGAGATCGGCCTGGGCCTGTTCCAGCGACGATTTCGCGGATGCCAGCGCCGACCGCACATTGTCGAGCTGCAGTTTCGGCAGGCTGCCCTTTGCGGCCAGGCGTTCCGACGCCTCGAATTCCTTCTCGCGCTGGGCCAGCACAGCCTTCGCGGTAGCGACGACGGCTTCCTTGCCCTCGGTTTCGAGCGAAAGGATCAGATCGCCTTCCTCGACGCGCTGTCCCTGGGTGACCGGCAGCGAAGCGATGATGCCGCCGGTGCGGGTGGCAAGCGTTGCCGACTTGTCGGCCTTGGTCTGGCCCGAAATGCGGATCGCGCGGCTATGGTCGATGAAAAGCGGCTTGACGACGGCGACCGTCTTCAACACCGGCGCCGCGGCATCGGCGGCTTGCGGCGCGCCATTTTCCTCGGCGCCCGGTTGGGCGGGGCTTGCGGCCTCGCTTGCCTCTCCGTTGGCTGCGCTGCCGACGGAAGAAAATTCCCCGGTCAGGACCCAACCGGCAGAAGCAATCAGCACGGCAATAGCCGCAACCTTGTGAAATTTGAACTTTGCCATTTGAAACCGATATCCGATCAGCCCGCCCGAGTTACTGGCGGGTCGTTAAAGCAACCGCGTCAACAAAACCTTTTCGCCCATATGGGGAAGACTGGCCGCGATTGCCATATTCCCGGCGCCCATACCATGATTGTGCGCCGCACAAAAGACAATTGCTCCACGCAAGCGCCGCAGGCGACATTTTCTATCAGACGAAATCGACCTCCTTCGACAGCGGCAGGGCGCGGATGCGCTTGCCCGTCAGTGCGAAAATCGCGTTGGCGAGCGCGGGGGCCGCCGGCGGCGTGCCGGGCTCGCCCGCTCCGCCCATGCGCGGCGCGTTTTCCAGCAATTCGACTTCGATTTCGGGGCACTGGTTGATGCGCAGGGCATCGTAATCGTGGAAGTTCGACTGTTCGACCATGCCGTCGGCGAAGGTGATCTCCTGACCGATTGCCTGCGACAGGCCGAACACAATGCCGGACATCATCTGCGCCTTGACGATCGCCGGATCGAGTACGGTGCCAAGGTCGGCCGCGCAAAACACTTTCTCGATGCGGATTGCCCCATCGACTTCGGCGACCTGGACCACCTCGGCGACCCAGGTGCCGAACGAGATGGTAAAGGCCATGCCCCTCGCCCGCCCGGCCGGCAAGGGGGTCCCCCATCCAGCCATGACGGCAGCCTTTTCGACGACCGCAAGCGCAACGGGGTAGTCGGCCATCAGCTTGCGGCGCAGGTCGAGCGGATCGACCTTGCCGGCATGAGCGACCTCGTCGAGGAAGGACTCGTGGAAGAACGCGTTGAACGAATTGCCGACCGAGCGCCAGAAACCGGTCGGGATCGTCAACTCCGCTTCCGTTCCCGTCACGCGGTAATTCGCGATCGAATAGGGCTGGTCGAAGGCGCCCTCCGACAGCAGCCTGTCGGGGCCCATGGGGGAGATGGACGGAAAAGTGCGGCCGAGAATGCTCTTGAGAACAGACGGCGTCGCGATGTTCATGTCGAGGGCGACCGGCAGGCCGTCCGCGCCGAGGCGCGCCCTGAACCGGCCGGCAGCGGCGGGCCGGTAGACGTCATGGGTGGTGTCTTCCTCGCGCGTCCATGTGACCTTGACAGGCCGGCCGCCGGCCTCCCTGGCCATATGCGTGGCGTAGAGGGCGGCATCGAGTTCAATGCGCCGCCCGAAACCGCCGCCCATCATCGTCGTGTGGACAAGGACTGCCTCTTCTTCCAACCCGGCCGCACCGGCACAGAACTGGCGCACCAGCGTCGGTCCCTGGTTGCCGCACCAGACATCGAGCTTGCCGTCACGCAACCATGCGGTTGCATTCATCGGCTCCATCGTGGCGTGCGCGAGATAGGGCACGCGGTACTCGGCGCTGAGCACGTTTTCGGCCGGTGCGTCGGCGAATGCGGTGTCGACATCGCCGTCGTCGCGCAACGAACCGCCATCGCGCCGGTCGAGCGCTTCATTCAGGCGCGCGGCGATACCTGCTTCGTCGGCCGGGTAGGACGCGTCCTCCCAGTCCACCTCGATTGCTTCCGCGGCCTTGAAGGCGGCCCAGGTGTTTTCGGCGATCACGCCGAAGCCATGGCCATAGCCGGTGTCGATCGCAACGACCTTGACGACGCCGGGCATCGCCTCGGCCCTGGAGAGATCGGCCGATTTCGGTCTTGCCTGAAGGCGCGGGCTCATCTTGACCGTGCCGAAAAGCATGTCGGGCAGGGCGACATCGATGCCGAAGACGGGCGCACCGGTAACCTTGGCGCGCATGTCGGTACGCGGTTGGGACCGGCCAAGCAGCTTCCATTCGGCGCGCGGGCGGAGCGCGACGTCGGGCACCGGAAGGCCGGCTGCGGCAAGCGCCAGTTCGCCGTAGGTCGCCGACTGGCCGGAGACCGGGTCCGTGACGCTTCCGCCGGCGGTCGTCAGGATCGAGGCGTCGGCGCCGAATTTCCCGGCCGCGGCGGCCTTGAGCATCTCGCGCGCGGTCGCACCCGCCAGGCGCATCTTCTCGAAGGCGTCGCGGGTGGAGGTCGATCCTCCGGTACCCTGGATGCCGAGGAACTTGGCGGCGACTTTCATCGCGCCGCGCATCGCGTTGGCGGTGAAGCTCTCGTCATAGAAGGGGAAAGGTCCCTCCTCGGTCATGACCTCGTTGTAATAGGCATAGGCTGCCGGCCCGTGCTCGACCTCGATGTCATCGAGGGCGATGTCGAGTTCTTCCGCGACCAGGGCGGCGAGCGTCGTGGTCACGCCCTGGCCCATTTCGGCGCGCGGCACGATCACGGTGATGGTGTTGTCGGACGCGATCTTGAGCCAGGGATTGAACGTGGCTTCGTTTTCCGCGGTCTCGCCGTCCAGCGGGTTGGGGTAGGGCTTGCGATACTGGTAGTAGCCAAAGGCGACGCCACCAGCCACGACGGCGGCGCCGACGAGAAGCGTGCGGCGGGTGATCTTTCCAAGACGCGACATGGATCAGGCTCCCATCTTCGCTTTTTCCGCGGCGGCGCGTTTGATCGCGGCGCGGATGCGCGGGTAGGTGCCGCAGCGGCACAGATTGCCGGCCATCGCCTCGTCGATCTGCGCGTCGGTCGGATCCGGGTCCCCGTCGAGCAGGGCCACCGCGCTCATGATCTGGCCGGACTGGCAGTAGCCACATTGCGGCACCCGCTCGTCGACCCAGGCCTGCTGGACCACATGCAGAGTGTCGCCATCGGCCAGGCCCTCGATGGTGGTGATCTCACCCACGACGCCGCCGACCGGTACCGAGCAGGACCGGGTCGGCACGCCGTCGACATGCACGGTGCAGGCACCGCAGGCGGCGATGCCGCAGCCAAATTTCGGGCCGGTGATGCCGGCGAGATCGCGCAGCGCCCACAGCAGGGGCATTTCAGGATCGGCATCGATCTCGATTTCGGTTCCGTTGACGGTCAGCTTCATCGAGTTCCCGCGTCCCGCAGTCATCGGACGCGCCCTGTTTTGCCGCGAGTGCTTTACGTTCTGACAAAATGCGTTATTTTGTCAGATTGTCAAGACGCGATCGAGTGTCTAGAAGAAAAAGGGCAGACAGGCGGCGGAGCAAGCATTTGGACAAGCGGGCGCAAATTCTCGACCAGGCGATGGATCTGGTGATGCGGTACGGCTACGGGCGGGTGACGATGGACGACATCGCGCGGGCGGCCGGCATGTCGCGGCCGGCGCTCTACCAGTTCTTCCGCAACAAGACCGACATCTATCGCGGCCTCGCCAGCGACATGCACGAACATGCCGTTGCTGCGGCGAAGGCGGTTCTCGAAGGCCCGGGATCGGCCCGGGAGCGGATCGAAAAGGCGATCAGGGTGGGGCTGCTCGATATCATGGCAAAGCTGGAGGAATCGCAGCATGGAGCGGAACTGGTCGATGTCGGCAACGAGCTTTGCGCCGACATCATAGACAAATGGATCAGCCGCAAGGTGGCGCTGCTGTCCGTCGTCTACGACGATGCGGCTAGCTGCTCGCCGTTTACGGGCGAAATGCTCGCCTTGCAATTGATGGACTGGCTCGACGGCATGAAGTGCCGGGTCCACGAACCGCAGGAACGCATCGCGGCGCTGCGTGCCTTCCTGGACATGCAGTTCGCCGCCATGGCGGAACCCGCCCGCGCCGGATAGAGCCTTTCCGGGACGCCTGCCTTACATCGCCGTCCAGCCGCCATCGACCGAGATCGACGTGCCGGTGATCTGGTCGGCGGCCGGCGAACACAGGAAGCGGACGATGCCGCCGATCTGCCCGACGGTCGCGAATTCCCTGGTGGGCTGGCGCGCCAGCATGATCTTTTCGACCACTTCGGCGCGGCCCATCTTGTGGGCCTTCATCTGGTCCTCGATCTGGTTTTCGACCAGCGGCGTGAGGACATAACCCGGGCAGATGGCGTTGGCGGTCGCGGCAATGCGCGCCTCTGCGAATTCCAGCGCGACGGTCTTGGTCAATCCGACCACGCCGTGCTTGGCCGATACATAAGCCGACTTGTAGGGCGACGCGGTAAGGCCGTGCGCCGAGGCGATGTTGACGACACGTCCCCATCCCGCCGTCTTCATCAGCGGCACCGCGGCGGCAATCGTATGGAACGCGGAGGAAAGGTTGATGGCGATGATTGCGTCCCACTTGTCGGCCGGGAATTCCTCCACGGGCGCGACATGCTGAATGCCGGCATTGTTGACGAGGATGTCGACGGTCCCGAATTCGGCAGCGGCCTTTCCGATCAGTGCGCGGCATTCCTCGGCGCGCGACATGTCTGCCGGGAGATAGATGGCCTTGATGCCGTGCTCGCTTTCCAGTTGGCTGGCGAGGTCGTGATCTTCCTTGCGATCGGTGAAGGAGTTCAGGACGACATTGCACCCGTCCGACGCCAGCGTGCGGGCGATGCCCAATCCGATGCCGGAGGTCGAGCCGGTGATGACGGCGGTGCGTATCGAGGTCATGGGAGGGTCCTTTCGGGGAATGTCCGGTCCATTGCCACCCCGGAATTGTTGCGGCGCAACATCATTCCCAGGGCATCGCGAAAATCAAGGGCCCGTCCGCGGTCCTTCGGCTGGTATTGTTGACAAGGCGCGCATTGGGCTCCACATGCAACGCCCGAGGATCGAGCCGGAGAACATCCCATGGCGGACTATTTTTCCGCACCGTTTGCGCGCAGGGTTTCCGTCGGTGTCGATGTCGGCGGCGTGACGGTCGGCGGCGGAGCACCGGTCGTCGTCCAGTCGATGACCAATACCGATACCGCCGACGTCGACGCGACGGTCGCGCAGGTGGCGGCACTGGCGCGCGCGGGTTCCGAGATCGTGCGCATCACCGTCGATCGCGACGAATCGGCGGCCGCTGTCGCGAAGATCCGCGACCGCCTGGACAAGCTGGGCGTGCCCGTGCCGCTGGTCGGCGATTTCCACTATATCGGCCACAAGCTGCTGGCCGACCATCCGGACGCCGCCAAGGCGCTTGCCAAATACCGCATCAATCCCGGCAATGTCGGGTTCAAGGACAAGAAGGACCGGCAGTTCGCGGCCATCGTGGAGACGGCGATACGGCACGAAAAGCCCGTGCGCATCGGCGTCAACTGGGGTTCGCTCGACCAGGAATTGCTGACCCGCCTGATGGACGAGAACCATGCGAACGGCGCGCCGCTGACGGCGACGCAAGTGATGCATGAGGCGATTGTCCAGTCGGCCCTCCTCTCGGCGCAAATGGCAGAGGATATAGGTCTGGCGCGTTCGAAGATCATCCTGTCGGCCAAGGTCAGCCAGGTGCAGGACCTCATCGCCGTCTATGCCATGCTGGCGCGGCGCTGCGATCACGCGCTCCACCTGGGGCTCACCGAGGCCGGCATGGGCAGCAAGGGCATCGTCGCCTCGGCGGCGTCGATGGGGATACTGCTTCAGCAGGGCATCGGCGACACGATCCGCATCTCGCTGACGCCGGAGCCCGGCGGCGACCGCACCCGGGAGGTGCAGGTCGCGCAGGAGCTGCTGCAGACCATGGGTTTCCGGCGCTTCCTGCCCGTCGTCGCCGCCTGTCCCGGCTGCGGGCGAACAACATCGACCGTGTTCCAGGAGCTTGCGGCGAAGATCCAGGCGGATATCCGCAAGAACATGCCGGCGTGGCGCGAGAAATATCCCGGCGTGGAGAGCCTTCAGGTCGCGGTCATGGGCTGTATCGTCAACGGGCCGGGAGAATCGAAACATGCCGATATCGGCATTTCGCTTCCCGGCACCGGCGAAACTCCTGCCGCGCCGGTGTTCATCGACGGAAAGAAGGCCGCAACGCTGCGCGGCGACCGCATCGCCGAGGAATTCGAGGCGATGGTCTCGGCCTATGTCGAGAGCAGGTTTGGCAGCGGCGGCGAGCGGCCCAGGTTCAGGCCGCCTTCTGATTGACCCGCGCCAGCCATTTGGAAACCAGCTTGGCCAGGCTTTCGGGCGAAATCGGTTTTGACATGTAGTCGTCCATGCCGGCGTTGAGGCATTTTTCGCGGTCGCCCTTCAGGGCATGTGCCGTCACCCCGATGATCGGCGTATGCGTGCCCCTTTCGGCGTCCGCGACACGGATTCTCGCGGTGGCTTCGAACCCGTTCATCTCGGGCATGGAAACATCCATGATGACGATTGCCGGCTCGTGCAACTGATGGGCCTCGACGGCCAGCCGGCCGTTGCCGGCGATCCGGTAGCGAAGATCCAGTGAAGACAGGATTTGCGAAAAGACGAGCTGGTTGACTTCGTTGTCCTCGGCAACCAGGACATCGAGCCGGCTGCCGGACTTGTTCCCGTACGCGAGCGCGCGCGGGAACGCCGGCGCCGGCGGCGAATCCCGGTACGCGGTGTCGCAGGTGGTCGTGGCGGCGGCACCGGGCGTCCGGTCCGGCTGCCTTCTTGATGCCATTCCGGCTTTCTGCAGGGCCGCAACCAGGGTTTCCAGCAGAAGCGAGGACCGTGCCGGTTTCGTCAGGCAGGCGGTAATATCGCGATTGACGATCAGGCTTGCGAAATCGATCTGGTCGACGGATGTCAGCATGACCACCGCGAGATCAGCGAGCTGGGGAATGGCTCGGATCTCCTTCAGGGTTTCCTTCCCGTTCATGTGCGGCATCTGGTAGTCGAGGACAACGCAATCGATCGTCGTACCGATTTCCAGGGCCTTCTTCAGGAAAGCGACACCCAGCGCGCCGCTTTCGACAGCCACGGATTCGAAACCCCAGCTCGCCAGCTGCTCGGTCAGGATGTCGCGATTGACGGCATTGTCGTCGATAACAAGGATCCGCGCGCCGGTTACGTCGACCGGGATCGGCTTGGGCAGCGAGGGGGCTTCAGCCACCGGCATCGGCACGGTGAACCAGAAAACCGATCCCTTGCCCAAAGTCGACTCCACGCCGATTTCGCCGTCCATCAATGCGACCAGCCGCGAGGCGATCGCAAGGCCAAGGCCGGTGCCCTCGTGGCGCCGGGTCGATGAGCTGTCGACCTGCGCGAACTTGCCGAAAACAGCCTCCAGTTTGTCCTCCGGGATGCCGATACCAGTGTCCTCGACGCGCACCTTGAGATGGGCGATGCCGTTTCCGACATCACCGGACACATCGACCAGGACATGTCCCTTTTCTGTGAACTTGACGGCATTGCCCATCAGGTTGGTGACAATCTGGCGGAAACGGCCGACGTCGCCGAAAACCGCGGCCGGCAGGTTCGGCGCCACCCGGACGATCAGTTCGATGTCCTTCTCCGCGACGCGCGCGGATACCAGTGCTGCAACATCTTCCACAGCTTCGGCAAGGCGGAACGGCGCCGGGTCGAGTTCGAGCTGGCCGGCATCGATCTTGGAGAAATCGAGGATGTCGTTAATGATCGTGAGCAGGGCGTTGCCCGATTTGACGATTACATCCGTAAATGTCTTCTGGCGGGTATCGAGATCGGTTCTGGCCAGCAGTTCGGCCATGCCGAGCACGCCGTTCATCGGGGTTCTGATCTCATGGCTCATATTGGCCAGAAACTCCGATTTCGCCCGATCCGCGGCCTGTGCTGCACGGCGCGCATCCTCCTCCGCGCGATTCGACGCGACGAGATTGTTGCGGGCGGTGGTGATCGCCTTTTCTAGCGGCAGGAAGACCAGTGAGCCGACGATGACGGTCAGCAGCAGAACCGTCGCCGACGCGCCGAACGTAATCCATTGCAGGATCCCCTGCGAACGGATGGTCTCGGCGTTCAGCGTGTTGATCGTATAGTCGAGACCGGGCGACAGCTTGTCGTCGGCCATCCGGGATATCTGCTCGAGCAGGCGCCGCGCGGCCGGCGAGGAAAATCCATTGAATATTGTAACCCGGCCGGCAAGCGTAATCACTTCCTTCAACGCCTGGCCGAGCGCGATGCTGCCCGTTTTCCCGATCCACAGGTCGCGGGCGGCGGCGGGCATCCGCAGCCCGGCAATGACCGATCCTTCGCCCAGGATCATGCCAGCGGAATCCTGGCCGTTCTCTTCGGCCGTCAGGCGCTTGCTTTCGCCCATCCCGATCTCGCCATCGGTCGACAGCACGAGCGCCCGGTTTATCTTTTCCAGGCGCGCCAACGCCACCGCGATGTCGTTTTGCAGCGCGTTCATGGTGACGACGTCCAGGTCGTGATCCGAATGGTCGAATTCGACCTCGTGATTGAGCGCATCGACCCTTGCGATGCGATTGAGGATTGTCTGGGTGGCATCGGCCGCGGCACGCATCACCACAGCGAATTTCACGGTGTTCTTGGTATCCTGCGCCTTGTACAGGACATAGCCCGCACCGCAGGCAATGAATACCGAAATGCAGGCCAGAACGATAAACAATCGCCAGCGCAAATAAGTACGCGTCAGTGCTTTGGACATGGAGAAGCTCGATATTGCCTGCAATCAAGGCAAAATGCATTTATTGATTTAAGATTGGCTTAAAGTTAACGAGACGAGCCGCGGGCGTGCGCGGCTGTCCTTTGTCGCGATGAAACCATGTTCGTGGAGGTTCTTACCGGTCGCGACTGGCGATGTAGCGCGCAGCCGATTTGAGCAGGGCGGCGCTTTCCCCATAGGGTTCCAGCAAGGTGCAGGACTGGGCGACCAGGCCGTCGAGCTGGGTCCGCGCCCAATCGGCGCCGTGGAGGGAGGCAAGTGTCGCCTTGCCCGCCGATGCATCCTTGCCCGTCGCCTTGCCCATGGTCTCGGCATTGCCGGTGAGATCCAGCAAGTCGTCGGCGAGCTGGAAGGCGAGGCCGATCGCCGAGCCGAATTCGGCAAGGCGCGCCCGGTCGGCCTGCGGCGCGCCTGCCGTGATCGCTCCGGCCTCGCAGGAAAAGCGGATCAAGGCACCGGTCTTCATGGCCTGCAGGGTAATGATGCCGCTTTCGTCCGGATTATCGGACGCGGCGGCCAGGTCGAGCGCCTGGCCGCCGGCCATTCCGCCTGCGCCCGCGGCGCGGGCCAGTGAGGAGACGAGCGCGGTCCTGACGGCGTCGGGCAGCTCGGTCTGCGGCGCGGCGATGATGTCGAAGGCGAGCGTCAGCAGGCTATCGCCGGCAAGGATCGCCGTGGCCTCGTCGAAGGCCTTGTGAACCGTTGGCAGGCCACGGCGCAAATCGTCGTCGTCCATGGCCGGCAGGTCGTCGTGGATCAACGAGTAGCAATGGACGCATTCGATCGCCGCCGCGACGCGCATGACCGCCTCGCCGGTATGGCCGAACAATCCGGCGGTTTCGCAAGCCAGCCATGGGCGCAGCCGCTTGCCGCCGTTGAGCGCGCCATGGCGCATGGCCTGCATCAGGCGTCGCGGCCGGGCGATCTCGCCGCTCAGCGGCCGGTCCGAGAGCAGGCCGGCGAGAAAGGGCTCGAACTGCGCGGCGAAGCCGGCGAGTGCGGTGTGGATGCTTTCAACAGGGATGTTCATGCCCTCGCGCATGCTATCAAATGGCGGCGTGGTCAAGTGCGCTTGCGAATATGCCCGCCGGACGGGCAGGATGACCGAGCTTGCGCGCGCGGGACCGCGCGTCTATGTCCGGCGCGCACGCGGAGAAAGTTACCCCTTGAAACCATCAAAGCCAGCACGAGGCAACCGGCCAGGCGAAAAGAAGAAAACGGCGCGCAAGCAGCGCACCGGGCTTTCCCTTCGCCGCTGGGCCCGGCGGCTGTTGGCGGTGGCGGGCGGGCTGGCGGTGTTGCCGCTGGCCCTCACGATTGCCTATCTGCCCGCCTTCGTGCATCCGGTTTCGACGCTGATGCTGGCCGACCTGGTCACGCTCAAGGGGTATTCGCGCCAGTGGGTGGATATCGACGATGTCTCGCCGGTGCTGCTGCATTCGATCATCATGTCGGAAGACGGTCAGTTCTGCCGTCATCGGGGGATCGATTTCGGCGAACTCAACGCGGTGATCGGCGGTGCGCTGGAGGGCGAGCCTGTGCGCGGCGCCTCGACGATTTCCATGCAGACGGTCAAGAACCTCTTCCTGTGGCCGGGTCGATCGCTGCTGCGCAAGGCGATCGAGGCGCCGCTGGCGCTCTATTTCGACCTGGTCCTGCCAAAGAAGCGGATCATGGAGATCTACATCAACATCGTCGAGCTGGGTCCGCGGATCTATGGCGTCGAGGCTGCGGCGCAATACCATTTCGGCGTGTCGTCGGCGAAACTGTCACGACGCCAGGCCGCGCTGCTGGCCGTCACGCTGCCGAACCCTGCCGCGCGAAACCCGGCGCGACCCGGCAAGGGGATGAGCAGGGTTGCCAGCGTCGTGGAGCGGCGGGCACGGGCCGCCGGCGCCTATGTGACGTGCATCGAATGAGCGGCCGTGCGCGGCCGGCCGTTTTTTTTGAACCCGGCGCTGGTCAAACTACTGGAAGCGGTGTATAGCGACGCCCGATTTCAGGATTCCGCCGGCGCCGGCTGCCGCCCGAAAGAGGGGCAGGCGGGGCCGTTTGACCTTTTACTGGAGTAAGAAGAATGGCTGTACCGAAGCGAAAAACATCGCCGTCCAAGCGCGGCATGCGCCGTTCCGCCGATGCGATCAAGGCCCCGGCCTATGTCGAGGACCGCAATTCCGGCGAATTGCGCCGTCCGCACCATGTCGACCCGAAGACGGGCATGTACCGTGGCCGCCAGGTTCTGGAGGCGAAGGACTGATCGTCCGGCCTGCACGCAACTGACTTTGAAGGACCGGCCCAACTGGCCGGTCCTTTTGTTTCCGGTCCGATGACACTTGACGGAACGATGCGAAGGGATTCTCTTACGCCGCCGCAGCCGCTTGATCGAGAGACCGAACCGTGATCGCTTCCATTCCGCTCCTCATCATTCCCTTCGTCTTGTTCAACATGGGCCTGCTGGGCCTGTTTGGAAGCGGCGATGTCTATTCTGGCGCGCTGTTCACGCTGTCGATGATGTCGGGCGGACAGTGGACCATGACGCTCGGCGACCTGATGGTGGTGGGCGCGCTCGTGCTTCTGTTCGTCGAGATCGTCAAGGCCACGCGAACGAGCAACGCCTCGGTCATCGACCATCTGCTTTCCGCAATTGTCTTCATCGCATTCCTGATCGAATTCCTGCTTGTGCGCGGGGCCTCGACATCCCTGTTCTTTATCCTGACGGTGATCGCGCTGATCGATCTGCTCGCCGGTTTTTCGGTCTCGATCCGCTCGGCGGGGCGCGACGTCTCGTTCAACTGACATCCAGCCAATCCAGGAGAATACCATGCGCAATTTCGACCTGCCCGGCCGTTCGCGCGTCATTGCCGAGAACGGCATGGCGGCGACATCGCATCCCTTGGCGACAGCGGTCGCGCTTTCAATCCTCAAGGAGGGCGGCAACGCGGTCGATGCGGCGATCGCGGCGGCGGGCGTTCTCAGCGTCGTCGAGCCGCACATGACCGGCATCGGCGGCGACTGCTTCGTGATCCTGGCGGAGCCTGACGGCAGCGTGCACGGCCTCAACGGATCAGGCCGGGCGCCGGCGGCGGCCGATGCCGCGCTCTATCGCGAAAAGGGACTGACCGCGGTTCCTTTCACCGGTGCGCTGCCGGTCACGGTTCCCGGTGCGGTCGACGCCATGGAAAAGCTCGCCCGGCGCTTCGGTACGATGGGCCTCGACCGCCTGTTCGCCGCGGCGATCGACTATGCCGAAAATGGCTATGCGGTGCACGACAGGGTGGCCCGTGACTGGGCCGGATATGCTGAAGGGCTCGATGCCGATCCGGGTGCGGCGCGCCATTTGCTGGCCGGCGGAAAGGTGCCGCTGGCGGGCACGCGATACCGCTCGCCCGGTCTTGCCGCGGCACTGCGGATGATCGCCGAAAAAGGTTCGCGCGGGTTCTACGAGGGCGCGCTGGCGGCCGAGATCGCGAAGACCGTTCGCGATGCCGGCGGCACCATGACCGAGGCCGACCTCGCAGCCGTCTCCGCGGACTGGGTGACGCCGATCTCGACGCATTACAAAGGCTACGACATGCTCGAGATCCCGCCCAACGGCCAGGGTATCGTGGCGCTGGTCATCCTCAACATCCTCGCGGAACTGGGCGCCGACAAGCTGCCGGCGGACAGCGCTGAGCGCTACCATATGGAGATCGAGGCGGCACGCCTTGCCTATTCGGTGCGCGACCACATGGTCGCCGATCCGGCGCACATGACCGTGACGCCCGAACAGATCCTGTCGAAAGACTATGCGAAGGCGCTTGCCGCAAGCATCGATCCGGAAAAGCGGAATGACGAGATCGTCCTGCCGGACCTGCCGAATTCCGATACCATCTATCTCTCCGTGGTCGACCGCGACCGCCGCGCGGTCTCCTTCATCTACTCGATCTACGGCCCGTTCGGCTCCAAGCTGGTGACGCCGCAAAGCGGGATCGTGCTGCAGAACCGTGGCGCCTGCTTCACGCTCCAGGAAGGTCATCCCAACGAATTGAAGGGCGGCAAGCGGCCGATGCACACCATCATACCGGCGATGGCGATGAAGAATGGCAAGGCGGCGATCTCGTTCGGCGTGATGGGCGGGGCCTATCAGCCGATGGGCCATGTCCACGTGCTTTCGAACATTGCCGACTACGGCATGGACGCGCAGGAAGCCATCGACCATCCTCGCGCTTTCTGGGATGCGGACGGCACCATTGCCTGCGAAACGGGAATCGGGACCGGCGTGCGCGCCGAACTGGAGGCAAGGGGCCATCGCGTCGCCCCCGCCGCGTCGCCCTGGGGCGGGTCGCAGATGGTCCAGATCGACTACGAGAACGGATTCCTCATCGGCGCGTCCGACCCACGCAAGGACGGCCACGCCGCCGGCTGGTAAGTAACGAAACCGGGGTCCGCGGCGGGCTTGCCCGGAGCGCGGACCTTACTTGCCCATGGAATCGATCTTGCGCTGCATCGCGGCGATCTGATCCTTGAGATCCTTGAGGTCGTCGCCGGACGGTTCCGCGGCCTCGGGCTCTTTCGCCTGCCCGTTCCTGGGCATCACGGCGCCGAAGGGCGAGAACATCCGCATGGCCTCCTGGAAGGCCTCCATGTTGCGGCGCGTTGTTTCCTCCATCGCCTTCATCGACTGGCCCATGTCCATCATGCTGCCAATCGGCGTCTTGCCGATCGCCGACGTGATCTGTTCGCGGAACCGCTCCTGTTCC
This sequence comes from Notoacmeibacter sp., assembly GCA_019912385.1. Lineage (GTDB taxonomy): Bacteria > Pseudomonadota > Alphaproteobacteria > Rhizobiales > Rhizobiaceae > JAIOIW01. The sequence continues at coordinate 21,839 of JAIOIW010000080.1, read as the reverse complement.
TTGGCAAAGGCCAGCATCGACTGTTCGAGGAAGGACGGGACGATCATCTGCATCTGATCGCCGTAGAAGGCGATGAGCTGACGCAGGAAAGAGACAGGCAACATCGTCTGCCCGCTCTTGTTCTCGAGTTCGAAAATGATCTGGGTGAGGACGGTGTGGGTGATGTCTTCGCCCGTCTTGGCGTCCTGTACCGTGAATTCCTCGCCTCTTTTGACCATCTCGGCCAGGTCGTCCAGGGTGACGTAGGTGCTCGTACCGGTGTTGTAGAGTCGCCGGTTCGCGTATTTCTTGATGGTCACCACGTCATCCTTACTGGCCATTGCGAGCCTCCCGATCGGCCGTTCCTGTGCGGATACCGGCGTAATCCCTCTGCGTGAACTCGAACCTTACGCAAAAAACCGGGTGAAATCCAAGGGCTTTGTGCGGTGCGTCAAACAGGGGACACCTGACGTCATCATGCGTGCATGGCAACCGCCTACACCCAATTTCCGGTTTGACTCGCAATCGGGCGGCAGCCTACACCGGGCCACAGTCCCGGAATCCCAAAGGAGAGATCCCCATGTCGAAATCGGTCGTGATCGCGAGCGCGGCGCGTACGCCTGTCGGTTCGTTCAACGGAGCCTTCGCCAATACACCGGCTCATGAGCTGGGCGCCGTCGCCATCAGGGGGGCGCTCGAGCGCGCGGGGGTTGATCCGAGCGAAGTCGACGAGGTCATACTGGGACAGGTGCTGACGGCAGGGCAGGGCCAGAACCCCGCGCGCCAGGCGGCGATGGCGGCCGGCATCGCCCAGGGCGCGACCGCCTGGGGCCTCAACCAGGTCTGCGGATCGGGACTTCGCGCGCTCGCCGTCGGCATGCAGCAGATCACCAGCGGCGACGCCTCGATCATCATCGCCGGCGGCCAGGAATCGATGTCGTTGTCGACCCATTGCGCGCATCTGCGCGCGGGCGTGAAAATGGGCGACTACGCCATGATCGACACCATGATCAGGGATGGCCTGTGGGACGCCTTCAACGGCTACCACATGGGCATCACCGCGGAGAATGTCGCGCGCCAGTTCCAGCTCACGCGCGAGGCGCAGGACGAATTCGCCGTCGCCTCGCAGAACAAGGCGGAAGCCGCGCAGAAGGCTGGCAGGTTCGCCGACGAGATAGTTCCCGTGACGCTGAAGACCCGCAAGGGGGATGTCGTCGTCGCGGAAGACGAATACATCAAGCACGGGGTCACCATGGATGGCATCGCCAAGTTGCGCCCCGCGTTCGACAAGGAAGGCACGGTGACGGCGGCCAACGCGTCGGGCATCAATGACGGGGCCGCTGCCGCGGTGTTGATGAGCGAGGACGAGGCGGTGCGTCGCGGCATCACGCCGATGCTGCGCATCGTTTCCTGGGCAACCGCGGGCGTCGATCCTCAGATCATGGGCACGGGGCCCATTCCCGCATCGCGCAAGGCGCTGGAGAAGGCCGGCTGGACGGTCGACGATCTCGATCTCGTGGAAGCCAACGAGGCCTTCGCGGCGCAGGCCTGCGCGGTCAACAAGGATCTCGGCTGGAATCCCGATATCGTCAACGTCAATGGCGGCGCGATCGCGATCGGCCATCCGATCGGCGCATCGGGCGCGCGCATCTTCAACACGCTGGCCTTCGAGATGAAGCGCCGCGGCGCCAGGAAGGGCCTTGCCACGCTGTGCATCGGTGGGGGCATGGGCGTGGCCATGTGCTTCGAGGCGATGTAACGTCGCAACCCAGGGTAGGGCTGCCGTTCGCAATCCGTCGCAAGAACGGCAAGCGAACGGCAGTCCGCAATGCACAAACAGGGAGGAATATTCAATGGGCAGAGTAGCCTTGGTCACGGGCGGATCGCGCGGCATCGGCGCAGCCATTTCGGTGGCGCTGAAGGCGGCCGGTTATGCCGTCGCCGCCAACTATGCCGGCAATGACGAGGCGGCGGCGAAATTTACCGCCGAGACCGGTATCAAGACCTACAAATGGTCGGTTGCCGACTACGATGCCTGTGCGGCGGGCATCGCCCAGGTGGAGGCCGATCTCGGCCCCGTCGACGTGCTGGTCAACAATGCGGGGATCACGCGCGACGCGCCGTTCCACAAGATGAGCCCCGACCAGTGGCGGCAGGTTATCGACACCAACCTCTCCGGTGTCTTCAACATGACGCACCCGGTTTGGCCCGGCATGCGGGAGCGCAAGTTCGGCCGCATCGTCACCATTTCTTCCATCAATGGCCAGAAGGGTCAGTTCGCCCAGGCAAACTATTCCGCCGCTAAAGCGGGCGACATCGGCTTTACGCGCGCACTTGCCCAGGAAGGTGCGCGGGCCGGGATCACGGTCAACGCGATCTGCCCCGGCTACATCGCAACCGACATGGTGATGGCGGTACCGGAAAAGGTGCGCGAGTCGATCGTCGCGCAGATTCCGGTCGGCCGCCTCGGCGAGCCGGAGGAGATCGCGCGCTGCGTGGTGTTCCTGGCGTCGGACGAAGCCGGGTTCATCACCGGATCGACGATTTCGGCCAATGGCGGCCAGTTTTTCAGCTGACCATCGATCCGATTGACATGACAGCGCGCCCGGCGGGAAATCGCCGGGCGTTTGCGGTTCCGGCGCCGGCAGCTGCATGGCGGCTGACGAGGCGGCCGAGACCCGCTATGATGCAATCATGCGTTTTCTAACCATGCCAATGAGCAGGATCACGACGGGTGTGGCAACGACCGTTGCCGCAGTGCTGTCCATGACCTGCGTGGCCCTTGCCGATCGCATCGACGGCGACTGGTGCTCGGCCACGGGCAAGCACCTGCGGATCGAGGGGGCGAGGATCACGATCCCCTCGGGTGCGGAGATTACCGGCCAGTATGACCGCCACGCTTTTCGCTACAACGGTCCCGAAGGCGATCCCGAGGCCGGCCAGACGATCGAGATGCGCCAGCTCTCGGAAGAAGAAATGCTGCTGCAGCGAACGGTCGGCGGGCAAACACAGCCGATCGAGAACTGGCGGCGTTGTCAGGCGATCAGCTAAGCGGGCGCGGCGGCATTAACCTTTCGCATTTCGAAATAATCACCGCTGTGCGGTTTTGCGACACAAAGGTTAACGTCTCCGGCAACGGAGCCCGTCGATCAGGCGCAAATCCCGCGCATGATAGGCGGGACGAGCCGATTCTGCACAATATCTTGTGTAGAACAAAGCGGGAAAACAGCCTGATCGCTGATTCGTCGCCGATTCGTTCCGCCTTGGTTCGATTCGTTAACGTGATAGGCTCGATTTGCCGCGAAGCGGTTAATGAAGAATTCATTTTCATTAACAAATTCTGGGACTTGTCCTGCCGCACGGCGCGACGCAACCGGCGTAGCGGGCAAAGGTTAACGCGGCAGCGCCAATATTTGCGGGTTCGAAAAACATGATTCAGCATGTGGGCTGGAATCTGGCGCCCGGCACCATATCTTGGGGTGAACAAAGGATGAATCAGCACGAGTCAGTGATTCGTCGCCGATTCGTTCCAGACTCGTTCCATTCGTTAACGCAGACAGGACCCGGCGTGGTTGCGTTATTCTCGGTAAAGCGGATTTACTTGCCCTTGCAGGGGACTTTGTGCTTTGGACACGCGACTTCGGGACGGGGCTGCAACCGTCTTGCCGTGTAGAAACAGAACCCTGGCATCGTGACCGTCTCATCCATGCACAATACGCCGTTGATCCTGTCCGGGCGGGACGTCACGGCCGTGCTCGGGCCGACCAATACCGGCAAGACGCACCTGGCGATCGAGCGCATGGTGGCGCACTCCAGTGGCGTCATCGGCCTGCCGCTCAGGCTGCTGGCGCGCGAGGTCTATGGCCGGGTTGCCGAAAAGGTCGGGACGGCCAATGTCGCCCTGATCACGGGCGAGGAGAAGATCATGCCGCCCGGTGCGCGCTATTCGGTGTGCACCGTGGAGGCGATGCCGCGGCAGACCGATGCCGCATTCGTAGCCATCGACGAGGTGCAGCTCGCCGGCGATCTGGAACGCGGGCACATCTTCACCGACCGGATCCTGCATCTGCGCGGCCGCGAGGAGACGCTGCTTCTCGGTGCGGCGACGATGCGCGGCATCCTGGAAAAGCTGCTGAAAGGCATTTCCGTCGTCACGCGGCCACGCATGTCGCATCTCGCCTATGCGGGGTCGAAGAAGATCACGCGGCTGCCGCGGCGTTCGGCGATCGTCGCGTTTTCCGCCGACGAGGTCTATGCAATCGGCGAACTGATCCGGCGCCAGCGCGGCGGGGTGGCGGTCGTGCTCGGTGCGCTCAGCCCGCGCACCCGCAATGCCCAGGTCGGGCTCTACCAGTCGGGTGACGTCGATTTTCTCGTCGCCACCGATGCGATCGGCATGGGGCTGAACCTCGATGTCGACCATGTCGCCTTCGCCCAGACGCGCAAGTTCGACGGCTTCCAGTACCGCAACCTCAATCCCGCCGAACTCGGCCAGGTGGCGGGCCGCGCCGGCCGCCACACCCGCGACGGCACGTTCGGCGTCACCGGCCAGGTCGATCCGCTGGACGAGGAACTGGTCGAGAAGCTCGAATCGCACATGTTCGACCCGGTGAAGATGCTGCAATGGCGCACCGCCGAATTCGATTTCTCGAACCTCGACGCGCTGGCGCGCTCGATCGAGGCGTTGCCGCCGGTCGAGGGGCTGACCCGCGCGCTGCCGGCGGTCGATGCCCAGGCGCTCGGCTTCCTGTCGCGCGATCCGGACATCCGCAAGCTGGCGACGACGCGCGAACGGGTGTCGCTGCTGTGGGATGTCTGTGCGCTGCCCGACTATCGGCGCATCGCACCGGCCCAGCACGCGGATATCATCGGTGCGCTTTACAGCGACCTTGCGCGCGACGGCCGTGTCGACGAGGACTACATGGCCGAGCAGGTGCGCCGCGCCGACCGCACCGACGGCGACATCGACACGCTTTCCGCCCGTGTCGCACAGATCCGCACCTGGACTTTCGTTTCACACCGGCCGCAATGGCTGGCCGATCCGGCACACTGGCAGGAAAAAACGCGCGAAATCGAGGACCGGCTGTCGGATGCGTTGCACGAACGGTTGACGAAACGGTTCGTAGACCGCAGGACATCCGTGCTCATGAAGCGCCTGAGAGAGAACACCATGCTCGAAGCCGAAATCAGCCCTTCCGGAGACGTGCTCGTCGAAGGCCACCATGTCGGTGAGTTGCAGGGCTTCCGTTTTACCGCCGACCGGACCGCGGAGGGCGAGGATGCCAAGGCCGTGCGCGCGGCCGCGCAGAAGGCCCTGGCCGGAGAGTTCGAGGCCCGTGCCGAGCGGTTTGCCGCCTGTGCCAATGGCGACCTTGCCCTGGGATCGGACGGCGCGCTGCGCTGGCTCGGTGCGCCGGTTGCCACACTGGTCGCAGGCGAAGAGATGCTGAAGCCGCGCGCCGTGCTGCTGGCCGACGAGCAACTGACCGGCACGGCGCGCGACAAGGTCGCCGCGCGCGTCGCCCGATTTGTCGCCTACCAGGTCGATACGCTCCTGAAGCCGCTGGTCGACCTGGCGGCGGCCGATCCGCTCGATGGCCTGGCGCGCGGCATCGCCTTCCGGCTGGTGGAAAAGCTCGGCGTGATCGACCGCCGCGACATCGCCAATGACGTCAAGTCGCTGGACCAGCAGGCGCGCGGACAATTGCGGCGTCTCGGCGTGCGTTTCGGCGCCTACCATGTTTTCATTCCAGCGCTGTTGAAGCCGGCGCCGGCGGGTCTGGTGACCCTGTTGTGGGCGGTCGCCAATGACGGCAAGGAAAAATCCGGGTTCGGCGATGTGGTGGCGGCAATGGCGGCCGGGCGCACGTCGGTCGTCACCGACCCGGCCTTCGAGCGGGAATTCTACCGCCTCGCCGGGTTCCGCATCCTCGGACGGCGCGCGGTACGCGTCGACATCCTGGAGCGGCTGGCCGACCTGATCCGCCCGGCGCTCGACTGGTCGCCCGGATCGGGCAAGCGTCCCGAAGGTGGCTATGGCGGGCGGGCGTTCGTCGTCACGCCGGCGATGATGTCCATCCTCGGTGCGACCGCGGAGGACATGGAGGAGATCCTCAAGGGCCTGGGCTATCGCGCCGAACCAAATGATGCGAGCGCGGTCGCCGCGCGGCTTGCAGGGTTCGATTCGGCCACCGTGGCGGCCGAAGCGCCGAAGGGTGAAGGAACCGGAGCAGGCGGCGAAGAAGCTGCGACGAATGCAGAGGCCGCACCCGCGGAGGCAAGCGAGACGGCAAGTTCGTCGGAGAGCCCGGCGGTTGAAACTCCGGCCACCGATGACGACGTTCCGGTTGCCGCACCGGACAAACCCGAAGCGGCGATTGCGGCTGCTGCCGAAGGGCCGGTCGGCGGTGCTGACCCGGATGGCGGCGAACCGGAGGAGCCGAAGCCGGTCCTGGTGTGGCGCCAGGCGGCGCGCCCGGACAACCGCCAGCATGGACGTGGCCGCAACCGCGGCGAATCGACGCGGGAGGGCCAGGAGGGCGGTGAAAAACGCGGCTTCAGGACGAAGCGGCCGCCCAAGGGCGCTGGCAAGGGCGCTGGCAAGGGCGGCGGCAAGCCGCCGATGCAGGCCCGCCCGCCGCGCCGAGAGGCGGCCGTCAGGATCGATCCCGATTCACCCTTCGCCAAGCTGGCCGCCCTGAAGGACAAGATGGGGAAATAGGCTGGAGTGGTGGTTTTGAATTTCACCCCATTGTCCATATCGGTCTTCAAAACCAGAACCACACTGGAATCATGGTGTAGCTTGTGTCCTTTCGATTCTGAAATTCGACCGGAACCTGATATCGGATGAATTGAATTTCAGAATCGGGACACTGGCCGGATGCGCTTGCCGGGATCACTTGCACCAACCTTGCCGAGGGGGCGCTTCCGGTGAGGGAAGCGCAGGGCGAACCGGCTCCGTCCCAGCGGATCGACAAGTGGCTGTTCTTCGCCCGGATCGTCAAATCGCGTTCGCTTGCGGCGAAAATGGTTCAGTTGGGGCGTGTCAGGGTCAACCGCGACAAGATCTCCAACGCGGCCCGCGCCATCAGGCCGGGCGACGTGCTGACGGTCTCGCTGGAGCGGCGTGTCGTTGTCCTGAAAGTGCTGGCGGCGGGCGACCGGCGCGGACCCTATAGCGAAGCGAGATTGCTTTACGAGGATCTTTCGCCGCCCGAACCGCCGCCGGAGGCAGCCCCGCCACCCGTCAATGCCGGTGTCCGGGAGCAGGGAAGCGGACGGCCAACCAAGAAACAACGCCGCAAGCTCGACAATTGGCGGGGCGGGGAATGACTTTGCGCCTACGGCGCGCCAGCGTGTGTTGCCGGCCCTTGCCAGCGGCGGGCAAAGCGGTTACCTCACCAGACCGGAAACCAATGGCAACGGCCGCGCTGGAGACAGCCTGGAAATGACCTATATCGTCATCGAAAACTGCATCAAGTGCAAATACATGGATTGCGTAGAAGTCTGTCCGGTGGATTGCTTCTACGAAGGCGAGAACATGCTCGTCATCCATCCCGACGAATGCATCGACTGCGGCGTGTGCGAACCGGAATGCCCGGCCGAGGCGATCAAGCCGGACACCGAGCCGGGCCTCGACAAGTGGCTCAGGATCAATACGGAATATGCCGAGAAGTGGCCGAACATCACGATCAAGCGCGAGCCGCCGGCCGACGCCGCGGAACATGACGGCGAGGAAGGGAAGTTCGAAAAGTACTTTTCGGCCGAGCCCGGCGAAGGCGATTGAACGATGCAGCCGGGCGGCGGAATCGCGTCGCACCCGACGGTTGACCAGATATTGTGCAGTTGTGCCCGCAAAGTGTTAGCGGGCGCGGCAAAACATTGATTCTATCGCGTTTTCATGCTATGTAATTTTTACATGCCGGTTTTTTATCCATCCTGTGGCGCGCGAGGCGCCGATCACCGAAAGGCATAGCATCGTCAAAACGAGGTGAGATGGTCGGGAACCGATATTCGGCCGATCCCAAATCCTCGATTGACCGTTTGCCTGCGGACCGAATGGTGTGCGCAAAAACCGGGCAATGCCGGATTTTCCGGTGTGGACCTGAGACCGGTGAAGAGAGCCGGGATCCAACAGGGAGTACATGAAACGTATGGCAACCCAGCAGAAGAAGTCGGCACAGCGCCAAGGATTCAAGACGAGCGAGTATATCGTCTATCCTGCTCACGGCGTCGGGCAGATCGTTGCTATCGAAGAGCAGGAAGTCGCGGGGCACAAGCTGGAGCTGTTCGTTATCGATTTCCAGAAGGACAAGATGCGCCTCAAGGTGCCGGTGGCGAAAGCGGCGTCCATCGGCATGCGCAAGCTGTCTGAGACCGACTATGTCGACCGCGCCCTCAAGGTGGTCCAGGGCCGCGCCCGGGTGAAGCGGACGATGTGGTCGCGCCGGGCACAGGAATATGATGCCAAGATCAATTCCGGCGACCTGATCTCGATTTCGGAGGTCGTCCGCGACCTCTACCGCGCGGAAAACCAGCCCGAGCAGTCTTATTCGGAGCGCCAGCTCTACGAGGCGGCGCTCGACCGGATGGCGCGTGAGATCGCGGCCGTCAACAAGATGAGCGAAACCGAGGCCGTCAACCTGATCGAGCAGAACCTCAACAAGGGTCCGCGCCGCGGCGCCAAGGCCGACAACGAGGAAACCGAGCAGGAAGAAGCGGCCTGATCGCCATTCTCACGCAATCGTGAAAGAAGCCCGGTTCGCGCGACCGGGCTTTTTTTGTTTCCGCATCACACCTGATAACGACGGGAGAGCAACCGGGCGATCCCGTGCTGCGCGCTGCAGAACAAACCTTTGTTTTCAATCTTGAAATTCCGTCAATCTGACGCGCCGACCCGAAGATCGCCCCCGCGGTTTCGGCAAGGAATCATCGCCGTCCATGCCGCGCAATTGCCAGGCGGGGTGATCCGGCTTGCGTTTTGAAACGTAACCCGGTGGTCTTGACCGTTCAGCGACACAAACACGACATTTTTCATTGATCGGATTTGGTGACGCGGGTGCGTTCCGCGCTTCCGCGTTCCAGGGAGAAAGGCAATGAGAGGATCAGCGACCGGAAATTCGATGGTGCGTGCCGCGATGAAGGCGCCCTATCTGGAACGCCAGGAGGAGCATGATCTCGCGATACGATGGAAGGAACTCGGCGACCAGAATGCAATGCATCGCATCACGACGGCCCATATGCGGCTTGTCGTTTCGATCGCCGGCCGGTTCCGCAATTTCGGCCTCTCGATGAGCGATCTCATCCAGGAGGGCCATGTCGGACTGCTGGAGGCGGCCGCCCGCTTCGAGCCTGAACGCGAGGTCCGGTTCTCGACTTACGCGACCTGGTGGATCCGCGCCTCGATGCAGGACTATATCCTGCGCAACTGGTCGATCGTGCGCGGCGGCACGTCGTCGGCGCAGAAGGCGCTGTTCTTCAATCTGCGACGGTTGCGCGCGAAGCTCGCCCAGGGCGGCGAAAAGCTGCCTTCGACGACGATGTACAAGGCGATATCCAACGCGCTCGGCGTTGCGGAATCCGATGTGGCGCTGATGGATTCGCGCCTGTCCGGTCCTGATGCCTCGCTGAACACGCCGATCGGAGCGGATGGCGAAAGCGGCGCCGAACGGATGGATTTCCTCGTCTCGGATGCGCCGTCGCCCGACGAGATCGTCAGTGAAACGATCGATTCGGAACGGCGTACGACATGGCTGCACAGCGCTCTTCGCGTCCTCAACGAACGCGAGTTGCATATCGTGCGCGAACGGCGGCTGGCCGACGACGGGGCGACGCTGGAACGGCTCGGCGGCGAACTCGGCATTTCGAAGGAGCGCGTCCGCCAGATCGAGAACCGCGCGCTCGAAAAACTGCGAAGCGAACTGATCCGCGCCCATCCCGGGGTGACGTCAGGCCTCGTCTGACCGGTTCCAAACCATGATGATGTCGGTTTGAAACGTCATCGCGGAACGACTCCTTGCGGTCATGATCTTTCCGACAACCGCTCCCATCTGAACGCATCACGCTCCAGGGATCAAACACCTAGCGGTCGGTGATGATCTTGACACGATCGCCGGCCGAAACGCCGGTGCCGGGCGCGATGCCATTCAGCAGGAGGAACAGGTCGAGCGTGCGCTGGGTACCGCTCATCATCGCGGCCATGGTCGCCACCGTCTGGCCAGGCTCGACCTTGACGATGCGCACGCGCAACGGCTTCAGCCCGGACTTTTCATCGGCACTCAGCGTCCGGAATGAAGTTCGAACGAGGTTGGCGGTGGGTTCGAGTGCGGAGCTGGATTGCGGCGCGGCCGTCAGCAGCCGGTAGATCTGCGAGCCGATGCGAAAGACCGTGATGTCGAACTGCCAGCCATCGGCGCGCGCACGCGCCATGCCGGTTTCCAGCCCGTTGACTGTGGCGGTGCGGATAGTGGCCTTGTCCAGCCCGCTGACCCAGCCGCTGGCAATGTAGCGGCCCACGTCGACGGATTTGTCCACGGTCACGCCGTCGAACCGGATGGCGACATCACCGGGCCCGGCCGCGGTAACGGCCTCGGCCGAATTGTCGAGGACGAAACCCTCCGGCACGGTGAAACGAATTCCCAGGCGCGGATGAAGGAAATCGCGGCCGCGGACGAAACCTTCCTCCGGTGTGTCGCCGAAAAGAATGCCATCCAGGCCGTCGAGATAGGAGTCGCGATCGGTAATCCCGATTCCCGGTCCGCCATAGTTGCGTGCGTGGCGCAATGCCAATTCGATCCGGCGGTCGCCGGTGGGATGGGTTGCAAGGAAATCGAGCGACGGGTCGTCAGCGCCCGACACACTGCGGAAACCGGAATAGACGCTCATCGAGCGCAGGAAGCGCGCGGCCGCGTAGGGATCGAAGCCCGCATCGCCGGCGGCCTTGATGCCGATGGCATCGGCTTCGAGTTCCTGGTTGCGCGAGAACTGCGCCAGGCGCAGCCGGCCGCGCATGATCGCGGCGCGGGCCTCGACATTGTCGGTCAGCAGGTCGTCGGCCACCCGCGTGGCGAGACCCTCCTCCTTCTCTCTTTGTTGGCGCAGAATGCCGTGATTGGCAGTGACATGGGCCATCTCGTGCGAGACCACCGTGGCCAGCTCCGCTGAATCATTGGCAAGCGCCAGCAGGCCGCGGGTGATGTAGAGGTAACCGCCGGGCAGGGCGAAGGCGTTGACGTTGGGCGAATTGAGCAGGGTGATGCGATAGATCTCGTCCGGATTGCTGGACACGGTCGTCAGGCGGCCGACGACCTTGGCCACCATGCGTTCCAGCTTCGGGTCGCTGTACTCGCCGCCATAAGTTCTCAAGATCGTGGGATGCTGCGCCTCGGCAAGCTGCGCCAGGCGGCTGGAGCGTTTCATCGTGTCGACCGTGACCGGGCTGGACGAAGGGCGCAGACTGGAGCCGTCGAGCGCGGAACCGGCGATATTGCAACCGGCAAGACCGGCCGACAGCGCCACGACCAGCAGGCCGGCGCGGGCAATCACGCGTGAAGGGGAAATAACAAGGTGTTCCAGTTGCGTATTCCTGCCGGCAGGCCCGTTGAAGAACGTCACGTAGCCATACAACCTGCGGGGTGGCAAGGCGGCGCGTGACACCATCGATCATGGATATCGGTATCAGGCCTATTATGTGCAAATCATGGCAGGAACCCGGCGAAACGGTCAATCTCCGCTTCCCAGATAGCGGCGCACGGCGGGGTGGGCGTCCTTGCCGAAAATTTCGCCTGTCGGCGCGAAGGCAATGACCGCGCCGTTTTCCAGAAACACGGTACGGTCGGAAAAGACACGGGCGTCGCCCGGATTGTGGGTGACCATAAGCACGGTCATGCCCGCCTCGTCGTGCAGATCGCGCAACAGGTCGAGCATGTCGCTGCGCAAGGCCGGTCCGAGCGAAGCGAAGGGCTCGTCGAGCAGCAAGACCGGCCGGTCGCGCACGAGAACGCGAGCGAGCGCGGCGCGCTGGCGTTCGCCGCCGGAGAGTTCGCCCGGCTTGCGCCGGTCCTTGCCGCCGAGGCCAACCCTTTCCAGCGCTCTTGCGACATCAATACGGTCATCCTCGGAGAGCCGGAGCGATGGCGAACGGCCGAGGCCGACATTGGCGGCGAGGTCGAGGTGGCCGAACAGATTGTTCTCCTGGAACACCATGGACACCGGCCGCTTGCCCGGCGGCAGGCCGGTCACGTCCTGGCCGGCGATGAACACGCGCCCGGTTTCCGGCATCTCGAACCCGGCGATGAGATTGAGCAGGGTGGATTTCCCCGATCCGCTCGGCCCCGTCACCGCAACGATCTCGCCGTCCAGGACCTCCAGGTCGAAACGCATGACCATTTCTTCATAGCGGAAGACGACTTCCCGCAATGCTACCGATTGTCCGCTCACCCGGCCTTCCCCTTCATGCGCTCGGCTGCAAAGATCAACGTCAGGCACATCGTCGCGAGGATGAGAGCGAGACCGGCAGCATCGGCGGTACGATAGCTGCCAAGGCGGGCGAGCAACAGATAGGGCAGGGTCTGTACCGAATCGGACCCGAACAGGGCGATGACGCCGAGATCGCCCAGCGACAGCGCCATGGCGAAGGCAAAGGCCGTCAGGGCGGGGCCGCGCAGGGCGGGCCAGTCGATCAGGCGCAGGCGGGCAAATCCGGTGACGGCAAGACTGGCGGCAAGACGGTCGTGCCGTGCGGCGGCGGCATCATGGGCGGGGCGCAGGGCCCGCATCGCAAAGGGCAGGGCCATGGCGGCGTTGACCGCGACAACCATCACGGGCGCGACCGCGAACACGTTGACGAAATAGTGCAGCAGGATGAACCAGCCGGCGCCGATCACCACCGCGGGCACCACGAGGATCAGGCTGGCGCCATTGTCGGAGAGCCGTTCGACGAGGCCCGGCGCGCCGCCCTGGCGCGCGGCTTCGAGCCGCTGGCGCGAGCGCACCAGGGCAAAGGAGAGTGCGAGTGCGACCAGGCCCGACAGGAAGGAGAGAACGAGGCTGGTGGCGACGGCGCGGTGTACTGCGGGATCGCCGGCAAGGCGCGCGAGATCGGCCGACAGGCCGGCGATCACGGTCGCGGCGATCGGCCCGGCGACGAAGGCGATGGCGGCACTCAGCGTGACCGCGTTCAAAAGTGTTTCGAGCCAGCCCGGCGCCAGGTAGCGGCGGGGCGATATGGTGATGTTGGTTTCTTGCGCGAAGGGCGCGCCGAGGCGGGCGATCGCGACGACGATCAGGGCCGTCAGCGTGACCTGGAGCGCCGTGAGTGCGACGGCGCGGGCGGGATCGAAATCGAACCGCAGGGCCTGGTAGATGGCGACCTCCATGGTCGTTGCCCGCGGGCCGCCGCCAAGCGTCAGCACGACGGTAAACGAGGTGGCGCAGAGCATGAAGACGAGGGCAGCGATGCCCGGCGTCGCGGCCCGCAGGGCTGGCCATTCGACGATGCGAAAGGTCGGGCGCGCGCCCATCGAGAGCTGGCTTGCCAGCCGCCACCGGTCGTCTGGCACGGCATCCAGCGCTTCCAGGAACAGGCGGGTGGCCAGCGGCAGGTTGAAGAAGACATGGGCGAGCAGGATGCCCGACAGGCCGAAAATGCCGCTCCAGCTGTCACCGGACAGCCAGGCGAGCGCCGGGGCGGCGATGCCGGCGCGGCCATAGAGCGCGAGCACGCCGAGCGCAGCGACGAGCGCGGGAATGGCCAGCGGCAAGGCGAACAGGCGGATGGCGAAACGCCGACCGGGAAAGCGCGGGTGGCGGAAGAACGCGCGCGCCACGAATAAGGCGGGGATCACGGAAAGAAGTGTCGATAGCGCCGCCTGCCAGAGCGTGAAGCGGGCGACGCGCAGCATGTAGGGGTCGACGGCGCCAAGCGCGCCCTCAAGGTCGCCGGCGGCCACCACGGCAAGGCCGAGAAAGGCGCCGCCGGCGAGTACGGCAAGGTAGGCCAGGGCGGCAAGCCCTGTCCCTGCGCCCGCGGGAGCACGCGAGAGACCGGGTTGCCGTCCTGTCATGGTTCGCCCGCCCTTACCGGCTCATCGCGGCAAGCCACTCGTCGACCCAGGCCTTGCGGCTTTGGGCGACTTCGTCCGGCGTGAAGATCAGGCTCTCAGACGGCTTCACCAGCCTGTCGAATGCCGGATCGAGCGGTTTCGTGGTTTTTCCGGCCGGCATCATCCAGTTGGTTTCCGGAATGATGTCCTGGAATCCGGGGCCGGTCATGAAGGCGAGGAACCTGGCCGCCAGCGGGTTGTCCCTGCCCTTGAGCGTCGTGCCGGCAACCTCGATCTGCATGTAATGGCCCTCGGCGAAAGACGCGGCCTGATAGCGCTCGGTACCTTCGGCGACCATGTGGTAGGCCGGCGACGTGACATAGGACAGCACCATCGGCGTCTCGCCGCTGGTGAACAGGCCATAGGCCTCGCTCCAGCCCGGCGTCACGGTCAGCACGCGCTTTGAAAACTTCGCCCAGGCATCGGCGGCACCGTCGCCATAGACCTTTTTCACCCACAGCAGCAGGCCGAGACCCGGCGTCGACGTGCGCGGATCCTCGATCACGATCTTTGGTTCCGGCCCCCCCTCCATCAGTTCCTTCAGGCTTTTGGGCGGGTTGGCCACGGCATCGGTGTCATAGACGACCGCGAAGTGGCCGTAGTCGAAGGGGACGAATGTGTCGTCGTTCCACCCGCCGGGCACCGAAACATCGTCAAGCGCGATGCCGTGGGGCGTAAACAGGCCGGTTTCCTTCGCCGACGCCGTCAGGTTGGTGTCGAGGCCGAGCACGATGTCGGCCTTGGTCTTGTCGCCCTCCAGGCGCACCCGGTTGAGCAGCGCCACGCCGTCGGTGGCGGCGACGAATTGCAGGTCGCAGTCGCATTCGGCCTCGAAGGCCTTTTTCACCGCCGGGCCGGGGCCCCAGTCGGCGGTGAATGCGTCATAGGTGTAGATGACGAGCGTATCGCGCGCGCTCGCCGGCGCGGCGAGGAGAAGGGTGGAAATGGCAGCTATCAGAAATTTGCGCATCAGGCGCCTCCATCGTTGCGGGTTGAAGGGAAGGCGCCGTTTGTCGACAAACGCGTCTAATCCCTCCGCCGGTGCTAACCGGTTCAGGTTCAGCGGGTTGGCTTGCGGCCTCTCAGCCCGGGCGCTTACGCGCGCGGGCACCCCGTTAGAGCATCAGGAGACATAGACCAGAGGTGCGGTGGGGGCAAGGGGGCGCAACCGGCGGGAATGTGCCTGGAATCGCCGGCCCGCCGTCAAAGACAGACTGTGGATCCCCGCAGCGGAGCCTGACGCGATGAGACGAGGGTGTCGGTCGGGCATCTCGGTAGATAACCAAATATTTAGAATTTTGCATAAATCTTACTCATGACTGCCTAATTTTGCATCAAACTTCTGGGGGGAGAAAAGATGCTGTTTCGTATCCGCATTGCCCATCGAATCGCGATCGCAGCAGCCGTTCCGCTGTTGGCGCTCGTAGCCGACATGAGCGTCCGCGTGGTTTCCAACTATTCGCACTACCAACAAATGGAAAAGATCGGCGGGCTCGCAGCCGCGATCACCAGGTCCAGCGAACTGATCAATGCATTGCAGGTTGAACGGGGTCTGACCGCAGGTTTCATCGGGGCGGGAGCGGGTCCGGTTCCCGCCAATCTGGCCGGCGCGCGCAAGACGACAGACCTCGAGATCGCGAATTTCGTCGAGATCGCCGGCGTTGTCGAGGCTGCCAACCAGGTGCTGGCGGGCAAGTCTGCGCAATTGAAACGGAACCTCGATACCCTGGCTGATTTCCGCGCCGGCATCGACAACAGGCGGGTAAGCGGACCGGAAAGCCTTAAACAATATTCAGCGATGATCGCCGAACTGCTTTCGATCAATATCTCGGCGGCCGAATTGTCGCCGGATGCGCCGATCGCCGAGCAGATCGTCGCGCTGTCCAGTTTGTCAAACGCCAAGGAGCGCGCAGGGCAGGAGCGCGCCTTGGTCAACGGCATTCTCAACTCCGGCGAGATGAACGAAGGACAGTATCTTTCCCTGTCCAACCAGATCGCCGCGCAGGACTTGCTTCTCGGCCAGTTCCTCGAGACGCTGGGTGCCGATAGCCGGCCGAAATACCAGGCGCTGCTGAAGCAGCAGGATTCCGGGGCCGTCGAGGGCTACCGGCAAAAACTGCTGGAGAAGCGTGACGCGATCGATGAGGTAGGTATTGCACCGGCGGACTGGTTCGAGGCGACCACGAAACGGATCGAGAAGCTGCACGATGTGGAAGTCGCGGTCGCGTCCGATATCAGTGGCCGTGCCGGCGCTATCGCCACGGAATCGCGCAGCGCGGTATTCATGATGCTGCTCGCAGCGGTCCTTGCTGTCCTGGGTTCGCTCGCCAGTGTGCTGATCGTCGGGCGGACAATTTCGAAACCGCTTGGCCGGTTGCGCGCGGCGATGATTGCGATTTCCGGCGGCGAACTCGACACTGAGATCCCGGGTCGGGAGCGCAGCGACGAACTCGGCGAAATGGCCGGCACGGTCGAGGTGTTCCGCGAGAACGCGCTCGAACGTGTGCGCCTCGAGGCGGAGGCGGATGCGAACCGTTCACTCTCGGAGAAGGAGCGCATCGAGCGCGAACGTCGGCAAGCCAAGGAAGCCGCGGAAGTCAAGTTCGCGGTCGACAACCTGGCAACCGGACTTGGCGCCCTGGCCGATGGCAAGCTGAGCTACCGCATCGATACCGCGTTCTCCGAGCAGCTTGACAAGACGCGGTGCGATTTCAACGCCGCGGTCGAACGGCTTGAAGACACAATGCGCCAGGTCGGGCGAAACACGCAGGCGATCCTCTCCGGCTCGAACGAGATCCAATCTGCCGCGGATGACCTTTCCAAGCGGACCGAACAGCAGGCGGCTTCGGTCGAAGAGACCGCTGCGGCGGTGGTGCAGGTCACGTCATCGATGAAAGAGTCGGCGGCGCGGGCAGAGGAAGCGGGTCATCTCGTCTCCAGGACGAAGGCGACTGCCGAGCAGTCCGGCCAGGTCATGCGTCAGGCGATCGCCGCCATGGGAGAGATCGAAACCTCTTCGCAGGAGATCGGCAACATTGTCGGCGTTATCGACGATATCGCCTTCCAGACCAATCTTCTGGCGCTCAATGCCGGGGTGGAGGCGGCGCGGGCCGGCGACGCAGGCAAAGGTTTCGCTGTGGTCGCACAGGAAGTGCGCGAACTCGCCCAGCGCTCCGCAGAGGCCGCCAAGGAAATCAAGACGCTCATCACCTCCTCCAACCAGCAAGTCCATTCGGGGGTTTCGCTGGTCGGCGAGACCAGCAAGGTGCTCGAAGGTATGGTCGCGGAAGTGCAGGATATTAATGATCACGTTCGCTCGATCGTCGAAGCGGTAAGCGAGCAGTCGAGAAGCCTGCAGGAAATCAACACCGCGGTCACGACGATAGACCAGAGTACCCAGCAAAACGCCGCCATGGTGGAGCAATCGACGGCCGCGACAATCGGGCTGACCAACGAGATTTCGTCGCTGAACGATCTTCTGGCGCAGTTCGACGTCAGCGGGAGTGACCGGGCGCCGGAAGCAGTGGAGCCGACAGCCAAGTCGGTCGATTCGCCGGCGAGGGCGATCATCAAGAAACTGGCATCGGTTTATCCCGGCAGCGGCAATGCCGCGGTCAAACAGGATGAGTGGGAGGAATTCTGATGGGCGCGGTTCCTCACTCGACCGCGACTGACGGCAATCTCGAGGTCGTCGCCTTTTCGTGCGGCGGTCAGACCTTCTGTCTGCGCACGCTGTCGATCCGCGAGATCAGGGGATGGTCGCAACCGACGGCGATCCCCAACGCGCCCCGGGAGGTCGTGGGCGCGTTGAACCTGCGGGGACACGTCATTCCGGTCATCGACCTTGCCTGCAAGCTCGGGCTCGACGCCACTGCAATCAGCGATCGCAGCGCCATCGTGGTCACCGAAATCGACGACCAGGTCTATGGTCTGGTCGTCGAGCGTGTCTCCGATATCCTGAGTGTCGACAGATCGGCCATCCAGCCCGTGCCTGACATGATGGGAGAAATCGGCCGCGCTTTCGTATCCGGTATCATCGTGACCGGCAAAGACATGATCTGCCTTCTCAATCTCGACCACATACTCGGCAGGAGCGAGGCAAGCGCGGCAGCGGCGTAGGGCTCAAGGCGAAGGCGGCCGGATCCGGAGCATGCAGCCGGGTCCCGATACAGGCTTGCCGGCCAAGAAACGGATCGCGCCTCACCAGAAATCCGGCACGGCTTCCGAAAGACGCGGGCCGAGACGCAGCGGCGCGATTTTTTCGGCCAGGCCCGTGCTGTCGGAAATCTCGACCGCCAGGCCGCAGATCGTCGCCGGGCCGGTCGCGGCCTCGAAGCGGGTCTTGGGCACCTTCGACAGGAAGCGGTTGAGCGGTTCTTCCTTTTCCATGCCAAGGGAGGAATCGTAGTCGCCGCACATGCCGGCGTCCGACATGTAGGCGGTGCCGCCCGCCAGGATCTGGTGGTCGGCGGTCGGACAATGGGTGTGGGTGCCGACCACCAGGCTCGCCTTGCCGTCGACGAAATGCCCGAAGCACATCTTTTCCGACGTGGCCTCGGCGTGGAAATCGAAGATCACGGCGTCGGCGCCCCCGCCAAGCGGACAATCTTCCAGTACGCGGGCGCCGGCGGTAAACGGATCGTCGAGCTCGGGATGCATGAACACCCGGCCCATGACGTTGGCGACCAGCACACGCGCGCCGTTGCGCGCCTCGTAGAGGCCCGTGCCCGAACCGGGCGTTCCGGCGGGGTAATTCACCGGCCGCAGGAAACGGTCCTCGCGGTCGGCGAACACCAGCGCCTCGCGCTGGTCCCAGACATGGTTGCCGGTGGTGACGACATCGGCGCCCGACTCGATCGTGGCGCGGAAGATATCCTCGGTGATGCCGAAACCGCCGGCGGCGTTTTCGCCATTGACGACGACGAAATCCAGACGGAAATCGGAGATCAGGCCCGGCAGCCTGTCCCACACGGCGGTGCGGCCCGTGCGGCCGACCATGTCACCCAGAAAAAGAAGTCTCATGGCGGCGGCCCTTATCAGTCCAACGGGAAGGGGCGCAAGCCCGATTCCGTCCAGATGGCGTCAAGCGGCACGTCGTGTGCCTCGGCGGGGATGGCATCGACGCGCTGGCAGTCGAAGGCGATGCCGACGAGGCGCGCCGCGAGGCCCTTTTCGCGCAGGCGTGCGATCGCCCGGTCGTAATGGCCCGCGCCATAGCCGATCCGGTTGCCGTGCGCGTCGTATGCGGCAAGCGGCACCAGCATGACCGGGGGTTCCAGCACCGCGGCCCGTTCGTCCGGCCCCAGCGTGCCGAAGCCCATGTCGATCATCGGCGCGCCGCGCACGAGCTCGCGAAAGACGATCGTTTCCCGGTCCAGGATCGCGGGCAGGCAGAGCCGGGCGCCGCGCGAAGCCAGCTCCATCATCAAGGGCCGGATATCGACCTCGGAGCGCATCGGCCAGAAGCCGGAGACGACCGTACCGGGCTCGATGGCGAGCTCGTCGGCTTCCGCCGCCATGTCAGTCGCTACCTCAATGCGCCAGCCAAGGTCGAGCGCGTCGCGGCGGGCGAGCGCGGACTGGCGCAATTGCTTCTTGAGTTCACGGATAGCGGTCAAATCCCGGCCTTCGGATCGGTTCACACAGAGCGCGGATCAACGCGGGAAGCCCGCCGGCGCAATCCGCTCGATACGGAAAGGCCATGTGCGATCCACGGCGACCGATGGAGAGATCGATCCCGGGAACCTACAACGTAGGTGGGCGCCGTGTGACCAAGCCCACGGGCGAGGTCAGGGACAGCTCCCTTGGAGATCGATAAGGCCCCGGGAATATTTTACTCCTGTCGGGAAGCGCAGACCGCATGCCTAATATAGTCTCGCCCGTCCGCCAATTCCACCGTAATCGGGCTTCGGAGCGATGCGTCGGCGCTGCCGGCGGGCGCATCGTATATGCGATAGTGAACACACTGTATTTCAATGGCTTTTTTGGGCAAGCCCGCTCACGTCTCCGCGATCCGATGGTCATCGTGCGGTCGCGGCCAGTTGCTTTGCATGTCATCGCGACGGGAGCCATCTTCACTCCACCGGACGGCACCAAGCCATCCGGACAAACAGCCGGCGGCACCTCCCAAGACCCGGCCGCCGTGGCAATGATCCTCAAGGAGTGAATACAATGAACCGCATTCTCATCGCATCCGCCCTCGTGCTCGGCTTCGCCGGCGTCGCCGCCGCGCAGCAGGCTCCGGTCTATGCCGGGTTGTATGGCCCGTCGGTCGCCGGCCAGCTGAGGGATTCCGGTGCCCAGGTCTTCACCAGCAAGGGTGTCGACTACACCGCGACGGCATCGATCAGCACCGCGCCGGCCGATGTGTCAGGCAATTTCCAGGCTGATTGGGATCTGCGCTCCGGCCGCTGAAAACAATGGCGGGCGCTCGACTCGGCGTCCGCCCGTCAAAGCCGCCCGTGCCGTTCCTCCCCGGCCGGGCGGTTTTTTCTTCCCAAGCGGGCAGGGCGCATTGCGCCGTTGAAAGTTGACCCGAGGCGCGTCTGGCATTATTGAAATGCCCGTGGTGATTTGGCCGGCCGGCTTGCAGCCACGTTAAAGAAGTCGCTAAAAGGGGCCGCTTGACGACCGGTAGCGATTTCCCGCTGCCGGTTTTTTTGTTTGTGAGCGAAAGACATGCCGATCCGCATTCCCGACGCCCTGCCCGCCCGCGAAACCTTGCGCAAGGAAGGCGTCATGGTGATGGCGGAAGCCGATGCGGTGCGCCAGGATATCCGTCCGCTGCAGATCGGCCTGCTCAACCTGATGCCCAACAAGATCCGCACCGAGACCCAGATCGCGCGGCTGATCGGTGCGACGCCGCTGCAGGTGGAGCTGTCGCTGGTGCGCGTTGGCGGGCACACGCCCAAGAACACGCCGGTGGAGCATCTCATCGCCTTCTACCAGACCTGGGAAGAGGTGAAGCACCGCAAGTTCGACGGCTTCATCATCACCGGCGCGCCGATCGAGCTGCTGCCGTTCGAGGAAGTCGCCTATTGGGAGGAACTGGAGCGGATCCTCGACTGGACCGTGACCAACGTGCATTCGACCTTCAACATCTGCTGGGGGGCGATGGCGGCGATCTGGCATTTCCACAAGGTGCCGAAATACGCGCTCGACGGGAAAGCCTTCGGCGTGTTCCGGCACAAGAACCTCAATCCGACCTCGCCCTACCTGTCCGGGTTCTCCGACGATTTCCAGATCCCGGTGTCGCGCTGGACGGAAATTCGGCGGGACGACCTGCCGGTCAATGGCGACCTGGAACTGCTGATGGACTCCAACGAGACTGGCCCCTGCCTGATCGCGGAGAAGGAATGCAACCGGCTCTACATCTTCAATCACATCGAGTACGATTCGACGTCGCTGAAAGAAGAGTACGAGCGCGACGTCTCCGCCCATGTGAAGATCAATGTGCCGCACAACTACTATCCGGACGACGACCCTTCGAGACCGCCGCAGAACCGCTGGCGCAGCCACGCGCACCTGCTGTTCGGAAACTGGATCAACCGGGTCTACCAGACGACGCCCTTCGACCTCGACGAAATCGGGAACGACCGCGAATGGACAAGATTGTGAGCGCGAAGGGTGAATTGACCATCCGGCCGCTGGCCGCCGGCGACGAGGCCGAATGGCGCAGGCTGTGGACCGCCTACCTGGAATTCTACGAGTCGGCCGTGCCCGAAGAGGTCTACCGGTCGAGTTTCGAGCGCATGCTGA
>JAIOIW010000079.1 GCA_019912385.1 Notoacmeibacter sp. | reverse complement strand
GAAGAAATCGAGAAACAGGGCGACCGCAACGAAGGTGATCGCCGTGGGGACCGGGCCCGTGTAGCCGAATCGCCGGGCATAGATCCATGCTGCGACAGCCGCGCCCAGCGGGCCGCCGATTGCATGGACCGTCAGCGTCGCATTCATGCTCATGAACAGCGGGCCGATCCCCATGATTGCTCCGCAGAACGCCCAGACGGCGACGGCAAATCCGGCGAGGACCGCGAGTTTTGCGATTGTCATGACGAAGACACCCTCTTTTTGGGGTCTATTCACTGGACAACCTTGGAAAACAGGTGGGGCGGCGCATTGACGGGTATCAGGTCAGCCCGAACGGCGACTGGCCTACCGGGTCGAAACGACACCATAGCCATCGGCATCGGTATGGTCTGCCGCAGCGTCCGCGGAGTAGATTCCGATGCCCCACATCGCGATCGCGGTCAGCATGAACAGGGAAAGAAGCGCAGCTTTCACGGGCGTCATCTCGATTTATCTTCCAACATTAAAGCGCTCGACATTGTTACCATCCGGTTTCCGGAGAAACGAAAGAGCCGCTTGCCGACTTTCGGAACGGAGCAGAAGCTCTTCATGCCGGCCTGGGAATCAACGCCTTCCAGCGAGGGCGGCGACTTACTAGTGTAATAAGTTGGGTGACGCCAGAGTTCTGTGACATGATCTACACATGGTAAAAAAGGAGAGTGTCAAAAATGCAACGTAGACCGCTTCTCTTGATCCTGTCGGCTATTGCCGGCGCTCTTTTGTCGTTTCCCGCAATGGCCCTGGACTTGCTGCCCGAGCCCCGCCTCGGCGACGACGGGCTCCATCATCCCGACTGGTTCCTCCAGTCCTTCCTCGACATTGGCGACGACTTCACGGAAGCGAAGGCCGCCGGCAAAGGGTTGGTGATTGTCGTCGAACAGGCCGGCTGCCCCTATTGCCGCGAGATGCATCGCGTCAATCTGCGCGATCCGGAAATTGTCGATATCATCCGCGCCAATTTCAACGTGGTCCAACTCGACCTGCGTGGTTCGCGCGAAGTCGTCGATACGGACGGCACGGCGATGGCCGAGCGCGATCTCATCCGCAAATGGGGCATGTTGTTCACGCCTACCCTGATTTTCCTTGCCAAGGATGGCGATCCGGCTGGAAAGCCGGCGGCTCAGGCCGCTGCTGCCATAATGCCCGGCTACTTCAAGCCCTATCACTTCGTCTCGATGTTCGACTATGTCGCCAGCGGCGCTTACCACGACCGGTTTTTCCAGGACTTCATCATCGAGCGGAGGCAGCGCCTTGAGGCCGAGGGCAAGGATGTCTCTATCTGGGATTGATCGGCTCTTGCCTCAGATCAAACCCACCCAGGCGCGCGCGATCGACAGCCCGGCGGTGTCGGCGCCGGGCCCGTGGATGGCAGCTTCGCGGGCATGGCGTTCCGTCCAGCCGGGTTGGGCCTCTGCGAGATAGTCCGCGAAGGCATTGTTCCAGTGTTGCACGAGTTCACGGTCGGCCTCGAAATGGAACTGGATCCCATATGCCGCGCGGCCGTAGCGAAAAGCCTGGACGGGCACTGTGGAGCTGGAAGCCAGGTGTAGCGCGCGCGGCGGCAGCGAAAACGTATCGTCGTGCCACTGGAATGCGCTGAACCGGGCGTCGAGCCCGGCAAACAGGGGGTCGCGGCAGCCCTCATCGGTAAGGTCCACCCGCTGCCAGGCAAATTCGCTCGCTGTCCCGATATGATTGTGTCCGCCGAGCGCGCGGGCCAGCAACTGGCCTCCGAGGCAGATGCCGAGTACCGCCTTGTCGGCGTCCGCGAACGCGCCCATCAGCGCGACCAGGTCCGGTAGCCACGGACTGCCTACGTCGTCGAGTGCGTTCTGCCCTCCGCCGAGCACGATCAGCGCATCATGGCCGTCATGGGTATCGGGTATCGTGGCACCTTCATGTGCGGCGACGAGGGAAACCGGACGCGCGGCTTCCTCAAGCGCGCGGCCGACGAGGCCGAGGCCGGTATTTTCGAAATTCTGGACGACGAGGACGCTCAATGGGCTGGTTCCGTCTCTGCGAAATCGCGTTTTCCTAGCAGGTTTGCGGTGCGCGTTGGAAGTGTTGTTCGCTCTTGACAAGTTACGGCGCGCGGCGGCTCAATCCGGTCCAAACCGGAGACCATCATGACACTTCCCGTCGAACCGCATCTGCTCGCCGCATTTGCCGCAGCCAGTTTCGTGCTGCTGGTCATTCCGGGGCCCACGATCATCATGGTAATCAGCCAGGCGCTGGCGCACGGTCGGCGAGTCGCGATGGCTTCGGTGATCGGGGTCGGGTTGGGCGATCTTGCCGCCGCGACGGCGTCACTGGTCGGAATCGGTGCGATCCTGGCCACGTCGTCGTCGGCGTTTGTCGTGGTTAAATGGGCGGGCGCAATCTATCTCGTCTGGATCGGCGTCAAGATGTGGCGCTCGCCGGTGACGCCGATGGCGCTGGATCTTGCTGGCAAGGCAACCGGCGAGAGACAGTGGCCGATCTTTCGCGATGCCTTTCTGGTCACATTGTTCAATCCCAAGGGTATCGTTTTTTTCATGGCCTTCGTGCCGCAGTTCATCACGCCTGCGCACGACTTTGCCGGCCAGGCGGTAGTGCTGATCACGACTTTCGTCATTCTCGGCATGCTCAACGCGGCGGCTTATGTCTGGCTTGCCGGTGCAGCCCGGCAACTGGTCCGCCGTCCCGCCGTCCTCGGAGCGGCTTCGCGCACCGGTGCGGTGTTCCTCATATCAGCGGGAATTGCCTCGCTGTTTGCCCGGCGCGCCGCCTGAGCGCGATGCCGCTGCAAAACCGGGTCGATCCGCTCGGGCGACTGTTCGCCGATCCGGCGCGTGGCATGTTCACCGGCAATCGCGGGATTGTCCACGACCCGGACCGCCGGGCCCTGACTTCAAGGCGCTGGACGACCAGGGCATGGATCGTCTGTACCTGTGATTTCAAAGGGCGCAGGCGCGACGTCTGGGGCCGCAACGGGCCGCGGGGTTCCGTGGGGTGGACGGAATTGTTCTTCCTCGACGAGGTGACGGCGCTGGCCGCGGGCCATCGGCCATGTTTCTTCTGCCGGCGCCCGGCCGCGATCGCTTTTGCAGCGGCATTTGCCGAAGGCAACCGGATCGTCGCGCCAAGGGCACCTGAGATCGATGGCCGGCTGCATGCCGAAAGGCATCTCTCCACAAGACATCCGCCCCGGCGGCTTTTACCGGTCGACCTCCGCAGGTTCCCGGACGGCACGATGGCCAAGGCGGGCGGTATGTTGTTCGCTTTGAAGGGACGGTGCGCCTTGCCTTGGTCGTTTGCCGGCTTTCAGACACCTTGGCCACTATCCGACCTGCCGGATGCTCCGGTAACCCTGGTAACGCCGAAATCCACCATTGCCGCCTTGCGCGCCGGGTTCGGTCCCGTCTGGCACGCAAGTGCTGGAGGCTGATCGGTGCTTCAGGATCGCGTAAGGCGACGGCGCGCCTCGAACTCGTCGCATAGGTCCCGTCAGGCGCAGAGCCTCGTCTTGGTCTCCGCGTATTCGCGCGCGAGGCGATCGACCAGCGCGCCGGCGGGGATGATCGCATCGACCGCACCGATGCCCTGTCCGCAACCCCAGATGTCCTTCCAGGCCTTGGTCTTGTCGCCGCCGAAATTCATCTTCGAGGGGTCGCTTTCCGGCAGGCGGTCGGGATCCATGCCGGCCTTGGCGATCGAGCCCTTCAGGTAATTGCCGTGCACGCCGGTAAACAGATTCGTATAAACAATGTCGGCCGCCTTGGAGCCGACGATCATCTGCTTGTAGCCTTCGACGGCGCGCGCCTCTTCGGTCGCGATGAACGGCGAACCGATATAGGCCATGTCGGCGCCGGCTGCTTGCGCGGCCAGGATCGCACCGCCATTCGCGATTGCACCGCTCAATAGAAGCGGTCCGTCGAACCATTGCCGGATTTCCTGCAGCAACGCGAAGGGTGATAACGTGCCGGCATGGCCGCCGGCCCCGGTGGCAACGGCGATCAGTCCGTCCGCGCCTTTCTCGATCGCCTTGCGCGCGTGGCGATCATGGATGATGTCGTGCAGCACGATACCGCCATAGGAATGGATCGCGTCGTTGACCTCGGGTACGGCGCCAAGTGAGGTGATGACGATGGGAACCTTGTACTTCACACACATGGAAAGATCATGCTCCAGGCGCGTGTTCGTCTTGTGCACGATCTGGTTTACCGCAAATGGCGCGGAAGGTTTGGTCGGATTCGCGGCATCGTAACTCGCGAGGTCTTCGGTGATTTCGGCCAGCCACTCGTCGAGTTGGGCTTCCGGGCGGGCATTGAGTGCAGGAAACGAACCGACGATCCCCGCCTTGCACTGCGCCAGCACCAGGGGCGGGTGGGATATGATGAAAAGCGGGGAGCCGACAACCGGAATGCGCAACCTGTCTTTCAGAATGTCCGGCAATGACATCTCTGGCTCCCTCCCGGTATTTGACGTTTCCGTAAACGTTAATCTTTTCTAGCAGATTGGCCCGCGTGGGCAAGCGCAAAAAAATGCCGGTTGGTAGCAATTGCCAAGAACACAGCCTTTGATTGCAATTGCAAAATCATTAAAACCGTGCAGACCTAACATGCATGCAAGCCCATTCCGGTTGATCACATGTCCGGCTGGGGCTAACCATATTCCTAACCGGCACAAGGCGGAGGGACAGGATTTGGACGGCGTGGAACAGGCAATTCGCAATGCCCTGGCCAAGGGCAAGGCCGAAAGCCGGGCATTCCGCGAGCGCGTTTATCTGTCCGCCATGTCGGCGCTCGAGAAATCGATTGCAGCGCATTCCGACGCGGCGCCGGAAGCCGGGGAGCGCCGCCGCAAGGCGTTGCGCGACGTGATTCGCAGGATAGAAACGGAGTTTCTTCCTGCCGTCGAAACGCTGGGAGAAACTCGGCCCGCCCCTCCGCCGCACCAGCCGCCCGCGCAACCGCAGGTGTCGCCGGTTCGCCGTTCGGAACCCGCCGAAGCCGCCAGGCAGGAAGCGGAAACGGATTTCGTCGCGGAACTGCGGCCACCGCAACGCGATCAGGTCGCGGGGGAAGATGGCGCCGAACGCCGGCGCCGGCCTTTTACCTGGCTGCTGGTCTTCGCCCTCGTCTTGTCGTCCATCGGGATCGGTATCTGGTGGATCGTCAGCAGCGGTTTGCTTCTGCCGCAGGCGGAGCGCGACGGGAGCGTGCCCAATCCGCCCCCGGTTCTGCAGGGAGATGATTTCGTTCCCGCTGATCAATCGACCGCAAACGGTATCGCCGGCGGCACCACGGGTGACGGAAACTGGATTACGATTTTCACGCCCGACGATCTGACCACGGCGGTAGCGCCTGGCGGAACCACCGTATCCGTCGTTGACGAAGGCACGATTTCGGTTCTGCGGATCGAGCCGAGTTCGACCGACTCTGCCGTCCTGTTTGATGTCGGCCAGGGAGCGCTCGAGCAAATGGCCGGCAAGCGTGTGATCTTCGATATTGTTGCCAAGACCAGCGAGGAGCAGGGCACGCAGATGTCGATACGCTGCAATTTTGCCGAACTCGGCGACTGTGGACGCAAACGCTATGATGTCGAGACGGCGCCCAATGAGTTTCTGTTCGAAATCGAATTGCCCGACCGGGCGCCTGGATCGGCCGGTTCCATCGCGTTGACGCCCGATATTTCGGCGGGGAAAGCAGCGGTCGACATTCTCTCCATCAAGGTTTTCGTACCCAACTAGGCGAAACAACGGCACGGGCCATGACGCGCAAGCTTGGCGAAGCCGCGGCGGTCGCCTATTGCTTGATCCGTGGATATGGATGCACCCGTCATGCAGGCACAGACCGGCGACCTGCTGCCGCAGACGTTCCGGGATTGGTTCGCGGAGCGAGGCTGGTCGCCGCGCGCCCACCAGATCGACCTGCTGTCGCGCGTCGGCGCGGGCCGGTCCGTCCTGCTCATCGCGCCCACAGGTGCCGGCAAGACGCTTGCCGGTTTCATGCCGTCGCTTGTCGATTTGGCCAGCCGCCCAAAGCCGCGGCCAGGCGAAATGGCGCGCGGTGTCCACACGCTCTACATCTCGCCTCTGAAGGCGCTTGCCGTCGATATCCAGCGCAATCTGGAAAGGCCCATCGGCGAAATGGGCCTGCCCGTTTCCATCGAGAACCGGACCGGCGACACGCCCCAGCACAAACGCCAGCGTCAGAAGCTGGCGCCGCCCGACATCATGCTGACGACGCCGGAGCAACTTGCCCTGCTGATCGCGTCGAAAGATGCCGGAAGATTCTTTTCCGACCTGCGCCGCGTTATCCTGGATGAACTGCATTCGCTCGTGACATCGAAGCGCGGTCACCTTCTGTCACTTGGGCTGGCGCGCCTGCGCACGATGCGTCCCGGCCTCCAGACGATCGGATTGTCGGCAACGGTCGCCGAGCCCGACGGGTTGCGCAAATGGCTGGTCGGGCAGGACCAGGCCGGTCAGATGGCCGACATCATACAAGTCGTGGGCGGCGCCAAACCCGAGATCACCATCCTTGAATCGGAAGAACGCGTATCATGGGCCGGGCATTCGGCGCGCTACGCGATCCCTGAAATCTACGACGCGATACGCAGGCACCGCACCACGTTGCTCTTCGTGAACACGCGCAGTCAGGCGGAATTGCTGTTCCAGGAACTCTGGCGCGTCAATGAAGACTGCCTGCCGATCGCCCTGCACCACGGTTCTCTCGATGCCGGCCAGCGTCGGCGGGTCGAGAAGGCGATGGCGACCAACAGCCTGCGCGCGATCGTTGCCACCTCCACGCTCGACCTGGGAATCGACTGGGGAGATGTCGACTTTGTCGTTCACGTTGGCGCACCAAAGGGCGCAAGCCGTCTTGCGCAGCGCATCGGACGCTCCAACCACCGCATGGACGAACCCTCGCGCGCGATCCTCGTTCCGGCAAACCGGTTCGAGGTCCTGGAATGCGAAGCGGCCCTAGAGGCCAACTATCTCGGTGCTCAGGATACACCGCCATTGGGCGAAGGCGCGCTCGATGTGCTTGCCCAGCACGTGCTCGGCACTGCGTGCGCGGCGCCGTTTCGAGGAGACGAGCTTTATGACGAGGTGCGTTCGGCCGCACCTTACGCACGGCTTGATCGCGAAACGTTCGACCGTGTCGTCGATTTCGTCGCGACCGGCGGCTACGCCCTGCGCGCCTACGAACGCTATGCCCGCATCCGCCTGACGGCTGACGGGACGTGGCGCATCTCTCATCCGCGTGTTGCCCAGCAATACCGGCTGAATGTCGGCACGATCATCGAGGCGCCGATGCTCAATGTGCGCCTGACCCGGCAACGCGGAAAAGGCACTGTCGCGAGGGGCGGACCGGTCCTCGGGAAGATCGAGGAGGGATTCCTGGAATCGCTCTCACCTGGCGAAACCTTCCTTTTTTCGGGAAAGGTGCTCGCCTTCGAGGGGATCCGCGAAAACGAATGCATCGTGTCGAGCGCACCGGGCAGGGACGCGAAGGTACCCTATTACGCCGGAGGCAAGTTTCCGCTTTCCACCTATCTGGCCGAGCAGGTCCGCGCGATGGTCGCCGAACCGGCCCGATGGCGAGCGCTGCCCGACCAGGTGACCGACTGGCTGCGCCTGCAAAAGGAGAAATCGGTCCTGCCGGGGCGCAGTGATCTGCTCGTCGAGACCTTTCCGCGTGCGGACCGCTACTACATGGTCGCCTACCCGTTCGAAGGCCGGCTCGCTCACCAGACGCTCGGCATGTTGCTGACACGGCGCATGGAGCGGGCCGGTGCCCGTCCGCTCGGTTTTGTCGCGAGCGAATACGCGTTGGCGGTCTGGAGCCTGCGCGATCTCGGTCGCATGTTTCGTACGAAAGAGATGTCGCTATCCGCGCTGTTCGACCAGGACATGCTTGGCGATGATCTGGAGGCATGGCTTGACGAAAGCTATCTGCTGAAGCGGGCCTTCCGCAATTGCGCCCTGATTTCCGGCCTGATCGAAAAACGCCATCCTGGCCAGGAAAAGACCGGGCGCCAGGTCACGGTGTCCTCGGACTTGATCTACGACGTGTTGCGAAGCCATGAACCAGATCATGTTCTGCTGCAGGCCACGCGCGCGGATGCCGCCGCGGGCTTGCTCGATGTCAGGAGACTTGGCGAAATGCTGTCGCGCATAAAGGGTCGAATCGTGCATAAGAATCTGGACCGCATTTCGCCGCTGGCCGTACCGGTCATGCTCGAAATCGGCAAGGAGCGGATCACGGGCGACGCCGATGACGCCCTGCTGGCCGAAACCGCGGACGAGATATTCAGTGAGGCGACAGACAGGTGAACGCCAAGGCCGATATGTCAACGGATACGCGCGGCGGCGACTTGATCTCCGCGGTGTCGGGGCAAGAGGTGCTGCTTTGCCGCGACGGCACGCTCTATTCGCCTGCCCTGCATCTGCTCGTTGTTTCGGACCTGCATCTGGAGAAGGGAACCGCCGGCGCTCGCCAGCGTCGTTTCCTGCCGCCCTATGATACCAGGC
This sequence comes from Notoacmeibacter sp., assembly GCA_019912385.1. Classification (GTDB taxonomy): domain Bacteria; phylum Pseudomonadota; class Alphaproteobacteria; order Rhizobiales; family Rhizobiaceae; genus JAIOIW01. The sequence goes on along the minus strand of JAIOIW010000079.1, from coordinate 50,395 downwards.
AGACGTTGATGCGCCTTGCGGGCGCCATCTCGCGCTTCGAACCACGGATGGTGATATGCCTTGGCGACAGCTTTCATGACGGTAAGGGCAGTGGCCGCCTTGATGAAACCGACCGCCTGCACCTGGTCTCGCTTATGGCAGGGCGCGACTGGATATGGATTTCCGGCAATCACGATCCGGATGCGCCCGGGAGCTTGCCGGGCTCGACCGTTCATGAAATCTCGGTCGGCAGCCTGACGTTTCGCCACGAGCCCGTGATCGGTACGAGCCCCGGCGAAATCGCCGGCCACCTGCATCCCGGCGCACGGATCGTCCGGCGCGGTCGTTCGGTTCGCCGGCCCTGTTTTGCGACCGACGGCGAGAGGCTCATCATGCCGGCGTTCGGGGCCTACACCGGCTCACTCAATGTTCTGGATAGTGCCTTCCGTGGCATTTTCGGTGGCGAAGGTCTGGTCGCCTGCATGTTGGGGCAGGACCGCGTCTATGTCATACCCCGCACTTCCCTCGTCTCAGGGTAGTGTGATGGAATCTGCTGTTTCCGCGAAGGCGATAATCATCGAGACGACCGCCAGGATGGTGAGATAAAACCGCATTCGGCCAAGCGACGTCGGAATCGATGAATGCAAGCTGCAGAGCTGGTCCAGGGCACCCAGTGCGGCGAACGCGACGGCAAGGACTGCAAAACCAAAGGCGTCGGGCACGACGAGGCTGACCCAGCCGGCCAGAAGAGGCATGGAACACAGCAAGAGCTCCCGGCGGGTCCGCGTACCGTCTTCGAGGAAGGTAAGGATCCACCGGCCTCCTCCTAGAAAGGAGAGGGCCATCGCCGCGTAGGCCTTGAGACCGAAGATCATTGCGCCGTGCAAGGAATGCTCATCAGCGCTCGCGACCAGCCATAATGTCATGAACGCCAGGGGAACAAAACCGGAGACAAGAAGGAATTGCGCGGTTCGACGGTTGGATCGGATCTGGTCGCTGTTCGCCATGGCCTGTCTTGCCGCTTGCCGTTAGTCGCGCTTGAACACGATCCGCCCGATCCAGCCGGTGATGACCGCCAATATGACGGCAAAGACACCGTAGAAGAAACCGTAGGTATTTGCTGCCCTGTAAATGGACGCTTCGGTACCTGATTTGACGATCATGAGTTGGTCGGAAGCCTCGTCGATGAACGATCCGTTGCGGAACAGGAAAGCGCGGGCGCGATGTGTCCCCACCGGAACATTGGCAGGCAAGGCGAGCGAAGCTCTGAAAAGGTTCGAACCGATAAACGTCAGGCTCCCGACGCGCTCGTTGTACAAGCCAGACCGCTGCTTCAGGCTACGCAATGCCAATCCGAATTCCTCCGTCTTGGACGGGTCCGCGTTTTCTCCGGCAGGCCGCAAATGAATATTGTCGATGCCCAAAGACAGCTGCTTGTAGCTCTTGGCGTCGGTAATGTCCTGGGGTGCGCGCGTCATCGCGACGGAATAGGACACGGGCACGCTGCTGAACGTCTCCGAATCGACATTGATCCACAGCCCGAAAATCCGGTCCTTCCGTCGCACGACAACCGGGCGCAACGGACCTTCGAGAACTACGATGATATCGTACCGGCCCTGGCGAAGGATTTGCGGATCGGGGTTCTCCAAAGAGCCGAAGATCGTCAGGTCCGCGCCGGAGAAATCAGGCGTGATCGCAACGACCTCGGTGGAAAGGCCGATATTGATCGTTTCGCGCGGCGGCTCACCCTGATCTTGCGCAAATGCCGACGGTCCGCCGACCGCAACGGCAAGGAGCATACCGATCACCGCGAGAGCATGTTTTCGTGCGCAACGCTTCATCACAGCACTCCCGGAGCCAGGGAGTACACGTCGGCGGGGCGGACGAAGAGGTCGACCGCCAGTCGAATGGCTACGATCAGGACAAGGCCGGCAAGCAGCGCGCGCAATTGTTCTCCGCGCAGTCGCTGGCCGACCTTGGCGCCATACTGGGCGCCGGCGACACCCCCGAGCATGAGCAGGAATGCGAGCACGACATCGACGGTCTGGTTTGTCGAGGCGTGAACAATGGTGGTGAACGCCGCGACGAAGACGATCTGGAACAACGATGTGCCGATAACGACGTTTGTCGGCACTTTCAGCAGGTAGATCATGGCCGGGACCATGATGAATCCGCCGCCGACGCCCATGATGGAAGCGAGAAATCCGATAAACGCGCCAAGCCCCAGCACGGGGATCACGCTGACGAACAGTTTCGACGCGCGAAAACGCACCTTGAGGGGAAGGCGATGGACCCAGTTGTGCTGGCCGGGCTTCTTCAGCGTCGTGCTGCCGCCTTTCCCCGCCTTGCGCAGCGCGCCGATGCTTTCCCACATCATCAGGGCGCCGATGGTACCCAGAAACACCACGTAGAGAAGAGAAACGATCAGGTCGAGTTGCCCCAGCGCCCGCAACAGCGCGAAGACATAGACACCCACCGAAGACCCGGCGACGCCGCCCGCCAGCAGGACCATTCCCAGCTTGATATCGACGGTTCCGCGCTTGAAATGGGCAAGCGCGCCCGAAAACGATGACGCGATGACCTGATTGGCCCCGGTCGCGACGGCAACAGCCGGCGGGATGTTATAGAAAATCAGCAAGGGCGTAATGAGGAAACCGCCGCCGACTCCGAACATGCCCGACAGAAAGCCGACCGCCCCGCCCATCGCGAGCAGGATGATCATGTTCACCGACAGTTCTGCGATGGGGAGGTATATACTCACCCGGATTCCCCGCCTGATCGCCACAACGCCGACCCGCGACATACGGGCCGAACGCATGATGATTTGTTCATGCAACCGTGTTGCAGCGATGTCAAACGAGAGTGCAGGATTCGGATTGCTGCGACAAATAAACGCAAGTTTTTGGTAAAGAATCCCGCTGTACGGGCTCTACTTCTTGGCAAGCAACGCGCGAACCAGCCGTTCGTCGACCTCTCCCGTAACCGGCATGTCGTTGTCCTTCTGGAACTCCATGATCGCCTGTTTCGTGCGGCTCCCCATGACGCCATCGGCGGAACCCGCGTCATAACCATTCTTGGTCAGGATAAGCTGGATGTTGCGGATCGCCTTCTTCATGTCGATTGCCGCAGTCTCCTCGGCTGCACCCTGCCACGCGTCGGGCGCTTCGAATGCGTTGGCCTCGGTGACGATCGGTCGCGGCTTCCACAGGTCGGCAATGGCCCGCGCCTTTTCGAGCTGTTCGGGTCGCAGTGCCTTGGCCACTTCGTCGCGCTTCTCGGCGGCATCCTTGTCGCCGTTCTGTGCGGCTACCGCGAACCACTTGTACGATTCGATGAGATCCTGGCTCGTTCCCACGCCCTTGGCCGCGAGAATGGCAAGGTTGAACTGGCTGTCCTTGACGCCGAACTCGGCTGCCTGGCGGAACCACCGCACGGCCGATTCATTGTCGGGCGTTCCGCCGGCTCCCATGGCATACAGGACCGCCAGATTGTGCATCGCGCTCACATTGCCCTGTTCGGCGGCCATCTGATACCAGGTCTTGGCTGTGGAGACCTCGCGTTCGACGCCGAGACCCTTCTCGTAGAAATTGCCGATGCGGTATTGCGCGGGCGCAAACCCGGCTTCGGCGGCATGCGTGTACCAAGAGGCCGCTTTCGAGAGGTCCGCCGGTACGCCACGGCCATCCGCATAGCGCGAAGCCACTTCGAAATATGCCTTGGCATCACCCCTGGCGACGGCTTCGCGCAAGGCCTGCGGACCGAAATCGATAGACAGTTTAGTTGCAGCGTCGTCCGTCGCCGTTTCGGTTTCGGGAGTCTGTTCGATTTTCGCCTGCTCGACCTCGCCCCTTTCCGGCTCGGGCGCCGAAGTTTCGGATGGTCTGGCCGGCTCGGGTTTCGTCGTCTTGGCGGTATCGACGACGCGAACATTGTCGGGTGCCGGTTTGCCGGCTCCGCGATCGACGCGCGCCACGTTTTCGGGCACCGGGCGCGGCGTGATCTCGGCCGTCGTCTTCGGTTTGGTTGCGACTGGCGCCTTCTGCGCCACGGCGGCCGGCTTGTCGTTGAAGAATGACTTGCTGAGCTGGAAGCCGGCAAGCGCGATCATGATGGCCCCGGCGGCGATCAGCAGGGGTCTGCGCTTGTCGTCGAGCAGAGTCCCCATCGACAGGTTGCCCCCGGACTTGTCCTTGTCCGACTTGCCTCTGAGAACCTTGGCTTCCGCTGCTGCGGCCTGGGCTGCCCGGCGCGCGGCGGCGATGAAGTCGGCTTTCGCCGCGTCCGGATCCATCTGCCTTGCCGGGTTTTCGTGCTCCTCGCGCACGCGTTTCATGATTGCGCCGAGGTCGGGCGCGCCGGAACCTGGCTCCAGTGGTTCGTCGCCGCTGACAGGACCGCTCTCGCTGGCGAAGGAGGGATCGGTCGCGGGTCTGACGGCCGTTGACGCAGCCGGACGGCCTTTCGACTTTTCCTTTTTTCCCGACAAGGCGCGCGACAGGCCACCGAGCATCGACCGCTTTTTCCGGTCGTCGCTTTCGCTGTTCCTTGACGGCGAACCGACCTTCAGCGCACCGAATGCGGCCGCCGCAGCGGCCTCCGCCGGCGAACGCTTGTCGACGGCCGACGTTTCAGCCGTGCCGGTTTCGTGCCGGCCGCCCGCAACGAGCAGATCGCCCTGATCGGTCTCGATGGCCGGGGTGGATTCGACCGAGTATTTCTTCGCCTTGTCATACTGGAGATCATCGGGTGATGTGTGTCCGACATTTTCCAGGGTCTCCAGCCGGTCGACGATCTTCAGCAGGGTTTCATGAATGGCTTCGAACGTTTTTGTGTTGCGTTCGTCCGAACGACGCGCCAGGGCATCGAGCTGCTTGAGGTCTTCCGCCAAAGCGGCGACAGCCTTGCTGCTACCGTCTTCGCGGCTGGCGACGGACTTGAGGGCATCGGCTGCGGCAAGTCGCGCCGCTTCCATGACCTGCTCATGATTTCCCGCCAGAGCCCGCTCGATCTCGTCGAGTCTCGGCGACAGGATGTCGAGGTCCGGGATCCGGTTGTCCGATCTGGCAATGAAGCTTGATATATTGGCGATCTGCGCCTCGAGATTGCGGATCACGTCCCCATAGGGAGCGCCATGGGAAGTGGAGCTTTCCAGCTTCTCGGTCAGGGCGTCGAGGCGCGCTTCTATGGCATCGACAGAAGCGGGCTGAAGCTCATTGCCAGAGGAACGCCCGGCGGCGAGTTGGCTTTCCAGCTCGCGAAACCGGTCGTCGAATGCCATCCTCAAGTTCGTTTCGTTTCGCGTGGTATCCGCGTCCAGACGTTCCGCGAGTTTTTCGAAGCGCTCCTCGAGATCGGCCAGGATGGCAGAGGAGCCGGCGTTATCTCCGGCAGGCGCGCGCGAATCGAAACGTGCTGCGAGGTCTTCGAGGCGGTTTTCGAGTTCGGCGAACATCAGCCGGCTTTTAGCGGCCACATCGTCGGTGCTCCGCTGCAGAGCATCGGATAGCGAGAGAATCCGGTCTTCCACGCCCTGCAGAAGAACCGCCATGTCGGCCGGCGGCTGGCCGGCTTCGAGGCGGTCGGCGATGACCGCCAGCTGCTTGGCCACGCGATCGATCGATTCATCCGGCATTTCAACGCGGCTGGCGATCGCATCGATCCGGTCCGACAATTCCTGCAACTGGGCGACAAATATGGGCGAAGGCTCGAGAACCTCGCCAAGCTGCTTCGACAGCGACGAGATCCGTGCCTCGATGCGCTCGATCGGTGTCGTGTCGAAAACCATGTTCGGTGCCGATGTTGCGGCGATCGCCCGGCTGATTTCGTCAAGGCGGTCCTCCAGCGCGTCGAGGAGGTTCGCCGGCAGGGCCGGTCCGCCGGAAACATGGTCGATCGCCTCGCCCAGGATCCTGATCTTCTCGTCGAGCGAACGCAGTGATAGCGATTCCGGCAGGGTGCCTACCGCCTCCATGATCGAATCCAGCCGGGCGTTCAGCGCCGCAATCGCCCGCTGCTGGTGCCGGTCATCGTCAGTGCTTTGGTGAAGGTGGTTTTCAATAGAGTCCCAACGGCGGTCGAAATCGCTCCACCGTGCCTTGATCGATTGAACCGATTCCTCGCGCGCGAGATCGTCGATAGCCACTTTCAGATCTTCGATTTCGCTTTTCAATTGCCCGATGTCGCCCCGGCTTCCCCGGGTCGAAAGCGTTTCGACAGCTTCGGCGATCCTGTCGAGTTCAGGCATCAAGGTGTCACTGGCCCGACTCGAGCCGGCTTCGGCATAAATCGATGCCAGGAGATCGCGGAGGCCGTCGAATTCCTTTTTCATTCCGACAGTGAATTCTCGCCTCAGATCCTCGCGAAGCGCATGCAGTTCTTCCGAAATTCGGTGAACCGCGGCATAACCCTCGCTCTGGACCCGCGCGTTATCGAAGTCTTGCCCGATTGAAGCTGGCGCTTTCGCGTAGGAAGTGTGCCGAGGCGGTGCGGTTTTTGCGGCAGTGTTTCGCTCTGCCCGGCCCGATGACGCCGGCACACGCCGTTCGCCGCGTTCGCCGTTCCCTTGCTGTGCTCTGTTTTCGGCAATTCGCTGTTCCAATGCGCTCAGCGTTTGGCTGATGTCCTCGAGAGTTGTGCCGGAACGCCTGCGGCGCCCTGCATTGAGAGTATCGAGGTAGCTTCGCTTGGTGTTCATCTTTGCGCCCGCTCGCGAACGCCTTACGGCGCTTTGGTATCCGTTCATGTGATGAGGGAGTTGAGCCGCCTTGCATCTGCGCGCGGCCGAGGCAGTTGGTCACCTATCCCCTCGGACCGACGAACCGTGATTTACGCAGAACTGGAATCGCACGGCTCACCGACGGACCAACAATCCTCCAAACGTGGTAAACAAGGCGTTAACCAATCTGCTGCGAAACAGCCGCGGGACCGTATCTGTCAGCTAAGAAATGCTGCACGCGGTCTTGAATTGAAGCAGTCGGAGCAATATACGACGCTTACGTAAACGTAATTTTCAACACTGATCCGTTTGGCGCTTCTGTTCTGCGGGTCGATACGAAGAGGCCGCTGTCACGGTAAGTGGATTCTCCACACCCGGGTTCCGGGAGCGACGGTGTCGGCATCATTGGGAATTGGACGATGGCCATGCAATCGCAGGCAGAGCAGTATTCCAACACGTGCACGCCGGTCCCTGTGAAAGGTGATCAGGACGAACAGATGCGAATCGGGGAAATGGCCGCCGAGTTCGGAGTCACGCTGCGCACGCTGCGGTTCTACGAAGATCGCGGCCTGATTTCGCCGATGCGCGACGGCGCCACCCGCTTGTACACCAGGCGTGACCGGGCGCGGCTGCGGCTGGTTCTGCTTGGACGCAAGGTCGGTTTCTCCTTGCGCGAGGTCAAGAAGCTGCTGGATCTCTACGATCCGCACGGCACTAACATACGCCAGATGCGCGTCGCCCTCGACAAATCCGAACGGCAACTCGCCCGACTGCGCCAGCAGCGCGCCGCGCTTGACGATGCGATCGACGAGTTGAGCGGATTGACCGAGAACATCCGTAGTGAACTCGAGGCGCGGCTGGCTGTCCGTACTGCCGATTGAGCCTGGCCGGACAACGGGCCGCCATTGTGCACTGCAGCTTGTTTCAGATGAACAGCGGGCAACAAAGCCGCTGATCGCGAAAAATTGACGTTTACGCAAACGTCAAAGTTTGCTAACGATGTCTGATGAAAATGGCGCTGGTGCGGGAACCGGCGCGGTCGCGTCTATGGAATTTTTGGGAGCGCAATATGCCGAGCTACAAGGCACCTGTGACTGACACAGTCTTTGTTCTGAAGAACGTTCTCGGTTACGAGCGCTACAGCAACCTGCCGGGTTTCTCCGAGGCGACCATGGATGTCGTGGAGGCGATTCTCGAAGAAGGCGCGAAGCTGGCGGAAAATGTGATGTTTCCGCTCAATCAGATTGGTGACCAGCAGGGGTGTACCCGTCATAATGATGGGTCGGTGACGACGCCCGATGGATTCAAGGATGCCTATCGCCAGTATTGCGCGGGCGGTTGGATCGGTCTGGCAATGCCGGAGGAATATGGCGGCCAGAACCTGCCCTATACCGTTCATTCGGCAGTCGGCGAATACCTGTCTTCAGCCAACATGGCGCTGATGATGTATCCAGGCCTGACCCAGGGTGCGATTGCCGCGATCCTGGCCCATGGAACCGACGAGCAGAAGCAGGCCTACCTGCCCAGGATGGCTGAAGGCATCTGGACCGGCACGATGAACCTGACCGAGCCGCATTGCGGAACCGATCTGGGCCTCCTGCGCACCAAGGCCGTTCCCAACGGTGATGGAAGCTACAGGATCTCCGGCCAGAAGATTTTCATCTCTGCCGGCGAGCATGACATGTCGGAGAACATTGTCCACCTGGTGCTGGCGCGTATCGAGGGCGCACCGGAAGGCGTCAAGGGCATCTCGTTGTTCATTGTTCCCAAATTCATACCAGACGAGGCCGGCAATCCGGGTGCCCGCAACGGCGTCTCCTGTGGCTCGATCGAGGAGAAGATGGGCATCCACGGCAATGCGACCTGTGTACTGAACTACGACGAGGCGACCGGCTATCTTCTCGGCGAGGAGAACAAGGGCCTGCGGGCCATGTTTACCATGATGAACGAGGCGCGCCTCGGCGTCGGCCTGCAGGGCCTATCGGTGAGCGAGATCGCCTACCAGAACGCCGCCATCTACGCGCGCGATCGTATCCAGGGTCGGGCGTTGAGCGGACCCAAGGAGCCGGAAAAGAAGGCCGATCCGATCATCGTCCACCCCGACGTTCGCCGCACGCTGATGACCGCGCGCGCCTTCAACGAAGGCGGCCGCGCCTTGATCCTCTGGACGGCGCTGAAATCGGATGTCGCGCATCGCTCCGGCGACGAGAAGGAGCGCCAGGCGGCCGACGACCACATGGGCCTGATGACGCCGATCATCAAGGGCGTGCTCACTGACAAGGGCTTCGATAACGCCGTCGCGGCCCAGCAGATGTATGGCGGCCACGGCTACATCGAGGAATGGGGCATGAGCCAATATGTGCGCGATGCCCGCATCACCATGATCTACGAAGGCGCAAACGGCATCCAGGCGCTCGACCTTGTCGGCCGCAAGCTGCCGGCTGATGGCGGCCGCGCCATCACGGCCTTTTTCAGGGAAGTCGGCGATTTCTGCGAGGAGAACCGCGCGAACGACAACATGGCACTCTTCACCAAACCCTTGAAGAAGGGCCTCAACGACCTGCAGGCCGCGACCATGTGGTTCATGCAGAATGCGATGAAGGAACCGGACAACGCCGGTGCGGGTTCGACGGATTACATGCATCTCTTCGGACTGGTCGCGCTCGGTTACATGTGGGCGATGATGGCAAAGAGCGCGCAGGAGGGGCCAAACGGCGTATCGCCGGAGTTCCTCCAGAACAAGCTGACGACCGCGCGCTTCTTCATGGAGCGGCTTTTGCCTGAAACGGCGACGCGTCTTGCGCGCATCCAGGCGGGTGCTGAATCAATGATGGCGCTGCCCGCTGAAGCGTTTTAGGCTTTGCCGCAGCGCCGTTCGAGGTGCAGGCAGGATTGTTGCAAACACTTGCTCGGGAGGAGCGCATGACCGCACAGCCGGCAGAAATCCTTGGCGTCACGCAGGCGGATTGGAAAACCGAAGACGTGTCCATGTTGCAGGACATGGCGACCAAATGGCTGGAAGCGGAGATCGCGCCGCGCTACGAGGAATTCGAGAAGGCCGAGATTTTCGATCGCGAGTGCTGGCGCAGGGCCGGCGAGGCCGGTCTGCTGGGCGCGTCCGCGCCTGAAGCCTATGGCGGTTCGGGCGGGAGTTACGCCCACGAAAGCGTGATCATCGAGGCTATCAGCCATGTCGGCGTCGATGGTTTCGGCATCGGCCTGCACAACGCGATCGTGATGCCGTACATCGTGCATTACGGCTCCGAGGAACAGAAGAAGAAATGGCTGCCGAAGATGGCGTCCGGCGAGATGATCGGTGCCATCGCCATGACGGAACCGGGCGCGGGCTCCGATCTCCAGGGCATCAAGACGACGGCGAGGAAGGACGGCAATCACTATGTCATCAATGGCTCCAAGACCTTCATCACAAACGGCCAGCTTGCCGATCTGATCATCGTGGTCACCAAGACCGATCCCGCCGCCGGCGCGAAGGGCACCTCCCTCATCATTGTCGAGACCGGTGAAGTCGAAGGTTTCGAGCGCGGGCGCAACCTCGACAAGGTCGGATTGAAATCCAACGACACGTCGGAACTGTTCTTCAACAATGTCCGTGTGCCCACGGCCAACCTGCTTGGCCATGAAGAAGGCCTTGGCTTCATCCAGCTCATGCAGCAATTACCTCAGGAACGTCTGATGATCGGCGCAGGCGCCATCGCCATGATCGAACGCGCGATCGCGCTGACGACGGATTATGTCAAGGAGCGCAAGGCGTTCGGCAGGTCGATCATCGAATTCCAGAACACCCAGTTCAAACTGGCGGAATTGAAGACAGAGGCAACGATCGGCCGCACCTTCTACAATTACTGCACGGCAGAGCACCTCGAAGGCCGTTTAACGCCGGAGCTGGCGTCGATGGCCAAGCTATGGCTGACCGATCTTCAATGCAAAGTGATGGACGAGTGCCTGCAATTGCACGGCGGCTACGGCTATATGAATGAATACCCGATCGCCCGGATGTGGCGCGATTCCCGCGTCCAGCGCATCTATGGCGGCACCAACGAGATCATGAAACTCCTGATCGCGCGCAGCCTTTGAGCTGACCGGCAGAGATTTTTCGAGGAGAGCGAAATGGCAGATGCATATGTTTACGATGCGGTCCGCACCCCGCGCGGCCGCGGCAAGAAGGACGGCTCGCTTCACGAGGTGCCGGCCGTCCGCCTGGCGGCCAAGGCCCTGGAAGCCGTACGCGACCGAAACGGGCTTGATACCGGAACCGTCGATGACATTATTTTCGGCTGCGTCGATCCTGTCGGCGAAGCAGGTTCGGTGATCCCGCGCGCGGCCGCCTTCGAGGCCGGTTACGATAACAAGGCGCCGGGCATGCAGATCTCGCGCTTCTGTGCCTCCGGCCTGGACGCGATCAATTTCGGCGCGGCCAAGATCGCGCAGGGGTCGGACGAGATCGTCATCGCCGGCGGTGTCGAATCCATGTCGCGCGTCGGCATGGGCGCATCGGGCAGTGCCTGGGCGATGGATCCCAATGTCGCGCTTCCGGGCTGGTTCGTGCCACAGGGCATATCTGCCGACCTGATCGCCACGAAATACGGCTTCTCGCGTGACGATGTCGATGCCTACGCGGTGGAAAGCCAGAAGCGGGCGGCCAGTGCCTGGGAGAAGGGCTATTTCAAGGATTCCGTGATCCCGATCAAGGATCAGAACGGCCTGACGATCCTCGACCATGACGAGCACATGCGTCCCGGTACCGACATGCAATCTCTCGCCTCGCTCAATCCTTCTTTCGTCATGCCGGGCGAGATGGGCGGCTTCGATGCGGTGGCCGTCCAGCGCTATCCCGAGCTTGAGGCGGTCAACCACGTCCATCACGCCGGCAATTCGTCGGGCATCGTCGATGGCGCGGCCGCTGTGTTGCTCGGTTCGAAGAAGGGCGGCAAGTCAATGGGACTGAAGCCCCGCGCGCGCATCCGCGCCTTCGCCAATATCGGCTCGGAGCCGGCGATCATGCTGACCGGTCCGGTTGACGTGACCGAGAAGCTGCTCAAGCGCGCCAGGATGAAGATCGAGGATATCGACCTGTTCGAACTGAACGAGGCCTTCGCCTCGGTCGTGCTGCGTTATATGCAGGCCTTCGACATTCCCCGCGACAAGATGAACGTCAATGGCGGCGCCATCGCCATGGGCCATCCGCTCGGCGCAACCGGCGCGATGATCCTGGGCACGGTACTCGACGAACTGGAGCGCCGCGACCTCAACACCGCGCTGGTGACGCTGTGCATCGGCGCCGGCATGGGCACCGCAACGATTATCGAGCGGGTGTAAGCCGGGCATGGCGCTGGATCGGACAAAGACGGCACTGATCCTGGTGGATGTGCAGAAAGCCTTCCTCGAATGGGAGGCCGGCGGCATGCGGCGGAACAATCCGGACGCACTCGCCAACATCGCCAGGCTTCTCGCCGCGTTCCGGCGTGAGGATATGGCGGTGTTCCACGTCCGCCACGCTTCCCGCGAAGCAGGATCCGCGCTGCGCCCGGAAAAGCCGGGATACGCGCCCATCGACGACGCGCGGGAAATCGCGGACGAGCCGGTGATCGTGAAGCACGTCAATTCGAGCTTCATCGGCACTGACCTGGAGAAGCAGCTCCGTGCCCGCGGGTTCTCGACGCTGGCAATCGCCGGAATAACCATCAACCACTGCGTCGAGACGACAACGCGGATGGCCGGCAATCTCGGCTTCGACGCGCGCCTTGTTTCGGACGCCTGCTACACTTTCGACCGGACCGGCTTCGACGGCCGGATCGAAAGCGCAGAGAGCATTCATGCGATGACGCTGTCCAACCTGAACAGCGAATTCGCGACGATCGAAACCACCGACAGCCTGCTGGCCGCGCTGAATGTCAGCGCAGCGGCATAAGGAGGACCAAATGGCCTATAAGAACTTCACCGTCGACACCGACTCCGATGGCATCGCGCTTGTCACCTGGGATATGCCCGACAAGTCGATGAATGTCTTCACCGAGGAGGTGATGGACGAGTTCGACGCGATTATCGACCAGGTGGTAGCCGACGCCGCGATCAAGGGCGCCGTTGTCACCTCCGGCAAGAAAGACTCCTTCTCCGGCGGCGCCGACCTGACCATGCTCAAGCGCATGTTCGAAGTCATGCAGCAGGAGAAGGCTAGGGATCCCGAAAAAGCAGTCAGGACGCTGTTCGACGCCGCCGGCCGGATGAGCTGGCTGTGGCGCAAGCTGGAAACCTGTGGCAAGCCATGGGTCTCGGCGATCAACGGCACCTGCATGGGCGGCGCGTTCGAATTGTCGCTCGCTTGCCACGCGCGTGTTGCCGCCGACTCCGATGCCGTCAAGATGGCGCTGCCGGAAGTCAAGGTCGGTATTTTTCCGGGCGCCGGGGGCACGCAGCGCGTGCCGCGCCTGACGGATACGCAGGCCGCCTTGCAGATGCTGACCACCGGCCAGACCCTGACGCCCGCCAAGGCGCTCAAGATGGGTCTGATCACGGCGATCGCACCGGAAAAGAAACTGATCGAAACCGCCAAGAAGTTCATCAAGGACGGCCTGGAGCCGGTTCAACCCTGGGACAAGAAGGGCTTCAGATTGCCCGGCGGTCCCGTCTATTCGGCCGCAGGCGCAAATCTCTGGCCGCCGGCCTCTGCTATCCTGCGCCGCGAGACCTACGGCAACTATCCGGCCGCCGCGGCAATCCTGAAATGCGCCTATGAAGGGCTTCTGGTACCCTTCGATACCGCACTGCGCATCGAGCAGCGCTGGTTCGCAAACGTGCTCCAGACGACTGAAGCCGCGATGATGGTCCGCTCGCTGTTCGTCTCACTGCAGGAGTTGAACAAGGGCGCCCGCAGGCCCGCTGACGTCAAGCCGACCAAATTCAAGAAGATTGGCGTGCTCGGCGCTGGCTTCATGGGCGCCGGCATCGCCTATGTCACCGCGAAGGCCGGCATCCCGGTTGTCCTGATGGATCGCGACATGGAAGCCGCCGAAAAGGGCAAGGCGCATTCCGCCAACCTGATGGACGGTCTCATCAAGAAGGGTCGCGCCACCGAGGAAGACAAGGAAAAGCTGCTGGCCCTGATCACACCGGCGATGGATTATGTCGAGCTGGACGACGCCGATCTGGTGATCGAGGCGGTGTTCGAGGATTCCGAGATCAAGAAGGGCGTAACGGAGAAAGCGGAAGCCGTCCTCAAGTCGTCGGCAATCTTCGCCTCCAACACGTCCACAATCCCGATCACCGGACTCGCGAAGAACTCGAAGCGGCCGAAGAACTTCATCGGAATCCATTTCTTCTCGCCTGTTGACAAGATGATGCTGGTCGAGATCATCATGGGCAAGCGCACCGGCGACAAGGCACTTGCGGTCGCCATGGACTATGTCCGCGCGATCAGGAAGACGCCGATCGTCGTCAACGACACCCGCGGTTTCTACGTCAATCGCTGCGTGCTGCGTTACATGGGCGAGGCATTCAACATGGTGGTCGAGGGAATCCCGCCCGCCATGATCGAAAACACGGCGAAGATGGCCGGCATGCCGGTCGGCCCGCTCGCGCTGACCGACGAGACGGCGATCGATCTGGCGCAGAAGATCATGAAACAGACAATCCGCGACCTCGGCGAGAAGGCTGTCGATCTGCGGCACCTGGAGCTGATCAACACGATGGTCGATACCCATGGACGGTTCGGACGAAAGAACGGCAAGGGCTTCTATGACTATCCCGCGAAACCCGCCAAGAAACATCTATGGCCCGAGTTGAAGACGCTCTACCCGCAGCAGGACCCCGACAAGATCGACGTGGAGGAACTGAAGCAGCGCTTCCTGGTGACGATCGCGCTCGAGGCGGCCCGCGTCATGGAAGAGGGCATCGTGGTCGATCCGCGTGAGGCCGATGTCGGCTCGATCCTGGCTTTCGGTTTCGCGCCCTATACCGGTGGTGCGTTGTCCTACATCGACGGCATGGGCGCAGCGAAGTTCCTCGAACTCGCCAAGCGCATGCAGAAGAAATACGGCAAGCAGTACAAGGCACCGAAGCTTCTGGTCGAGATGGCGCAGAAGGGCGAGACCTTCTATCAGCGCTTTGATCCCTACGGCACCGCCGCCGCGAAGAAAGCGGCCTGACGCAAGCCTGGCAATGTATGTCTGGGCACGCATGATCGGGGTTGCGGCGACGACACGTCGCCGCGGCCCCTTTTTGGCCGGTGGCGAAAGCCGGCTCTCTTTCCGCTGTCTGCCGACGGACATCGATCCCAACCTTCACCTCAACAATGCGCGCTACCTGATGCTTGCCGATCTCGGCCGCCTGGACATCTTCCTGCGAAGCGGCCTGTTGCGTGAAACGCGACGGCGTGGATGGGGGCCGATGATGGGTGGAGTCCAGTCGGTGTTCGTGCGCGAGATCCGGCTCTGGAGGCGGTTCGATGTCGTCTCGACGATCGAGACCTGGGAAGGCACGCAGGTCATCGGCCGGCATCGTTTCGAGTTCGATGACGGCACGACGGCGGCGGCCGTCCTGACCACGGCTGGTGTCTACGATTTCCGAGGGCGGCGTTTCGTTCCCGTTACCGAGCTGCTCGACGCCCTCGGTTATTCGGGTGAACCGCGGCCGCCGACCGTGGCCGAAAAGGCCTTTATGGAGTCCCACAACCAGCTCCGTGAGCTGGCAAAGACCGGCACGCTCGCAAAACGGTGAACGGCGCTTCTCCGGTTTTCGCTTTCCCTCTCGCAAGGCTTCTCTATGGTCATGGGCGAGAAGCAGCAGGGGGATCTCATGGCAAACAGGATCGACTATTTCTTCACGATCATTTCGCCGTTCACCTATCTCGGCCATCAGGCGATCTGCGCGGTGGCTGACAAGCACGGTGCGGAGCTTGCCTTCCGGCCTGTCAATCTCGGCGAAGTGTTCGCCGCCTCCGGCGCTCTGCCTCTGCCGCAGCGTCCCCCGGCGCGCCAGCGCTATCGCTTGCTCGAACTGCAGCGCATTGCCGAGCTGCGCGGATTGCAGATCAGGCTGAAGCCGGCTCATTTTCCTGTCGACCCGACACAAGCCGACAATACGATCACCGCGCTGGTGGCGAATGGGCAAGACCCGCGTGACTACATGTTCCGCCTGTTTCAGGCGACCTGGATCCGCGACGAAAATGTCGCCGATGAAACCGTGCTGGCGCGGTATCTGACCGATTCGGGTTTCGATGCAAAAGCGGTACTCGACCAGGCGGAATCGGCGGAGGTCGTTGCGATTCGTGGCGCAAATACCGCCGCCGCGATCGATGCAGGCGCCCTGGGATCGCCGTCCTATGTTCTTAACGGCGAAGTGTTCTGGGGGCAGGATCGCATTGACTATATCGATCGTGCACTGATGTCCGGGCGAGGGCCCTTTTCCGCCTGACGGATTATGTTTAACGTCGGCACTGGACTTCGCCGGACCATTCGCATAGAGGTAAATATTCCTTTATGAATTTGGAGGAGAGAATGCTCTCCCATGATCGTATCTGGGCGGCAATTGACGCCATCGCCGAACGCTACGGGTTGTCTGCGTCGGGATTGGCCAGGAAGGCCGGCCTCGACTCCACGGCTTTCAATAAATCGAAGCGCCATTCGTCCGACGGGCGCCCCCGTTGGCCGTCGACGGAATCGGTCTCCAAGGTGATCGAGGCGACCGGTGCGTCGCTGCGGGAATTCATGGCGCTTGTCGATACGGACGGGGTAACCACGGGCAAACCGGCTGCGGGGACCACAAGGCAGATCGCGCTTCTCGGCGTTGCGCAGGCAGGATCCGGCGGTTTCTTCGACGACGCCGGATTTCCGGCTGGTAACGGGTTCGATGTCATTGACTTCCCTGCTGTTCCCGGCGACGGCGTCTACGCCCTGGAGGTCCAGGGCGATTCCATGCTGCCGGCCTATCGCGACGGGGATCGCCTCATCGTCCAGCCGGGCGCGCAGGTGAGAAAGGGCGACCGGGTCGTCGTCCGCACCACCGGCGGCGAGGTAATGGCGAAGGTTCTCCAGCGGCAGACGGCCGACGAATTGCTCCTCGCATCGCTCAATCCGGACCATGCCGACAGGACGATTGCGATCAGCGATGTCGACTGGATCGCGCGCGTCCTTTGGGCAAGCCAGTGACGAGCGATGATGCGCGCCATCAAGATCCTGCTTGGATTGGTACTGGCGGTTTCTGTTGGCGCATTTGCCGCCTGGCGCCTGTCGCCTGAGCAAGAGGTTTCTCCGCCCGTCGCCACTGCAACCGCGATTCGGCCAGAACCCGCAATTCCGGAAAAACAGGAGCGCCTTGTCGAGGAACACCCCGCGTTTACGGAGGCAAAAGTCATACGCCAGATCGCGCCCGAGACGATTGCGGCGCCGCCTGCGTCGGATGTCACGCTCGTGCGCGAAGCGCCGCGTCCGCCACTCGGTGAGCTGGGGCTCGCCCGCGACAAGCCGCTATATGATCAGGAGACGCCAAAAGGTCCGATGTTGCGCGCGCCGTTGGCCGTATCGGCGGGCCGGCTCGTTGTCCGCGGCTATCGTATTCGCCTTGCAGGCGTCGTTCCCACCCCATTGGACAAAGTATGCCTGCAGGCCGACGGGTCGGCAGATCCGTGTGGCATGCGCGCACGCACGGCCTTCCGCCAGTTCCTTCGCGGGCGGGCGATAAGGTGCGCTGTTCCCCCCAGGCCGTCGGGCGAGGAGATCGTCACCAGCTGCACGCTTTTCAAGGCAGATCTCGGCGCCTGGCTTGTCGAACACGGCTGGGCGTTACCCGATGGCGATCGCTATCAGGCGGTCGCCACCGAAGCACGCGATGGCCGACTCAACCCGCTGGCCGCACCCGCATCTAACGGACAATAGAAGTGCCGATCAGTTTATGAGCTTGCCAGACAGCGCATTGCTGATCAGGGTGCGCGTTTCCGGGATGCCGTAAAGCGCGACGAATGATCCGAAGCGCGGACCGCGTTCCTGACCGAGCAACACTTCGTAGATCATCTGGAAAAAGGCCACCGAGACACCAGGCCCGCCGTCGGGGCTCTTCCTGGATTGGTCCTGATAGAGCTCTATTCTGCGCGCCACATTCAGCGCGGCATCCTGGATCGCTGCCCCGTCGGCGTCCACGGGCAGTTTGCCGAGTCCTGCCGAAAGCGCTTCCAGTGTGGCGCGTTCCACCTCATCGGGAGCGCGGTATTTCTTCGTCACGAAGTCGCGGAAGTACTGGATCGCATAGCCCACCAACTGGTCGAGATGCGGATGGGATTGGGGGGTGACGCCCGGAGCATAAGCGGAGATGAAGCCCCAGATGACGGCCTTGTTCTCAGGATTCGACGCCGTGGCGAGATTGAGCAGCAGCGAGAACGAGACCGGCAGGTCGATTTCGGGCGGCTCGCCGTTATGGATGTGCCATACCGGGTTTGCGAGCTGTTGTGGCAGCGGTTGGCGCCGATAGGCGTCGAGGAACGAGAAATACTCGTCCACCGCCCGGGGGATGACGTCGAAATAGAGCCGCTTCGCCGTCCTCGGCTTCTGGAACATGTAGAGCGAAAGGCTCTCGGTCGGCGCGTAGGTCAACCACTCGTCGATGGTCAGCCCGTTACCCTTCGATTTCGAGATCTTTTCGCCCTTCTCGTCGAGAAACAATTCATAGACGAAGTGTTCCGGCGGCCGTCCACCGAGGATCGAACAGATGCGGTCATAGATGACGGCATTCGTCTGGTGGTCCTTGCCGAACATTTCGAAATCGACGCCAAGCGCCGCCCAACGCATGCCGAAGTCGGGTTTCCATTGCAGTTTCACCTGCCCGCCCGTCACAGGGAGCGTGACTTCACTGCCGTCTTCATCATTGAAGGTGATCATGCCGGCCCTGGCATCCACATGCTTCATTGGTACGTACAGGACGCGGCCCGTCGTGGGCGAGATCGGCAGGAAAGGGCTGTAGGTTGCCTGCCGTTCGGCTCCGAGCGTCGGCAGCATCACGGCCATGATATCATCGTAACGCTCCGCGGCGCGAAGCAGGACTTTGTCGAAACGCCCCGACCTGTAGTACTCCGTTGCGCTGGCGAACTCGTAGTCGAAGCCGAAAGTGTCGAGAAACCTGCGGAGCATGGCATTGTTGTGGTCGCCGAAGCTGGCGTGGTCGCCGCCAAAGGGATTTGGCACCGCGGTGAGCGGCTTGTGCAGATGCGGCTCCAGGAAGGCCCGGTCCGGGACATTGTCCGGGATCTTGCGCATCCCGTCCATGTCGTCGGAGAAACAAAGCAGCTTCGTCGCGACCTTGCCTCCGGTCAGTACATGGAATGCATGGCGGACCATGGTGGTGCGCGCCACTTCCCCGAACGTGCCGATATGCGGAAGGCCCGACGGACCGTAACCCGTCTCGAACAGGACCGTCGCAGGATAACCGGTTGTCTCGTAGCGCTTGATGATCTTGCGCGCTTCCTCGAATGGCCAGGCCTTGGAGCCGGCTGCTTCGGCAATCATTTGCGCATCGGGCTCCAGCGCTGTCGGGCTTGCTGCATTCATGGTCCGGTCCTGTCATGAGGGCTCTTTTGAGCGCGCGGACCCTATGCGTGCCGGCTCCGTCCGTCAATCGGAAGCGCCAATTTCGCTTGAAGCCCGACCGAAGAGTCCATAGGTTCCGCCACGAATGGATCATTTGGAGAATACGGGAATGGAAGCGGTATCTACCCAGGAAGCACTGGTCTACGTCATGGTTGCGGTGTCGGCCGTCGATCGTTCGATGACGGACAACGAACTGGCGAAAATCGGCTCTCTGGTGCGCACCATGCCCGTGTTTGCCGGCTACAAGGACGATCGTCTCATCGAGACATCCAGACAGTGCCAACAGATTCTGGCAAAAGACGACGGCTTGAATCGCCTGCTGGACGTCATCACCGCCGCTGTTCCAGAGCGGTTGCGCGAAACCGCCTATGCGGTTGCCGTCGAGATTGCCGCAGCGGACCTCTATGTCGAACAGGAGGAGCTTCGGCTGCTCCAGTTGTTGCGCGACCGCCTTGAAGTGGAAAAGCTGGTTGCGGCGGCGATAGAAAGGGCGGCGCAGGCCCGGTTCCGTACCGCCTGACGTTGGGTCAAGGCCCCAGAGCACAAGCTGGCGGCGGTCCTCAAACGGCGAATGAACATACCGCGTTCAGTAGAACCGCGCCGGGAAGTAACGCAAATAAAGCTCGGCCATAATTCCCTTGGCCTCGATCTCCCTCAGCGCCTGGTTGAGGGCGGCCGTCAGTTTCGTCTCTCCTTTTGGAAGCGCGATTGCCATCCCGTCGCCTGTAAGTTCAGGCGCATGGTAAGCCCCGCCCGCAAATACGCAGCAATCCTTTGAGGCCGATCCGGATAGCCAGAACGACAGTCGCATGCCGTCGCCAAAAATTCCGTCGATTGCGCCCGATGAAAGGGCTTCGTACATCCAGTCTTCCCTGGAATAGATGACTGTTTTTGATCGCGGAAAATATTCGCGCACCATGCGTTCATGCGCGGATCGGGCCATCACACCGATCCGTTTTCCGGCAATCGCTTCTGTCAGGGGCTCCTTTGCAGGCTCGCCCCGCGGCACGGCAAGACGTGCGGGAAAAACGAAATAGGGACGGGTAAACTCGTGCGTCGCTCTTGTTTCCTGGGTCGCCGACAGCCCGGCGATGATTGCTTCGCCACGGCGGTTTCTGAGCGCGGTGGTCAATTCGTCCCATGGCAATGCCTGGATCTGGCACTTCCCGGAAACTTCAAGTTCCCTGCATATCGCTCGCGCAAGATCGACATGCAATCCGGTCAGTTTTCCGTTTTCGTCGAGAAAGTTGAAGGGCGGAAAGTCCACCGTCGTGAGGAACCGCAGCCGGGGAATGCTGTCGATCTTCACGACCGGCAGGCGCTCTTTCCGGTCCCAGAGGTCGGGCGGCAATGGTTGCGCGGCCGCTCCGCTCGCCGACAGGGTAAAAGCCACCCAAACAAGTAACGCGGCATTCCGCAGATTGCGCATTTCGGCTCCCGTATTCTGAAAGAATTCCAATCTACCAACTTGGCGCAGTACCAGACAAGGTACAACCTGCCGCGTCCCGTCGGACGGGTCGAATAATTGAATTATACAATCGCGGGTTAATAGCTAATTCTGCTGGACCTTGATTTAATATGGAACAGTAAATTGATGGCAGGGGGCGGATGTGAACCGCTTTGAAGATACCATCGACTTCATCGACCATCTGAACCGGGTGGATTCGGCGCAGGGAATCTGCACGGAACTGATCCGTATTACCGGGCAGTACGGGCTGGACAGGCTCATGGCCGGAACGGTCCCGGATCCGCGCGCGCCGGAAAACGAACAGCGAAAGCACGTATTGCTGTGCGGATGGCCTGAAGAGTGGCTGAGCCGTTATGCCAGCGAGAACTACGTGGAATTCGATCCGATTGTCGGGCATGTGAAGAAGGGTCTCAATCCGTTCATCTGGGATGACGCGGTCGGCACGATCGATAGGGCGCATCCAGGCAACAAGGTCATGGCCGAGGCCGCCGAATTCGGTTTGAGGTCGGGAGTGGTCATCCCTCTCGTCACCGTCGATGGCACGCTTGCAATCGTCTCGCTTGGCGGTCGCAATGTCGATATTCCACCCTATGCGTCGGGAATGATTTCCCTCGTTTCAACCTACGCGATTGCCCGCTCGATCCAGCTCGTTGCGAAAACCGAGAACTCATCCGCATCCGGGCTGACAAAACGGGAGGCGGAATGTATTCGATGGGCTGCGGAAGGCAAAAGCGAATGGGAGATCTCGCGTATTCTCGGAATATCCGAGCACACCTCTGAAAAGCATCTGTTGAATGCCAAGGCAAAACTTGGCGCCGCTAATCGCGTCCAGGCCGTGGCAGAGGCGATCAGGCGCGGTTACATTACGTGATCGCGTACTAGGCGGGCCGATCGGCCATCATAGAATTGTCCCGTTTTGATACGGGAGATTCTCATGATCTATGCCATGTCTACAGCTGTTCTGATGGAGCACCAGTCACTTTGGGAAGCAGTCCATCGCCTGCGTCATCAGATCTTTGTCGAGGAAATGGGCTGGGAGGACATTCGCCGGCCAGATGGCTACGAGATTGACCAGTTCGATCACGACGAAGCCATCCACATGCTTTCGATGCGCAACGGAGAACTGGCCGGTTATCAGCGCATGCTTCCGACAACCCGACCGCATCTGTTGAGCGAAGTCCTGCCCGAGCTCTGCGAGGGCGATCGCCCTTCCGGACCCGATGTCTTCGAGCTGACCCGCTATGCGGTGGCCGAACCCTATCGGGACGGCAGGCGCGGCATCTCGACCGTCGGAAGCGAACTGATCGCCGGTTTTGTCGAGTGGGGGCTGGCGACCGGTTGCCGCGATGTCATCATCGAGTTCGAGCCGATGTGGGTTCTGCGTGCGCTGCAACTTCGGTTCCTGGCCCGCCCGCTCGGTTACCAGCGGCAGATCGGACGCCAGAACGTCGTCGCGACCCTGCTGACTTTCAATGAAGAAACACTGCGAACGGTCCGCGAGAAGCGCAACCATTTCGAGCCGGTCCTTGTCGGCCAGCTACCGGCGCCGGCCTGGCGGATTGCGTCGTGAACTTCGTTTGACAGGCCACGTGCCAACGCCT
This sequence comes from Notoacmeibacter sp., assembly GCA_019912385.1. GTDB lineage: Bacteria > Pseudomonadota > Alphaproteobacteria > Rhizobiales > Rhizobiaceae > JAIOIW01. The sequence continues at coordinate 28,042 of JAIOIW010000079.1, read as the reverse complement.
TTCGCCGGGACTCGCGGCCGAGTGGCGGTTTCACTTTGACAGGGGAATGGACATGTCGACAGAAATTGAAACTTCACGTCTTGCGAGTGCGTTGATTGTATCGATGAATGCAGACAATGGGCGCCCCGCGCTCGATAAGATCGCTTATCTTCAATTGACTCGAATACTTGACGATGCCGCAGCAGATGCGGAAATCCGCAGCGTCATCTTCCGCGGACTTGATGGCTGTTTCTGCACCGGTGCCGACCTGAATGAGTTTACCGAACCGCGGCTTTATCCTTCCCTCATCACGGCCGTAACAGGCTATTTCAGGGCTTTGGCGGCATTCCCAAAGCCCCTGTTTGCCTGTGTCGAGGGCGAGGCCACCGGGGTGGGTTGCACCACACTCTTTCATTGCGATCTTGTGTTTGCCAGCCCGCAAAGCAGCTTCAGGGTGCCGTTTGTCGATTTCGGTCTCGTTCCCGACGCCGCAACGAGCATTCTCGCGCCGCTCCGGCTCGGCTACGCGGCCGCGTTTCGCTTCTTCTGCCTCGGGGAACAGCTCAAGGCCCGCGACGCCTACGAGATCGGTCTGGTTACCGATCTGTGCGGCGAACAGCGCCCGATAGATGAAGCGCTCGAAACGGCGAAGCGCGTGTCGCGCAAGCCGGCGCACGCGATGGAAACCGCACGGCGCCTGCTGCGCAATGACGTCGAGCAGCTTAATCGGCAGATTGACTGCGAAATCGCGTTGTTTCGGGATGCGCTCGATAACGAAGCTACCGTTCGAAGGCTGCGCCGACTGGCTCGCCTGGCGGCATGACCGCTGCAATGACTGTCCGGTTTAGGGGAACGGCAGGTATCCGGGAGTAGGGATCATGGACCGCGGGACGGGAGCGATCGGTCGGTGGGTGGAAGCGGAATGGTCGGCAGCGAAGCTCCAACGCGTCTTCGTGCATGTCCTCATCGAACTCGGCATCCCTCCGGACGAAACCGCAAGGCGCTTGCGCCGATGGATTGCCGAGGGGGGGAGTTTTCAGGCCGCGATGCTCGCCGGCGGCGATATCGACGAAGGCAGCTATTTCGCGGCCCTGGCGCGGGCAACCGGCTTTGAATTCCTTGACGCGATCGAGCCCGGGCGTCTGGTTCCGTTCAAGTCGGATCTTCTGGCGGCGCTGGGCGTGGAGGACAGCCAGCGCATCGTCCTCTATATCCACCCCGGCGGCCGGATACTCATCCTCATCTCCCCCGAGATCGCCCGGATGGGTTCTCTCGTTGCTTTCCGCGAAAAACATCCCGCTTTTGCAAGGAAGCTGCGCTTCGTGTCCCCGCGGTTGCTCAGGCGGCACCTGCTTCAGGCTACACAGGAGCGGATGAGCAGCCTGGCAATCGACCGCTTGTTCACAGCACGTCCCGAACTGTCTGCGCGCAAAACCGGCACAATGTGGCAGGGAGTCCTCCCTGGGCTGTCTCTCTTTTTGCTTCCTTTCAGTTTTTGGGCGTACAAGGCGATGACACTGGTGTCATTGCATATGCTTGCTGCCCTGTTTTTCCTGTCCTGTATCTCGCTCAGGCTGCTTGCCGTATCGCAGGCACGAACCCGCCGGCCGGCGCGTTTTGCCGCTGAAAACGCCGATCAGATGCCGAAATACACGGTGCTTGTCGCGCTCTATCGCGAAGCTGGCGTCGTCGGCGATCTGATGGTTGCGCTCAGCAGACTGCGCTGGCCGCGATCGCGTCTGGAGATCAAGCTTGTTTGTGAAGCGGATGACCATGAGACGATCAGCGCCATCAATGCGCACCGGCTTTCCGGCACGGTCGAGATTGTAACGGTTCCTCCAGGCCAGCCGCGGACCAAGCCCAAGGCAGTCACTTTTGCGCTGCCGGCAATCACAGGCGAATTCGTCGTACTTTACGACGCGGAAGATCGCCCCCATCCCGACCAATTGCTGGAGGCGTGGCATCGATTTCGCGCCTCCGATGAAAAACTTGCCTGTCTTCAGGCACCACTCCTCATTTCGAACTGGCGCACGAATTTCCTGACCCGCATGTTTGCATTTGAATATGCGGCCCTGTTTCGCGGTCTGTTACCATGGCTTGCCACAAGAGGGCTGTTTTTCCCGCTCGGAGGCACCTCCAATCATTTCAGGCGAAAAGCCATCGAACATGTCGGTGGGTGGGATCCGTACAATGTCACCGAAGACGCGGACCTTGCTCTTCGGCTCCGGCGTCTTGGCTATCGCGCGGGAATGATAGACAGCCCGACACTCGAAGACGCCCCAGACGACCTCAAGACCTGGTATCGTCAACGCACGCGATGGATGAAGGGATGGATGCAATGTTTTTGGTACACAATCGAAATCCCAAAAAGCTAATAAATCAAATAGGTTTGAAGGATTTTATAATTTCGGAAATTATGTTTGTTGGGATTGTTTCGTCGTCGCTTATGCATCCATTTATACTATTTTATGCATCAGGTTTATTGGTAAAATACATATTTACGCTAAACTGGAATGGCGTTGAATTGTTTTTGTTTACCCTCGATGTTGCAAATCTCCTCATCGCATATGGTGCGTTTTTCTGGCTGGGTCATCGCGCCCTTTCGGCTGCGGAGCGATGGGACCTGCCACGTACACTGCTCGCGATTCCTGCCTACTGGATATTGATATCCGGCGCCGCCTGGCGCGCCCTAGCGCAGTTGATACGTGCGCCGCATTTGTGCGGTGTTAGGTAGCAAACGCACCAAGCAGAACAGAACGAAACGCCGCGCCGTATGGGCGGGGGTGGCGGTTTTAGTTCTGACTGCATTACCTAGTAATGCGGGCAGCAACGTATTCGACCAGTTCTGCGCACCACGGCCCGAATGTGTCATCATCAAATTCGATACCGATGAGTCTGGCCTCAAATCCAATGATGTCGCTTTCCGGTGTTCGGTACGAGAGTGCGCTCATGAGATAAAAACGCGGTCTCCGATCACCGTCGCACGTGACCTTCGCATACGATTCAAAGGCAACAACATAATCCTTGTCGCCGGGGAAGATGGTATTTTCGGAGCGGGCGTCCCCTTCGGCGTCTATCGAGTTCGCGAAGGCGCGGAATTGACTAGCGGCGTTGGAATAGGAACTGGAACAAATAATCCTGTTTCGTGTTTTTATGCCAAACGCTGGAGTTTTGCCAAGATTGACGATCTTGCATCTCCAGATCATGCGGACTTCGTAATCGAATCTCCGATCATCTGCCCCCATTTTCAAGACGGAGAAGAGGCTCTTGTACTTTCTCCGAATTGTCAGCCAAGGGCGATGTTCGGCTCTCGCAAGTTCATTAGAGCGCGTTGCAGCCTTGGAGGCACTTACCGCGGCGTCGGTAGATTTCCTACTCTCGTCGAGCGTTTGACGCACCAGCAGTACGGCCCAAACGCTGAATCCAGTAGCGACAACGGACAGGCATGCCATGATCCATTGTGCGTACGTATCCGAAGGAGTCGTGTAGGTTTCCCAAAGGCTGGGCCTTATGACTGGATTATCTTCCCCGGTCTCGTGATCTTGGGCGTTGTAGTATCTTTCCTGCTGATAGGTTGGATTACGGAACCCCGGAAATGACCAGACCAAAAGAAAGATTGACAAGCCAGCGCCAGCTATAAATCCAAATGCAGCGTATTCGTACCTATTGCGCTTAGACATTGTAGCAAGAACGCCGCCGTGAATTTCCCCCGAGACAGCTTATTACGGATGTTCGCTTCCTTTTCGTCAACACCTATAGAAGCCAACTTCTCCACAAGCGCGGAATAGGTCACACCTTTCCGCTTCAATTCGGCCTTCAGGAGATTGGCCGCTAACGCCTCAAAATCTGTCCGTTCTGGCATGTCATCACCTGCATTACGTTTTGTATCGTAAATAATGACATATGCCCTTGTACTCGCTACGTCAACGTACCATATACGTTACATACGTAATGGAAACGATGACAAATGGCCCAACACTTCCTTCTTTCCGCACAAGCCCGCACGCTTTCCCTGAAATCGATCTACAAGGCGGGTGAGGAAAAGGCATACGAGACGTTCCGCCAGTTGCGCTGGCCGGAAACAAGGGGCCAGGCTGTTTGCCCCAAGTGCGGCTGCACCGAAACCTATGACATTTCCACTCGTCGCCGGTTCAAGTGCGTCGCCTGCCATGCGCAGTTCTCGGTTACGTCCGGTACGATCTTCGCCAGCCGCAAGCTGGGCTTCACCGACATTCTCGGCGCGATCTGCATTTTCGTGAACGCCGCCAAGGGCCTTTCGGCTTTGCAGCTTTCCCGCGATCTGGACGTCCAGTACAAGACGGCTTGGGTTCTCGGTCACAAGCTTCGCGAAGCCCTTGGCTATCACGTTCATACCGGCGAGCAGATGGACGGGGACGTTGAGGTTGACGGTGCCTATTTCGGTGGTCATATCCGCCCGGAGAACCGCCGTGAGGATCGCAAGGACCGTCGCCTTGCCCAACACCAGACTGGCACCCGCCGCGTCGTGGTGGCCTTCCGTGAGCGTCTTGGCCGCACCGTTCCTTTCGTAACCAAGAGCGAAGCCCAAGGCGTCGAACTTGCCAAGATGCACGTTGACCGTCTGGCCTTCCTTCACGCCGACGAGGCTTCCCATTGGGACCTGTTGCATGATGGCTGGCAGACAGAGCGCGTGAACCACTCGGAAGTTTACAGCGACCACGGCAAGCATACGAATTGGGTTGAAAGCTTTTTCTCCCGCCTGCGCCGCATGGTGTCTGGCCAGCATCACCACGTTTCCCCGCAGTACCTGTACCAGTATGCAAACCACTCGGCTTGGCTTGAGGATAACCGCCGCAATGATAACGGCTCGAATGCCTACGCGCTGCTTTCCGCAGCGATGGTCGCGCCGGTTAGCCGGGTGTGGGCCGGGTACTGGCAGCGATGAGTGCGATTATGTCGCATCTGTTTACGAAACATTCTTGTTTCGGTCGTGTTATTGACGCGAAGGCGTACAATATGTACAAGTCGTACAAAACACAAAAAGGACCATGCAAATGACAACCGTCAGGAAGGAATTCACGGCATCGGAAGCACGAGGAAAATTTTCGGAAGTTTTTGACGCGGCATTCCACGAAGGCCCCGTCATCATTCGCAAGCATTCGAAGTCAGTCGCGATGGTGCGGCTTGAACTATTGGAGGCGCTTGCGGAGTTGGAAGCTCAGATCGACGAAGAGCGGGCGGAAAGTGCGTTGTCAGAGTTCTTGAGAGAGGGAGGAACCAAGATGAGTGATCTCAAAAAGGAGTTGGGCATTGACTGACTCCGTATTCACAAAGGGGGGATACCCTTGGAACCCGAAATCGTTTTCGCTCCCGCTGCAAAGCGGGAGCTGAAAAAGCTTACAAAAGACGACCAGCGCAAAATCGTTAAGGCGATCGAAGCCCTTCCTTCCGACCCGCGACCGCGCGGAGTCGAAAAAGTCAAGGGCCACCCAAAGTTCTATCGCATCAAGGCTGGGGGCGATCACCGCGTCGTTTATCACATTATCCAAGAACGGCTTATAGTTATCTTGGTCATTCGAAACCGCAAGGATGCCTACAAGACCGTTGGCAACCTCGACAACAAGCTTAATGCTGCTCTTCTGGAAATCGAGGAAGAGGTCAGGTCTGCGCTCGGGCATTCATAAATGCGCGGATATTCCTTTCCCGCACCCTGCCAACTATCGCTTTCGCCGTTTCCGGGCCTGCCAGTTTTTGGCGCTCTTGACGCTTTCGCGGATGACACCGGCCGTACGCCATCCGCGCGATTTGTCTAAAATCCGCCCTCCCGCGATCATTAGGGTTTAACTCGGCGGCAACATCATGCCGCTTGGAAAGCGGCGTGCGGGGTTCCCATGGTGCGCAAGGGTCCTTTGACAATACGGATGCGGCCTATTCTACCGGCAGCGATAATTGCCGGTTTGGCGGCGGCGGCACTCGCAACCCATTTCCCTGTTTCGCAAGACCACACCGTGCAGATTTATCGCTACGGGCTATCGCAATCGACGTCGGCGGCCTGCGACATCAAGGGCAATATCAGCATCAATTCCGGCGAGCGGATTTATCACGTTCCGGGCCAGAAATATTACAACAGCACGGTCATTCGCCCGGAGTACGGCGAGCGTTGGTTTTGCTCAGAGGCGGAAGCGCGTGCGGCGGGATGGCGGAAAGCAAGGCGTTAGGTACGCGATCACACCATTTTGCGGCCTATTGAGGCCCCTATCATGCCCAATGCAGGCAGACCGGAGACGGCGGGCTTAGGCCCGTCGTTTCCACCTCTGCACGCCGTCAACGCGCACCGTATCAACCGTCTCCAGCTTCTGACACACCTTGCGCACGCGGTTGATCCATTCCTTGGATACCCGACCCGGCTGGAGTTCCTTGCCTTTGATGGCCATGACGCGCGCGGTGATCTGCCGCGTTGTTAGCGGCCCGTTTGCCTGCCTGAGAACGTCCAGAACGGCGCGTTTCAGTTCCCCGCGCCTGAACAGGGCTTCCCGCCTGAAATCGCGTGAGGCTTCGGCTATGTCACCGTTAAAGCCAAGGACGTTGACCAGCACCCGGTCTATCGCGGCAATGTCGGCTTCGATCTCGGATACCTGGCCCTCGCCAGTGCGGAGAGACCGCAGACGCCTTCCCCGCCAAGTCAGCAGGGCGCTGATGGCTATCGGGTTACCGCGCGAGCGCTGGCGGGAGACGTTGTATTCAGCCCTAGGCATAAGTAATCTCCCTGCGGGGCAGAAAGGCGGGAGAGGCATGGCCGATGTCAAAGACTACTGGCTTACATTCAGGATTGAGCAGAAAACGGTTGACGGAATAAGTGCCGGAAAGCGGAGAGACGATCTCTATGCCGCGATTCAATGGCACGCTGAGACATGGTGGCTGGAGCCGACCTCTTTCGTTCTCTTCGACAGCAGTTCTGAAATTGGGGAAATTGCTAGCAGTTGCAAAGAGGCGATAGCGCCAAGCGTCGATCAGGTCTTGATCCGGAAACTGAACTCCAAGGCGGCGCGCATCATTGGGAAGGTGGAAGACATGGACATGCTGCGCGCATTCATGCCCTACCTCTCCAAGGTATGACCGATCTCGACATGCACGCCCAACAGCCGCGCTATTCTAGTAATTATGGATTGCTTCCACTTCGGAGGCCATACTATCCGCGCCTTGCTGCGTTGTTTGGCCGAAATTGTAGCTAATTCAGTCATTTGCGTATCTCTTTCAGTTGGTGCAGTTGATACATAAGGCCGCATTTGTGGGAGAAGACGCCGCACAAGCGAATTGCGCGGCGCGCGCACGACCTGGTCAGGCGTCGAGCATTGCCGGTCCGGCGCCGACAATGAGCGGGTCGGGCTCGTCGATGGCTTTCTTGTTGCGCCCTGCATAGTCGATCGACAAGAGGACTTTCCGTATGGCTTCGATCCTTGCCCGGCGCTTGTCGTTTGCCCGGATCACGGTCCATGGAGCATGTTCCGCGTGCGTGCTCGTGATCATGCTGTCGCGATGCCTGGTATAGTCGTCCCAGCGCGTCATTCCGGCAATGTCCATCGGCGAGAACTTCCAGCTCTTCAACCGGCTGTGGACGCGATCATGAAATCGCCGGAGTTGCATCTCCTGACCGATATTCAGCCAGATCTTGAAAAAATGGATGCCTTCATCGGCGACCATGCGCTCGAAATAGGGTGCATCCTCCAGAAACTTGCGATGCTGTTCCGGCGTGCAAAAGCCCATGACCGGTTCCACGCCACCGCGGTTGTACCATGAGCGGTCAAAGGTCACGATCTCGCCGGCTGTCGGAAAATGGACCACATAGCGCTGGAAATACCATTGCATGCGTTCCGCGTCCGTGGGCTTGGCGAGCGCTATGTTTCGCGCGCCGCGCGGATTGAGGAATTGACGGAAAACGGCAATCGTTCCACCTTTGCCCGCCGCATCGCGACCCTCGAACAGGATCATCATGCGCTCGCCCGTCTTTTGCAGCCATGCCTGGAGCTTGACCAATTCTTCCTGAAGGTCTTCCAGGACCTTCTCGTAGTGATCGCGATTGAGCGGTTCCTTGTAGGGATAGTTGCCCGACTCCATCTTCTTGTCTTCGATCCAATCCGGGACAATCGGGTCGCCAATGTCGAACACGCGTTTCTCGCCGCCGACAATGATTTCGATCGGTTCAAGCTTCGTATCGCCGACATGGGTTTTGCGCTTGGCCATTTTCTTACAACCTTCATGAATTTCGCCGACATGCTATGAGGAAGAAAGATTCGATTCCAGACGGTCCTCACCGACAACCGTAAAATCGGCATCGAATTCAGGAACTGGCACACGATGAACGACAATGCCGGAAATAGGCAGCCCTCGCGCTGGACGCAAAAGCTGAGCGAGGCCCGCCAGACCCTGGTGGCGGTGTTTCTTGTGCTGGCCGTAATGGTGGTCCTCGAACCGCGGTTGCTTGCCGCTGCCATTGCGGGGTTCCTGCTGGTGGCGGGTGTCGCCGCCCTTGCGCGCTCAAGCCGTTGGCCGACTGGCAAGAACCAAGGGTTGCAGGGAACATCCGCGGATACGAAGGAGCTGCTGCCGGCCCGGCTCCTCGCCGATGCACTTGATGATCCGATGGTCATTTTCGATCGGGAAATGGACATTGTATTCGCAAACAAGGCCGCCATCTTGGCCTTTGGCGAACTGACCCCCGGCATGGCATTGCCACTGAAGTTCAGGGCGCCGGAGATGGTGGAACTTGTCGCGCGTGTCATTCGTGACGGCCGCGCCAGTTTGCAGGAATATCACGAACGCGTTCCGATCGAACGCTGGTATCAGGTGTCGGCGGCCGCTGTTGACCGCGCCGGCGGACTTTTTCTTCTCGCATTCTCCGATCGCGGCGAACTGCGGCGGATCGAAAAGATGCGGTCCGACTTCATAGCGAACGCCAGCCATGAACTGAGAACGCCGCTGGCATCGATATCGGGCTTCATCGAGACACTGGGCGGGCCCGCCCGGAATGATCCGGCCGCCCAGAAAAAGTTCCTGGTCATCATGAAGGCTCAGACCGACAGGATGGCCCGTTTGATCGACGACCTGCTGTCACTTTCCCGGCTCGAAATGAAACCCTATTCACGGCCCGACAAGCTTGTGGATATTCGTGATATCGTATCCGGCGTCGTCCGGTCGCTGGAAAACCTGGCCACCGAGCAGGGCATTTCCGTCGAGGAACATTATCCCGACGGTAGGCTCGAAGTGCCGGGCGATCGCGACGAACTGATACAGGTCTTCGAAAACCTTCTGTCGAACGCATACAAGTATGCACAGTCGGGGAAACGGGTCGTGGTATCGATCGAACGCCGGAAATCGGATGGTGCCGACGCGATCGCGGTTTCGATCCAGGATTTCGGGCAGGGCATTCCCCGGGAGCATATTCCACGGATCACCGAGCGCTTTTATCGCGTCGACGTCGAGACAAGCCGGGTTCAAAAAGGGACCGGCCTCGGACTCTCGATCGTCAAGCATATCCTGACGCGGCATCGCGGCAAGTTGCTGGTGGAATCGGAAGTCGGCAAAGGTTCGACATTCACGGTCGTTCTTCCCGAGCGCGGCGATTTGACCTAATGGAACGAATTTGACATTCGATACCCGCGCGATGTCGACCTCGAAATCGAATGTCAAATTTAAAAGTTCCACTAGAATCATAAGCTTGCTAGTGGTTTCCATCATTTGCCCTCTCGACCGATACAAGCGGGATGCAAATGTTGGAAACGAACCACTAGGTGAACTGGCACGAAGCAATGCGCTTCGACACCCCATCGGCGGTCGGGCCGGGCGAAAGGAAGCAAACATGAACCGCGGTTCCCACATGGTCAGGGCATTCGACGAGGATTTGCGCTTCCTTTCCTCGAAAATAGCCACGATGGGCGGCCACGCAGAACGTATGGTCTCCGATGCCGTCAGGGCGCTTGTCAATTCGGATGCCGGACTGGCCGAGAGCGTCATTGCGGCCGACGCGGTTCTTGACGACGCTGAGCGCGATATCGATGACAAGGCGGTCCTGATCATTGCGCGCCGCCAGCCCATGGCCCAGGATTTGCGGGAGATCATCGGCGCCATCCGGATCTCGGCCGATCTGGAGAGGGTTGGTGATCTGGGCAAGAACATCGCGAAGCGGGCATCCGCCGTGGCCGACAAAAGCCAGCCGGTACGATTGTATCGCGGCCTGGAGGCCCTGGCTGATCTTGCGCTCGCGCAACTCAAGGAAGTGCTTGACGCCTATGCTTCGCGATCCGTCGATCGTCTGGTCTATGTGCGCGATCGCGACGAGCAGATCGATGTCATGTACACCTCAATGTTTCGCGAACTGCTGACTTATATGATGGAGGATCCGCGCAACATCACCGCCTGCACGCACTTGCTGTTTTGCGCCAAGAATATCGAGCGCATCGGCGATCATGCGACCAATATCGCCGAGACCATATTTTATATTTCGACGGGCAAGCAGATGCCGCTGGAGCGCCCGAAGGACGACGAGGCGAACGCGGTTATTGTCGACCAGCCCGAGTGATGGCGATTTGGGAAAACCCGAAATGCAGCGGCGTCAGCGGTTCCGCCGCCGTTCGGAAGCCGGTTGGAACGCAAGCTTGGAGTGGTAACCGCAATAGGGATTGCCCTCGTTTGAATCATTGCCGCAAAAGTGGAACTCCTCGCTGAGCGGATCCCCGATTGGCCATTTGCATGTCCGCTCCGTCAGTTCGATCAGTTTGAGGCGCCGGGAAATCGGTACGACAACCTCCTCCGCGGGGCGCAGGACCGGCTTTGCGATCGCATCGGTTTCATACTGGGTTTGCAAGGCTGTAGCGCCTGCCGTTGCCACGATCGAGCGCGTCGGGCCCTGCGAGTTCCCCCGCGACGCCGCCTTGGTCGCGCCGGTGCTCATTCGAACCTGCTTCTTCTGGCGGGACGGAGTGGATGTTGCGCGGCCCCGGCTCGACAGCTTCAGGCGATGTACCTTGCCGATCACCGCATTGCGGCTGACGCCGCCGAGCTGCGCGGCGATCTGACTGGCGCTCAGCCCCTCTGCCCACAGTTTCTTGAGGAGTTCGACGCGTTCGTCCGTCCAGTTCATCTCGAAAATCCCCGAGTTGCCGCATTTCATGCGAATCCATCACCGGTTCCGGAATTCACCAGAACGCACCGCACATACTGAGGTGTTGGGTTCGCCGCACGAGATATAGTTCTTATGCCCAAGAAACCTACAATATCGACCGACTCGGTTACAAGAGTCTGCCTCGGTGGTGATTCGGCTTTTTGCGGTTTTCCCCATATTTGCTGGACGCAGGGTCAATTCTGTCACACCTTCGGTGGATCCTGCGGGCCCTGCCGAACCGGTTCATTGACTCTGTTGGCCGAAATCCCGATATTACCGCCTCTGCCGCCCCGGGAGGGCGGCTTTTTGATTTGAAGAGCAGCGCGCGCGATTGTTCCCGGCGCTGCTTTTTGGCTTTGGCTGTTCAGGGTGGTTACATGGCCGGTTCGGCACTTTACGACACTTACGCGCGTGCGCAGCTGGAATTCGAGCGCGGCGAAGGATCCTGGTTGATTACCGTCGATGGCGAGCGATATCTCGACTTCGCCGCAGGTGTGGCCGTGAACTCGCTTGGCCACAGCCATCCGCATCTGGTTGAAGCGCTGACGCACCAGGCCGGCAAGCTCTGGCATGTTTCGAACCTTTACGAAATTCCCGGACAGCGCGCGCTGGCCGACAGGCTCTGCGCGAATACCTTTGCCGAAAAGGCATTTTTTACCAATTCCGGCGCTGAAGCGCTGGAATGCGCGATCAAGACCGCGCGGCGCTATCACTATGCCCATGGCCGGCCCGAGCGCATCGACATAGTTACATTCGAAGGGGCCTTCCATGGCCGGACCCTTGCGACGATCGCCGCCGGCGGGCAGCCGAAATATCTGGAGGGTTTCGGCCCGAAGGCGCCAGGGTTCATCCAGGTTCCGTTCGGTGATCGCGAGGCCTTGAAGGCGGCGGTCGGCGAAACCACCGCCGCGATACTGATCGAACCAGTCCAGGGGGAGGGCGGCATCCGGCCGGTGCCGAACGAGGAACTGAGATTTCTCCGCCAGCTTTGCGACAATGAGGGCCTTTTGCTCATTCTCGACGAGGTACAGACCGGGATCGGCCGCACCGGCCGCCTGTTTGCCCATGAATGGGCGGGCATCACGCCCGACATCATGGCGATCGCCAAGGGGATCGGTGGCGGTTTCCCGGTGGGGGCCTGCCTGGCCACGCTGGAGGCCGCGTCGGGCATGGTCGCGGGAGCGCACGGCTCCACCTATGGCGGCAATCCACTTGCGATGGCGGTCGCCAACGCGGTTCTCGATATCGTCCTGGAGGAAGGATTTCTTGACGAGATCTCCCGCAAGGGTCTGCTGCTGAAGCAGGGACTCGCCGGAATCGTCGACGAGTTTCCGGAGGTGTTCGAAGATGCGCGCGGGTCCGGGCTCATGCTCGGCCTGAAATGCCGGATGCCAAACGGCACGGTTGCAGCCGCGCTGCGCGCCGAGCATCTGCTTTGCGTTCCCGCCGGCGACAATGTCATCCGCCTGCTGCCACCCTTGACGACAACGGACGATGAGATACGCATCGCCCTGGATCGCATCAGGTCGGGTGCAAAGGCCCTCTCGTCTGCCAGCGAGATCGCGCCGGCCTGACAACACTCGGGAGACAAGTTCAATGAGCGGCTCACCGCGACATTTTCTCGACCTTTCCGCCGTCGGTGCGGCCGAACTTGCGGCCATGATTTCCGATGCACGGCAGATCAAGGCAGCATTGAAATCGGGTACGGCAAGTCGGCCCCTCGAAGGCAGGATGCTGGCCATGATCTTCGAAAAGCCGTCAACGCGCACCCGCGTTTCCTTCGATGTTGGCATGCGCCAGTTGGGCGGCGAAACGCTGGTGCTGACCGGCGCTGAAATGCAGCTCGGCCGCAGCGAGACGATCGCCGACACGGCGCGGGTTCTGTCGCGTTATGTCGATGCGATCATGATCCGCACCACGTCCCACGACAGGCTGCTGGAGCTGGCCGAATACGCAACGGTTCCGGTCATCAACGGCCTGACCGACGATACCCATCCCTGTCAGATCATGGCCGATCTGATGACCTACGAGGAACATCGCGGCCCGGTGGCCGGCAAGCGTTTCACGTGGACCGGTGACGGAAACAACGTCCTCCATTCGCTGATCGAGGCTTCGGCCCGGTTTTCCTTCGAGCTCAATATCGCGGTGCCGCCGGGTAGCGAGCCGGAGGGCCGGTTCGTCGACTGGGCAAACGACAATGGCGGAAAGATACGGATGTTTACCGAGGCCGCCGCCGCGGTCGACAATGCCGATTGCGTCGTAACCGACACCTGGGTTTCGATGGGACAGGAACACCGCGCCCGCGGTCACAACATTTTCCAGCCCTTCCAGGTCAATGAAGCCCTGATGAAGCACGCAAAGCCCGATGCGTTGTTCATGCATTGCCTTCCTGCGCACCGCGGAGAGGAAGTCACCGACGAGGTCATCGACGGGCCTCATTCGGTCGTGTTCGACGAGGCGGAAAACCGCCTGCACGCGCAGAAGGCAATCATCTCCTGGTGTTTCCAGGGAGCAAGTTGAAGTGAGCGCAAGTGATCCGACACTTGGCGAATTCGGTTTCGCCGGGGACGACCGTGTCGTTCCTTTCCAGATCGATGAGCTCGATCTGCGCGGCCGCATCGTGCAGATGGGACCGATTCTCGATGGTATACTGAACCGCCACGATTATCCCGAGCCGGTTGGCCGGCTGTTGGCCGAAGTCATCGTGCTCGCCGCCTTGCTGGGCACCTCATTGAAATTTGAGGGCAAATTCATCCTGCAGACCCAGACCGACGGTCCGGTCGACATGATGGTCGCGGATTTTGCGACACCCGACGCGATACGCGCCTACGCCCGTTTCGACGAGGAGCGCCTGGCGCAGGCTATCGAGGTCGGCGCCGATGCCCCCGAGCAGCTGCTTGGCAAGGGTATCCTGGCAATGACCATCGACCAGGGCGCACATACGCAGCGCTACCAGGGTATTGTCCAGTTGGACGGCTCCAATCTGGAGGAAATCGCCAAAGCGTATTTCCGCCAGTCGGAGCAGATCCCCACCGACATGCGTATTGCGGTTGGCAAGCAGGTCGTTGCAGCCGGCGGTCGCGGCACCGAACACTGGCGGGCGGGCGGGATCATTGCCCAGTTCCTGCCTGATGCGCCGGAACGCATGCGCCTGCCGGACCTGCCGGGCGGCGACGGCGACAACGACCGGGATGCGCTCACGGATCCCACCGACGACGCCTGGCGGGAGACCGAAGCGCTGCTGGCGACGATCGAGCCGACGGAACTCTGGGATCCCATGGTCGGTGCCGAGCGTTTGCTGTTCCGCTTGTTTCACAACCACGGAACCAAGGTCTTCGAGGGGACCGAGGTCCGCGACAAATGCTCCTGCAACAGGCAGAAGATCGGCGTCATACTTGAAGGATTTACGTCCGAGGAAATTGCCGAGAGCACCGAGGATGGAAAGATCCGCGTGACCTGCGAATTCTGCTCGACGGCCTACACGTTCGATCCATCCGAATTTGCGTGACGGCGCCCGGCCGCGTCAGTTCACCGTGCGCTGCCCGTCCGGCAAATCGAGAGAGAACGCGGGTATCCTGACCTCGAATTCTTCAAGCGAGGGATAGATCATGAGGTAGCTGCCCTCCATGATGCCCGAGGGCGTCGAGAGCGGGCATCCCGAAGTATAGCTGTAGCTGTCGCCCGGCGACAAATAGGGTTGCTCCCCGACGACGCCCTCGCCGCGCACCTCTTCCACCCGGCCCTCGCCGTCGGTTATGCGCCAGTAGCGGCCAAGGAGCCGCACGGCGAGATCGCCCCTGTTGGAGATCGTGACGTGGTATGCCCAGAAATAGCGGCTGTTTTGGGCATCCGTGCGCTCAGGCAGGAAAACCGGCTCCACGTTAACCTCGATGCCCCGGGTAACGGCACTGTACATCGCTTGCCTCGTCTGAATGCCCCGTTCAGGATAAATCCGGTTGTGCCTTCCCGGTCAATCGCCAGTCAGGAAAACGTGACTGGTTGGCGGGGAGCCGAGTTGGTAGAGCATTCCCCCTCGGTTCAAGGCAAGGAGGGATCGCGGCATGCTTGACGGATGGGCGAGACGGCAGATAGATCCGCAGATCCGTGCCCTGGCCACTGTCGCGGCAAAATGGGAAGTCTCGGCCAATGCCATCACTGTGACCGGATGCGTGCTTGCGATAGCCGCCCTGGCGGCCATCGCATACGGGTTCTTTCTTCTTGGACTCGTCCTAATACTCTCAAGCCGGCTGTGCGACGGGCTCGACGGGGCTGTTGCCACAATCAAGGGCCAAACCGATTTCGGCGGATTTCTCGATATCGTGCTCGATTTCGTCTACTACGGCGCCATTCCCTTCGGCTTCGTTCTGGCCGATCCCGCATCGAACGCGATAGCCGGCGCGGCGCTGATCTTCTCCTTCTATGTCAATGGCGCGAGCTTTCTGGCGTATGCGGTTATGGCGGAGAAGCGGGCGCTTGATTCAAACGCCCGCGGCTCCAAGTCCCTGTATTTCACCACCGGGCTGGCCGAGGCGACCGAGACGTTGGCCGTCTTTGTGCTGGCCTGCCTTATGCCGGCGTGGTTCCCGGCGCTCGCCTGGATATTCGCCGTCATCGTCGTCTATACGGCCTTCTCCCGTGTTGCCCTCGCAGCGCGGACATTCCGCTGACCGCTGCTCTCAAATGGCTTTCAGCGCGCCCTCGATGTCGGCCAGCAAGTCCTCGGCGTGTTCAATCCCTACTGACAGGCGCACCGTGCCCGGCGTGATCGATTGCTCCATCCGCGCTTCCTCGGTCAGGTTCTTGTGCGTCGTGGTGGACGGGTGGGTGATTAGGCTCTTGGCATCGCCGAGATTGTTGGAGATGCGAATGAGTTCGAGCGCGTTCTCGAACGCGAAAGCGCCTTTTTTTCCCGCTTTCAGATCAAAACACACCATGGTCGATCCGCCCTTCATCTGGCGCTTTGCCAGGTCTGCCTGGGGATGGTCGTCCCTGCTTGGATAGATCACCTGCGAAACTGCCGGATGATTGGCAAGGTAGTCGGCAATCACCGCCGCGCTTTCGCTTTGCTGGCGCACCCGCAGGGGCAGCGTTTCCAGCCCTTTCAGCAATGTCCAGGCATTGAACGGCGACAGGCTCGGTCCGGTATGGCGGAAGAAATCGTGCAGGTTCTCGTCGATCCAGTCCTTCGACGACAGCACCACGCCGCCAAGGCACCGCCCCTGCCCGTCGATATGCTTCGTGGCGGAATAGACCACGACGTGGGCGCCGAGCTCCAATGGCTTTTGATACATCGGCGTCGCGAAAACATTGTCGACGACGACGGTGATCCCTTTCGCACGTGCAATCTCGGCCACCGCCGCGATGTCGACCAGCGCCAGCGTCGGGTTGGTCGGGCTTTCCAGGAAGAAGACCCTCGTGTTGCCGCGGACCGCCGCCGCCCATTCGTCGTTCTTCGTGCCGTCGACCAGCGTGCATTCGACACCGAACCGCGGCAACAGGGTTTCCGCCACCCAGCGGCAGGACCCGAAGAGTTGTCGCGCCGCGACCAGATGGTCGCCCGCCTTCAATTGGCAGAGCAGGGCGGAGGAGACCGCCGCCATCCCCGACGCGGTAGCGCGCGCATCCTCGGCCCCCTCGAGCGCACACATGCGCTTTTCGAACATGTCGACCGTCGGATTGGAATAGCGCGAATAGATGAAGCCGGGTTCCTCGCCCTTGAAACGGGCTTCCGCTGCTTCCGCGCTGTCGTAGACGAAGCCTTGGGTCAGGTACAAGGCTTCCGATGTTTCCCCGAACGGCGAGCGGTTGGTACCCGCGTGTACCAGGTTGGTCTGCGGATGATAGGAGCGCTTACTTTCAGACATGATCGACAATCCAAAAACAAAAAACCGGCCGCGAAAGTCGCAAGCCGGCTACCGCGGCCCTTTTAGCGACTTGTTTAACGTGGCTGCAAGCCGGCCGGCCAAATCACCACGGGAAAATGACCCTTTAGACCGCCCCCGGCCTTGCGTCAATTCACAAGGTGGCTAAAGCTGCCGCCATTCAATCCATCGACGGGTCTCGCCTTGCAGAAAACTGGCATTCTTCCCGACCGTGAAATCGCGAACCTGTTCAAGTCCGGCAGCCTGTTTTCCGTGCACGAGCTTGATGACGGGCAGATTCAGCCCGCAAGCCTCGACCTCCGACTCGGTGTCAAGGCCTATCGCGTGCGCGCATCGTTCCTGCCCGGCGCGGCGTCGACGGTCGAAGCCAAGCTTGAGCGGCTGATGCTGCACGAAATCAACCTCTCCGAGGGTGCGGTTCTGGAGACCGGCTGTGTCTATATCGTGCCCCTGCTGGAATGGTTCCACCTGCCTGACGATGTCTCCGCTTCCGCCAATCCGAAAAGCTCGACCGGGCGGCTCGACATCTTCACGCGCGTCATGACCGACAATGGCCAGGAATTCGACAAGATACCGGCCGGCTATCAGGGCGCACTCTACCTGGAGGTGAGTCCGCGTACCTTCCCGATCGTGGTGCGCACGGGGTCGCGGCTTTCGCAGGTTCGCTTTCGAAGGGGCCAATCCCAGCTCGATGAGGGAGAACTGCTCGAATTGCATCGTGCCGAAACCTTGGTCGACGGCGGCGAGCCGAACATCACGGGCGGGGGCATTGCGTTGTCCATCGACCTCATGGGCGACGAACGCGGACTGGTCGGCTATCGTGGCAAGCACCACACGAGCCTCGTCGACGTGGATAAACCGGGCGCGCAT
Source organism: Notoacmeibacter sp. (assembly GCA_019912385.1). Taxonomy (GTDB): domain Bacteria; phylum Pseudomonadota; class Alphaproteobacteria; order Rhizobiales; family Rhizobiaceae; genus JAIOIW01. The sequence goes on along the minus strand of JAIOIW010000079.1, from coordinate 10,174 downwards.
GACGGGCTAGATTACTGGGAACCGATCCACCGGCGCGGCGAGGGCGAACTCGTGCTCGACCCCGACGAATTCTACATTCTGGCATCGCGCGAAGCCGTTCACGTGCCGCCGGATTTTGCCGCCGAGATGACGCCCTTCGATCCGCTCGTCGGCGAATTCCGCGTTCACTACGCAGGTTTTTTCGATCCGGGCTTCGGCCATGCGGAGGCGGGCGGCAAGGGCGCGCGCGCCGTGCTTGAGGTGAGAAGTCACGAGGTGCCCTTCATCCTCGAGCACGGCCAGATCGTCGGCCGCCTGGTTTATGAGCATATGTTGGAACGGCCTCAGACGCTTTACGGCGCCGGGATGGGTTCCAACTATCAGGCCCAGGGTCTGAAGCTCTCGAAGCACTTCCGCTAAGGCCGTACGGACAGTCGCCAGCACCATATTGTCCGGTCCGATCAATCCCCCGATAGCGGGGAATCCGTTTTCAATTAACCAATATCAATGCTTGGCCGTCGCGAGTGGCGATAGTCATGGCTGTTGCTTCTGCCGGTAGCGTCCCGGATCTGTCGTGCCGATTCTACTGCCGGCACCGGGTGGGAATTGGAAGAGAGAATGAAGGGTTTGAAGAGGTTCCTGAGGGAGCGGTTTGCCCGCGACGCCGAAGGTGCGATAGGCGGACAGTCGATCATTGCGGGTACAGGACTGGCATTGGCGCTGGCCCTGACGGTTCTGCGGATCGTGATCCTTCGAAACGAATTTGTCGGGCTTTCCGGCTATGATCGGTTGGCCGCCGTGGTAGCGGGCAGTCGCCAGGACTGGCTGTTCGTCCTGGTGCTCGTGGTCGCCACCATGGTCTTGATGCGGATATTCGGCGCCGCGCGCGGTATCGGGCGCGGCGCCATCGCTTTCATCGTCATCTGCAATATCCTGCTGGTCTGGGGCATCGCAAATGTTGTGGCCGTGCACATGCTTGGCGAGCCTGTCACGTTGAGCTGGATACACTACTCCGATGTATTCAACGCTCCGAACATCTTCGATTCGCTGCTGCATATCTTCAGTCCGATCGTCGCTCTCTTTATAATCGTCGCGATGCTGGCTTTCAGCCTCCTTGCCCTGCTGACCTCACTTCTGCTCGCGCAAACATCGCTAACGCGATGGTGGCCGGTTCTGGCTTCGTTACCCGTTGTCGCTGTTCTGGCGTCTTACGGACTTCCAGGCGGTACCTTGGAGATCAATTCGGGGAAGCTGTTGAATCCGGAAATCGCCCTCGTCCGTTCGTTCTTTTCGGAGCGCCGGCTTAACGTCGGCCTGATAGGCGGCGGCAAAGAACCCTTGGCCACAGACGCGCCGCCGTTGAAGGTCGCAACACCGGTTGCGAAACCCCGTGTAAAGCCCGGTCAGTTGAGGAACGTCGTGCTGTTCACATTCGAATCCACCTCCGCGAAATACATGGAGGGTTTCAACAGCGTCTGGCCGGTAACGCCCAATGTCCGGAAATACTCAGCGATGGGGATCAGATTCACCAACATCTACGCCCACACGCCGGCCTCGAATTTTGCCCTGGTCTCGCTGGTTGCCGCAATTGTCCCGGAACTGTCACCCTATTCGATGACCTATAGCTATCCGGATCTTGATTTCGATTCGATTGCTGAGGTCCTGAACGCCCGCGGTTTCCGAACGGCGTTTTTCAATTCCAGTGACAACCGGTTCCAGAACCAGGGCGGTTTCATGGCGCATGTGGGCTTCGACACGGTGCGGGACCATCGCGATTGGCCTTGCGAAACGGGCATCCACGAGTTCGGAAACGCCACCCATCAATATCTCAACACGTCCAACGACCGCTGCACTGTTCCCCCGGTGATCGACTGGATCCAGCAGGCGCCAAACCGGCCGTTTTTCGTTAACATAAAGACGGGTATGACCCACTACCCCTATTTCACCGGCGAAGATCCCCGCACCTACACCAGCGACGAGAACCTGAACCGCTATCTCAATGCGGTAAAGGTCGCTGACGACGCGTTCGGAATGGTCATGGATTTCCTCGTCGAGAGGGATTTGCTGGAATCAACCCTGGTGATCGTCATGGGCGATCACGGCGAAGCCTTCGGCGAGCACGGTAACTATGTCCATGCCGCGGCATTGTATGAGGAGAACATTCATATCCCGCTGATTTTCATCAATCCGAACCTGTTCTCCGGCGAAAGCGCGGATCTGGTCGGCGGCGTCTCCGATATTGCACCGACCGCGCTCGACCTGCTTGGTGCGCCAGTGCCGCCGCGCTGGCAAGGCCGCAGCCTGTTTTCGTCACAACGAAATGATGCCGTCCTGTTCTTTGCGCCCTGGAACGGCTTCCAGGTCGGTTTCCGCGAAGGGACGAAGAAGTTCATTTTTAACGCCAATAGCGGGCAGTCCCAATTGTATGACATCAAATCCGACCCGTACGAACGGAACAATCTGGCAGATGGCAGTCCCGAGGAAACGGAACGGGCCAAGCGCATTCTCGCCTCCTGGGTCAAGGCCCAGCAAGCCTGGATCGATGGCTATCTGCGGGCGTCAGGTGAGGAGGCGCTCCAGGCGTACCAACCGTCCGGCGAGGGCGAACTGGTGATCTTCGCAACCGGAACCAGCTTCAAGACACCGCCCAAGGCGGAGGTCGTTCTCGACGGTCTCACGGTGGCCAGGTTCGAGGTTGCCGCGGCGCCGGCCAATGCCGAACGGGCCATCCCTGATGCCGAGGTCGACGCCGCGGTAACTACTTTCAGATTTCCCGTCACCGTGCCCGAGTGCGCGAAGCGACTGGAGATTCGGTTCCTCAATGACGAATGGGCCGGCGAGGGCAAGACCGGGGATACAGACCTGTACATCCGGGCCGTGGAACTGGCCGGTCATCGCTACGGGCCGGAGCGCTATACTTTGGCGACGGATCGCGCGGGTGGCCCGCGGCGCGACTATTTCGCCTTATGGCGCACCGGCAGCTTCTGGATCGACCTTGATGTCGGGCCGGAATGCGTGACCAGGAATCTCGTGTCCGATTGACCGGGCGCGCGATCCCGCGATCGCATCGCCCCTGGACGTGTTGTCGGATTGTTGCCATCGCGGGCGACGTCTTTTCGAGGCGCCGGACGATTTTCCGCGACGGCTGCGTATCTGGCGGCGGACAAGCCAGACGGCACCGACGACAAGAAATATGGCGATCGCTCCTATAAGTGACCATGCCCTCAAGCATGACCTTTCCTGCCTTGTCCATTTCCATCTCCCGCCTAATACCGGGATTCCTGGGACAGAGGGGTCAGCCGAAAGTCGGCAGGCCGGCGATGTCACGCACCGCGGGAACCTGCGCAAGCGCCCATTTGATCTCGTCGCGTTCATGCGCGGAAAACTCGTCGGGAACAATCGAGTTCGAGAGCGCTATGCCCCGGTCGATGTCGCGCAGTTGCTGCTCGAGAATGACTTTGAGAAAGACCCGGTGCGCCTCGATCAGGTTGTCGATGATAGCCGGGTCCACCGAAGTTGCGGCCTTCAGCCGTTCAGGCGTTGAGCGGGTGGTGACGCCGGCCCGCAATGCGGCGACACGCGCAACCGAGAAAATCGGCATCAGCCCGCCCCTCTTGACGTCCACGCGACCGCCCTCGAGCTTCAGCCGGCCGAACAGGCCCAGCGGAGATTGGAATTCACCCGCCCTGATGGCCAGTGTCTTCAGGAAACCGGATGCCTGTGCGGCAGCTTCGTGAGCCTCGCGATGCAACTCATCGGCAAGTTCCCCGGATCCGTGCACCGAAAGCGCATCGAAGAAAATGTCCGAATTGAGAACATCCTCTGGCCGGGCATGGGCGATCCAGCTTCCAACCATTTCGCGCCAGCCATCGACATCCTTTCTCCATGCAGCCCTGGAAGCCATGACGCCGCCCTTGCAATAAGCAACACCCGCATCGTTGAGAATGTCGGATACCCTTGATGCCAGCTTCTCGAACCACTGGTCCGTTTCGCCGCCCGGCTCGCCTTTCTCGAAAATGATCGCATTGTCCTGATCCATGGCAAGCAGGCTTTCGCCGCGCCCGCTCGAGCCTAGAACCATCATAGCGTAGGCACATGGCGGTCTTGCTCCGCCGGCCTCCATCTCGATCTCCGCCAGTTCGCATGCGCGTTTCGTCAGAGCGCGCAGTTCGCGCGAAATCACGGCCGCCGTGTCATGGGGCGATACGCCTTCGTGCGCGAGGCTGCGTGCGACGACCGTCAGTTCCGACCAGATCTGGCCCAGTTCGGGTGCGTTCTGCGCCCTCTCGATACTCTCCCCCAGTGCCACGGCATCGCTCGCCCTCTGTCGAAGCAGATCACGGGCGCTGAGGGCGCCGGCCAGTTCGCCCATTTCCCCTGTGACCCCGAGGTGCCTGAAATCGTACGTGGTCATGCGCGATATCGCTCTGTAGACGAACTCGTCCCCGGCGATCGTGATGAGTGGCCGCGAAGCAAAGTCCGATGCGGCCGCTTCGAGCGCATCGATGCCACGGCCGTCGATCGCGCGAAGGATATCCCGCTCGGTGATTATCGCGAAGTCCGCGCCCACGCTGAACGGCTCGAAAAATACGGAACTTATCTTGTCGCGCAGCATCCGCGTGAGCACGTCGCGCAATTTCTCGTCATTCCGGGCGATCGCCGGCGGCCTGGCCATGATATCGGCGACCCGGTGGCGGTAGGGAAAACTGTCGATCCTCGCGAATTCGGTGGCACCGGCCGGCACAAGCGTTTCGGTCTGAACGGCGTCGTGCCAGCCTGCCGCAACTTCCTCACCCAGTCGCGAGGCAAGCCGCAGGCAGGAGCGTTGCGCCTGGGCAAGCGTCGCGATGCCGCGCGCCCGCAGTTTTGGAACCAGCGCCAGAAAGACGCGCGCGGTGAGCAAGGCGTCGGCCAGGGCGCGATGACGGGTCCCGACCGGTATGCCCAGCCAGCCGGCAACCGTCGCGAGCGATTCCGACGGCAACTCCGGCGCAACCAGTTTTGCCAGATGACGAACGTCGAGGCTGCGCGGGGGAACCCAGATCACGCCGCTGCGCTCGAATTCGGCCTTCAGTACGGCAAGATCAAAGCCGATCGAATAGCCGATCACGACTGCATCGCCGGCGAAGGATTGATACATCTCGATCACCTTGCCGAAAGGGGATGCCGGCCTGACGTCTTCGTCGCGTATCCCGTGAATAGCCGTGGACTGGGCGGGAATTGCCGTGCCGGGATTGACGAGCTTCGCGAAGGTCTCTGCTTCTTTCAATGTCCCGCCCGTTATGCGGACGGCTCCGATTTCGATGATCCGGTCCCTGCGCACGTTCAGTCCCGTCGTCTCGGTATCGAGAACAACGGCTGACAACGATCCGAGCGGTAGCGCTGATTGGGCACTGGATATCCGCTTCACGGCCATGGTCTCACCATCCCATGTTCATCCGCCGTCACCGCCTCACCCGGTTCCGCCCGCCCGTCGAACCGGTCGATCGGCAACGCGAAACATCTAATCGGTCAAGTGGTGGAACGGGCATTGGCGAGAACGTCCGCGGCTACGCTTTGCGCATCGAGACGGCGCTCATAGTCCAGACGGACTTCATTCCATGCGAACTTGACCGAATTCTCGACAATCTCGGCATCGAACTTCTTGAGCTCGGGTGCTATCGGCGCCCACCTGACAAGGGCAGAAGGGCTGCGGTTGAAATTTTCGCGCTGGTACGCGCCATGGACCCAGTCCGTTCCATCCATGCGCAAGAGAAAATCGGCCCTGGGTTCGTTCGGGTCGAACACGCTCGTGACCTCGACGGCATTCGCCGCAAACGCGCGGTCGAAACACTCGAGAGCGATCATTTGTCTCTCCCGGTCAGGCAGGTCGGCGTCGCGAAGCGCCCTGCCGACAGCGTACACCGCCAGGTCGGAAACGCATGCCGCGAAGACGTTCATCTTCGCTATGTTGACGGACTCGACGAAAGCTTCGTCTTCGACGACTTTCGGATACCGCGTACCGATTCGGGTTTTCAGATAACCGTAGAGCGTCTTTTGCGCGATATAGGCTGCGCGCGTCGAAACGAAGCCGTTCATTGCGCTCAAGGAATCGATCGGACCTCTCTCCCGCCGGGACAGGAGACGCGACGCAAGTCTCCCCAGGCGGCCCAGATAACCATTTGAGATGTCGGCGGTATTGTTGGTCATGATGTTGGACGGCATATTCTATGGAACCGGGCAGGAATAAAAGTGTGTGGATATTAGACGTTAGTTTAGGGTGCGCAACATACCAAATGATGCATTAATTGGGTCCGATGGGAGCGGTTTATAGGACGGCATCCATCAATGGAGGAGGAAATCATGGCTGAACTATCCGTAGAGGCCCGAGAACGCCATTGGGCGAAGACCAGGAATCTGACGATCGTCGTTCTTGTTCTGTGGGTCGTATTTGCAATCATAATTCCGGCGATGGCCGGTTCGTTGAATTCCATCGCATTCCTCGGCTTTCCGTTGGGCTACTACATGTGCGTCCAGGGTTCGCTGATCGCATTCGTTGCGATGATCTGGATCCAGAACTGGCGCCAGGATCAGATCGACGACGAATTCGGCATCGAGGAATAGGGGGGGCGGAAACATGGCTAATACATCATCCGGCAGAGCGTCTTTCCTGGACAACCTCGGGAAGGTCTACGCAGTATATACCTTGGGGTTTCTTGTATTCTTCGCATTGATGGCGCTTTTCGAAAAACTGGGTGGCAGCGCCCAGGCGATCGGGATCGGCTTCCTGCTGTTCACCATCGCCATCTATGCGATTATCGGCTGGCTGTCGCGCACGGCGCAGGTCGACGCCTACTATGTGGCGGGGCGTGAAGTCCCGGCACTCTACAACGGCATGGCCACGGCCGCGGACTGGATGTCCGGTGCGTCATTCGTGGCGCTGGCCGGCGGCGTCTATTTCGGCGGTTATCCCTATCTGGGCTTCATTGTGGGTTGGACCGGCGGCTACGTGCTGGTGAACTCGCTGATGGCGCCCTATCTGCGCAAGTTCGGCTGTTACACAGTACCGGACTTCATCGGCACCCGCTTTGGCGGCAACACCGCGCGACTCATGGCCGTTATCGTTCTCGTCGTCGCGTCGTTCACTTACGTGACGGCGCAGATCAACGCGACCGGCACCATCGCCGCGCAGACGCTCGGCGTGCCGTTCGAGTTCGGTGTCTGGCTCGGCCTGCTGGGCATCTTCATCTGTTCGATGCTGGGCGGCATGCGCGGCGTGACATGGACCCAGGTCGCACAGTACATCGTGCTGATCATCGCCTACCTGGTACCGATCATCTGGATGTCCAACAAGCAGGGTTTCGGGATCATTCCGCATTTCTCCTATGGCGAGGCGATTCAACGAATTGCCGAACTCGAGGCTCAATACGGGCTTGAGCCGGCCTTGGAGGCCATCAAGGGCGTTTCCGTTCTGGTGACACCCCAGAATGCTCCGGAAGGCAAGGCCTGGGCCATGGTTTCGCTGGCGATCTGCATGATGGCCGGTACGGCGTCCCTGCCGCACATCCTGATGCGCTATTTCACCACTCCGTCCGTCCGTTCGGCTCGCCGCTCGGTCGGCTGGTCGCTGCTGTTCATCTTCTTCCTGTACTTCTCCGCGCCGGCACTTGCCACGCTGTCGAAGCTGCAGCTTCTGGACCCGAACCTGGCGACCTCGGTGATCGGCAAGGCCTTCGCCGACGTGTCGAACCTGGAATGGGTGAAGCACTGGTCGTCGGTCGGCATGCTGGCGGTCGCGGATCAGAACGGTGACGGCATCGTTCAATTGAACGAGTTCTTCATGCGGCCCGACATCGTCGTGCTCGCGACGCCGGAGATCGCGGGGCTGCCCTATGTCATTTCGGGCCTCGTGGCCGCCGGCGGTCTTGCCGCCGCCATGTCGACGGCAGACGGTCTGCTGCTCGCCATTGCCAACGCGCTGTCGCATGATCTGTACTACAAGATGATCGACCCGAAGGCTGACACGCGTCGCCGCCTGACCGTCGCGCGTGTGCTGCTGCTCTTCATCGGTGCGGCCGGCGCGTTCATCGCGTCGCTGAAACTGACGGGGATCCTCGGTGCCGTCGCATGGGCGTTCGACTTCGCCTGTTCGGGCCTGTTCTTCCCGCTTGTGCTCGGCATCTGGTGGAAACGGGCCAACGCGGCCGGTGCGATCGCCGGCATGGCCGGTGGCTTCCTCGCCGGCACGTGGTATCTGTACATGGTCTACAACGGCCTGATGGATCCCTGGTGGGGCATCGATCACATCCGGTTCGGAATTATCGGCATGCCGGTAAGTCTCATCGCGATGGTCGTGGTCAGCCTCCTGACGCCGGCTCCGGATGCGGAAACGCAGGCTATGGTCGACGAGGTCCGCATTCCGGGTGGCAAGACCATCCTGGCCGCGACGCACTGATCGCAGCCAATAGAAATGAACAGACTGGGGCGAGACGCAGGTTTCGCCCCGGTTTTTTGATTGGAAGGTGTGGGGCAGATGCCGGATTTATCGATATTCCCGCTCTGGGCAATCGTCATCGACTACCTGTTCGGCGTGATCATGTGGACGTTGATCGGCCGCGCCGCCATGGGTATTTTTCTGCCCGAGGATTCGGATTTCTTTTTTATGCGTTTCTTCGTCCGGGCGACGAACCCTATCCTGCGCTTGTTCCGGCCGATCACGCCCAAGTTCCTGATCGAACCCCTGGTGCCGCTTTTCGTGGCCTGGTTCTTCTATATGTTCCGGTTCTACCTTATGCCGTGGCTGCTCGGCTACTCGGTCATGGGTATGCTGTCATTCCCGCTCGAGAGCGATATCGCGGCCGTGCTTTACGACATGTACCGCAATTATTCGCGATAAGGGCGCGGAGGGGACCGGGAGCACGAACGGAGCATCGCAGGCTACCGGCGAACTCGTCTCCCCTTTTCGCGATATGTGTGGATTGTCCGGAGTTGGTCCGAATGCGGAATTGTGATTGCCGAGAAGAGGTGTGACGGCGATCGACCCGGCGGATTGACAGCGCACCGCCGCCAATAAAAGGTGACTGCGATGCGCCAGGCGCGATCGATCCCGGTCGCTGCGAGCGCAAGGGCGGGTGGTACCCAAGGCAGGCGATGAAGCGGTCACGTTGGACATTCATGGCGACGATGACGGTGGTGCTCGGCCTGCAGGGTTGTACCAGCGTTTCCTACCTTGCCCAGTCCCTGAACGGTCATCTCGAGATGATCTCGTCTCTACAGCCGGTAGAAAAGTTGGTCGGGGATCCTTCAAACTCCCCCAAGTTCCGGCAACAGATGGCACGCGCGATTGAAATACGCCGGTTTGCGACCGACGTGCTGGCATTGCCCGACAACGGCAGCTACCTCAGTTATGTGGATACGCACCGGGACTTTGTGACTTGGGCTGTGTTCGCGACGCCCGAATTGTCACTGGAGCCGCGCACTTGGTGTTTTCCGGTATTTGGTTGCGTGCCGTATCGGGGCTATTTTTCCCGTGTGGCGGCAGAGAAATACGCGACGGACATTCGCCAGCAAGGCATGGACGCCTATGTGGGCGGCGTCACCGCATACTCCACGCTTGGCTGGTTTCGCGATCCGCTGGTCAACACGATGTTGCGTTATGGAGAGACCTATATTGCCGCGCTGGTTTTCCACGAGCTGTCGCATCAACGCGTCTACGTGCGTGATGATACGGCGTTCAATGAGGCTTTTGCCGTTGCGGTGGAAAACAGCGGCATGACCAAATGGTTGAAGCACAGCGGCGACCTGGCGGCGTCGCAAAAGTATCAAGCGGATCAAGATCGCGAAAAGGACTTCCTCTCATTGGTTTCACAAACCCGCGAGGCGCTGATAGCCGTTTATGGCGGGTCGGACGGCGATGGGGAGAAACGGGCCGCCAAGGCGGCCGCGATCGAGAATTTGCGTGTGCGGTACCGGCGGCTCAGGGACGGGCGCTGGAACGGATATCACGGCTATGACGGCTGGTTCGAAGAACCGATCAACAACGCCAAGCTTGCCGCGACTGCGATCTATAACGACCTGGTGCCGGCGTTTTCCCGATTGCTCGCCATCTGTTCGGGTGACCACGAGGCCTTCTATCGGGCCGTCGAACGCATTGGCGCATTGAAGAAGGACGATCGCCTGCAGGCTCTGAGGGGGGCAAAGCAGTGCGCGTGAGATA
>JAIOIW010000078.1 GCA_019912385.1 Notoacmeibacter sp. | reverse complement strand
ACATCCTCGCGCGACTGGCCTAGCGCGGCTTCCACGCCCGTCCAGATTTCGGGCTGATGCGCCAGGAAGGCATGGCGCATGGCGCTGGCCTTGAACAGGAATATGCCGGCGTTCCAGAAATAGTTGCCGGCCTCAAGATAGCCTTGCGCGGTGGCAAGGTCAGGTTTTTCGACGAAGCGGATCACCTGGCGCGACCCGTCGTCCTGCGCCGGTCCGGCCTCGATGTAGCCATAGCCGGTTTCCGGCTTTGTCGGCGTCACGCCGAAGACGACGACATTTCCCGCATTCGCCGCTTGTATGCCCGCCTCCACGGTTTCCCAGAACTGGCGGTCGGTCGATATGACGTGATCGGAGGGAACCACCAACACAAGTTCGTCGCCGAAGTCGGCGAGCGTGACCTGTGCCGCGACGGCGACGGCAGCGGCGGTGTTGCGGCCCATGGGTTCGTAGATCGCCTTGCCGCCGCGCATGTCGGTGCCCGCCAGGTCGGCGCCGACACGGGCGGCATGGCGTTCGCTGGCGATCAGGTTGACAGGGCATTCGCCAGTCTCGCGCGCCAGCAGCCGCCGCACTGTCTTGACCAGCATCGACCCGTCGCCCGACAGATCGTGGAACTGCTTGGGATTATCCTCGCGCGACAGCGGCCACAGCCGGGACCCGACGCCGCCGCTCATGACATAACTGACTATGCGTTCGTTCATCGTTTCGTTCACGCTGCCTCCGGTGCGACCGGTGCTCAGATCGTCTGGTTGTATTCGCCCACTTGCGGGTTCTCGCGCAAGATCGCATCGACCGCGGCGAACATTTCTCGCTTGCGGGCTTCCGAGACGGGGCTTTCCACCACGACCACCAGCTCCGGCTTGTTCGATGAAGCGCGTACCAGGCCCCAGGTGCCGTCGCCGGCGACAATCCGGATGCCGTTGACCGTGACAAGTTCGCGGATCGGACCGCCGGCGAAGTCCGCACCTTTAGCCGCGATGGCTTCGATCCGCGCAATGACCCGATCGACGATGTCGTATTTCACCTCATCGCTGCAATGGGGCGACATGGTCGGCGACCCGAAGGTGTGCGGCAGGTCGCGGTAGAGATCGGCCATCGAGCAGCCCGGATTGCGGTCGAGCATCTCGCAGATCGCGATCGCCGTGACCAGGCCGTCGTCATAGCCGCGGCCGATCGGCGCGTTGAAGAAGAAGTGTCCGGATTTCTCGAACCCGGCGGCGGCATCGAGCTCGGCGACCCGGCGCTTGATGTAGGAGTGGCCGGTCTTCCAGTAGTCGGTCTTCGCATTGTTGGCCAGCAACACGGGATCGGTCATGAAGAGCCCGGTCGATTTCACATCGACCACGAATTGCGCGCCTGGACGCAGCGAGGATATGTCGCGGGCGAGCATGACGCCGACCTTGTCGGCGAAAATCTCGTTCCCCTCGTTGTCGACGACACCGCAGCGGTCGCCATCGCCGTCGAATCCAAGGCCGACATCGGCCCCCGTCTCCAGCACCTTGTCGCGGATGGCGTGGAGCATGGCCATGTCTTCGGGATTGGGATTGTAGCGCGGGAACGTGTGATCGAGTTCGATATCGAGCGGAACGACATCGCAGCCGATCCTCTCCAGCAGTTCCGGCGCGAAGGCGCCGGCGGTGCCGTTTCCGCATGCCGCGACCACCTTCAAGCGCCGGGCGATCTGGTGCCCGCCGGCAAGGTCGTCGAGATAGGTCTGCCTGAAGCCGTCGACAAAGCGGTAGCTGCCGCCGCCGGACAGGTCGAAATCGCCGGCGAGCACGATATCGCGCAGCTCGCCCATTTCCTCGGGGCCGAAGGTGAGCGGGCGCTCGCAGCCCATCTTCACGCCGGTCCAGCCGTTTTCATTGTGCGAAGCCGTCACCATGGCGACAGACGGCACATCGAGCGCGAACTGCGCGAAATAGGCCATCGGCGAGAGCGCCAGGCCGATATCGTGCACATGGGCACCGGCCGCCATCAGGCCTTGCGCAAGAGCGATCTTGATCGCCATGGAATAGGAGCGGAAATCGTGCCCGGTAACGATATCGGGGCCGGCGCCGCGACGTTGGATCAGCGTGCCCAGGCCCATGCCGAGTGCCTGGACGCCCATCAAGTTGAGTTCCGGCGCCTTGGCAGACCCGGGATGGCCAAACCACCAGCGCGCATCGTATTCGCGAAAGCCCGTCGGCTTGACCAGCGCGGAAGTCTCAAATGCATATGTGTTGGGGCGGACATCGGCCACCGGTTTCAACATCACGTTTCGGTGCTCCAAACTGAGCCGGCACCGGTGCTCCCGGGGCGACAAAACCGTTGCGCGGATTAGACCGCTTGTTCTGAAGGGTGGTTAGCAGCTGGCGCCATCTCCCGCCAGTCCCGAAGATGCAGTTCGCGGCGTCGGTCGCGGCTCTGGCGACAATATCGCCTCGTCGGCATTATGCCTAGTTTGAGTACCACGTGTTCGACACCCTCGTCCGAAAGGAAACCGCTGACGGTTTACCACACGGTGACCGACCGCGTGAGGACCGGGCGGCCCCTGGCTGTTTCCGATATCCTTCCTTTGGTGATGGTCCTCCGTCTCTCCTTCCTGCTGCGACAATCCCTAGTCTTTAACCAAAACCGCATGGAAGGGCGGTCCGGTGATATGCGCTGTACCGAAATCCCGTAGATCGACCGCGCGCGCAGTTCCGATCATGCCCGCAAGATTTATTGGTGCGGGCCAGAATTATTGAGGACTGCCGCAAGGCCGTCGGGCGTCCTTCCGCCGACCAGATCGGCAACGCTGTGCGTCGCCACCTTCCCAGTTCGGCGGCTTCAAGGCTCCACTCCATTCGCGGACGAACAAGCCGGACGCATCCGCCCGGGGTCACGTCCCGCCCTGCCGGTCGACTGACCAGCATATGAAGGGTCCGGCTGACGAACTCCTCTAACGCCCCCGTTACTTACACAAAAAGTATCGGAAATTCCTCAAAATGTAACGCGATTCTCACACGCCGAGACGTACACTCGAACGGTCTCCGGTGTCGCTCACCGCTTGGCAGCGGATGCGGAACGGGATCCGTTTTGGGCCGCGCGAACCGCGGTCTATGCGCCAGCTCGATGGTTCACTGGTACGGAGGCGCTGATGGTCCGCTTGTGCTGCGTTCACCGCGGGCGTCGAATTTTCCAGAAGCGATCGCCGACCGACTGAAAATTGGCAAATTATTGATCCCGTTGACAAAAGCGGGCCATCTCGCCCTCGTTTTCACTGCGCTCAAATCCTGGCTGGAAAAATTCGGCAATAATTCGAAAAATCGCCCAAAAACTCAAAAAATACCCGCGGCAGCGAATCTATCAATGCGCCGTGGCATCAATGGCGCGTTGGTATTGCGGCCACCTCAGCGGTCCTCTTCTCAGCAGCCGCGTTCCGTCAGGGTTGGAGCGGAGCAGAGCTGACCTACACTCAGAACAGGTCCCATGACGATGGATGAGGTGAGTTCGCGTGGGCTCATGTATCGGTCGCACCATCGCTGTCAGGACGCGAGTCAGAATGGGCCGCTTCATTCTACTGACCCCATGCTGGGAGGGCCGAAGAGCCGATCCCGAAGAGAAGCGAGGCTCCGCGAATGACGTTGAATGCCGGTGCATTGGAAATTCTTGACAGCGCCTGACCTTAACACGCTGAATAGAGAAGAGCCTTTGTTCGACGCCGATTCAAATTCAAGGGAAAACCACTCGGCACGACGGAGGACTTTCGGAAAGCAGTTGGCGCCTACCTGACATTGATCGTCGGCTTTGCGATGAGGCTGCCGTATCCGGAAGAACTCAGTTTCCATTGGTTTGATCTGGCGGGTCTTGTATGGGCAAAGACCGCCTGAAGGAGACGTTTGGGAGGCGCAGACCTCCAGCGACAATCCGCGCTACTTTCTCCGCATCCACCTCGATGACCCGAGCCTGCCCGGCTTGCTTCCTGCAGCGCTGTTTCCCTCCGACGGGGGTGACAAGGCCCGGCTGGTGTGGAACAGGCGGAGGGAACGGTAGCTCATGAGCGCTACACTCGTGGTCGAATTGCCCGGCTTCGGTTACAAGGTGCCGCCGGCCATGATACAAAGTCTCGGCATTTATCCATTATTGCCGAGTATAAGAAACATGGCAGGAGCCACCCAAGGAACGCTGAAGGATCGTGCGATCACCGTCGCCAGAGAGAGCGGTATCGCGCACGCGCGATTTCGATGCGGCTGGCATTCCGCGCGCCTATCTGCGGCCGCTGCAGGACCAGGGGCTTCTGGTGCGCATGGGCCGCAGTCTCTATCAGCTCGCCGATGCGGAATGGTCCGAATCCCATAGCCTTGCCGAAGCCGCCCGGGCCGTGCCCCACGGTGTCATCTGCCTACTCTCCGCGCTCAGGTTCCACGAACTCACCACGCAACTGCCGCATCAAGTGTGGATGCTGATCGGTCACAAGAAATGGGCGCCGGAAAATCCGCCTGTCTCGCTCCGCATCATCCGTGCCACCGGCGACGCCCTGACGGCTGGCGTCGAACGGCACATGATCGAGAAGGTGGAAGTGCCCATCACCAACCCGGCCAAGACAGTCGCCGACTGTTTCAAATACCGCAGCCAGGTCGGTCTCGATGTCGCCATCGAGGCGCTGAGAGACTGTCTCCGAAGCCGCCGCGCCACGGTCGATGACCTCTGGCGGTTCGCCGCCGTCGACCGTGTGCAGAACGTGATGCGCCCCTATACCGAGGCCACGGTATGACCCCGAAACCGCCCCTCAAGAATGTCGGGGCCTCGGTCCGGGCACGATTCACCCGGCGCGCAAACGAACGCAAGGAAAACGTCCAGTGTCAAACCGGGCGATGACGGCCTTGCCGCCGACGGGTGACAAACCGCTCAAGGGCAGCGTAGAATTGGTTATGGCGGGTGTGGCCTCCAGGAAATGATTCGGATCGGCTTTAGCAACCAAATCCTACATCATTTCAACAGCTTGCGCCACATCGGCCAACCCGCCGTGAATTATTCAGGTTAGTTCCCTTTGTAGCGGTTCACCCGTGACTGCCTTTTCATTCCAAACCAATTTCTTTCCTCCCAGCCATCGCGAACAGCCAGAATGGGCAAAGCAATTCCGTCCGGAAAACCCGGCAAGTCAGACCAGCTCTGCAATTGCCTGACCAAGACCAGCCGTCAAGCCGCTCCTGCCAGCGATCCTGATCAGCTCGGGGCGGTTTTTACGCGCCGCGAAGTCGTGGACTTCATCCTTGATCTTGTCGGTTATTCCTCTGCGCAGCGCCTTCACGAAATGACGCTGCTCGAACCATCCTTCGGATCCGGCGAATTCCTTTTCGCTGCCGTGGACCGGCTGATCACCGCATGGCAGCAGCACGCTGCGCACTTGCCGAGCAGCGCGCTTGAAAATTGCATTCGTGGCGTGGAAATCGACAGTAGCTCTCATGAAGTTACCCGCAGTCGGCTTGTCGATCTGCTTTGCAGCCGAGCCCTTTCAATATCGGAATCAGAACATCTTGCAAAGCAATGGCTCTGGCACGGCGACTTCCTGTTGACGGCTTTCTGCGGGTGTTTCGATTTTGTCGTCGGCAATCCGCCCTATGTCCGCCAGGAGCGGATTCCCCCCGCCCTCCTGCGGCAATACAAGGATCGGTACCAAACCATTTTTGATCGCGCCGATCTCTATGTTCCGTTCATCGAACAATCCCTGAACCTTCTTTCCCAGGCCGGTACGCTTGGTTTCATCTGCGCCAACCGTTGGACGAAGAACCGCTATGGCGGTCCATTGCGCCAGATGATCGCCGAAAAGTACCACCTGAAGATCCACGTCGACATCGGCGATACTCAGCCGTTCCATTCGCATGTTACCGCCTATCCGGCGATCACAGTGATCACGCGCGCCAAGCCGGGACCCACGCGTATCGCCTGCCTGCGGGACATCAGCAAGGACGGGTTGAGCGGGTTGGCTGAAGCGCTTGTCAGCGCTGAAGACGGGGTACCACGAAAAACAGTGGAACTGGTCTCCGGCGTTGCTGATGGCGACAGTCCATGGATTTTGGGATCGCGCGACCAACTGGCCCTGGTACGACGGCTGGAACGGGACTTTCCGTCACTTGAGGAGGCCGGCTGCAAAGTCGGTATCGGTGTCGCCACCGGCGCAGACAGGCATTTCATCGCGCCATACGATCAGCTCGATATCGAGGAGGACCGCAAGCTTCCGTTGGTCATGACCGGCGACATCCGCTCCGGCACCGTGAGATGGGCCGGACTGGGGCTGGTGAACCCGTTCTCCGATGACGGCAACCTGGTGGACCTCGACTGCTATCCCTGCCTTCGACGTTACCTGGAAAGCAACAGGAATGAGATCGCAAGACGCCACATCGCCCGAAAGACGCCGTCCAAATGGTACCGCACCATTGACCGCATTCATCCCGAGCTTTCGCGTACGCCGAAGCTCCTGATCCCGGACATCAAGGGTGCGGCGCATATCGTATATGAGCAGGGAAAGTTCTACCCGCACCATAATCTCTACTTTATTGTCTCGGCATCCTGGGATCTGCGCGCTCTTCAGGCGGCGCTGCTTTCCGGGATAGCGCGGCTGTTCGTCGCTGCCTATTCGACGCGCATGCGCGGAGGATATTTGCGCCATCAGGCGCAGTATCTCCGTCGCATCCATGTGCCGCACTGGCGCGGCGTTCCTGCGGATATCAAAGATGAGCTGGTTGCAGCTGCGGTGACTGAAGACAGACGCGCGCAATTCGACGCGACGTGCAGATTGTACGATTTATCTGCGCAAGAACGTCGATTGCTCGATAGCCAGCGCAACCAGGGTGGCTGAGCGCGACGGAGTTGTCCATGCCCGGGGCGTACCTGCTGGTCTGGTTGCCAAGCTTGATCAGGAAAGCAGTAGAATCGCCCTGCAGAGTGGTGCGGACATGTCCGCTTTCGGGCTCAGAAGGAACCCACGGTGCTAAACCGGTACGCTTTGACCAAGTCCGAAAACACCGCCATTGTGGCGCAAACGCATATAGACGTGACTGGAAACCCCGGGCCTTTTCGGCCCACTCTCGCTGGTTTCGGTCTTTCCCGTTTCCAATTCGGCAACAAAAGCCTGTTCGTCGGACGGTAGTCGAGCGGTTTGGGAGAGCCAAAACGCCACGCTACGTTTTGTAAAGTGAGTTTTCGACAAACTCGTCGCCGCAAACGCCTTTTTGCGTCTTGCGGTAACATGGCCCTAAGGTTATAAGCCCGCGGACTCGGTCGCGGAGTGTAGCGCAGCCTGGTAGCGCACCTCGTTCGGGACGAGGGGGTCGCAGGTTCAAATCCTGCCACTCCGACCAGTCAAACCCCTGAAATACATGCGTTATTTACTCGATGCGCAGATGGTGCAGGCGCCTGATCGTGCGCAATCGCAACGTTTCCGCAATGGTTGCAATGAATTGACGAATATCCGCAATGATTCCGGCGGGCGGCGCGGACGAAAAGGCGAACCGTGATGGCGAAGGACGCCGAAAACCAGGGCAACACCGTCGCCGAGATGATCGACCTCGACATGGAGGCGACCGCGTTTAGCCACGCGTGCAGCCGCTACCGGCCGCTCGATCTTGCCGCCCTCTCCAAAACCCGCGGGCCGGACATGCCGATCCGGCGCGTCGCGCTGCGGCTCTGCGAGAATTGCGGCGCGCGCGACTGCGGCGTGCTGCTGCGCAAGGCGACCCGCGAAGAGCGGTGGAACTGACAATTCCCGCGCGCCCGATAGCATAAGTATTCGAATTAATCAACTCGACCTAATTTAGTTATTCCTGTTGATAACACATGCATTCGCGCTTTTCTGCGTCATAAATCAGGCCGGTACATGCATCATTTGCGATGTGGGGCGGAAAGGAACCGCCATGAACACCCAACTTCTGGACGAACTTGAAGCATCGGCCCGTTATGCCAGCGCCGAAATAAGGCCGGACTATCCAGACCTGCACGCGTTGCTTTCCCTTGTCTTGAACGAGATCGGCAGGGTTCGAAAAATCGAACACCAGCGATACCGGAGAAGAAGCCGCACAAGAGGGTTCTCGATTAGAGGGGGCACCACAATCCATCGCCACCCGCCAGGACACTCCAACTGACCGCGCACCGCCAAATGGCTGTCCGGTCCGGTATGCCGCCGGACCGGACCGCCGCCTGCGTTAGAGGGCTAATGGCAGTGAACGCTGCCCGCCCGATTATCCATGTGACAGCATTGGCCGGGCGGGGAGCTCTTGCGACAACCCCCACCGTGAGCGAAAGCCGAAGAGGCTAGAAGCATGGATGCCAAACACGCGGCGGGGATGATTCGGATCGTTTTCATCATGAAAACCCCATTGATTGCGCCCCGCGCCATCAACAAGGCAACTTCCGGGACGGGAGTCAATCGCACCGAATCACCGCAAAAAGACGACGACGACCGCAGCGACCACGACAGCAAGCGCGATCAGCCAGGCGACGATCGACCGCCGCGACGGTTCCGGCCCGCCGTAATCGGGCGATTTGTCGTAGCCGCTCATGTCTTCCATCCTTCACGGCGAAGGCCCCGCCAGCGGACCTCTGCCTTCACGAACATTGCTTTTCGGCAATACTCCGATCGATGGCCTGGAGCTTGCCCTTCTCGGCGGCAATCTGCACCTCCTGATCGCCACCTGTCATCGATGAAACGGGCAGGCCGATCAGGAACACGCCTGCGGCATCGTCCATGACTGCCTTGTTCTGCTTTTTCTCCAGTACTGCGAGCTTCGCGGTTGTCGTCGACCGCTCTGCGGCCAGGCCGGCGCATGTTTCATTGGCGTAGACGGATGTTGGCAGGTCGATCGCCGCGATCCTGTCAGGCGGCGTCGCGCAGCCGGACATGACCACCAGCGCGATGCCGGAGGCCACAATGATCCGTTTCATGAAATCCCCTCTTTCCGCCCCGCGCGGAGCCAAGCGGCAAATCGACGGCGACGCAAGCGGCCACGTTGCCCTTGACGGGCTTGGATATCGCCGAAACGTTTCTGGCGGTCGGGCTGAGCAAGCCTTGGAATGGGTGCGGGGAACTCAAGCGGGCCGTCTGTGACGTTCTCAGGCAGGCAAACAGGCCGATGACAGCGCGACAAATCACCGAACGGGTCATTGCTGGTAAGGGGCTGGAGCTGAAGCCGGGGCGCTGGTCGAAAGAGCAGATCAACCGCGTGCGCAAGGTGCGCCAGAAGTTACAGACGGTCGATATGGTGCGCGTTGACGGCGTGCAGGGGTGGAAACGACGAGCCTGGGCCCGCCGTCTCCGGTCTGCCTGCATGTGGAAGGGTGCCAATTTCGACGCGCCGCGAAATGGTGTGATCGCGTAATTGAAAATGTCTGCGCCTAGCGTCTTGCCCTACGCCATCCAGCGGCGCGGGCTTCCGCCTCGGAGCAAAACCAGCGTTCACCGTACTCGGGTCGAATGATCGTGCTGTTGTAATATTCCTGGCCCGGGACGTGATAAATCCGTTCAGCCGAGTTTATGCTGATATTGCCCTTGATGTTGCATCCCGCCGACCGCGATGGCGATTGCCCATACCGATAAATTGTTACGGTGTGGTCTTGCGAGGCCGGGACGTAAGTCGCGAGCGCTGCGGCGGCCAAACCGGCAATAATCGCCGCTGGCAGAATAGGCCGTAACCTTTTTTTCAAAGGAACCTTTCGCACCATGGGAACCCCGCACGCTGCATTTCAAGCGGCATGATAGTGGCGTCCGGTTAAACCCTAATGATCGCGAGATAGCAGATTTTAAGCAAATCGTTCTCGTATAGTATTGAGCGCGAAAGATACAACCGATCTACTACGCTACCGCGCCCGGACGGCCGCAACGATAGCCGCGTATCGCAATCGCTACAATCGACTCCTGGTGTCGGCACAGGCCCACTATGGAAATCGTGACGTCAGCCCTGAACAGCTGGCATTGTATGTTCGCGGGCGAGCATCGGAACTGCGCCATTCAAGCTTCCGGCAATATGTTGCGGCCATCCTGCAGTTCCTGAGAGACGCTTTCGACAGGGGGTATTTCGATCCCGAACGGGTGGATGCCATTGCTGCCATCCTTCGAGTCGATACCGCTACTGGCAAACCCTACATTACGAACAGCGCCCCTGCCCGAACCTCGGCCAAGCGGGCCACGAAAGTCGGCGAACTCATCAGAACAGCGGCGATGAACTTCGCCGCACGCCCTCGGCCAGAACAGAACCATCGCGCGTCTGATGACGACCGAGCGCGACAGGTTGCCAAATTCCGAGACCGCGACCGTTGCAGCCATAGAAGAAAGAGTACGTTATCGTCCGAAATCGGAAGCTCGGATCGCCGGAATATGCTGGCCTCATTGGAAAACGTCGAAACGGTCCCGCATCATCGCCGGACATGGCGACCATTGGCGTAGCGCGGCGGTCAGACCCGTGGTGTTACGAATGCCAGAAGGGGCTCGAAATCTTCGCCGTCGGCGGCGCGCAAGGCCGCGACATAGGCATCGCGTCGTTCGTTATCGGCTTGGAGGTCAAAGCCGCTCGCCCATTCGATCGGCGGGTGGTCGTAGTAGTCCTCCAGGAATACGTCCGCCGCGATGCGTGCGTGGCGTCCGTTGCCGTTCGGAAACGGACGAATCTGCACCAGCCGATGGTGGAAACGGGCGGCGGCCTCCAAAGGCCGATAGATGCCGTTCTCCGCCCAGTGGCGGGCATTGTCGAGGTGCATGCGCAACTGCACCAGTATCTGAAACGGGTCAATCCCGATGTTCTTTTCGGTCAATCGGAAACTTCCGGCCCATTCCCAAACGTCGCCAAACAATCGGACATGGAGGTTTCGGAGAAAATAGTCAGTCAGAATATCGCCGCCGCGACGACGAGCCAGCCAGTGCAACCCCTGTTCGATATTGGCCTGCTCCAATTCGTCCAGTTCGCCGCGCGTGGTGATGTGTTTGAATTTCAACCCGGCGATTTCGTCCGGATCGAGCGGGGTAGCGCCTTCCGGTTCCTCAAACATCAGCGCGTCTCCCAGAAGTCAGGAGGCATGCTTCGCACAAGCTCGTTCGTCTGCCGTTCGATGTCAGCGCGTGTCTGATCGGACGACAAGGATTGCTTTTCCAGCGCCATGTGCGCGCTGGCGCGCTGAACGAGCGCTTCGACCTTCTTATGCGCTTGCCGTCTGACGATATCCGCGATCCTTTCATCCGGCACAATCGCATAGACGAAGCGGCATCCAAGCGCCTGCGCCATCTTTTCCATCTGTTTGAGGGTAATCGCGCCTTCCGGCTCATTGCGCTCGGCTTGGTAGATGGCGGCTTTGGTAACGCCAGCACGCCTGCCAAGTTGCGCACCGGACATCCCGAGCGCCTTGCGAATCGTTGCGATCCAGCCTTCCTTCGGAACGGACAGGCCGGATACCTGCTGTGCGGCAGTGTCCGCCAGCCTTGTATATTGTCGCCGTGCTGTTTCCCTGACGCTCATGGATATCAATTCCTATTCGTTATTTAAGTATGAGGATATCAGTTTATATTCTGTATGGCAATAAAAAGATATTTATCCATTTCCTCATATATAGAATATGGATACCTATCGATATCCCTTTTCAGCACGAAAGGATATCTTTAGATACCCCATTGGAAAGAAAGGGTGCGTCTATGCCGCATCCTCCGGACTGCCGAAAAACCCTGGCTTTTTGTCGGTTCTCTTGATTCACCGAGTCATGTTGAAGAAACCTCTTCTCGCCATGCCATCTCACAAAAAGGCACGCTCGCCCAACATGTCGGCCGATTGCACCGCCTGCATCCCGATAAGCGGGAGGTCGTGGTTTACGACCATATCGACTGTTGATCGACGAGGCCGTACCCGTGCTCGCCCGCATGAGCGGGAAGCGGATAAAGGGTTACAGGAGCCTCGGCATTTCCCTTGGCATGAAGGAAGAGACACCGGGTGCGGAGGGCTCGGATGAGGGCGGCTTCCTTTCCAGGGAATCAGGTGACTTCAACATCGCCAGCCTGCCATGACCGCCCTCTCTCAGCGAATTTGCAGAACCTTCGGCACACTACCCTATTTACCGAACACTGACGTTACTTCTGCAAAGGGTTGTCGAAGCCCTTCGTCCGAAGAGGAACGCGGAGGGACTCGAAGGGCCGCATTCCGAGTCCGAAAGACTCGACGTGACTCGCCGCGATCGCTGCAGAATCATGGTCAGTGGAACCCTGCCATTGTCCAGGTGGCCGGAGCACCTGCCTTGCTGTATCGCCTGTATTGAACCGCCGGGGTGCCGGGATTGGCCCCCCAAAAGGGAAATCAAGACAGCTCTCGTGCTTGTTTGCTGGAACAGGATGCGAATGCCGCCACCGATAATTGCGGAAAGCCGGAATAGGAGCCGCATGCCTGGCGGACTTTCGCTATCCCAGTTACGCCATTACGCCGCTGGAGGCTGACGCCCCCGTTACTTACACAAATGGCGTAACGCACTGCCTTGAGGCAATCTCGTTACACGGCTTTGAACAGCTGCGCTGCAGGCCCTGCCCGGCGCGCACGGCCGCTGTTTCGGGCCTGTCTCCTATACTTGTCCGCCGACCGATCGGGTCGCGAAACAGCAGCGGCCGGTCCGCAACGCGTTCGCGCAGCCCAGTTCCATCCTGCGGCCTTCTTTTCACATCTCCACCACCAGCTCCTCCTCGAATTCCGGATTCTTGTCCCCATATCCGCGCGGATTGCAGATCACCCGCGTGCGGCCGAGCCGGTAGTCGAACGGGTCATGGGTGTGGCCGTGGATCCAGAGGTCTGGCCGGCCGGCCTCGATGGTGGCGGTGAGGTCGGAGAGGAAGGCGGCAGTGAGCGGATCGGCCGCAAAGCGCCGATGAATGGATTTCCGGTGCGGCGCGTGATGGGTGACGACGACGGTGGGGCCGTCATGGGGTGAAGCGAGCGCGGCCTCGATGAAGGCGCGGCTTTCAGAATGTCTGGTGCGGGCATGCCTGGGGGTGAAGGTGCCGAACGGGTTCTTCGCCGGGTCCTCGGCCATGATGTACTTGAAGTCGAGCAGGCTCCGCCGCGCGGCAATCGTGCATGCGGTGCGGTTGTTCGCCCCGAACAGCTCGAAGTCGGTCCACAGCGTTGCGCCGATGAAGCGGACGCCGCCGATGACGACGGTCTTGTTTTCCAGGAAGTGCAGGGTGGCGTGGCGGGCGGCGAAGGCCTGGCCTTCGGCGAGGTTCGCGTCGATCGGGGCCATCGTATCCTTCGTCATCCAGAACTCGTGATTGCCGGCGACGAACACGACCGGCCTGTCGGTCAACGACCGTGCGTATGCGAGCGCCTGGCGACACGAGGCATGAATATCGCCGGCCAGCACCAGCACGTCGTGGCCGGGGATGTCCTTGGGGCGCCAGACGAGCTTTGCGAACTCCTGGTGTAGATCGCTCATGATCCAGAGCTTCATGAGAAGTCTTCCTTTCAGATGTCGACGACGAAGCCGGGATCGAACCAGGCGTTCTGTTTGCCATAGCCCCTGGCATTGGAGACGACCCGGGTTGGCCCGTGGCGCCAGTCGAGATGGAGATGGGTGTGGCCATGGATCCAGAGGTCCGGCTGCTTTGCCTCGATCAGCTGCGACAGATCGGAGGCGTAGGCCGCGGCGAGTTCGTTGGTGCGGTGCTGCGGCGCCAGTCCATCGATCAGCGGCGCGTGATGGGTGACGACCACGGTGCGGCCGGCAAAGGGAACCGACAGTTCCTGTTCCAGCCAGGACCGTGATACGCGGTGGCGTGCCAGCGTGTGCTCGGGGCGGATGCGCCGCTTTTGCCCCGACGAGCTAACACGCTTGATGCGCTTGTAGTCGTTCATGCCCTTTTCGCAGGCGCGAATGGTGCCAAAGCGCCAGTCCTGGCCGTGCAAAGCGAAGTCGGTCCACAGTGTGCAGCCCAGGAAACGGACATGTCCGATTTCGACAATGTCATCCTCCAGGAAAACGACATTGGGCGACGCGGCGGCGCGTTCGCGCGCCGCCTTGATCGTCCCGGTGAAGTCGTGGCCGTAGAACTCGTGATTGCCGGCAATCAGCATTACGGGTCTGTCGGTCAGTGTCTCGGCAAACTCGATTGCACGCACCGCCGGGACATGGATGTCGCCGGCGAGCACCAGCACATCGTGGTCGGGGACCCGCTCCGGCCGCCAGGCGAATTCCGGGAATTCGAGGTGCAGGTCACTCATGATCCAGAGCTTCATCTTCATATCCGTCTTGCTTGTGTGGGTTTCCATGGTTGCCGGCCGGCGCGGCATGCGCTCGACATCCCGATCCGTGGCGTCGCCGCCATGGTGCGATCGCGTAATTGACAATGCCGATCGCGCCAGGCGTCCGGCCTTCCGGGTCCCGCTGTTGTCCTTGACCGGCATCGTTCACGCCCGTCCGGCCAGGCGATCGCGGACATCGATGAGCCCGGCGATGTAGCGCTTGAGATCGCGGATCGATCCGCCCGGCCAGTGTTCGGCCAGGCTGTCGAGTTCCTCGCCGCTCAGCGGTTCGATCCACTGCTCGCCGAAGCCGCGCGCGGCATATTCGGCAGCCAGCAGCTGTGGGGCGAGCAAGGCCAGATGTTCCGGCCCCGGATCAGGGCAGCGCAGGACCCGCAGCCGGTTGCGCAGCGGCTGCGGAACCGGTTCGACATCATTGGCAGTGAAGATCCAGTTCAAGGCGGAATAGTCGACCGGCGCCTCCAGGAACTGGTCGACATAGGCTGCCGCCGAGCGCGGTTCGAGCAGTCCCAGCAGCATCGAGCGGACGTCGCCGTTGCGCTTCGACCCGCCGGCCTTCTCCAGTTCATCGAAGACTATGAGCGGATTGGCGACCTTGTGATCGACGATCGTCTGCAGCGGCAGTCCCATTTCGCCGCTGCCCCATTTCCGGGATATCCCGAGAATCATCGTGTCCGACGCGCCGCCGGCGTCCCAGGCGACGGTGGGAAGGCCGAGCGCCGCGCCGAGATCGCGCGCAAGCGTCGTCTTGCCGCAGCCGGGCGAACCGACCAGCAGCACCGGTGGCAAACGCACAGACCGGTGCGGGGCCGCCGCGGTGAGGATGGTGTCGATTACCTCAACCAGATGCGGATGGCGGGTGACCAGCGTCCGGCGGACGGCGGCAAGGTCCGGCGTGGCGACCAGCGGCACCGGCCGGCCGGCCAGTTCCTCGACGGGGTCGGTCTCCTTCTTTCCCGCCCACCTGCCGCCATCGCGCGGCGCGCGGTAGTTGGCGATGACGACGATGGTATCGCGGGGATTGGCCTCGGCCGCGGATTCGGCCTCACCGGCATCGGCATCGGCTTCACCATCGGCATCACCGGGTGCGTTGTCGGCCGCGTCCGTCCCCACCGCCGCGTCCCTCTCCGCCGCCGGTTCGTCCGTCTCCGCGCCGGCGTTTTCGTCCTCGCCCGCAACGGTGCCGTCGTCCGGTTCGGCGGGTTCGTCGACCAGCCTGGCCCAGGCCAGCAGGCCGGCGCTGGCGGCCTCCCCACCGCGGGCGATCTGGACAGCCCGGGCGAGCTGTTCGGCCCTGGTGTTGGCAGAACCGTCGAGCGGTTCGATCAGGCGCTTTTGCACCGCGGCCGAATAGGCCAGTTCCGCAAGAAGGTCGGCGTGAGCGGTTTCGATCAGGCCGAACATTTCGGCAAAGCACCCGCCGCGCAGCGCGGCCGCCTCCGGAATTCCCTTGTCGAGGCCGGTCCGGTTCCAGGCGTCAAGCGCCGCGAGCAGGCACAGCCGTTCACGCGCGATCTGCCGCGCGCGCATCGGGACTGTCCACTCGCCTTTCCGCCGCAATCCCGCCCCCTGAGGGTCCGTCTCGGTATCGATGCGGGTGACAGCCAGCCGGACCAATTCGACCGTGCCGCCGAAGCGGCGCAGCAGCCAGTAGAGGCCGAGATCTGCCAGCCGGGCGATCGCGGCGCTGTCGCGCGCGATCGCGATGCGGCGCAGTGCCGTGGCCGCGTCGGCGGCCTGGTCGGCGCGCAGGCACCGGATCTCGCGCGCCTCGTCGCCGCATTCGCCGGCGAGCAGCGTGTCGATATCGGCGACATCCGCCTCGCTGACCGGGTTTTCGCCTTCCAGCCCGCATATCAAACGGACGAGGAAAGGCAGCTGCGCCAGGGCTTCGGCTGCGGCAGCCTCTCCGATCCCGGTCGGGTCGCGCAGGATGCCGATCGGGATGCGCCCGCCGAACAGACCGGCGGCCGCGACCTGATAGGTATCCGGTTCGCGGGCCAGCCGCGCAAGCTTGGCCGCCGCTTCGCGCAGGTGGGCCCGGCGCGTGGTGTCGCGTGACTCAGACATGGCCGGCCCTCCCGTTCGTTTCCGCCATAGGGCAGCCGTCGGCCAGAACCGGCATGGAGAGGGCTGCGGGGCTGGAACGCGGGGCCGCAGGGTGAGCTGTGGCGTTGCCAGCACAAATACCACCGCAGCTTCGGCAATACGCGTGGGAGGAGAAATCCCGTCCCGCGACCAGCCGCAGCACCGCGGCGCTGGCGTCGCAGCCGGCCGCGGCGTGCCGCAGCAGCCGGCAAACCAGAACGGTGGGGACCGCGACACGCCCGCCGGCGCGCCAAAATGCGAGGGCGACGATCCGGACCGGATCGAAGCCGCCTCCGTGCAGGACAGGCACCTGACAATCACCATTCCTTCCGACCCGCTCCCGGCGGTGGAGGAGAGCGCCACTGGCGCTCTCCCGCTTCGTGCCGGCGCCGTCCGTCCCGGACAGGGAGCATCCCTGTCCGGGACGCGAACCGGCCGCCATCTCGGGCAGATGCTCCATCACACCATCTCCCCGCTCTTGGCGCCGACTGTCCCGGCGAGGCGCTCGGGCACCCAGATATCCAGGCGCTGGACATTGGCGCCGACGAGTGCCGAAGCGGCAAGCAGGCGGTTTTCGAATTGAACCGGCCTGGTGACGACCAGGCGATCCTGTTTCTCCGGATGCGGTTCCAGGCCGCCCTCCGCCTCCAGATATTCGCGGTCGTTGTGGCGGCTGAAAGAACTGGCCGGCGTGATGCGCATCTGCGAACCCGGCTGGACCCACAGTCCGACGCCCTCGACAATCGCGGTCGCCTCGTAGTCGCGGTAATTCGAGGTCACCCCCGGCCGCAGCACCAGCCGCTCGCCGTCATCGGCCATCACGTTGGCCGGACCGCCGGCCGGCGGGAAGGCATCGGCGGAGATGCGGACAGCCTCGCCGCCCATGGGAAAGCCGCTGACGACGGTCAAATCGACGATCGCGTTCCACAGCCGGGCAAGGAACGAGGCGCGTTCCCGGCTGACCTCGAAGTGGACCGGGGCCTTTGTGTTGGTCACCTCGATGCCCGCCACCTTCACGATCGCGGTATAGAGCTGGTATTCCAGTACGCGTACATCGGTCTTGCCGATCTCGATGTTGTCGGAGCTGATGACAAAGGCCCAGTGGTAGCCGGGATTGTCGCCGCCGATGTGACCGGTGACCCGGTCGGCGCAATTGCCGGTCTCGCCGACATAGACCTCCATGACCCTGTCGGGGCGGGCCGACGGGCGCGTCAGGATGTAGGCGCCCGGATTGGGCAGCAGGCATGCCGCGATCTCACGGCGGCCGACATAGAGGGCGGGTACACGCCGCAACTCGATGGTGGAAAGCGGATCGGCGAACCGCGTGATCAGGCCGGAGGGACCGATCTGTTCGCAATGGAAGACGGGACGCGGCGGATTGCGCCGGTCCGTGCTGTTCGGCGGTTTCTTTTTCGTCATGACTGACTTCCTTTCGTGGAAAGGGTCAGCCGGATGAGAGATCGGATGCTTCGGGATTGGAGAACCGGGATGGAAAACCATCGCCGGAAGGCAAGCGGACCTGCCCCGCCACTTCCGCTCCAGCAGCCACCGCGCACTCACAATGCGGGACACATGTCCCCTGGCGAGTTCACGGCTATCCTCGCCCGGCTGACGCCGGTTGAAGACTAGCTGCGCAAGGAGATGGCTTCGGCGGTCACGCGCGGGCGATCGGCCGCATGGGCCGCCGCCAGGTCACCGGTCTGAAATGAAACACCGAGGGGGGATTCCCCCCGATCCGAAATGGGGCTATTCGTTTGCATAGCCTTGGCCTCCTGTCACAAGCAGCGAGGTTGAGGTCAGGCCGTCGTGGGTGCTACCAACACCTGCGGCGGCCGCTTGGATGCCCGGATTTCTCCGCGGCCCTTATACTTCGACGCCAATCCTCCGAAAACGCAAGCCGGAAAATCCGTGAAATGCAATCATGGTTAATGAATGCTGTTTTTGTGGCCAAAACCACCTTGGCAGATGGCAACGAAGTCACCAGAAAAGCCGACAGCGCACGGCTGACACTTCCCAGATCCGGCACGTTAGAATGGCGGTTTTGCAGCAAGACTTAACGAAATGACCGCCATCGGGGGACTGCGGTGCCGCCTGGCGGGCCGCGAGCGATAGAGATGATCACTACGTTTTCGCTATAGCCCTCTGAGACTCTTTCATCGAGATGCTATTTGCCGCCAGTCGATACTCGGCTCCCGCCCCCCCGCCATGTTTCTGGCCATGCCGAGGAGGTGTAGAACAGCGCGTTTGGGATTGGAATCGAGCCAGACGACCTTGACGACACCGATGGTGTCGGGGTCGGTGATTGGTCGCCAGATCGTACCCTGAATACCGATACCCTTGGCGAAGCTCTCGTCGGTTATCGTGAACCCCTTGCCGATCTGCACTTTCATGATGACCGTCGCCTGACATGCGCAGCACTGTTTAATGACACCGTGGCCGTTCCCCGGACGGCCGCCCAGGCACAACCTCAGCACCTGGACCGTCACCGACGACTGGCCCGATCCCGTTCCGGTTACAGAAGCCGAGGTGGACGTGTTCGAGCAATGGTTCGGCAACCTGTTCGATGAGCTGTTCAGCCCGGATGCCAGAACGTCCTTAGTTGTGTTTTGAGTTATAGTGTGGTACATAAACTCATCCAATGGAGTGAACGGATGATTGTCGGCTTTCGGGATGACTGGCTGCGGGCCTTCTTCGTGGACGATGTCCGCTCCCGCAACATCCCATCCGATCTCGAAGCCCGATTGTTCCGCAAGCTTCAGATGATTGATGATGCCGTGACCGATCAGGACTTGCGCGAGCCGCCCAGTAATCACTTCGAGAAGCTGCGCGGCAATCTGGCAGAGTTCCACTCGATCCGCGTCAACCAGCAATGGCGGCTGATCTTCCGCTGGGATGTCGAGCGCGGCGAGGCTGACGGAATTTACCTGGACGATCACAGCTACCGATGAAGCGAGGCAAAACATGCTGACTACCAAGCGCAAGCCGGCCACGGTCGGCGAGATACTGACCGAAGAGTTCATGGAGCCGATGGGGCTGACCCAGGGCGCGCTCGCCGAGGCGATGGGCGTCCAGCGCAAACACGTCAACGAGTTGTGCGGCAACCGCAGAAACGTGACGGCGGCGACGGCGCTTATCCTGGCCCGCGTGTTCGGCAACAGCCCCGAGTTCTGGCTCAACGTGCAGCGGCGCAGCGATCTTTGGGAGGTGATGAACACGCCGAAGAAGCGCGAGCGCGTGGAGCGCGCCCGTCCGTTGCGGAGCGCGGCCTGACATCGGCTACGCAGCCCGCCTGTAGCGGCCGGGAGCCATTGTTTGAGAAGGAGACAAGCCCATACCTTGCCCCCTGCGCGCCGCCCTCTATCTGCGCGTCTCGACGGCGCGGCAGGCCGAACATGATATCTCCATTCCCGACCAGTAGCGGCAGGGCGAAGCCTATTGCGAGGCGCGTGGCCTGTAACTGGCCGAAACCTTCATCGAACCCGGCGCATCGGCGACCAATGACCGCCGCCCCGAGTTCCAGCGCATGATCGAGGCAGGCACGTCCAAGCCCGCGCCCTTCGATATCGTCGTCGTTCACAGCTTCTCGCGCTTCTTCCGCGATCACTTCGAGCTGGAGTCCTACGTCAGGAAGCTGGCGAAGAATGGCGTGCGGCTCGTCTCCATCACCCAGGAGATGGGCGACGATCCGATGCACGTCATGATGCGGCAGATCATGGCGCTCTTTGACGAATACCAGTCCAAGGAGAACGCCAAGCACGTCATGCGGGCCTTGAAGGAGAATGCCCGGCAAGGCTTCTGGAACGGTTCGCTTCCTCCTATCGGCTATCGCACCGTCGCCGCCGAGCAGCGCGGCGCGAAGGTCAAGAAGAAGCTGGAAATCGACCCGCTGCACGCCGATACGGTGCGGCTGATCTATCGTCTTGCCTTGGAAGGCGGCGGCACCACCGGCCAGATGGGCGTCAAGAACATCGTCTCCTATCTCAACAGCCGCCGCATCTTCACCCGCGACGGCGGCCGATGGGGCATCGGTCAGGTTCACCGCATCCTGACCCGCCGCACCTAAATGGGCGAGCACGAGTTCAACAAGCGGTCCAAGACCAAGGAATTGAAGCCGGTCGGCGAGATCGTCACCGTCCCCGTTCCGCCGATCATCGACAAGGAGACGTTCGACGCGGTTCAGAAGCTGCTCAAGGCCTGCAATCCCAAGGTCACGCCTTCCCGCGTCATCAGCGGCCCGACCATACTGACCGGTCTGATCCATTGCGCCAAGTGCGGCGGGACCATGACCATCCGCACCGGCAAGGGCGGGCGCTACCGCTACTACGCCTGCTCGATGAAGGCCCGGCAGGGGCCGACCGCCTGCGAGGGCATGGCGGTTCCGATGGAGAAGCTGGACGATTTGGTCGCCCGCCATTTGGAAGAACAGTTGCTCCAACCCGAGCGGCTGGAAACGGTCCTTGCCGCCGCTCTTGACCGCAGGGAGGAACATCGCGAGCGCCGCCGCGAGCACATTGCCGAGTTGAACAAGCGCGCTGCCGAATCGGAATTGCGCCTCAAGCGCCTCTATGACGCCATTGAGGCGGGCGTCGCCGATCTGGACGACCCGGCGCTGAAAGATCGCATCGACGGCCTCAATGCCATCCGCGATCAGGCCAGGGTCGACGCAGAGCGGGCGCAGGCCATGCTCCAGAACTCCGGCAGCAAAGCTGTCACGCCGCAGATGCTGAACAAGTTCGCCCACTGCCCGCCAGCGCATCCGGCTCGAAGGGGAAGGATCTCCGCCGGCTCCAGCTGCATCAGACCGGGCCGGGCATCGGGCTGCCGGGCATCAACAGCATGGTCTGGGCGCTGCGCTCTCCTTCTCCGTGGCACTTAACCGGCCTGATCATGCACGCCGCCTCGCCATTGTCCATCAGCCGCGCAAGCTTCCGCTGGTGCTGAGCGTGGAGGAGGTGACGCGGCGGATTGAAGCCGCACCTGGGCCGACACAGAAGGCCACCCTCGGCACGGCCTTTGGGGCGGGGTGGCCGGTGGGCGGACGCCGCGGCGCGATGCTGCCCAAAGCATAACGTCTATCGTTCGATCAGCACCCAATAGTGTAGCGGTCCGAAGATGAAGACTTCCATCTTCGGGGAACGGCTATGATCCCGGCACCGCAGGCGATCACCACCTCATGGACAAAGCCACGCAACAGCATGCGAGCGGCGATTGGAACCTCTCCGCTTTCGATGCGACTTTCAATTCCATCATACTGGTTTGAAAGGCAAAAATCACGCCGCCTACATATTCACAAAGGCCACTTTCGCCGGTTTCAGCCAAGTGCCCTTGCCAGCACCAGATGACCGGCGATCGGTGCACCTTCCTCCATGCGCACGGTGATCGGCTGGAGCGCCACGATCGCAAAACCGTGCTCCGTCAGCAGTTCGCGCAGATAGGCCTCGGAATGGGCGAAGCGGTGGCGTGGCGTGACCATGAATCCACGTCCCCTCATCACGTCATCCGGCAATGTCTCGGTGGAAAAGGCGAACCAGCCGCCCGGATTGATCCGTTTTGCCGCGCCGGCGACGATGCGCGACAGGTCGCCCAGATAGGGCATGACATCGGTTGCCACGATCAGGTCCCAGTTTTCCTCGTCCTCGATATTGTCGAGGAAATCTTCCGCCTCTGCGACGTAGAGCCCGTCATAGACGTCGCGTTCCTCGGCAAGCGCGACCATGTTTTCGGAAATGTCGACGCCGATGAAGTTTTCGACAAGGTCGCCAAGCGCCCCGCCGGTGAGCCCGGTACCGCAGCCCAGATCGAGCGCACGTGCATGCGGTCCCGGCGCATGGTCCAGCAGCATCTGGTGCAGTTTCAGGGGAACGGCGTAACCAAGCTGGTCGACCAGAACATCGTCGAACACCTCGGCATGCTGGTCGAACAGGGTCTCGACATAGGCCGGCGGCGCCTTGCCCGGCGTCTCGCCGTGGCCAAGCGCCGCAAGACGGACCGCAGCACCCCCGTGATCGGTCGGATCGAGCGCCAGCACTTTCCGCCAGGCGCGCACGGCGCCATCGACGTCGCCCGCCTTTTCCAGCGCAAGTGCGCGGTTGTAGGCTTCGGAAAGCGCATCTTCGTCAAATCCGGTCATTTCCGCTGTCCCGTCGCTCCGACATATCTGCACCTGTTCATTCAATGGCGTTGGATATACGCTTTATCCCAACCGCCGCCGGATGCCATCCCGGCGGCGACATTTGTTCTCAAACCGGACCGACAGACCCTTGAACACTTTCTTCACGACGGCTCCCGCCACTCCCGACGACATCGACGGACCCTATGCCTGGTTCCGCATGATCGTGTGCCTGCTCTATAGCGCGGTCGGCGGGGCTGGCATGTGGGCCGTGGTGGTCGTTCTGCCGGCGATGCAGGCCGATTTCGCCATCGAGCGCGGCGCGGCATCGCTGCCCTATACATTGACAATGGTGGGCTTTGCCGCCGGCAATGCCGTGATCGGCCGCTTCCTCGACCGCTACGGAACCGCATTTCCGCTGGCGGTTGCATCCTTGATGCTTGGCGGCGGTTTCATTCTCGCCGGGCTCGCACCTTCATTCTGGTTGTTGACCCTTCTGCAAGGCGCTCTGATCGGCATCGGATCGGGCGCCGCCTTCGCGCCGCTGCTTGCCGACATCTCCCACTGGTTCGTGCGCCGCAGAGGCATCGCGGTCGCCACGGTCGCCTGCGGCAATTACGTCGCCGGAACATTCTGGCCGCTCATCATGCAGCCGCTCATGGCGGCGGGCGGATGGCGGTTTACCTATGTCGCGATCGGAATCGCATGTATCGCGGCAATGCTGCCGCTGGCAATGCTGCTGCGCCGGCCATCACCGCGCGGCATGATTCCGACCAGGGAGGGGCGCCAGGCCAGTTTCCAGCCGCAGACGACGGGACTCTCCCCGACCGCGCTGCAGGGGCTTCTCATCGTCGCGGGGCTGGGATGCTGCGTTGCGATGTCGATGCCGCAGGTACATATCGTCGCCTACTGCGCCGA
>JAIOIW010000005.1 GCA_019912385.1 Notoacmeibacter sp. | reverse complement strand
GGACCATCGATTGCGGCATCGAGGCTTTCAACGCCTCGATCGACATGCGCAGCCGGCCCGTGCCGGCGAAGATCGCCGCCGGATCAATCCCGAAGGACAGGCTCAGTTTCGACGGATCGACGCGTTTGCGCGCCAGGATCGGCACCATCCAGTCGAGCGTCACCCGGCTCGCCGGATGAACGTCGACGCGCAAATGGGTCGTCTCGACCGGGATGACGTCCATGATCGACCGCACGGCCGCTTCGTCCATCGGAAGGCCGTATCCCAGGGCGTTCGGAGCGCCCTCGAAAACAAGCGAAATGCCGGTCGCACCGCCCTCGAGGTCTGCAACGACCTGTTCCCGGGCGCGTGCCGGGTCGGGATCGTCGATCCGCTGCACGATATGCCACGGTAGATGCGCCTGCACGCGCGGCAGTTGACGGAAGCCCTCCGCCCGGCCGTAAACGGGCCCGACCGGCAAGCCGTCATCGCTGCGTGCGATCAGCGTTTCGTCGAAATCTGCACCTTTCAAGGCCTTTTTCGCCGCCGCCGCCCATGTCGCGCGGTCCGCAGCCTCGAACTGCGCATTCTTGATGATCGACGCCTCCATTGGATCTCCAAGCGCTGCCACGGGTCTTGAATACGCTAAGTCTATTGTCGCTTCGCGGCATCGGCAATGCAGCAATAGGCGCGTGCGCTCGCTCTCTTGGCATGCGCGGCGGTTGTGCAACACATTGTAATGCGTCCGTGTACGAGCTTTGGCGCCTGGGCCGCCAGCGATTTGCCCCGCGTGCCATTGTGGGTGTCCGCCGCCTTGGCTATACCCGATCAAGGGCTGGTTTTTCGCCGGAGGAAGCATGACCGCGAACGACAGGATTTTCATCGGCGCAAGCCGAAAGCCGGATGACGGCTACCAGAAACCCGAAGAACTGCTGTTGAAATACGCAAACCGGCATGGGCTGGTGACCGGGGCGACGGGAACCGGCAAGACCGTGACGCTGCAGATCCTGGCGGAATCGTTTTCGAATGCCGGTGTTCCGGTGTTCGCGGCCGACATCAAGGGTGACCTCTCGGGCATAGCCACGATGGGCGAACCCAAGGATTTCCTTACCAAACGCGCCGAGGCGATCAGACTGGAGCCCTACGAGTTCCAGGAATTTCCGGTCATCTTCTGGGATTTGTTCGGCGAACAGGGCCACCCGATCCGCACCACGATCTCCGAGATGGGGCCATTGCTGCTGTCGCGGCTGATGAACCTGTCCGATGCTCAGGAAGGCGTGCTCAACATCGCATTCGAGATTGCCGACGAAGAAGGCCTGCTCCTGCTCGACATGAAGGACCTGCGGTCTTTGCTCGCGAACATCAGCGAACGCGCCGACGAGATATCGAGGCGTTACGGCAATGTCGCCAAGGCGTCGGTGGGTGCGATCCAGCGCAGCCTGCTGGTGCTCGAGCGCCAGGGTGGCGAGATGTTCTTTGGCGAACCGGCGTTGCGGATATCCGACATCATGCGAACCACGCCTGACGGACGCGGGGCGATCAACGTGCTCGCCGCCGACAAGCTGATGATGAATCCGCGATTGTACGCGACGTTCCTGCTGTGGCTCTTGTCGGAACTGTTCGAGGAACTGCCGGAAGTCGGCGATCCGGACAAGCCGCGCCTGATTTTCTTCTTCGACGAGGCGCATTTGTTGTTCGACGAGGCGCCGCCGGTCCTCCTGCAGCGTATCGAGCAGGTCGTGCGCCTGATCCGCTCCAAGGGCGTCGGCGTGTTCTTCGTCACGCAGAATCCGCTCGATGTGCCCGATACGGTGCTTTCCCAGCTTGGCAACCGCATCCAGCATGCGCTGCGCGCTTATACCCCGCGCGAACAGAAAGCGGTCAAGACGGCTGCCGAGACTTTCCGCCCGAACCCCGATTTCGACTGCTACGAGGCAATCACGGCGCTCGGCGTCGGCGAGGCGCTGGTCTCGACGCTGGAGGCCAAGGGCGTGCCGTCCATGGTCCAGCGCACGCTGATCCGTCCGCCTTCGTCGAGGCTCGGGCCGATCGATGATGCCGAGCGCGCGAAGCTGATCAAGCTGAGCCCCGTGGCCGGCCAGTATGACGAGACCGTCGACCGGGTATCCGCCTACGAGGAACTCCAGAAACGCGCGAAGCAGGCCGCGCTGGAGGAAGCCGAAGCCAAGCGCAGAGTGGAAGAAGAAGCGACCCGCGAGGAACAACTTCGCCGCGAGGAAGAGGAACAATCGTCGGGAACGCCCTGGGGCATACCCGGGTTTGGCGACGACTCACGCTCGAAGTCGCGGTCGCGAACGACGCGCCGCCGCATGTCGAACCGGCAGACGGTTGCCGAGGCAGCTGTCAAGTCGGTTGTCCGCTCCGTCGGCTCGTCGCTCGGCCGCGCACTGGTCCGCGGAATTCTCGGCAGTCTGCGGCGCTAGGTCACATACCCATAAAGCGATTGAACGATCGCTGACGCGGCAGTTGGCGGACCTGTTTGCGATTGAAGCTTCTACATTGAAGGATTGCGGCTGTTGAAGCGCAATCTTGTGAATAGGAGCAATGAGATTGAGATCGCCGAGTTGAGCCCGCTTCGCCGGCGCATGCTCAAGGATATGACGATCCGCAATCTGTCGCCGGCCACGCAACGATCCAACGCGCACGCGGTAGCGAAGCTCACCCGCTACTTTGGCCGATCGCCTGACCGGCTTGGCCTGGAGGACGCTCGCGCTTTCCAGGTGCATCTGGTTTCGAGCGCAATCTCGTGGCCGGCGCTGACCAGACAGTGTATGCGCTGCGGTTCTTCTGCGGCGTGACGTTGGGCCATGCCGAGATTCCGGAGCGGATTGCCTATGCCCGCCCCGTCGAGCATGCGGACCTCACATAACCCTCCAGATTCCCAAGAGGCGCCCGGTATGATTCCCTTCCTGCCAATGACAGGGGGATATGGCGCGTTTCGACCTGACGGATTTCGAGTGGTCGGTGATTGAACGAAGCCGCTGACGCGGCAGTTGGCGGATCAGTTTGCGGTTGACGCTTCTGTTTTGGAGGCGGGCCGTGTCATCGCAGGCCAAGAGGAAATCAAACTCGGTGGCGCCGTCTCCAGGATGCGGCGCATGAGCTTGCGCCCCCAGCTGTCGGGGGCGGTATCGCCGAAGGGGCCGGCGATCACCTCCCGCTTGCGGCTGTCGCGCCTGCCGGCGGCGGCGTGATAGGGCGCGGTGGCGCGCGGCATGTGTGGCGAAAGGTCAAACCCGCGCGGATGATTTATCCAGGACTGGTCGTAGAGAAAGATCGAATGCGATCGACGCCCGTCGCTCTCGAACACAAGGCGGCCGACGAGGATCTTTCCCTCGCCAATGACAACGCGTGCCTCGGCCATTAGAACGCACTGCCTTCATCGTCGATTGTTGCAGGATCCGGCGTCGCGCCCGGCACGGAAGACCTCGTCCGACGGGTCCGGTTATCCGCTCGGGGAGCCTCATGCTGTCGAGCACCAGCCCTGCTTCGTCACGTGCGGGATCGAGAAGTTCGGCCAAGCGGTGCAGCTCCCCCGGCAACGCTGATCTGTCGCTGAGAAAAGCCGAGAGTGAGGTGGAACAAGAACGGCTCTTAAGGGCATCTTAACGAGCCTTGCATGCTCTTAAGAGCATACCATTTGACACCGCAATCTTGCGGCGATATGCTCTCAAGAGCAGTTAAACGACCCTAAGAGGCTCTTGAGAGCAAATATGGTTGCAAAGAACATACTGAGCAAGGCGCCACCCTACGCCGTCGAACAGGCCATCAAACGCCTGGGCGCCAATCTGCGCACGGCAAGGCTGCGGCGCAACCTGACCATCAAAGAGGCCGCGCAGAAGATCGGGACCGGGCCGCGCGCCGTCACGGATGCCGAAAAAGGAAAGCTTTCTACCGGCATGGCGGTCTATACCGCGCTCCTCTGGAGCTACGGCCTGCTGGAGCCGTTCTCAATCCTCGCCGACCCGGCTACCGACGAAGAGGGGCTGATGCTCGAACTCTCAAGCGGCAGGGTTCGCGCGGGTACAAAGGATGACCTCGACAGTGGTTTCTGAATTCGGACAGACGGAGTGTTTCGTTTACATCATGCTGCCGGGCACGTCGGAATTCGTGACCGCCGGCCGTTTTGTGCTCGACCCGACCGCCGCCCGCGGTCCCGTCGGCCGCTTTGTCTACGGCCAGAGCTACCTAGCCCGCAAAGACGCGGTCGCGATCGACCCGGTCGAACTCAAGCTCGGCAAAGGGACATTCCGGACGGCGGCGCTCAAAGGCGTTTTCGGCGCATTGCGCGATGCCGGTCCTGACTACTGGGGACGGCGCGTCATTGAGAAGCATTCGGGCGCGGGCCAGCTTGGTGAGCTCGATTATCTTCTTTATGCGCCGGATGACCGCGCCGGCGCTCTCGGCTTTGGCCTGAACCAGAAGCCGCCTGCACCCAAGCGGCAATTCAACCAGACGCTGGCGCTCGAAAAACTCCAGGGGCTCGCGGATAGGATCATTGCCGACGAAGAGATCCCCGACGGTGCCGGCGCGGAACAGGTTCAGGACCTGATGCTCGCCGGCACCTCGATGGGCGGCGCCCGACCCAAAGCGGTCGTCGAGGATGATGACGGTCTTTGGATCGCAAAATTCACACGGCCGGACGATAACTGGAATCATGCCCGCATAGAGCATGCGATGCTCACTCTTGCCCGCGATTGCGGCCTGCACACCGCCGAAAGCCGCCTCGCCACCGTCGGCGGACGCGATGTGCTTCTCGTAAAGCGCTTCGACCGTCAGAAGACCGACCAGGGCTATCTGCGCGCGCGCATGGTTAGCGGCCTGACGCTGCTGCGCACCGAGACACGCATCAGCACCGCGACCGCTGGTCCTATGTCCTGCTTGCCGAAGAGCTGCGCCGCGTCAGTCACGACCCGCGCCGCGACGCACAGGAGCTATTCCGGCGCATATGCTTCAACGCCCTCATCTCGAATACGGATGACCATCCGCGCAACCATGCCGCCGTTGCCTTGGGAAAGGACTGGGGATTGTCACCGGCCTATGACCTGATCCCGGCGACTCCAATCAGCCTTGAGCGACGCGATCTTTCCATGCAGTGCGGCGATTACGGCCGCTACGCCAATGCCACCAACCTGCTTTCGCAATCGGAGCGCTTTTACCTGGAAACGGACGAAGCCTCGGCTCTGATCGACGACATGGAAGATCGCGTCCGCAACAACTGGTACGATGTCGCCCGCCGTTCCGGCGTCTCGGAACAGGACTGCGAGAAAATAAGCTGCGCTTTCGCCTATCCGGGCTTCCGGCTGCTGGCAGCGAAACAGGACTAGGTCGCATACCCATAAGGGGGATTGAACGAAGCCGCTGACGCGGCAGTTTGCGGATCTGTTTGCGGTTGAAGCTTCTGTTTTGAAGGATTGCGGCTGTTGAAGCGCAATCTTGAGAACAGGAGTGATGATATGGCCGAGTTGAGCCCGCTTCGCCGGCGCATGATCGAGGACATGACGATCCGCAATCTGTCGCCAGCCACGCAACGATCGTATGTGCACGCGGTGGCAAAGTTCTCCCGCTACTTTGGCCGATCGCCTGACCGTCTTGGCCTGGAGGACGTTCGCGCTTTCCAGGTGCATCTGGTTTCGAGCGGTATCTCGTGGCCGGCGCTGAACCAGACGGTGTGCGCGCTGCGGTTCTTCTACGGCGTGACGTTGGGTCATGCCGAGATTCCGGAGCGGATTGCCTATGCCCGCTCACCGCGCACGCTGCCGGTGGTGTTGAGCGCCGACGAGGTTGTGCGGTTCCTGGAGGCGGTCCCGAGCCTGAAGACGCGAACGGCTCTGACGACGGCCTATGCCGCGGGCCTTCGTGCCTCGGAGACTGTCGGGTTGAAGGTCGACGACATTGACAGTGAACGCGGCGTGATCCGTGTCGAGCATGGCAAGGGCGGCAAGGATCGCACCGTGATGCTGTCGGCGCAGCTCTTGCGCATCCTGCGCGTCTACTGGCGGTTGGCGAAGCCGCAGGGCTGGCTGTTTCCCGGCCGGGACGGGACCCGTCCCATCGACGTGCAGGTATTGTATTCGGCCTGCCGTTCGGCGCGTGCGGCCGCTGGCATCGACAAGCGCGTGACAATCCACACGCTCAGGCACAGCTTCGCCACCCATTTGCTGGAGAACGGCACCGACATCCGTATCATCCAGGTGCTGCTCGAAACAACGACAAACTACCCGCCAACAGCCCGAAGAAGGGCAGATTTACTATCCGTTTCACCCGCGCTGCGGCGAAGCGGTGCTTGTTCTGAAGCGCTATGCCTACCGTGGTAGTGAGTTGGTGGTCATTTCGCAGCCTGACGGCTCCCATGCCTGCATACCGGCGTGGATGACGCACCCGGCGGCGATGCACTTCAAGCTGTCGGCTGAGCCGCGGTTTTCCCTCGGGGTTTTGCAATCTCTGCGCGCCGAGATCGATACGCTTTTAGGATTTCTCCAATCCGACTCAACGATGGAGAAAGATCAAAATGAAGCGCCAATTCAAAAGTCCCCAACCAAGCCTGTTCGAAGCAAGCGCGCCAAGCGCTGTGCTGACAACGGCACAGGAGGTCGAGCTGGCAATGCTGGTGGAGACCCTGCTGCGGGAGGTCGCGGTGGCGCTGGCAAAAGGGGAGATCGCAAATGACCAAGATCACAGCTGAGCATCTTGCGCGCAGCGCCTTCGTCTATATCCGTCAATCGACGGCCGATCAGCTCATGCACAATCAGGAGAGCCAGCGCCGGCAATACGGACTGACCGATCGCGCCCGGCAGTTCGGCTGGGCCACGATCGAGGTCATCGATGACGATCTCGGCCGCTCGGGCGGCGGCACCAGCCGACCAGGCTTCGAGCGCCTCCTGGCGGCGATCTGCGAAGGGCACGCGGGCGCTGTGTTCGCGATCGAGGCCTCTCGGTTGGCGCGTAACGGCCGCGACTGGCATACCCTGATCGAGTTCTGTGGATTGGTCGGCACCATCATAGTCGACGAGGACGGAATCTACGATCCTCGCCATCCCAATGATCGGTTATTGCTCGGTATGAAAGGCACGATGAGCGAGCTTGAGTTGTCGCTGTTCCGTCAGCGCTCGCACGAGGCCCTGAAGCAGAAAGCGCGCCGGGGCGCACTGTTTCTCGGCGTCGCCGCCGGCTATGTGAAGACCGGGCGCGAGCGGATCGAAAAGGATCCGGATCAGCGCGTGCAGGATGCGTTGACGCTGGTGTTCGCGAAGTTCGCCGAGCTACAGAGCGCGCGGCAGGTCCATATGTGGCTCAGAGACGAAGGTATCGCCTTGCCTGTGAAGTGTCATGACGGAGAGAGGCGCTGCATCGCCTGGAAGCTGCCGCTCTACAATACAGTGCACAACATTCTAACCAACCCGATCTTTGCGGGTGCCTATGCCTTCGGCCGCACCACAAGCAAAGTCATCATTGAGGACGGCCGCAAGTGCGTGCGGCGCGGGCTGCGGCGTCCCCAGGCAGAATGGGATGTCCTGCTGAAGGACCAGCACGAAGGCTACATTACGTGGGACGAGTTCGAGAGGAACCAACAGGTGATCGCCAACAACGCGACCGGCAAAGGTGTCGCCACCGCCAGAGGCGCGGTCCGGCGCGGGGGAATGCTTCTCGCAGGGCTTCTGCGTTGCGGCCACTGCGGTCGCAAGATGTATGTGAGCTATGGCGGCAGGTCCGGGCGCTATCACTGCGTGGGTGCGCGCGTCAATCATGGCACCAAGCGGTGCATCTCGTTTGGCGGCTTGCGCGCCGACGATGCGGTCGGCACGGAAGTTCTTCGAGTTTTGAAGCCGCTCGGCATCGACGCCGCGGTCAAGGCGCTTGAGGCTCAAGCGGGCGAGACGTCAGCCCGACAAAGACAGCTCGAGTTGGCTCTGCAGCGGGCCCGTTACGAGGCCGCCCACGCGCGGCAGCAATACGATGCCGTCGACCCTGCGCAGCGACAATCAAGGTGAGACTCAGCGTCAATCAGGATGAGACTCGGCGGCGGGGGGTGTGACGAAGGGAGGGCGTAGCCCGACCGGAGTTACACCCCCCGCCGCGGCGCAATTTTTTGGCGTCTCATGATCGCGGT
>JAIOIW010000077.1 GCA_019912385.1 Notoacmeibacter sp. | reverse complement strand
ACCGCGCTGTCGCTCAGGCGCATGGGCGTGCTGGAACGCTATAATGTCGAGATGATCGGCGCCAATGCCGACGCCATCGACATGGCCGAGGACCGCGCCCTGTTCCGCGAAGCGATGGCCAGGATCGGCCTGGAAACGCCCAGGTCGATGCTCGCCAACGCCACCGACGTCAAGGACGCCGACCGTAAGCGGCACGAAGCCAGGCGCGCCGAACTGAAGGCGGGACTCTCCGGTGACGCGCTCGATCACGCGCTCGACGAGTTAGAAACCGAGTGGAACCTAGGCGAAGGCGACCGTAAGCAGCGCTACATGCGCCATGCCCAGGGCATCGCGGCACAAGCGCTCGACGATGTCGGCCTGCCGGCCATCATCCGCCCGTCCTTCACCCTTGGCGGAACCGGCGGCGGCATTGCATACAACGAGGCGGAGTTCTTCCAGATCGTCCAGTCGGGCCTCGACGCCTCGCCGACCACCGAAGTGCTGATCGAGGAATCGGTACTCGGCTGGAAGGAGTACGAGATGGAGGTCGTCCGCGACAAGGCGGACAATTGCATCATCATCTGCTCCATCGAGAACATCGATCCGATGGGCGTGCATACCGGCGATTCCATCACCGTGGCGCCGGCTCTGACGCTCACCGACAAGGAATACCAGATCATGCGCAACGCCTCGATCGCGGTGCTGCGCGAGATCGGGGTGGAGACCGGCGGCTCCAACGTGCAGTTCGCTGTCGATCCCGAAAACGGGCGCCTCGTCGTCATCGAGATGAACCCGCGCGTTTCGCGCTCCTCGGCGCTGGCATCCAAGGCCACGGGCTTCCCCATCGCCAAGGTCGCCGCGCGCCTCGCCGTCGGCTACACGCTCGACGAACTGGAAAACGACATCACCGGCGGCGCCACGCCCGCCTCCTTCGAGCCGTCGATCGACTATGTCGTCACCAAGGTGCCGCGCTTCGCCTTTGAGAAGTTCCCTGGCGCCGAGCCGCTTCTGACCACCGCCATGAAGTCGGTCGGCGAGGTCATGGCGATCGGG
The DNA here is from genome assembly GCA_019912385.1 of Notoacmeibacter sp. Lineage (GTDB taxonomy): Bacteria > Pseudomonadota > Alphaproteobacteria > Rhizobiales > Rhizobiaceae > JAIOIW01. The sequence continues at coordinate 12,397 of JAIOIW010000077.1, read as the reverse complement.
CGCACCTTCGCCGAAAGCCTGCAGAAGGCCTTGCGCGGGCTGGAAACCGGCCTGACGGGACTGGACGAGATCGAGATCCCGGGGCTCGGCGGCGAGGACGACCGCAACGCCATCCGCGCGGCCATCGGCACACCGACGCCCGACCGGCTGCGCATGGTCGCCCAGGCCATGCGCCTCGGCACGTCGCTCGACGACATCCACGAAATGTGCCGCATCGACATGTGGTTCCTCGAGCAGATCAAGGCGATCATCGACATGGAGGCCCGCATCCGCGAGCATGGCCTGCCCGCCGACGCGATCAATCTGCGCATGCTGAAATCCATGGGCTTCTCCGATGCTCGCCTCGCAGGCCTGACCGGACGCAACGAAAGCGATGTCGCGGCCCAGCGCGGCAAGCTCGACGTGCACCCGGTCTTCAAGCGCATCGACACCTGCGCCGCCGAGTTCGCCTCGCCGACCGCCTACATGTATTCGACCTACGAGGTGCCGTTTGCGGGCAGCCTGGCCAACGAGGCCGAAGTCTCCGATCGCAAGAAGGTCGTCATCCTCGGCGGCGGGCCGAACCGGATCGGCCAGGGCATCGAGTTCGACTATTGCTGCTGCCATGCCGCCTTCGCGCTGGCCGATGCCGGCTACGAGTCGATCATGATCAACTGCAACCCGGAGACGGTATCGACCGACTACGACACCTCCGACCGCCTCTATTTCGAGCCGCTGACCGCCGAGGACGTGCTGGAGATCCTGCGCACCGAACAGGAGCGCGGCACGCTGCACGGCGTCATCGTCCAGTTCGGCGGCCAGACTCCGTTGAAGCTCGCCGATGCGCTGGAGAAGGCCGGCATCCCGATCCTCGGCACATCGCCCGACGCGATCGACCTGGCCGAGGACCGCGACCGCTTCCAGAAGCTGCTGATGAAGCTCGACCTGACCCAGCCGAAGAACGGCATCGCCTACTCGGTGGAGCAGGCGCGCCTGGTTGCCGGCGAACTCGGCTTCCCGCTGGTCGTGCGCCCGTCCTACGTGCTGGGAGGCCGCGCCATGCAGATCATCCACGACGAGACGATGCTGTCCAACTACCTGCTCGGCACCGTGCCCGAATTGGTACCCGAGGACATCAAGGCCAAGTATCCCAACGACAAGACCGGCCAGATCAATACCCTGCTCGGCCGCAATCCGCTGTTGTTCGACACCTACCTGTCGGGCGCGATCGAGATCGACGTCGACTGCCTGTGCGACGGCCGTGACACCTTCGTGTCGGGCATCATGGAGCATATCGAGGAGGCCGGCATCCATTCCGGCGACAGCGCCTGTTCGCTTCCCGTGCATTCGCTGACGCCCGAAATGGTCGCCGAACTGGAAAAACAGACCCGTGCGCTGGCCCTGGCGCTCAAGGTTGGCGGGCTGATGAACGTGCAGTACGCCATCCAGGACGGCACGGTCTTCATCCTCGAGGTCAATCCGCGCGCCAGCCGCACCGTGCCCTTCGTCGCCAAGACCATCGGCCGGCCGATCGCCAAGATTGCGGCGCGCATCATGGCCGGCGAAACCCTCGACAACGCTTTCGCCCACTACGGCGCCAAGCCCGATGTACACAATATGGGCCATATCGCGGTCAAGGAAGCCGTGTTCCCGTTCGCCCGCTTCCCCGGCGTCGACACGCTGCTCGGCCCTGAAATGCGCTCCACCGGCGAGGTCATGGGCCTCGACACCGACTACGCGCTCGCCTTCGCCAAGAGCCAGTTGGGTGCCGGCGTCGACCTGCCGCGCTCAGGAACGCTGTTCGTCTCGGTGCGCGACGAGGACAAGAAGGCGGTCCTCTCGCCCGTCAAACGCCTTGCCGCTGCCGGCTTCAAGGTGTTGGCGACCGGCGGCACGCAGCGCTTCCTCGCCGAAAACGGCGTGGCGGCGGAAAAGATCAACAAGGTGCTGGAAGGCCGCCCGCATATCGAGGACGCCATCCGCAACCGCCAGGTCCAGATCGTGTTCAACACCACCGACAGCCAGAAGGCGGTGTCGGACTCAAAGTCGCTGCGCCGCGCAGCACTGATGCAGAAGGTACCCTATTACACGACGCTTGCCGGCGCCGAGGCCGTCGCCGAGGCGATCATCGCGCTCAAGGCCGGCAACCTGGAGGTAAGGCCGTTGCAGAGCTATTTCGCTTAGGGCGGAACGCCCGCCCGGATGGGGCGGGTAAGGTCCTTACGCCGAAACGGCCTAGTTCAGCGGGCGGATGATCCTCGGGAAGTCGTCGTAGTCGATATCCTTGCAATAATAGAGCGGGCAGCGCTTCCGGTCGGCGGTCGGCACGCCCTTTATCGCCGCGTATTGCCCGGCCGGGCAGAAGGAACTGTTGGCCACGAACCGGTCGTAGAGCGTCATGCCCGAACCGCTCGACGAGGTGTAGCGCAGGATTGCCGCGCCCTCCGCCGCGATGACGCTTTGTGCCCTCGCGCACGCCCAGCCGTCGATGTTGTAGCGTTCGATCGCCTGGGCCGGCACCACGGAAACAGCCAGCGCGGCTGCGGCAAGAAGTCGTTTCACGGTCTTACCTCCTGATCTTTCCGGCGTCGGCTTTGCAAGGGTTCCGCTCCGGCAATGAAGTCCCTTCGAGCCAATTTGGATCACGCGATCGCGGCTTCATTGCGGCATCGCTGAAACGCCATGTCTGTAATTTACCTTACATGCCGCGTCATAAATAAAAACGGCCTTGCCTTGTTTCCAACACGGTTTCAGCCTATGTATGGCGCATCGATCTGACGGCCGAACGACACGGGCCTGCGTTTTCCACGCTTGCTGACGTATCTTCCACCCTGATTTCGAACAAACCTTCCCGGCAAGCCAGATGGCGATCCGGGGACACGTCAAGACAAGCAACTGAAGGAAATACGCCATGGCCACGGGTACCGTGAAATGGTTCAACGCCACCAAGGGTTTCGGCTTCATTCAGCCTGACGCTGGCGGCAACGACGTCTTCGTCCACATTTCGGCCGTTCAGCGCGCCGGCATGGACACGCTCTCCGACGGGCAGAAGATCAACTACGAAGTCGTGCAGGACAAGCGTTCCGGCAAGTCTTCGGCCGACAATCTCAGCGCCGCGTAAGCGCGCCTCGCACCCGCCTGTCAAGTCACGGATGTACTGGCAGGCAGGCGATTGATGCGGTTCGCGCGTTTCGTGCGCTCGATGGAAGGCGGGGTTCATCCCCCGCCTTTTTCGTGTCTACCAGTCACCCAGCCAGGTGATCGGCACATGGCCGGGATCGGCCTCCACCCGCTCCAGCCAGCGCTCCACTTCCGGAAAACGCGCCATGTCGAAGCCGCCCTTCGCGCCGGCGCTGTGGGTATAGCCGTAGAGGCACAGGTCGGCGACCGTCAGCACCTCGCCGGCCAGGAACAGCGTCTCGCGCAATTGCGTTTCCATCACCTGCAGCGCCCGGTGTCCCTGCTCCAGCAGCGGGTCCAGCACGTCGGGCCGGCGCAGATGCGCCCGGTCCTCGTAGGTCAGAATGGCCGAGCGCACTGCGATCGACGGCTCATGCGCGTTCTGCTCCCAGAACATCCACGAATGCACCAGTGCCCGTGTATAATGCCCCTGCGGCACATAGCGCGTGCCGTCGCCCAGAAACAGCAGGATGGCGTTCGATTCGCTCAGCAGCCGGCCGTCCTCCAGTTCCAGAAGCGGCACCTTGCCCTTCGGGTTCCTGGCCAGGAATTCCGGCGATTGCGTCACCCCGCTGCCGGCCTCGGCCGCGACATGGCGGAATGGCAGCCCAAGCTTGGCCAGCAGCAGGCGCACCTTGTAGCTGTTGCCCGAACTGGGCATGGAATAGAGCGTGATCATGGTCGCGACACCGCGGGTCTTGTGGGGTTTCCGGCACTATCGCCCTTTGGCACGGCTCCGTCCAGACGGCGGACAAGCAATCCATCGACCGGTTGGTCGAATGGACACTGGTGGAACGAATCTGACATTCGATACCCGCTCGATGTCGACCTCGAAATCGAATGTCGAATTTGAAAGCTCCACTAGGATCACAAGCTTGCGAGTGGTTTCCCAGTTTCCATCATTTGCGCTTGCGACCGATGCAAACGGGACGCAAATGTTGGAAACGAACCACTAGCGGCGCATGACGATCACGTTCGAACTGCCGGCCGCCAGTGTGCGCGCGTCCACCGGGCGCCAGCCGGCCCGCCGTCCGGCCAGGACCGGAGGTCCGAAAACCGCGCCTTCGACATGGTCGGCACCCGCTTCGAGTGCGGCCGCCAACTGGCCGGACGTCCCGACTTTGCCGACAAGGACGGCACTGCCCTGCGCCTTGAAGCGGGCCACCGCCAGGTGCAGCAATGCCGCGCTTCTCGCCGCGCGGGAGTCCTGGTTGGCATCGAGGCGCACCAGATCGGCCGGAATGCCGCCGGGATGGGCGGGTTGCGACGCCGGATGATCGCCGCCAAGCCGCAGACAGATCGAAACGCCGAGGCGGCGTGCCTGCTCCAGCGCCGGCTCCAGCGCCTCCAGGTGAACAAGGTCGATCTCCCATATCAGCCTGTCGGGCGGAAGGTCCGCCACGACCGCAGCCAGAACCAGGTCCGAAAGGCCTTCGAACGCCCTGTCTGGTGGACCGTCCCAACGCTCCAGATAGGCGAGAGTATCGCCGTCGCGATGCATCAGGTTCGCGTGATGCATCACGCCGGCGGACCGTTTGGCGAGTTCGGCGCCCGGCGCATCCGCGATGACGAAACCCGATATATCGGTAATGACCGTATCGGCGGAAAACGCCCATGGGACGAGGTTGTGTCCCGCCACCCGGTAAATGGGCGAAAATACCGATTGCAGCAGATGCGCGCCGAAAGGCATCGTCGCACGGCCGACTTCGTCCAAGCGCAGTTCGCTGCCTGACACCTCAGGGGAAGGCATGGGCGGATTCTCCTTCGGTACGCATCCGCGCATGCGCGCCGCATGCCGGCAATCGGCAAGACCTCCGCGATACGTTCACGCCGGTCATTGCGTTGCCTTTCTGCGGCCAAACGGACGCACAGCCGATACTCGGTTTTCCTGGCCAGGCCCGCTTGCAACGCCTCCGGTGTCTGGGCGCAGGCGCGCGTCCGGGCGGCCCTGGTCATGCGGCGCCTGCGCGCCCGGCGCGTCATGGGCCCGTGCAGCCACGCTCTCCCGCGTGTCGCCGGCGCCGCCGGCGGATTGAGAAAAGACGGAGAAGCTGGTCGGCGCGATCTCAGGACGCGCGAGCACGAAACCCTGGACCAGGCGGACACCGCATTTGTCCGCCAGGTCGAGTTGCCAATGCTCCTCTATGCCCTCGAACAGCGTCGTGATCCCCCAGCCGTCGAAAGTCTCGACCATTGTCCGCAACAGGTTGAAACCCGGCGCACTGTCCATGAGCTTGACGATCCACTGGGCATCGAACTTGACGATCTCGGGCTTGATCTCCCTGATCCGCGCCATGTCGGAATCCTCGGCGCCGTAATCGTCCACCGCGATCCGGAAACCATGATCCCTCAGCGCGGCGACGAAAGCGAGCAGGGACTGGTGCGATTGCACCCGGTGTTCCGTGACCTCGCAGACGATGCGCGCCGGATCGATCTCGGCCTCGCGGAGTGTCAGCCGCATGTCGCGCAATACCTCGTCGATGATGTCCTGGTCGATGAACACCGCGGGATCGAAATTGACGAACAGGTTGGTCGCCGGATCGAGGTACTTGCCGGCATTGAGGATGTGCAGCGTGCGCGTCAGCGTTTCGACTTCCATCCGGTCGACCTGCGGAATCGCCTTGAAGAACTGGCCGGGCGATACGGCATGGCCGTCGCGGACCGGGCGCACCAGCCCCTCGAAAGCGGATATGGCCAGTTTGCCCTCGCAAAACTCGAAAATCGGCTGAAACGCACTGCGGATGCCGAACAGGCCCCATATGCCGGTGGCCGGTTCGTCGTGGTTCCGGATGATGTGCGCAAGGCCGACGCTGCGGGACACGGCTTGGACTCCCTGTTTCGCGCCTGGATCAGCCTGCGCAGCCTACCAACCATTTGTTTCACGCCGGGTTAACGTGGCACCCCGCGCATGGCCGACAAAAAAGAGCCCGTATGCGCGCGGAGACTTGCAGAAATGCCGCCTTTGGCGTTATTGAGCAGCCGCGCGCCAACCCCATCAAACGATACCGGAGACCATCCGTCATGGCCTTTCTTGCCGATGCCCTCTCACGCGTCCAGCCGTCCGCCACGATCGCCGTTGCGCAGAAGGCGCGCGAACTGAAAGCGCAGGGCCGCGACATCATCGGCCTTGGCGCCGGCGAACCGGATTTCGACACGCCCGACAACATCAAGGAAGCGGCCATCGCCGCCATCCGCCGCGGCGAGACCAAGTACACCCCGGTCTCGGGCATCCCCGAACTGCGCAAGGCGATTGCCGCCAAGTTCAAGCGCGAGAACGGCCTCGACTACGATTGGACCCATACCATCGTCGGCACCGGCGGCAAGCAGATCCTGTTCAACGCCATGATGGCGACGCTCAATCCGGGCGACGAAGTCATCATTCCCGCCCCGTTCTGGGTCTCCTATCCCGAAATGGTCGCGCTGTGCGGCGGCACGCCCGTGCCAGCGGCAACCACCATCGAAGACGGCTTCAAGCTGACGCCCGAAGCGCTGGAAGCGGCGATCACGCCAAGGACCAAGTGGCTGATCTTCAACTCGCCGTCCAACCCCTCCGGCGCGGCCTACACCTTTGCCGAGCTGAAGGCGCTGACCGACGTGCTGATGGAGCATCCCCATGTCTGGGTGCTCACCGACGACATGTACGAGCACCTCGTCTATGAAGGCTTCGAGTTCGTCACCCCGGCGCAGGTCGAGCCCGCGCTCTTCGATCGCACATTGACCATGAACGGCGTGTCGAAGGCCTATGCGATGACCGGCTGGCGCATCGGCTATGCCGCGGGCCCGATGCAACTGATCAAGGCCATGGACATGATCCAGAGCCAGCAGACCTCCGGCGCCTGCTCGATCGCCCAGTGGGCGTCGGTCGAGGCGCTCAACGGTCCGCAGGATTTCATCGAGCGCAACAAGGTGGTCTTCCAGAGCCGCCGCGACCTCGTCGTGTCCATGCTCAACCAGGCCCACGGCATCAACTGCCCGACGCCTGAAGGCGCATTCTACGTCTATCCGTCCTGTACGAACCTGATCGGCAGGAAGGCGCCGTCCGGCAACGTGATCAACAACGACAAGGACTTCGTCACCGAGTTGCTGGAGGCCGAGGGCGTGGCCGTGGTCCATGGCGCGCCCTTTGGACTCAGCCCCAATTTCCGCATTTCCTACGCGACGTCGGAAGACCAGTTGGAAGAAGCCTGCAAGCGTATTCAGCGCTTCTGCGGCTCGCTCGACTGAACCCCGGCAAACGCAACAAGACGACGCCGCGGGGCCGCTGCCGGCCTCACCGCGCGCGCATGGCTCGGCCTTGCCGCAAGCTCCCGGAACCCGACCGGATACCTCGTCCGCCGCTTACCAGGCATTAGGCGAGCTGACGAAACGATGCGCGCGTTTAGGGTGTCGCTATTTCATTTCGCCTATACGTTGTGACGGACTTCGGTGTGGAGGCTTTCATGCCACCCTCGCCGCGCGCGAAATCCTGTCCGCCGCGACGATCGGGCTGTTCCGACGCGGGGGCCACAAGTTCAAGGTGACCGCCAAGGGCGGAGGCCGCAGCCGGCACGTTGTCCAGCGGCGCATGCTGACTGTCTTCGCCGTCCTTTTCCTCCTCACCGTCGCAGGTGTTGCAATCGCCTTTGGCGGCAACGCTCCGCTTCAGGATTCAAGCGCGGTCGCCCTCTACTGGCGCTGGTACAACCTCGTCGTCCTCGGCACCGCGATCGCGATCTGCTTCGAGAAGCCCCGCTACCGCCGCAACGAACGCCTGCGCGGCGCTTTTCCGGTGACCGTTACCGCGGGATTGCAATCGCGCAGCTACGTGACGGCCGACATCTCGCTCAGCGGCGTGCGCCTTCACTGTGTCGCCGAAGCGCCTGTCGGCACGCCGGTCCGGATCCAGATCGATGAGGAGACCTTCTACGGCCGCATAGCGCGCAGATCGAAGAACGACTTTGCCGTGGCCATCGAAGAAAGCCTCCAGGCGCGTACCGCCATGATGCGCCATGTCTATTCGGGCCGCTTCGAATCCACCGTGGATCGTATCCGCTCGGCATTCGTGGCGCGCCGTCTCATCGCGCGCATCTGGCATTGACAGTCCCGGCCATCGACGACCGCTCTCTGGTCGCCGCCCACCGGACCCAGCCATGCCCTTCTTGCATCCCAGACCCGACGGAATCGCATTTGTGCTGCGGCGCAGCATTGCCTATTTGGCGTGCAGACACTGCGCATCTGGAGGGCACTCCCATGAAGATGATCGAATTTGCTTCCGCATTCGCCTCCGGCATCAACCTGAGCGTCCGCCACATGCTGACGAACGGGACCTATGGCGCCGCCGGCACGACCTCGGCCGTGATCCAGCCGCGCGTTTCGGCCAGACATAGCCGCTGACGGGCACGGGCCCGCGCCGTTGCAGCGCCGTGCGTCCCTTGGAACGCACAGGAGGCGCTGCAATCATTGAATCCGCACATCGATCCGAAGCCGGTTCCGGCCTTCGGATCGGTATGCTTGCGGCAACGCTCCTGTATCATGACTGACACCGGCGCCGCCTTCGCGCGGCGCTGTGTCATTTTGGCCTTTCGTGCCTCTTGCGCCCCCCTGTTTTTGGTGGAACCATGACAGTCCGGTGGCGGGACACGGACCGTCTGGCCGCCGGGAGCGACGGCCGGAAGGTGTTTGCCGGATTTATGGGACCCGCGTTTCCGTCAAGTCTCAAACACGTCGCGCTTCGCACATGGCCGCCGGCTCGTCGCAACAACGCGAGACAAAGGAGGCTTGTACCATGGGTGAACGCGCCGGAGGGAGACGATCGGGACCGAAATGCATTGCCATTGTCGGTCCCTTCGCAAGCGGCAAGACGACGCTTCTTGAGGCCATACTCGCCCGCACGGGCGCCATTCCCCGCCAAAATCCCGTTTCCTCGGGCAATACCGTATCCGATTATTCCGCCGAGGCCCGCGCCCACCAGATGAGCGTGGAGGCGTCGGCTGCCACCATCGACTTCATGGGCGACAGGATCACGTTCATCGATTGCCCCGGCTCCATCGAATTTGCCCAGGAAGCCGACGCGATCCTTGAGGGATGCGACGCGGCGGTCGTGGTCGCCGAGGCGGACGAGAAGAAGATACCCGCCCTCCAGCTCATCATGAAGCGGCTGGAAGACCTGTCCGTGCCGCACATGCTCTTCCTCAACAAGATCGACACGGCCGACAGCGGCGTGCGTGACACGTTGAAGCTGCTTCAGCCGGCTTCCAGGATGCCGCTGCTGCTGCGCCAGATCCCGATCCGCCAGAACGGCATCGTCGTCGGCTCGATCGATCTTGCGCTGGAGCGCGCCTATATCTGGCGCGAGCACGCCGAAAGCGAGGTCGCCGAAATCCCGGGTGACGAGAAGGCCCGCGAGGTCGAGGCGCGCTTTTCGATGCTGGAAACGCTGGCCGATCACGACGATACGCTGATGGAGCAGCTGCTCGACGAGATCGAGCCGCCGACCGGCGAGGTGTTCGACGACCTGGCGGCCGACCTGCGCGAAGGCAACGTCACGCCCGTCTTCATCGGTTCGGCGGAAAAGGGCAACGGCATTTTGCGGCTGCTGAAGGCGATCCGCCACGACGCGCCGGACATCGAGGATACCCGCGCCCGGCTCGGCGTTGCCGGAACCGGCAGCGCGCTGGCGCATGTCATGAAGACGGTGCACACCCCCCACGGCGGCAAGCTGTCGATCGTGCGCGTGCTGACCGGCAGGATCGGCGACGCCGAGGACATCGTTTCCTCTTCCGGCAGCGAGGACCGCGTTTCCGGCATCTATGCCATGATGGGCAAGGACCAGACCAAGCTGTCCGGCGCCGCGGCCGGCGACACGGTCGCCCTCGGCAAGCTGGATCATGTGCGCACCGGCGAGATGCTGACCGCCGGCAAGCAGCCGACGCGTTCGATCCATTTCGGCGAGGCGCCCTATCCCGTCTATTCGATCTCCCTGCGTCCCAGGGAGCGCAAGGACGAGGTCAAACTGTCGACGGCGCTGCAGAAGCTTGTCGAGGAGGACCCCTCGCTCAGTGTCGAGCATCGCCCCGACACCGGCGAGACCGTGATCAAGGGGCACGGCGAGATGCATCTGCGCGTCACCCGCGAACGGCTTGAGAACAAGTACCAGATCACGGTGGATTCCGGCACGCCGTCGGTCCCCTATCGCGAAACCATCCGCAAGCCGGTCAGCCAGCGTGGCCGCCACAAGAAGCAGTCCGGCGGCCATGGCCAGTTCGGCGACGTGGTGCTGGAGATCAAGCCCCTGGCCCGTGGCGCGGGCTTCGAGTTCACCGACACGATCACCGGCGGCGTGGTGCCCAAGCAATACATCCCCTCCGTCGAGCACGGCGTCCGCGACTACCTCGCTCACGGCCCGCTCGGTTTCCCGGTCGTCGACATCGCGGTCAATCTTTCCGACGGTTCCTTCCACTCGGTCGACTCCTCCGACATGGCGTTCCAGATGGCGGCCAAGCTCGCCATGCGCGAGGCCATGCCCAATGCCTCGCCGGTGCTGCTGGAACCGGTGATGAAGGTCGAGATCGCCACGCCGAGCGACGCCACGGCAAAGATCACGGCGATGATTCCGCAGCGCCGCGGCCAGATCCTGGGTTACGACGCAAGGCCGGGATGGGAAGGTTGGGACACGGTCGTGGCGATGATGCCGCTGGCCGAGATCGGCGACATGATCGTCGAACTGCGCTCGGTCACGGCCGGCGTGGCCAGCTATACGGCCACCTTCGACCACATGGCCGAGCTGACCGGGCGCTCCGCCGATCTGGTGCTCGAAGCGGCGAAAGCCGGGGAAAAGGCGGCGTAACCGGCTGTACCGGCCCGGTACCACATTCCATCAAAACACCCCGCATCGCACGGCGATGCGGGGCATGTCGCAAGTGCCGGATGTCTCCGGTCAGCAGACCGTCACGCACCCGCCATGCGGTTGCGGAACACTGTGAACACGAACACCAGCATCGACAGCAGGGTCAGGGTCGAGCCGATCTTGGCCAGGGTCTCGCCGGTTTGCTGGACCGCCATCACGATGCCGGGTACGATGATCAGCACGCCGGCGGTCGCGATCGCGAAGTGGATCTTTGCCAGCACGTTCTCTGCGGCCTTGGGAACCAAATGGTAGTAGGTTCCAAACAGGGCCATCGTCACCCAGCCGATCAGGTTGAGATGGGCGTGCGCGGCCGCAAGCTTGTGGTCGCCTGTCGCCGACATCATGATACCCCACGCCATGCCGATGGCCACGTAGATCGTCGCTGTTGCAAAAAACCAGAAAGATATGCCCTTCATCTCTGTATATCCCCCATGAGATTGTTATTGGCGACTCATATTACCACGCCCAGCGGCGGACCGGTAAATGTCAGGTTGAAGTGCGCACCGATTTCCATCACCTGCTCCATGTCCTCGGGAATCCGGCAGCCGTTCTTCTCCATTTCCGCGAAGAAACCTTCGAAGCCGCCCGGCGTCATCATGGTCAGCATGCGTGCCGGCAGGTTGCCTGCCACGCGGAAGGTGTGTTCGGTACCGCGCGGAACGAAGACGGTGTCGCCCGGCCCCGCCATCCGCGTCTTGCCCGCCATCCAGAACTCGATCTCGCCGGACAGGATGTAGAAGGTCTCGTCCTCCTTGTTGTGGATATGGCGCGGCGGTCCGTAGAGCCGTTCATCTTCAAATGGAAGCAGTTTGATGGCGTCGATTTTTCGTGTCGGCAAGGAGAACACCGCGGCGCGATGTGACCATCGCGCGAGGATTTCGACGATGCCGGCGCGGAAAAACCGCCAAGCCCGGCAAGGTATGCCCTGGAAGGAATTATCAAACTGCAATCGTTTCAACTTGGTCTTTTGCGCCCCGGACATCGTCGCGCGCGGCTAGCGGTATTCATTTTGCGTCGCCCGCGCTCCTCGCCGGAACGTAAAATCCCGGCGTTCAAACGATTCTATTTGAAGATGAACGGCTCTAGGAACCGCTTGCCGGTCCTGTCGGTGTTTTCCGGCGTCTGGCGATTTCGCGGTAAAGCGCCTCCGGGGTGACGCCGAGCTCGAAGGCGAGCGCCTGCCACTTGCCCTTTTCCGGCAATTGGCCGTCGTTGAAGGCCAGCCAGGCGGACAGGCGCTGTCCCACCCTCTTGAGCGTCAGGATTTCGGATCGCAGCCGGGCGGCCTGTACCTGTCTTGCAAGATACGCCATCCAGCTGCGGGAAAATTCAGGGTCGCTGTCCAGCAGGTCA
>JAIOIW010000076.1 GCA_019912385.1 Notoacmeibacter sp. | reverse complement strand
CGCCGGGGACGAGTTCGATCGCCTGTCTGCAAACCTCAACATGATGTTGACGCGCATCGCCGAACTGGACGACGGGCTCAAGCAGGTTGCCGACAACATCGCTCACGACCTGAAAACGCCGCTGACACGCCTGCGCAACCGGGCGGAAGCGGCCCTTGCGGGCACAAAGAGCGCGGACGAGTACCGCGCGGCACTGGAACAGACGATCGCCGAATCCGACCAGTTGATCCGAACCTTCAACGCGATCCTGAAGATATCGCGACTGGAAGCCGGTAACGCCGCCAACGAGGTCGAGGACGTGAACCTCTCGGCGATCGCGCGCGATGTCTGCGAACTCTACGAGCCTCTGGCGGAAGACGCGGGCGTGTCGTTCAACTGCGGCGAGATCGCCGAAGCCACCGTCCGTGGAAACCGCGAACTGATCGGGCAGGCACTTTCGAACATAATCGACAATGCCATCAAGTATTCGCCAAGGCCGGACGGGCCTGCGCAGGTCACCGTAAGTCTGCGCGCGGAGAGCGGCGAAACCCGCCTCGCCGTGTGCGACAACGGTCCCGGCATTCCCGAACAGGACCGCGAACGCGTCACCGGGCGGTTCGTGCGCCTGGAGAAAAGCCGCAGCCAGCCGGGGTCGGGTCTCGGATTGAGCCTCGCCGAAGCGGTGATGAAATTCCACCACGGCCGGCTTGACCTCACGGGGAATGATCCGGGACTGTGCGTGACGATGGTCTTCGTCGGGGGGGACGCCAAGTGACGGTCGCCGGCAAAAAGAACGGGATCGCGGAGAACGCGGCATGGTTCGCCGACGCAACGCTCGATCTCAAGCCCTTGGACCCGCAGAACGCGGCAGAAGAACTGGCCGACATAATCGAACGGGCGCGTGCCGACGGCCTCGATGCGCTCGCCGGCGCGCTGGCGAAGAAAGGGCCGATACCGGCGTTCCTGGCGGCTGCGTTCGACCTGTCGCCCTTCCTGCGCGATTGCGCACGGCGCTGGCCGTCGATGCTTGATGCAATCCGCCTGGCCGGTGTCGAGGCGCGGCTTGGGGATATCCTCGATGCCATCAGGAATGTCGGCATGGCTCCGGATGCGACAGAAGCCGGCGTGATGGAACAATTGCGCCGTCTGAAGGGCGAGGCCCATGCCCTCATCGCGTTGGACGACCTGGCCCAAGGCGGCGCCACGCAAATCACGGTGGCGAGGCTGAGCCGGTTGGCGGATGCCGCCGTCGGCGCCGCAGCGTCCTTTCTGTTGCGCGAGTCCCATGGCCGCGGCAAGTTGAAATTGCCCGATCCCGACAATCCGCAGAAGGGCTCGGGGTGGATTCTGCTTGCCATGGGCAAGCTCGGTGCCTGCGAGCTCAACTATTCCTCCGATATCGACCTGATCGCCCTGTTCGATCCGGCGGCTCCCGCCGTTTCCGATCCCTGGGAGGCAGGAGACCTGTTCGTTCGCCTGACACGCCGCATGTTGCGCATTCTGCAGGACCGAACCGAACACGGTTATGTCTTTCGCACCGATCTGCGCCTGCGGCCGGATCCAGGCTCGACACCGCTGGCCCTGCCGGTCGAGGCGGCGCTGATCTACTACGAAAGTCGCGGTCAGAACTGGGAGCGTGCGGCCATGATCAAGGCGCGCCCGATCGCTGGCGACATCGCGGCCGGAGCAGCCTTCCTGAAGGAACTGCAGCCCTATGTCTGGCGCAAATACATGGATTACGCCGCGATTGCCGATGTCCATTCGATCAAGCGCCAGATCCACGCCCACAAGGGCCACGACCAGATCGTGGTGAAGGGCCACAATATCAAGCTCGGCCGCGG
>JAIOIW010000075.1 GCA_019912385.1 Notoacmeibacter sp. | reverse complement strand
TTGCCGAACTTGACGTCTCCGGTCTGAGCCATGAAGCCGTCGATCACGCGGTGGAACACGACGCCGTCATACGCGCCATCGCGCGCCAGTTCCTTGATGCGGGCGACATGGCCCGGCGCGAGATCCGGGAACAGCTCGATCACCACCTTGCCCTTGGTGGTTTCCATGATCAGCGCGTTTTCGGGGTCCTTGATTTCAGCCATCGGTTTTTTCCTTTCGTATTCCGTTTACTGCGCGCTTTCCACGCGCACCTTGATGCCTTGAAGGGGATTGCGACGAAGTAGGCCGCGCATATCCGCCCCGACCATTCCAGTCATATTATTGGATCCTGACCCTGATTATGCGGTCGGGGTCGGTGACCGCTCCGTTGGCGGCCTGCGAACCCTTCTTGATCGCGTGGACGTGATCCATCCCGCTGACGACCCGCCCGACGACCGTGTACTGGCCGTTAAGGTGGGGTGCCGGCGCGAACATGATGAAGAATTGCGAGTTTGCCGAGTTGGGACTTGCCGAACGCGCCATGCCGACCACGCCCTCGGCAAACGGTTCGGCGGAAAATTCCGCCGGCAGGTCCGCCATTTCGGAGCCGCCGGTGCCGGCGCGTGCGGGATTGAAGCCCTCTTCCATGTCGCCGAACTGGACATCGCCGGTCTGCGCCATGAAACCATCAATCACGCGGTGGAAGGCGACATTGTCGTATTCGCCCGCCGCGGCGAGGGCCTTGAGCCGCTCGACGTGTTTGGGCGCGAGGTCGGGCCGCAGGTCGATGGTCACATCGCCGTCTTTCAATGTGATGACGAGTTGATCGCCGGCAACCGGCTTGATGGCGACTTCCGGCTGGATGGAGGCCGGGCGCGGCCAGAACAGGAATGCTGCGGCAAGCGCGAGCGCGCAAACGACGAGACCGGTGACGATCCAACGCAGGTTCATTTGAAAGTGCTCCGAATTCAGAATTTTTCTGCGAGCGCCGCGGCGACGCAGGCGGGAACGAAGGGGCGCACATCGCCGCCCATTGATGCGATCTGGCGCACCAATGTGGCGGTAATCGTGCGCACCGCCGGATTTGCCGGCAGGAAGACCGTCTGCTGCTCGGGCGCCATGGTGCCGTTCATGCCGGCCATCTGCATCTCGTAGTCGAGATCCGTCCCGTCGCGCAGACCGCGTACGAGGATGGACGCGTTGTGCTGGCGGGCCGCGTCGACCAGCAGGCCGTCGAAGGCGACGATGCGGATATTTTCCGCCTGCGCCCCGAGTTCCGTATCGGCCGATTGCTCGATCAGTGCCAGGCGCTCCTCGAAGGAGAACAGCGGCTTCTTGCCCGGGTGGATGCCGATCGCCACGAAGACCGTGTCCGCGATCGCCAGGGCGCCGCGCAGCACGTCGAGGTGGCCGTTGGTCAGGGGATCGAACGATCCCGCATAAATGGCAATTCTTTCGCTCATCAGCGGCTTCTAGCCTCGTGTGTGCCCAAAGGCAATTCGGTCTTCGCACCGCCGGCTGAAAATGCGCGATTTCATGTGTCTGCCAACATGAACGCCAGATGAATGCGGTCATCACCGGTCATTCAAGTAAAATCGCGCATATTTGATGAACGGTTATTTGAAACCTTCCATGGTTTCATGAGCTAGTTCGGTCAACAAGGAGGCCCGACCGATGATTATCATCATGCTTGCCGGCGCCATGACAGTTACCATGCTGATCGCAACCGCGTTCGCGCTTCACCATGAAGCCCAGCGTGCCCGCGCCGCAGTTTCGTCGATACCGCGCGGACACGCAGAACCCGACGCCTCACGCTCAGGTTTCGGGCGTCTCTCCTCCGCCATCTGAAGTCTCGGCGCCGTTGTCGCCATTGGCCGCGTCTTCCGTCGCGGCCTCGTCCTCATCCTCGCCTTCCGGCTCGGAAATCCGCTCCACGGAAACCACCTTCTCGCCCTCGGCCGTCTTGAAGATCGTGACGCCCTTGGTCGCTCGGCTCGCAATCCGGATACCGCCGATGGGAACGCGGATGACCTTGCCGGCATCGGTGACCAGCATGATCTGGTCGCTATCGCAGACCGGGAAGGCCGCGACCAGTTGCCCAATCTCGTCGGTCTTGGAGATGTCCGTTGCGCGAATGCCCTTGCCGCCGCGGCCCGTGACCCGGAAATCGTAGGACGATGAGCGCTTGCCGTAACCGTATTCGGAGATCGTCAGCACGAATTGCTCGCGCGCCTTGAGCTCCTCGTAGCGCTCGGGCGAGAGTTCTGTTTCCTCGCCGGCATCCTCGCCGGTGAGCGCAATTTCTTCCGCCTCGCTATCGGCCGAGCGCCGTTCTGCGGCAGCCAGCTTCAGATAGGTGGCCCGCTCGGCGGGGCTGGCGTCCATGCCGGCCAGGATCGCCATGGAGATGACCTTGTCCTTCTCGCCGAGTGCGATACCGCGCACGCCGATCGAGTTGCGCCCGGCAAAGACGCGCACGTCGGTAACCGGGAAACGGATGCACTGGCCGGCCGATGTCGTCAGCACCACGTCATCGGTATCGGTGCAGGTGTCGACGGCGAGGATCTCGTCGCCGTCATCCTCCAGCTTCATCGCGATCTTGCCGTTGCGATTCACCTGGACGAAATCGGAGAGCTTGTTGCGGCGTACCGTGCCTCGCGTCGTCGAGAACATGACATCGAGCTCGCCCCAGCTCTCCTCGTCTTCCGGCAACGGCATGATGGAGGTGATGCGTTCGTCGTCCTGCAGCGGCAGCATGTTGCGCAGGAACTTGCCGCGCGACTGCGGCGTGCCGATCGGCAGGCGCCAGACCTTTTCCTTGTAGACGATCCCGCGCGAGGAGAAGAACAGCACCGGCGTGTGCGTGTTGGCCACGAACAGCCGGGTAACGAAATCCTCCTCTTTCGTTGCCATGCCGGCGCGGCCCTTGCCGCCGCGTCGCTGCGCGCGATAGACGGAGAGCGGCACGCGCTTGATATAGCCCTGGTGCGAGAAGGTGACGACCATTTCCTCGCGGGCGATCAGGTCCTCGTCGTCCATGTCCGGGCCGCCCTCGGCGAGCTCCGTGCGGCGGGGCGTGGCGAATTCATCGCGAACGGCCGTGAGTTCGTCCTTGACGATCTGCTGGATACGGGCGCGGGAAGAGAGAACCTCCAGGTAATCGCGGATCTCCGCGCCGATCTTGTTCAACTCGTCGGCGATCTCGTCGCGGCCGAGCGCGGTCAGGCGTTGCAGCCGCAGTTCAAGGATGGCGCGCGCCTGTTCTTCCGACAGGTTGTAGGTGCCGTCCTCGTTGACCTTGTGGCGGGGATCGTCGATCAGACGGATCAGCGGCTCCACATCCTTGGCAGGCCAGCGGCGCTCCATCAGCTGCTCGCGCGCGGTCGCAGGATCTGGCGCGTGGCGGATGAGGTGGATCACCTCGTCGATATTGGCGACCGCGATTGCCAGGCCCACCAGCACGTGGGCGCGATCGCGCGCCTTGCGCAGCAGGAACTTGGTGCGGCGGCTGACGACTTCCTCGCGGAAGGCGACGAATGCCCGCAGCATGTCGAGCAGCGTCATCAGTTCCGGCTTGCCGCCGTTGAGCGCCACCATGTTGGCGCCGAACGATGTTTGCAGCGGGGTAAAACGGTAGAGCTGGTTGAGCACGACATCGGCCACCGCGTCGCGCTTCAGCTCGATCACCACCCGGTAGCCCTGGCGGTCGGATTCGTCGCGGATGTCGGAAATGCCCTCGATGCGCTTGTCGCGCACCAGTTCGGCCATTTTCTCGATCATCGAGGCCTTGTTCACCTGGTAGGGAACCTCGGTGATGATGATCGCCTCGCGGTCACCGCGCATCGGTTCGATGGACGTCCTGCCACGCATGACGATCGAGCCGCGGCCGGTCGAATAGGCGGAGTGGATGCCCGAGCGGCCAAGCACGATGGCCCCGGTCGGAAAATCCGGTCCCGGAATGATTTCCATGAGCTGGCCGAGTTCGATCGCCGGATTGTCGATCAGCGCGACACAGCCGTCGACGAGTTCGCCCAGGTTGTGCGGCGGGATGTTTGTCGCCATGCCGACGGCGATGCCGCCGGAACCATTGACCAGCAGGTTGGGAAACCGCGCCGGCACGACGCGCGGTTCCCTGCCGGAAGAATCGTAGTTCTCCTGGAAATCGACGGTGTCCTTGTCGATGTCCTCCAGAAGTTCGTGCGCCACCTTGGCCAGCCGCGACTCGGTGTAGCGCATGGCCGCCGGCGGATCGCCGTCGATGGAGCCGAAATTGCCCTGCCCGTCGATCAGCGGCACGCGCAGCGACCAGTCCTGGGCCATGCGCACCATGGCGTCGTAGATCGCCGCGTCGCCATGGGGGTGATACTTACCCATGACATCGCCGACGATGCGCGACGACTTCACGTATTTGCGGTTCCAGTGGTAGCCGCTCTCATGCATGGCATAGAGAATGCGCCGGTGCACCGGCTTCAATCCGTCGCGAACGTCGGGCAGCGCGCGGCTCACGATCACGCTCATCGCGTAGTCGAGATAGGAGCGCTGCATCTCCTCGATGATTGAAATCGGTTCGATGCCCTCGGGCAATCCGCCGGGCGTGGTCTGGTCAGTCAAGATATGTCACGATCATTATTGGAATCACTGTTGCACGGTATATAGGATTCGCACCCGCCGTTCCAATTGCGCAGCCGGTTTTCCAACGGGTTCGGCCAAGTGCGGCCCGCAATCGAAAGAGATCGAAATGCCCGACACCGATCTGCTGCTGAAAGCGCTGGCGACATTGCTCGTCACGATCGACCCGCCGGGCCTCGCGCCGCTGTTCCTGGCGCTGACCGGCGGCATGAGCAAGGTGCAACGCGCGCAGGTCGCCATTCGCTCCGGGGTCATCGCTTTCGGCGTACTTGCATTGTTCGCCGTTGCGGGCACGGCAATCCTCGCATTGTTCGGAATCTCGCTGGCCGCCTTTCGCGTCGCAGGTGGGCTGCTGCTGTTCTGGATTGCCTTCGAGATGATCTTCGAGCGGCGCCAGCAGCGCCACGAAAGCACGGCCGAGAAGGCCGTCGCCGACCATGTCGTCCAGAACATCGCGGTGTTTCCGCTGGCCATTCCGCTGATCGCCGGGCCTGGTGCGATTTCCGCAACGATCCTGCTGTCCGGCCAGTTTTCCGACGCCGGCCCGCGCGCGACGCTCGTCGCCATCATCGCCGGCAT